>JBIKVV010000001.1:0-173817 GCA_044356655.1 Ilumatobacteraceae bacterium
GTGACCTTGCTATTACACCGACTGGTTGGGCAGCCGCCGGACAAAAAATTGTCAGCGTGACACAGGCCGAAGCACGTAAAGCCGGCCAAGTCATCGAAGACGATGGTGAAGCATTCGGCAAAATTGTCGCATTCCTCGAAAACTTGAAACTGATCTGAGAGCAAAAGGCAGACACATATGACAATCAATAACATTTGGGTTTTCGCACAAGCTTCTGGTGGGGCCGCAACAACTGGCACACTCGAACTACTCACTAAAGCGCGATCGTTGTCGAGCAAAGTCACTGCATTTGTTGGTGGCGATGCAAGTGCAATTGCTGCCTCGCTTGGTGAATATGGCGCAACGAAGGTTTATGCAACTGGTGACTTGGCCGGCAAATTGCCAGGCGCAGCACTTTCGGCGGCGATGAAATCTCTCATTGACTCTGGTGACACACCAGACGTGATTATGTTTCCGCAAAACTACGAAGGTCGCGACACGATGGCGCGTCTTTCGGTGAAACTTAATCGCACAGTTTTGACAAACAACATCGACATCGCCGATTCGGCTGATGGTGTTGTTGCTACGACACCAATTTTTGGTGGCAACATCTTGGTGGCAACTGCATTCAGCGGAGAAGGTCCACATTTGGTCTCGTTCCGTCCGAAGAGTTTTGCTGCCGAGCCTGCAGGCGCGAGTTCACCTGAGGTTGTCGCAGTTGCGGTGCCAGATCTTGGCAAACAAGGTGGCGCAAAAGTTGTTGCGGTTCACACCGAGCAATCATCAGGACCAAAACTTGACGAAGCGGCAGTTGTTGTTTCGGGTGGTCGTGGTCTTGGTGAGGCCGGCAACTATTCGCTGATCGAAGACCTCGCAAAAATTCTTAAGGGTGCACCTGGTGCGTCACGCGCAATCGTTGACGCAGGTTGGGTGCCTTACTCATACCAAGTTGGTCAGACCGGCAAAGTCGTGAAGCCAAGTGTTTACATCGCAGCTGGCATTTCGGGCGCGACCCAGCACATGGTCGGCATGAAGGGTTCAAAGAACATCATCGCGATCAACAAAGACAAAGAAGCGCCGATTTTTGGCATCGCAGACCTCGGCATCGTCGGTGACGTGCACAAGGTGTTGCCAAAACTCATCGAAGCCCTCAAATCCCGCTCATAAATTTGTTAATTCGTCGCAACTTGGCGACGACGTAAGTTATTGGGGTGGCATTGAGAAAAAATTTATTGATTGTTATCGGTGATCTCTCGCATCTCAACCAATTTGTTATTCACGGCTTCTTCAAAGAACTTTCCGAATCGTCATCTGTATCGTTGGCGATACCTGAAAGCGAAATAAGTTCTCAACGCTGGACCGAACTGTCACCGTTAATTCAAGGTTTGTTTACTCAAGTCATTGGTTATGAATATGGTGATTCAGCCCGAAAAACAGGCTCACAGATTGGCGAAGCGTCGACTTTTAGGTTTCGAAAACTTGCAATGGGATATCGCACGAGGTTTCGCAACAAGTTTCTGATTGGCCTTGGCATTCCGGTTAAATGGAAACATGGCTCAGGTCTTGTGCGGATTTGGCGAAATAGGGCCGAGGTAGTGCGCCGCACGATTATAGAGACTCCTTCGGTTGTGCGAGGAACAAAGTTTTGCTTCTGGCTTTGGTCAAGAATTGCTGTGTCTCGAATTTTGAAAAATTGTCGGCTGCCACAATTGATTCGTGAGCTGAATCCTGATGCAGTGCTGATTTTGATGCAACGTCAAGCTGGTTTTATCGTGGCAGCAATTGACGGTGCGGCGAAACTTGGTGTACCGAGTTTGCTGTTGCCAGTTAAGTGGGACAACGCATCTTCGAAGAGTCCACTGATCAAGACCCCAAGTCGAATGTTGGTCTACAACAAACAAGTAGGCACGGTTTGCTCACGACTGCATCGCATGAGTTTGGATTCAATCGTTGCGGTTGGAAGTGTAGAGATAGGAAAAGGAAAGGGAAGCGATCTTGGTTCAGAAGTTCGTAATTTAGTTTTAATTGGAAGCACAGCTGATTCGTCAACTTCAGAACCCTGGCTGCAGTCTGTGAGAAAAGTCGTATCGAAACTAAAAGTTCAGAGTTCAAGCACCATCAAATCAATTTGGCGGCCATATCCGACAGCCGATGCGAGCAGTCTGGCTTTTATGAACAATTTCTTGCGATCGCAAAATGAGATTGAACTCGATCCAGATATTCAGGCTGGTGTTTCACATCGAGCGACTCGAATTGACTTTGCTGGTGTGAGCTCTGCGTATGCAAGATTTTGCACATTGCTTGAGTCGGCAGTAGTCGTTGTCTCTGAGTGCACGTCAGCAATTGTTGACTCTCGCGCGAGAGGTGTACCAGTCATCGTGCCCGCCTTCAAAAAAGATGCAGTGATTGGTTCGCAGTGGTATTTGCTCAACGGTTTTGAACACTTGCAAGGGCTGAAAACAACTGGTGGGGTGTTTATTGCTGAAGACGAACAAGAGTTAGAGCGTTTGTTGGTTGATTTTTTGACAAACCCGCAGCGAATCCCTCCCGATAATTCAGGAGAAAACATCTTCGTTGACGAGCGAAGTTATGCGCGTCGTGTGCTGGATGTCGTCGATGAGGTAGTGGCCGAAAAAGCTATGAAAGCTGGTTAGACGAGGGGCCAGGGGTAGTGGCGGCCAGAGGGGTCAATCGGAAACTGCGCGCCATCAAATAGCCATTTCGCACGCTCGGTAATTGCGACAACTTCTTGCTCGCTGAGCAGAGTGGCGACTTCGAGCGGCACGGTTTGTGTCAGCGGTTCGATTTTGGCCATTAGATCTTCGGCGATTTTTTCGCCGCCGAACTCCCAGATGACGGTGCGCAACTTGAAATCTTCAGAAAAACACACGCCGTGGTCGATGCCCCAGACGTGCGAATCTTTGTCGACGAGAACATGACCCGATTTGCGGTCGGTGTTGTTGGCCAAAATATCGAATGCACACATCGCGCGAAACTGATCATGCAAATCTTGACGCTGTTCAAAAATCGTAAAATAATGCTCGTCTGGGTCAGACTCAATCAGCAACTGCACCGAACCTTCTCCGCTCGGGCCGTCGCGCAAGATAGTTGGTGGCACGCAACCCAAACCCATCGCCTCAGAAAGTAGATATGCAGCAACTTCGCGGCGGTGAAGGCCGGGTGCAAAATCCCACAGAGGGCGCTCGCCACGCATCGGTTTGTAAATTGCTTGGATTGACTTGCCGTCGAGAGTAAGCGACACCAAATACGTGGCGTTGCTGCTGTAGGGCATACGCATCACAACAGACATTTCGCCGCGCAACAGAAAGTTAAGTTGTGCTGCGACGTCTAGTTCATGCGCGGACACAAATGGCCATCTTTATTGATTGGCCGGCCACAGAAAACACACGATGGTCGACCCGACGAAACAACTTCATCGGCGTGTTTACAGAATGCCGCAGCCTGACCACGGGTGATGTGGGCACGAACTCGTGCCATGTCTTGTTCGATGAGTTCGTTTTCATCTTCAGTTGAGACTTCGATTTCGTCAAGTTGAATAATCAGGCGATCGCTGATCGTGTCGTAGGCAAGACCAACTGTGCCGAGAACAAACTCTGGTTCGATGGGTTGTGAAAGATGCATAGCGTCGCTGATTGGCCCGTGTGAGACATCTGGTGCATCAGCCAAAAGTTTGCGTAGATATTCGGACATTGCCGCAACTTGTTCTTTTTCACACTTAATGGTGATGCGTTGGCCGTCTGCACGAACTTGCAAAACAAATGTGCGCTTGCCAGGTTCGCCGAGTGCCCCAGTCGTGAACGCATCAGTTGAGTCGAATTCGAAATAAATGCTCACAAGTCACTCACGAAATTTGTAGGTCGGCGAGGTCGCCACCTGTCGAGTTGACAGTCAACACAACCGGGCCATGCGCAGAATAAGAAACCGCGCTCACCGAACAGGTGCTGATGACGATGCGCTGAAATAAATCGAGGTGCGTGCCCATCGCATGGGCAACGGCTGCTTTGATTGGGTCAGCGTGCGAAACGCAGATGACAATGCCACCTGGGTGTGCTTTACGCAAATCGTCGAGAGTCGAGACCATTCGACTTTGCATCTCGGTAAAACTCTCGCCATTCGGAAACCGAAAAGTGCTTGGCGCGCGCTGAACTGTTGACCACTCTGGCAGTTTCATCAACTTGCTGAGTTCTTTGCCCGTCCATTTGCCGAAGTCACACTCGAGCAGACCTTTGTTGATGACAATTTTTTTATCAAGAATCTTGCCGATCGGGGCAGCAGTCTCGCGCGCACGCTCGAGGGGCGAAGAGTAGATCGCTGAGACCTTCTTTAGTTTGCTCAATCGTTTGGCAACTTCAATCGCTTCGTTTTGGCCGACATCGCTGAGATGCAGACCAGCGGCGCGACCTGGCAATAATTTGCCCGTGCTCGGTGTTTTGCCGTGACGCACCATGATGATCACCGTTGAAGCCTGTGGCTTGGTTTTTTTGGTTGTCATTTCAGATCTTCAAACTATCGCCACAGCGCATAATCTCGTGGTGTGGTGATTCAAAGTGAATTCAACAAACTCGCAACCGAGATAACCGAATGTCACAAGTGCACACGACTCGTGAAATGGCGCGAGAAAGTTTCGGTTGAAAAGCGAGCATCGTATGCAAGTGAGACTTATTGGGGAAAGCCAATTGCAGGATTTGGCGACATGCGAGCTCGCATTCTTGTCATGGGACTTGCCCCCGGCGCGCACGGCGCAAATCGCACGGGACGAATCTTTACTGGCGATCGCAGTGGCGACTGGTTGTTTAAGGCGATGCATAAAGCAGGTTTGGCATCGCAGCCCGAATCAATTTCGCGCAATGACGGTTTAAAACTAAAAAATGCTTGGGTGTCGACGGCGGTTCGTTGTGCGCCGCCAGACAACAAGCCAACGCCGAACGAGCGCAAGAAGTGCTCGAAGTTTTTGACACGCGAACTTGAGTTACTGAATCAGGTCAAAGTAATTATCTGTTTGGGTTCGTTTTCGCTTACTGCAGTCTGTGATGAGCTAGCAATTCGACCCCGTCCGAAGTTCGGCCACGGCGTCGTAGTGAATCACGAGAAGTACAAGATCGTTTGCTCATATCATCCGAGTCAGCAAAATACGTTTACAGGCAAACTCACCGAAAAAATGTTTGACAGTGTGTTTAAGACAGCGGTGAAGTTAGCGCGCTGAAGTCATAAAGCGAGTAGTTCGCCACCACCGTAAGCAACGGCGACTGCAGCCAAGAACAAACCAAAAACACGTTGAAGTTTTTTATCGCTCATCTTGAGCGCCATCTTTGAACCAAACGGCGCACCAACAACAACGCCGATCGTCAGCCAGATTGCATATCGCCAATCAATGCCACCTTCAATCGAGTGGGTGATCGTGCCAGGTATTGCAAAACAACCAACGCAGATCAAAGAAGTTGCAACTGCATTCTTCATTGGCAAGGCAAGCCAACGACGAAACAGTGGCACCATGATGATGCCGCCACCGACACCGAGTAGACCGGAGAGCCCACCAGCGACAAGACCCGTGAGTGTGGCCAAAAAACTCTGCGAGTCACGTAGATTCGTTTTTGCTTGAGCATTTTCGCTTGAATTGCTCGCATCTCGCGGAGAAACGCTGCGAATCATGTTGATCGAACTCCACATCAACAGCAGCGCTGTAAACACCATCAACAAGTGGCCATCGCCAGGTATGCGCGGCGAAACCCAAGCACCGAGAATCGCGGCAACAATGCCGCTTGGTGCAGTGAACGCAACAACCTTCCATTGAATAAGTTCGCCGTGTCGATATCGCCATGAGCCGGTGATTGCGCCGGGCAAAATCGAAGGCAGTGTTGTGCCGACGGCAAGTGCAGCAGAGCAGCCCAACGCTCGAATCGCAGGTGTCGAGATGACCGCACCACCGACACCGAAAGTGCCCGACATAACGCCAGTTGCAACGCCGGCAAGCGCCGTCAGCACGTCTCGAAAAATACTTGCGTCCATGAAATTGTTTAGTGCGCTGCTGGCGCCGTGCCGTCAGCTTTCTTTTTAGGAGGCGGAACACCAACGCTCACCGCCTTGTCGGCAAACTCTGGCCAACGTCGACGGCTAACAATGCTGAGTAGACGCAAAAGTTTCATCGCGGTTGCATCAGTCTCGGCGGGGCGTGCAACAACTGAACCATCTTTGATCATTCGATTCATTACTTCTTCACCAAGTTCGGTGCGCACGACGCAGAGAGTCCAGTCGTTGTCTTCGCCGATGCCACCAGTTGAAATATCGGCATGTTCGGCTGCGAAGTCTGGACACATCTTGCAACCTTCGCGTGTCCACTTGTGGCATTCTTTGAGATCAATCTCGTGATACGAGCCGTCGCGCATCCAAATTTGAAAGACGCCTTTGATATTCATTTTGACCATTTCTTCTTTTTTCAAACCGTATTTGGCCAAAAACAGTTCTTCAAAAATCGCATCATCAAAAGTTTTTGAACACAACAAGCCAATGTTGAACAAAAAGGGTTTGCCGACTTTTCCGGCTTTGCGCTTCCACATGATTGGCAATGCTGATGACTGACAACTCATGCCGACAAGAGCGAGACGCTTCAGACCTTCTTTTTCGGCATCGCGCATCGCCAACGTGTTCGCCGAATATGTGTAACGACTGCCCGAAGATGCGAGCACCTCTTCGGGTGTGCGTGCGAGACCAGGCAGAGCCTTCCATGAAGAGCCATCGCCTTCAACAAAACTTGTAAGGGCGGCATCGATGTAGTCGTGCTTGAGAAGCCAAATCAACATCGCGCCGACGAAACCGCCGTCTTGACCTTTTTTGTGGGTCACTTCGTCTGCGGCACGAACGAGAAGCAACTGGCGATATTGACCGTACATTTCTTCGTCTTTGCGTTGGCGACCAAACAAATGCATGTCGGCCTCGGGCTCCCATGCACGAAAGCGAGGGCACGCGCGGGTGCAACTCGTGCAACCCTTTTCTCCGTGAATGCAGTTGTCGAGACCGAGCTCTTCTTCAAGGTGAAACGGTTTGTATTTGCCTTCTTCGTGCTCGTAGCCGATCACATCGTGAGGACAAGAAATTACGCAACCAGCACAACCCGTGCAAAGACCAGTATTGATGACTTCTTCGTAGAGTTCTTTCCATTGGTGTGTCCAACGTTCGGCGACTTCGACCATTTCGCAAGCCTAGTGAGTGAGCCGAAATTCTCATTGACTCAAGTGGACTTACGCCACCGAAAACGGCAACAATGGAGGGCAATATGTTGACATATACCCCAGAAGCTGAAGCGAGGCGAGCAGAGATTCGGCAGTGGTTGAAAGAGAACTTGCCACCCCGTTGGTTCGAAGATGGCTATGAGATGTCGCCTGAAGAGCGCAAGAAATTTAACGAGACTTGGGCTGAAAAATTGTTCACGGGTGGTTGGATTTGTGCGACGTGGCCAAAAGAATATGGTGGCAAAGGTTTGTCAGTTCTCGAAGGTGTGGTGCTGGCAGAAGAATTTGCCAATGCGGGCGCGCCGATGCGTGCCGATTTTTTTGGTGACACTCTTGTTGGGCCGACACTTTTGCAGTGGGGCACAGAAGAACAAAAACGTGATTTCTTGCCAAAAATTTTGAGCGGCAAAATGCGTTGGTGCCAAGGCTTCAGTGAGCCCAATTCTGGCAGCGACCTTGCAAGCGTAAAGACGACTGCAGTGCTTGACGGTGATGAATGGGTGATCAACGGACAAAAAGTTTGGACAACACAGGGCCATCATGCTGATTATTGCTTTTTGCTAACCCGCACCGACAAAGACTCGCCAAAGCACAAAGGTATTTCATATTTATTGGTGCCGATGAAACAACCTGGCATTGAAGTGCGTGGCATTACTCAACCCGATGGCACCGCAGAGTTCTGCGAAGTTTTCTTTACTGATGCACGCTGCCCGAAAGACAATGTCGTTGGCGGCGTTAATAACGGATGGAAGGTTGCCAACAGCACGTTGGCCTTTGAGCGTGGCATGAGCGCGACAACTGGCTTTCGACGATTTGAAGAAGAATACAAATTGTTTGTTGCTCAGGCCAAAGCCAACGGCAAAATCAACGACGCATCAATTCGTCAGCGATTGATGCAGTACTACACCAAAATTCAAATCTTGCGGTTCAACGGTTTGCGTTCATTAAGTTCAACGCTCGCCGGCACGAAAGACTTTGGCGTGATGGCACTTGGCGCAAGCAACAAAATGTTTTGGTCAGAGATGCATCAAAACGCAATGGAACTTGGGCTAGATATTTACGGCGCATATTCGATGTTGGTTGACACCGGTCCTGAATCTGGCACTTGGCCAGGTGCGTTGCGTGACAAGCGAAGGGCTAACTACCCGACGTCGCCGATGATGTCGAGTTTCTTTTTTTCGCGTTCAGAAACTATTTGGGGTGGCACAAGCCAGATTCAACGCAACATTGTTGGTGAGCGAGTCTTGGCGTTGCCGAAAGAACCAAAGCCCGCTGGCGGCGAATAACTAACATCTAAACGCCGTGAACTTTCAAACTTCAATTCGTTCTGGGTTTCAGAACTACACAAACTTCAAAGGTCGTGCATCGCGCGCCGAATATTGGTGGTGGGCGTTATTCACCGTGATTCTGAGTATCTTGCTCTCGTCAATCAACGGTTCGCTTGGCGATTTGGGCTCGCTAGTCACGCTCTTGCCGTCGATTGCAGTCGCGATTCGTCGGGTGCACGATGTTGATCGCGCGGGCTGGTTTATTCTGGTGCCAATTTATAATTTGGTTCTGGTGTTACGTCGCGGCGATTCGGGTGAAAATCGTTTTGGGCCACCGCCTCCGCCAAGCACTAATTAACTAAACGTTTTAGTATTTCGGCACGCGGCGCTGATACGTCGCGCCGATAAGTGGCGAACTTAAAATAAAGTCGGCGCTTGCTCTGTTGCAGGCAACCGGAATATTCCAGACAACTGCAATGCGCAACAAAGCCCGAATGTCAGGGTCGTGCGGTTGTGGTTCGAGTGGGTCCCAAAAGAAGAGCAAAATATCGATGCCAGCTTCAGAGATTCGTGCACCGATTTGTTGATCGCCACCAAGTGGCCCACTGCGCATGCGCTCAATTTTCAGCCCCGTGCTGTCGGCAATTAGTTTGCCAGTCGAGCCGGTTGCGATGAGCGTATGTCGATTCAGTTCGTCTTTGTGTTCGGTTACCCACTCGAGCATCTCGCGCTTCATGTTGTCGTGAGCGACCAAAGCGATGCGTTTGTTGGCCGGGCTCTCGATGTTTATCATTTCATTGGAGGTCATAAATGAAGGCTAGAGCAAAACTCAACGCAGACTTGACTGCATCACGAGTGATCGTGACACCTATCGGCAGACTCACTTTGGTTGCATCGCCAAAGGGTTTGCAACAGGTGATTTTTGGCGCAAAGAAGTTGCCAACCGCAAAAACTGTTTCAAGCAAAGCAAGTGACCATCTCACACAAACCGAACGACAGTTGCTTGAATATTTCGCCGGCAAACGCAAGAAGTTCTCGATCAAGCTCGATATCTCGGGCACTGAATTTCAAGAATCAGTTTGGTATGCGCTCAACAAAATTAGTTATGGCAAGACAGTTTCATATGCGCAGCAAGCAAAACTTGTGCGCAAACCAAAAGCATTTCGTGCTGTCGGTTCGGCGAACGGCAAGAATCCGGTTGCAATTATTCTTCCGTGCCATCGTGTGATTGCTTCGAACGGCACACTCGGTGGCTATGGCGGTGGTCTGTCTATCAAGCGCAAGTTACTCGCGCTCGAGACTAGTTAAAAACGCTAAAGAACTAGTGCGGCTGGGTGAAGCCAAAGCACTCGCGCAAATATTCGTCACGCAACGCAACTTCTGGTTTGCCGATCGAGACGACTCGCTGAGCCAACAACATCACAGTGTTGGCACTTTCAGCATCTTGCAATTCGTGAGTTGCCATTACGACTGTGACGCCTCGTGCTCGTTCACTAGCGATCAGGTCGGCAACAAGTTTGCGGCCGTTAATGTCTAGGCCTGCTGTCGGTTCGTCGAGCAACAAGACTTCGGCTTGTCGGGTTAAAACTTGCGCCAGGTGCGTGCGTTGTTGCTGGCCACCAGATAAATCTCGAATCGGGTCGTTGGCCTGCGATTCGATGCCCGTGAGATGCATTGAGTTATCAACGATTTGGTTGTCGTGAGATGTTGGCTTTTTGAAGAGTCCGAGATGGGCGAACCTACCCATCGCAACGACATCTCGAACGCGTAGCGGCAAAGTGTGAGTTGATACTGGATGTTGCGGTAGATAAGCCACGCGCTTGGGTAAAGAGCCAGTCGCAGCGCCGAGAATTTCAAGGTCGCCATTAATTGGCTGCAGCAGGCCAGCCAATGTTTTTAAGATCGTCGATTTGCCAGAACCGTTGGTGCCAATCAACACCAAGAGTTCGCCAGGTTGCATGCTGAGCGAAATATCGCTGACAATCGGAAACTTTGAGTAGCCAACTGCAAGACGCTCAGTCTTGATCGTGAACTCAGCAGCACTAATCATCTGACGTGTGACCCAGCATGACTGTGTGGATGTTCGTGCTCTTCATGGCCATTGTCGGCGATCGCTTTTTTGATTTCTGTATAGGTTGCGGCTGCGGCAAAGACCAGCACAGTTGTTAGCACGATGCTCGCACCTGCGGCGAGATCGAAGTGATAGCTGATTAGCAAACCAACATAAGTTGAAATTGAGCCAACCAAAGAGGCGATCAGCATCACAGTTGAGATACGGCGTGCAAATAGTGCACCAGTTGCAGCAGGGGCGATCAGCATGCCAAGAACCAACAACGTGCCGACAGTTTGAAAACTGGCGATGACCGTAATGGCAACGATCATCAACATTAGGTTTTGAAACAGACGACTAGAGAAGCCTGAAGTTTTAGCCAGACCTTCGTCAACGCAGAGCAACAAAAATGGTCGTCGTGCGATGAATGCAACGACAGCGACAACAACTAGTGCGACGAATTGCAGAACTAGGTCACCAGAGTTGACGCCAAGTAATTCACCGAACAAAATTCGCGAAAGATCACCGACAAAAGTGCGAGATCGAGAAGTGATCATCACGCCAAGTGCCAGCATGCCGACGAAAAGCAAACCAATTGCGGTGTCGCCCGAAAGGCGAAACCGTCGTGAGACGACGCTGACGCCAGCCATCATCACGAGCGAACCTACGGCAGCGCCGATAACCCCCGAGACACCCAAGAGCATTGCTGTGGCGATGCCTGGCAATACGCCGTGGGCGAGTGCGTCGCCAATAAATGCGAGACCACGCAAGACAACGAAAGTGCCGGCGATCGCACAAGTGAAGGCGACGAGAATGCCGGCAACTAGCGAGAGCCTCAAGAACTCGTTGTTGGCAAATGGCTCGATGAACATGCTGTTATTGAGCCATCCCACGTTTACAACAGTAATGACTGATGCGAGTTAGCCGAGTGCTTCTGCGATTTGATTAGTCAATTTGAGAATGAACTCTTGATAATTTGCAGCGCCGTCGAGATAGTGAGTTGAAAGTGTGACGGCTTTTATGCCGAGTTCTTTAGCGAGTTGAGTTGCCGTGTCTGGTGAGACGCCAAGACCCGTGAAGATAGCCGGCACTTTGTTTTGCTCGACTTGTTTTTTGAGTTTGGCTAGTTCACCAGCAGTGGCCTCGGAGGTAGTCGTAAATGACGGAATGATTACGCCGATTACTTTGCAACCATATCGGTCGGCGAAATAGCCCATCTCGTCGTGGCCACTAACGAGGTTGCACTCGTCAAGACCGTTGATGATTGACTTAACTTCGCCGTCGAGATCTTGCAATTTTGTCGTGAGGGCTGTTGCTTCGGCCGAGAGATCTGCGCCTGTTGCTTGGCTAAGTGCAGTTGTCAGTGCCGGAAGCATTTCGAGCATTGTCGCAGGAGATAGCCAAAGGTGTGGGTCGCCCCCTGTGTGCTTATCGCCATGTTCGTCGCCGTGGTCGTCGCCGTACTCATCATCTTTATGATCGTCGCCATGATCGTCGTCGCTGTGTTCGTCGCCGTCTTCAATTTTGCGCACGGTGATGTGGTCACCAACCATGAAGATGTTGCCACCCGAGTCAGCAATATTTTCGAGAACTTCTTCGAGGCCTTCTTCAAATTCAAGACCGTTCGATACAACCAAGGCGGCGTTGTTGATTGTTTCGATGTCTTTGGCTGACGGCTGAAAGTCGTGTGGATCTTGGCCGTCAGATATAACGACGCTCACAGTTGCGTTATCACCAACGAGTTGAGAAACTAGGTCGCCAATTACCGAGTAAGTAACAGCAATAACCGGCAAGTCTGCAACAACAGAATCAGATGTTGTTTCGGCTGTTGATTCGGTGACTGTTTCGGTTGAGTTTGAGCAACTGGCAAGAGTAATTAGAGCAAAAACTGCCGCGAGTTTCTTGCGTGGTTTTTTTGTCATTCCCTCAGCATAGCACTATTGAGAATGATTCTCATTATTGCATTGATTGTGTTTATTTGCTCAGAGCACTGTTGATCTGTTCAGTCAAAATATCTGTTTCAATTTCGCCGCTAATTCGCAGTGCGACTTTGCCTTCGGCATCAATCAAAACGAAGAACGGAAAACCCGATACGCCCATGGCGTTGGCAGCAGTTTTTTCGCCACTGTCAGTCATAACTGGCCACAATGCAGGAAACTCTTCGCGAGCCAACCACTCTGATGGTGGAAAGTTTGGTGAAGCAGGATCGGTCGAAGTAGTGATTGCGATCACGTCAAGACCACTAGGCACTTCACCTGCACTATTCCATTTCACAAGTAGTGGTACTTCGCGTTGACAAAACCCGCACCAGTGGGCGAGAAAGACCAGCAGCGTTGGCGTGCCTGGTGTGGTGACGATTTTGTTGCCAGTGAAACCTTGACCGGTTAGAACTGGCGCCATCATGCCGATCGCAGGGTCGGTTGCTGCGCCTGAGAATTCTGGAAGCGAATCGCCGACAACTTCAACTGGGTGAAACTCTTCGACACCCGTGACAACTTCATCGCCACCAGATTGTGAAGCAACTGCGATTATCGCCGCCACGGCAATTAAGGCAGCGATGCCGCCAATTAGCCAGACTGATTTATTCGATGACGAGTCAGATTTTTTGGTTGCCATGATTCCTCTTTTTCTTTATTTTTCTGTTGAGCGAATTGTAACTAGAACTAATGTTGTGAAGAAGGCGGTGAACGCCATGAAGGCAAGAGTCACGAAGCCAAAGTTTTCAAACCAAACGACTGAGCAGGGCAGTTTTGCATCGCAAACCCCTGCATCGAGATCTGGGAAGCGTTCAAGAAACCAGTGGTAGACAGCAATTGCTCCGCCGACAGATGCGAGTGAGACCGCAGCAGTTTTCATGAACTTAAACTTTTTGAAGTTTGCAACGATTAACAAAATCGCCAACGGATACATCGTTGCGCGTTGATACCAGCACAAGCGACATGGCACATAGTTGACGATTTCTGAAAAATAAAGACTGCCGAGCATCGCAGTTGTTGTAATCAACGCAGCGAGCGGAAGTGCAATTTTCTGAACTTCTACCAAAATGTTTTTGGCTTTAAAAATTCGTGCGAATAAAACTGCGAGACCAAAACCGAGCGTGCCAAGACTGAGCATTGCGAAGAATAGTTCGAACACTTCGTTATTCATTGTGTGCACTACGCTAATTGGTGTAAATGCAAAACCGATTGAGAGCAATGCAGACACGAAATCAACTGGAGTGACAAAAATGTCGAATCTTAAAGATCAACTCAAGTCAGATTTGACCAATGCGATGAAGGCGCGTAGTGAAGTCGAGACTTCAACGCTGCGAATGACATTGGCGGCAATCATGAATGCCGAAGTTGCCGGCGACCAGGCGATTGAGCTAACGAACGATCAAGTTTTAGCCGTCGTTAGTGCTGAGGCAAAGAAGCGTGCCGAATCTGCAGACATATATAAGGAAGCAGGTCGCCAAGATGCCGAGGCGGCAGAACGGGCAGAGTTGGCGATTCTTGAGCGGTATTTGCCAGCCCAGATAAGCGATGCAGATCTTGAAGCGATTGTTGACTCGGCAGTTGCCGAGGCGGCAAATCAGGGTCTAACTGGGCCAAAAGCCATGGGCACGGTGGTCAAAGCTGTGCGAACCCAAGCTGGGGCGGGCGCAGATGGCGCGAAAATAGCCAATTTGGTTAAAGCCAGATTGGCCTAGTTTCCACGCATTTCTATAGATAGTTACCTTTGACACAGTGAGACGGGCAAGGTAGCGTAACCACAAGGTCCAGTGCCTTTTTCCGAAGGGGGAAATAAATAATGAAGAAAATATTCACAGGAGGTCGTCGCAAGGTTGCTGCCATTATGGCAATCGCACTTGTTGCTTCACTCAGTCAAGTAGCAACCAGCGGTGCCTCGGGTGCCAGCACACCGAAGCGCGGCGGAAAAATAACCGTTGGCATCTTCGACTCGTTCCCAGGTTTCTGTATGGCAGACAACTTGGCGAACTCAGCACTCATGGGTGGTCGCACGATTTATGAAACTTGGGTCGAGCAACGCGCCGACGGCAAGATCGTGCCTTACGTTTTGAAGTCATTTGAGAGCAGCGCCGACTACAAAACTTGGAACCTCGTTGTTCGCGACGGCATCAAGTTTCATGACGGCTCACCAGTAGACGGCACGGCACTTCTTCTTAACTTGCAGGCATCGCGTGGCGCACTTTACGTAAACAGCTTGATTGGCAGAACTCCAAAGTCGCCAAGTTCGGGTACCGGAGCAGGTTTCTCAGCGAACATCGCCGACGTAATTCAGACTGGCGCAATGTCTGTAACAGTCAAGCTTTACAACGCAGAGGCCAACTACCCAGATTCGCTTTATGCATCAGGTCGTAACTTTGTTCGATCAATTGCTCAGATCACCGGGCCAAATTGTTCGACAGTGCCAATCGGTACTGGTGCGTTCAAATACGTTTCGCACAAGTTGACTGAACTCGTAGTAGCGAAGAACGAAAACTATTGGCGCAAAGACGCCAAGGGTGGCGCATTGCCATACCTTGATGGCATCACGTTCACATTCATTCCAGATGCGCAACCGCGCGTTAGCGGTGTGAAGAGTGGTTCGCTTGCAGCAACAATGTTCTCGTCGGCTTCAGAAGCCAAACAAATTCTTGCCTTGCAAAAAGACAAGAAATTGACGACGATCAGTTCGCCACTTGACTACTACCCAACAATTTGGTTGAACCATAAGGTTGCGCCTTTCGACAGCAAGAACGCTCGATTGGCATTCTCGCATTCGCTTGACCGTGCAAAATGGTTGAAAGTTCGTCAGAAGGGTCTCGGCACTGTGCCAGATTCAATTGTCGGACCGAACAACATCATGTACAACAAAAAGGGTTATGCGGGATATGACCTTAAGAAGGCAAAAGAATTTGTGGCCGCCTATGTAACAGAAAAAGGCAAGGCTCCAGAATTCAGCCTTCCTTACGTGAGTTCATCAGCAGACTCGACAGCAAATGCTCAGCTTATGAAGGAGATGGCAGAAGCTGCCGGCTTCAAGGTCAACTTGTTGTCACAAACAACTGCTGAAGCCATTCAAAAGGCATTCCCAATGCAGTACCAGATGTTGCCACTTCTTTTGATGGAGGGTACGGGCACTGCCTTTATTCTTCCATTCGTTGTCAGTGACACATCAGGTGGCAACCCAACGCACTTCTTGCGTACAACTTCGAGATTGTCACCAGCTCTTGCTGGCTTGACAATTTTCTACAGCATCTTGAACATTTCGTCTTTCAAAGATGAAGTGAGCGAGAACTTGTTGTTTGCAGCACGCGCTGAGCCGAACCAGGCGAAAGCGAAGAAACTGTATGCACAAGCAACCGAGCAGTTGCAAAAAGAAGCCCACGTAGCGAACATCTCGTTCCTGCAATACACATTGACTTATAACAAGCTCGGTGGTGTTGGAGAATTGGGTCTCGCAGCGGGTGGACCTCGCCGCTTGGTAACAAACTTCGGTATCGACTGGACAGGTGTTTGGTCAACCAAGTAATTCGTAGTTAATTCAAAAGGGCGGTAGTGCGCAAGCGCTACCGCCCTTTTTGTTTACTTGCCGACTCGATGAGTTCTCGTCTAGCCTGCTCTGAGCGATAACCAAAAACATTTAATAAACGAGGGGAACCGGTGTCGAAAATAAGTTTTTGGTTGCAGAGAATTGCCCAGCTGCTGATCGTTTTGCTTCTCGTAACGTTTGGTGTCTCGTTACTGCTTCGTTTGATACCTGTTGACCTGGCGACGATTTTGTTGCCAGCTGCAAGTGAAGGCGAACGTGAAATTTTGCGCGCTGAACTTGGCTTTGACAAGGGGCCGATTGGCTACTACTTGCAATGGCTTGGCAATTTTGTGCAAGGTGATTTTGGCAAGATCTATTTTTCTGGTGGCACCGAAGAAGTTTCAGATCACTTAAAACAAGCAATGCCCCGGTCGTTGCTCCTGATGGTTTACACCCAAATATTGGCGCTTGTGATTGCGGTGCCACTTGGTGTTCTCTCGGCATATCGCGCGGGACGCCGGGCTGACAAGGTGATTAGTAATTCGCTGTTCGCGCTCTCGTCGGTGCCTAATTTTGCGATTGCACTACTGCTAATTATTTTTGTTGGCGTCAAGTTTGCGTGGCTTCCAACGCTTGGGTACGTACCAATTGCCGAGGGTTTCGGGGAACACCTCAAGCACATGATTATGCCCGTAATCAGTTTGAGTCTTGGGCTAATCGCGACATACACACGTCTGTTGCGCGCCGACATGATTGCTGCGTTGCGTGAAGACTATGTGACGATGGCGGCCTCAAAAGGCTTGAGCGATAGCCGAATTTTGTGGCGTCACGTTTTGCGTCCGTCGAGCATGACTCTTTTGACGTCGGCAGCATTGAGTATGGGTGGCTTGATCGGTGGGGCGATTGTTATAGAAAGCATTTTTGCAACATACGGCATCGGCTTCGAAGTTTTTGCGGCAATCGGCGGTCGGCAATATATTGCATTGCAGTCAACAGTTGCTGTGATTGCGTTGTTTTACGTGTTTTTCAATCTTGTTGTAGACATCGGTTCAGGTTTTGTTGATCCGCGAACGCGAGATCGGAGAGTAAATGCGTAAGTTCACGAAGCCGACTTGGTTTGCGATTGGTTGGCTTTGCCTGATGATGTTCTTTTCATTGTTTGGTTGGTTGTTGCCTTTCAAACCATGGAATTTTGTCTTTGAAGACGACCTTGAAGTCGGTTTGTTTTCAAATGGTCACTTGTTAGGCACAGATAGCAACGGCTATGACTTGTTGTCGTCGGCTGTGGCGGGCACTCGGATGTCTATTTTTATTGCAATTGCAGCGGTTGGTCTTGGCGGCTTTATCGGCAGCGTGCTCGGCATCTTGGCTGCGTATTTGCGCGGCAAGATCGACACAGTGATGGTGACAGTGTTTAACGTTGGTCTTTCGGTGCCGAACCTAGTTTTGGCATTGGCGCTGGTTTCAGTTTTGGCAACGAATGTCGACATCAATCAAGCAGTGCCCACTTGGCGCAGAGTAATGGTCTTGATCATTTCGTTGACGATTGTGTTGATTCCGATTTTGGGTCGTATTGCGCGAGGCGCCACGCTGTCGTGGTCGGGTCGCGAATTTGTTACCGCTGCGCGCAGTATGGGCATGAAAGATTCAAAGATTATTCTGCGACACATTGTGCCCAATGTTTTGCCTGCATTGATCGCAGTTGCATTCTTGGCCGTCGGTGTTGTAATTATTGCCGAAGCGTCGCTTTCAATTTTGGGCGTTGGCATACCTGACGGTGCGAGTTGGGGTGGCATGATTGCACGTGGTCGTAACGATCTTGAATATGCACCACACGTTTTGTATGTGCCGATTGTCTTTTTGGCCCTCACCGTTATTTCAACGAACCATCTCGGCGACGTAGTGCGTTCAAAACTCGACAGTCGTGAGGCCAAAGTATGAGTTCGTTATTGAGTGTCAAAAACATGTCGATCAATTTCGACACACCACGCGGTTCGCTTGAAGCAGTGCGTGGTGTAGACATCGAGATACCTGCTGGCACGAGCGTAGGTGTTGTCGGTGAATCGGGAAGCGGAAAGACCGTGATGTGCCGGGCTGCGATGGGTTTGCTACAAGGTAGCAATGTAAAGCGATCGGGCACGGTTATTTTTGACGGCCACGAGTTAACTGCGATGAGCAAAGAAGAAGTTCGCGATCTCTTTGGCTCGGGCATGGCGATGATCTTTCAAGATCCAATGACTGCTTTGAACCCTGTGCGGAGAATCGGTTCGCAATTGTCAGAAGGTTTGCGAGTGCGCCTCGGTATGAGCAAAGCAGATGCCTTGGTACGCAGTAAAGAGTTGCTTGAGCTTGTGCGCATACCAAACGCGGCGGCCATATTGAAGTCGTTTCCATATCAATTGTCAGGTGGCATGCGTCAGCGCGTGATGATTGCAATCGCGATCGCATGTAATCCAAAACTTTTGTTTGCCGACGAACCAACAACTGCTCTTGATGTGACGGTGCAAGCACAGATTTTGCAGTTGCTGCGTGAACTGCGCGAAGACTTGAAGATGTCGATGGTGCTTGTTACGCACGACTTGGGCGTGGTCGCGGGCAATACTGACTATGTGGCAGTTATGTATGCGGGCGAAGTTGTCGAATATGCACCAACGAAGAAACTCTTTGCAGATATGCGAATGCCGTATACCGAGGCGTTGCTTGAGTCGATTCCGAAGGTTGATCATAAGTCGGGCACACGTCTTGCGGTGATTGCTGGGCGACTGCCAAACCCAACTGACAGAGGTGCAGGTTGTAGTTTCGCGCCACGTTGCAAATATGCGCAAGAGAAGTGCCATAAAGAGCACCCAGAATTGAAGAAAGACCCTGATGGTCACCTTTATCGATGCTGGTTTCCGATCGGGGTGGCGTTGTAATGGCTGGTTCAGGCACCGCTCATATGCGTAACACGGTTGACTCAGTGTTGACCGTGCGAGATCTGACGGTTGAGTTTCGTGTGGCTAAAGACAAAATCGTTAAAGCAGTATCGGGTTTAAGTTTTGACGTAATCAGAGGCGAAACTTTGGCGATAGTCGGCGAGTCTGGCTGTGGCAAGACAACTTTGGCACGTGCTGTGTTGCAACTTCCGCCGCCAAACTCTGGTGAGGTCGTGCTTGATGGCACAGATTTAACATCGTTGCCAAAAGAAAATTTGCGCTCAGCGCGAACTTCGATGCAGATGATCTTTCAAGATCCGATTTCGTCTCTCGACCCGCGAATGACTGTGCATCAGTTGATCGATGAACCGCTCGAAATTTGGGGTCGTGGCACACGAGCCGAACGTGACGAGCGGATTAACAATCTGTTGAACAATGTTGGGCTTGAGCCTGAGCTTGTTTTGAACCGTCGGTCATATGAGTTTTCAGGCGGTCAGTGTCAGCGCATCAGCATTGCCCGCGCGCTCGCGCTTGACCCAAGAATGTTGATTTGTGACGAACCTGTGAGCGCGCTAGACGTGAGTATTCAGGCACAGATTTTGAACCTGCTACAAGATATGAAAGACCAATTTGGTTTGACGATGGTTTTCATTTCACATGACTTGGCTGTTGTTAAAGCCGTAAGCAATCGCGTGATGGTGATGTATCTCGGCAAGATTTGCGAAGTTGCGACGCCAGATGCTTTGTATTCGAAACCTGCGCATCACTACACGAAGGCACTGCTTGACTCGGTGCCGATCGCTGACCCAACGCGACAGAGAAAAACTGAATTGTTGCAGGGTGAGCCACCATCGCCGATGAACCCACCGTCGGGTTGTCGTTTTAGAACTCGATGCCATGCGGCTTCTGTGCGCTGCGCAGAGCAAGAGCCACAATTGCAAGAGGTTGCGCCAGGCCAATTCGTGGCTTGTCATCACCCAATTGTTTAGTCTTCGTCGACTAACTAGCTGACGGTGAGCATTTAGTGGCGGGCAAAGTGAAAGTTCTCATGGATTGCGATCCGGGGCATGACGATGCCTTTGCGATAATCGTTGCGTCAAAGTTTGCAGAAGTTTTAGGTGTGACGACTGTGGCAGGAAACGCGCCGCTTGAGTTAACAACTAAGAATGCCCGAGTCATCCTTGATATTTGTGGGGCGTCGAATATGCAGTTGCACTCTGGTGCGAGTCGACCGTTGGTGGCTGAGCCGATTCATGCTGCTTATATTCACGGCGAAAGCGGAATGGACGGCGCGAATTTTTCGGCGCCTTCGCGAGCGGCTGATGGTACCGATGCGGTGCATTTCATTATTGAAACCGTGCGGGCAAACCCAGGTGTGTGGCTCGTGCCGACCGGGCCGTTGACGAACATTGCGTTGGCATTGCGAGTGGCGCCAGATTTGGTTGAGAATATTTCTGGTATTTCTCTGATGGGTGGCGGCAGGTTTGGCAACCGTACGGCGATGGCCGAATTTAATATTTGGTGCGACCCAGAGGCGGCGTCGGCAGTTTTTGATTCGGGTGCAAAAATCGTGATGAGTGGTTTGCATTTGACTCACCAGATAATGGCGACCCCAGCGCGAATTGAGATGGTGAGAAATGCTCACACTGATGTTGGCCCGAAGTTGGCAGGGTTGCTTGAGTTTTTTAGCAAAATGTATAAATCGCTTCATGATGACTTCGAAGGTGCGCCGTTGCACGATGTTTGCGCCGTATTGGCGTTGACGCATCCGCAGTTTTTTGAGTCGAGTGAGCGGCACGTTGCCGTCGAAATTGATGGGGCGATCACACGGGGCATGACGGTGATCGACTATCGACATGTGGTTTCGCGTGCCACGGCCAACACGAAAGTGCTTGAGACCATTGATGCTGACGCGGCGTTTGATGCAATCGTCGACGCCATTCGCGCCTGTCCATAACGCTAAATCGGCGTAAGAAATAGTGTCGCTAAATACGGCGCGTTTTGCTGGGCAATCTCGGCAACAATGAAAGGGTGGCAGATCCGATCGTTTATGTTGAGCAGCGCATTGCGGCTGCGTTTGCCAAGGTTGCGGGGGCCAAGGCAGACGGCATTGACACTGCTGTGCGATCGAGCGATCGGGCCGATGCCCAGGTAAACGGTTCGATCGCGCTTGCCAAAGCGATGGGGTTGACACCGCGTGACGTGGCGACAAAAGTGCTTGAAGTTGCCGATCTCAAAGACATTTGTAGTGACGCCCAAGTGGCGGGGCCGGGGTTCATCAATTTAACTTTTCAGAACGAATTTTTGTCGCGCGAACTGATGTCGTCGAGCGAGAGCGAGAAACTCGGTGTGCGCAATGCGACCGAGCCGCGCAAAATTGTGATTGATTATTCGGCGCCGAATGTGGCCAAAGAGATGCATGTTGGACATTTGCGATCGACGGTGATCGGCGACGCGCTCGTGCGAATGTTGATGTTCGTCGGCAATACGGTTGTGCGCGAAAACCATGTCGGCGATTGGGGAACACCGTTTGGAATGTTGATTGAGCATTTGGTCGATTTGGGCGAGACACATGCCGCCGATGAACTATCTGTTGGTGACCTCGATTCGTTTTATCGCAGTGCGCGAAAAAAGTTCGACGAGTCAGAACAGTTTCAAGCACGGGCGAGGGCACGAGTTGTGTTGTTGCAGGGTGGCGATGCAGAGACACTGCGACTTTGGAAACTTCTCGTTGCCGAGAGCACGAGATATTTTCAGATGATTTATCGCACGCTCGGCGTATTGCTTGAAGACACCGACATCATGGGCGAAAGTGCGTATAATAAATTGTTGCCTCAAGTTGTTGAACGGCTTGGCAATTTGAAAATGTTGACGACTAGCGATGGGGCTGAGGTTGTATTTGCCGAAGGTTTCGTGAATCGCGAGAATCAACCGTTGCCGCTGATTATCCGTAAAACTGACGGTGGATACAACTATGCGACGAGCGATCTTGCCTGCGTGATTGATCGCGTTGAGAGACTGAACGCAGATTTGTTGATATATGTCGTTGGCGCACCACAGGCACAACACTTGCAAATGGTCGCCGCCGTATCGAAGCAGGCGGGCTGGCTGAATTCGTCGCGAGAGATGGTGCATGTTTCGTTTGGCAATGTTCTAGGTGCCGATAAAAAAATGTTGAAGACGAGAAGCGGCGAGACGGTGAAACTTGACGCATTGTTGACCGAGTCAGTTGAGCGCGCGGCGGCTGCTGTTGCTGAGAAGAACCCAGAGCTTTCTGATGCAGCGAAAGCGACAATTGCCCGCACAGTGGGTATTGGTGCAGTGAAATATGCCGACCTGTCGACTGACCGAATTAAGGACTACACGTTTGATTGGGATCGGATGTTGTCGTTTGATGGCAATACTGCCCCGTATTTGCAATATGCACATGCACGAATTTGCAGTATTTTTCGTCGCGCCAATGTCGAGCGAGCGAGTGTGCGAAGTTTTGCGCCAGTGATTAGCCATACTGCTGAACGCGAGTTAGCGATGCGTGTGTTGCAATTTGATTCGGCGCTTTGGGACACGATTGACAAATACAGCCCGCATCGTTTGTGCACTTATCTATATGAATTGGCGACCAGTTTCTCGTCGTTCTATGAGCAGTGCCCAGTGCTGAAAGCAGAAACCGAAACAGAGCGCACGAGCCGTTTGATGCTTTGTGACTTGACGGCGCGAGTAATGCAGACGGGTCTTAACGTGTTGGGTATCGAAGCACCGGAGCAGATGTGAGTCGCATCGCCGCACATTTGTTGCCTGATTCAGCCAAGACGAACGCCCTTGGGCATCTTGAAATTGGCGGCTGTGATCTGATCACACTTGCCGACAAATTTGGCACGCCAACTTTTGTTTATGATGAGGCACATTTGCGAGCACGATGCCAAGAGGCGGTTCGCGCATTTGGCAAGCACCAAGTTGTGTATGCGACGAAAGCATTTTTGTGTGGGGCGATGGCTCGTTTGGCGTACGAAGAGGGTCTGTTGCTTGATGTTGCGACAGGAGGAGAACTGTTTGTCGCTCTGAATGCCGGCGTGCCTGGTTCGGCGTGCGTGTTACACGGCAACAATAAGTCAATTGAAGAATTGAAGATGGCTCTTGAAGCCGACGTTCAACACATAGTCGTCGATAATTTTGACGAACTTGATCGACTTGATGCTCTGCACGCAAGTGGTGCGAAGCGAGCAAGAGTTCAACTGCGAATTACGCCTGGTGTTGCCGTGCATACACACGAGTTTGTTTCGACGGGTCAAGATGACTCGAAGTTTGGTTTTAACCTGCGCAACGGTGACGCGCAACGGGCCGTCGATCGTGTGCGTTCATCGGCGAGCGTCGAATTTGTGGGCATTCATTGCCACATTGGATCAAACGTTTTTGCAGCAGAAAATTTCACGCAGGCCGCACAGATCATGGTTGATTTTGCCATTCAACTCGGTGTTGACGAATTGACTTTGGGTGGTGGTCTCGGCGTTGCATATATCGAATCAGAACATGCACCGACGATTACGCAATGGGCACAATCGTTGGCAGCAGCGACGGCAAAGTTAAGCAAGACAACGAAAGTTTTTGTCGAACCAGGTCGGGCGATTGTGGCGAGTGCAGCCGTGACTCTTTATCGAATTGGTTCGGTTAAGAACTTGCCCGGCATTCGTACATATGTGGCAGTTGATGGCGGCATGAGTGACAACCCGCGACCCGTTTTGTATGACTCTGGCTATGAGGCATTTTTGCCAGCGCACGCAGAAGCAGATCGCACCGAACGTGCACGAGTTGTCGGCAAGCATTGTGAGAGTGGCGATGTGTTGATTAACGACGCAATGTTGCCGAGTGGCTATGCAGTTGGTGATGTGTTGGCAACACCTGTGACTGGCGCATATGGACACAGCATGGGATCTAACTACAACAAAGTCACGCGGCCACCTGTTGTGTTTGTGCGCGATGGTGTCGCTCGAGTTGTTGTACGTCGTGAGACATACTCTGATCTCGTTAATCTCGACGTCGCAGATAGCGTATAAATATGGTCTCGCAAACCAAATCAGAAGTTGTTCGCCTTGGGGTGCTTGGGCATGGTGTAGTCGGCTCGGCCTTTGTCAAGCTTGTTGCTCGCCAATCTGATCAAATTTTGGCCCGAAGCGGCGTGCGCCTTGAAGTAACAAAAGTCTGCGTGCGCGACAAAGCAAAAAAACATTCACTGCCCAAGGGTGCGGTGCTAGTCACTGATGCACACGAACTTGTGCAGTCTGCCGACGTAGATCTCGTAGTCGAATTAATGGGCGGAATTGAGCCGGCGTTTCAACTTATTTCTGAATCTCTGGGCAAGCACAAACCCGTAGTAACGGCCAATAAAGCGTTGCTGGCCAAGCACGGTGTCGAGCTCTTCGCTATTTCTGATGCAGCATCAACCGACTTGCTGTTTGAAGCCGCAGTTTGCGGTGGCATTCCGTTGATTCGACCATTGCGTGAAAGTTTGCGGGGCGAGCCGATTTCGCGTGTGATGGGCATTGTCAACGGCACGACGAACTTTATTTTGACAAAGATGAGCGAGGTTGGTGCCGACTATTCAGTTGCACTAGCCGAAGCACAGCAACTTGGTTTTGCTGAAGCCGACCCGACAGCCGACGTAGAAGGACATGACGCTGCTGCCAAAATTGCGATTATCGCCAGCATCGCTTTTGGCACAACTGTGCGGGCTGAAGATGTTTATGTTGAAGGCATCAGCAAACTGACTGCTGCCGACATAACTATCGCGCGCAAGTTTGGTTATGCGGTTAAGTTGCTCGGTGTCGCAGAACTAGATGCCGCAACATCGATGGTCTCGGTTCGCGTGCACCCGGCGTTAGTGCCGTTGAATAATCCGCTTGCGGCAGTGCGTGAAAGTTTTAATGCTGTTTTGGTCGATGGTGAGTCATCTGGGTCGTTGATGTTTTACGGACGAGGTGCCGGTGGCGAACCGACAGCATCAGCAGTGCTTGGTGATGTGATCGACGCAGCGATCAATTTACGCAAAGGTACACATGCTCTGCTCGGCACATTTGAAAAGTCGAAGTTGAAAGAGATGAGTGCAGTGAACTGCGAATACATGATCGGTCTTGAAGTTGCCGATAAGCCCGGCGTCTTGCATGCCGTAACGGGTGTTTTTGCACGCAACGGTGTGAGCATTCGTGCGGCCGAACAAGACGGTATTGGCGAAGATGCTCGACTGGTGTTTTTGACTCACAATGCAAACGAAGCGGCAGTGCAAAGTTGTTTGAGCGAATTCAAGTCGCAAGATTTTGTGAAGCATGTTGGTGCGTTGCTTCGCGTTGTTGCCAACTCGTAACGATGCAATATATTTCGACGCGAGGTCAAGCACCGAAGATCGGTTTTTGTGATGTGTTGCTCGCTGGTTTGGCGCGCGACGGTGGTTTGTATGTGCCGGAGACCTGGCCGAAGTTGAGCGAGTCGGCCGCTGGTGCCTCGGTTGGGTCAGCAAAAAATAGTGACGCGGCGAGTTATGCGCAGAAGGCAGCAAGCATCATGTCGCCGTTTGTGGGCGCTGAGATTGATCAACAAGTTTTCGAGAAACTCTGCGCCGAGGCGTATTCAACATTTCGACACCCCGAGGTGGCACCGCTTGTAGAGATCGGGCCGAACGAATATCTGCTCGAATTATTTCATGGGCCAACGTTGGCGTTTAAAGATGTGGCGCTACAGCTTGTTGGCAAGTTGTTTGACTATGTTTTGACGCAACGCAACCAACGCGTGATGATCGTCGGGGCAACAAGTGGAGACACAGGCGGTGCGGCGTTTGATGGCGTTGCCGCGTGTCGCAATGTCGACATTGTGATGCTGTATCCGAATAATCGGGTGAGTGATGTGCAGCGTCGACAGATGACGACGTTGACTGCGCCGAATGTGCATGCTGTTGCTGTAGATGGCACATTTGATGATTGCCAAGATTTGGTCAAGGCAATGTTTAATGATCAGAAGTTTCGTGATGCCAATCAACTTTCGGCTGTTAACTCAATCAACTGGGTTCGGGTGATGGCACAAGTTGTCTATTACGTGACTGCAATCGAAAAACTTGGTCGTTCGGCTGTGTTTAGTGTGCCGACTGGAAACTTTGGCAATGTTTTGGCAGGTTGGATTGCCAAACAGATGGGTGCACAAATTGAAGGCTTTGTTGTTGCCTCGAACACCAACGATATTTTGACGCGCTTTTTTGAGTCGAAACAGATGGCTGCCAACGAAGTTGTGCCAACGCTGAGCCCAAGTATGGACATTCAAGTTTCATCGAACTTTGAGCGTTTGTTGTTTGAGACAAATAATCGTGACGGTGCAGAGACGGCGAAGCAACTTACCAATTTTCGCGCAACAGGCAAACTCGAAGTAGTGGCGAGCGCTTATCAAAAATGGTTTGAGGGTGTGTTCGTTGGTCGACGGTGCAACGACGAGCAAACTTTGGCCACGATGCAAGATGTCTATAAGCAGTCGGGGATGTTGATTGATCCGCATACGGCGGTTGGTTTGTCTGCGGCACGTCAGAGCGCGGGCGTTGATTATCCAAAAAATATGCCGATGATTACATTGGCGACTGCACACCCTGCGAAGTTTCCGGATGCGGTGCGTCGTGCGACTGGTCAGACACCGAAGTTGCCAGAGCATCTTGCCGATTTAATGTTGCGACCCGAACGCAGCGTTTCACTGCCTAATGATTTGGGGGCAGTGCAGGCGTTTGTTGCTAGTTGTCGTAAGTAGGGCCGCTGTTGCCTTTGAGTTGATAGTCGGCTAGAGTTGAGTTGCTCGGGTTCCCGAGCGAGTCTCCGCCAATTCGTGGCAGACGCATTTCAACGCAATCTGATCTGTGCCCCTGCATATTGAGTTTTAGCGGCAAGTTGGGAAACAAAAAATTCTGTTCCCCTGAAAGAAGGCATTGTGGCTAGTGAAGCCCTTGAACAATCGGCACTTGAGGCAAAAGATCGCGAACAGCTTGTAGCGATCGCAAAGGCGCTCGGCGTGAAGTCGGCAGCGCGTGCGAAAAAAGAAGAAATTATTGAGATGATTCTCGAGCAGACAGCGCCGTCGCCTGTTGTGGCTGCGCCTGCTGCTGCATCAGCAAAACGGGCTAGTGCCGGTGGCTCGAAGAGCGCGAGTGACGCGAAGTCTGACGGGCCAGTGCTTGGCGCCGATGGACAACCACTTGCCGAATGGGAAATTGAACTTGCAGAGCATGAAGGCACGCCAATTGCGCCTGATGCACGACGACAAAGTGATGTTGGCGACCGCGGTGACTCGCGTGGCGGTGGTGATCGCAACGATCGCAATGACCGTAATGATCGGGGTCCGCGCAATGATCGCAACGATCGTAATGATCGAAATGATCGCGGTCCGCGAAATGACCGTAATGATCGGGGCTTTCAGCGCAATTTCAACGACCAAGATGGCGGCAACCGCAATCGCAATCGTCGACGACGTCGTGGACCTGGTGGTTTTAGAAACTCACGCGACGAAGGCCCACAAGGTGATGATCGCTACGAAATGAATGAACCGCAAGAACAGCACGAGCCGATTAGTAACGACCCGGTTGAACTTGCCGGCTATCTAGATTTGCGCGACGAGGGTTATGGCTTCTTGCGTGTGAACGGATATTTGGCCTCATCGGGTGATGCATATGTATCGGTTCGATTGACGCGGCAATTTAATTTGCGCAAGGGCGACCATGTAACTGGCATGTGCCGACCTGCGGGTCGCAATGAGAAGAACCCGGGCATGATCGACATTCGCACAATCAACGGCATAGAGGCCGACAAGATGAAAGCACGACCCAAGTTCGAAGATTTAACACCGTTGTTTCCGGACGAAAAATTAGAGCTCTCGACGGCGAGTGACCCGACCAATATGACAGCGCGAATTATCGACTTGATTTCGCCGATCGGCAAAGGTCAGCGCGGCATTATTGTGTCGCCGCCGAAAGCCGGTAAGACGAGCGTGATGAAGACGATCGCAACCTCGATTGAAAAGAATCACCCAGAAGTGAAGTTGATCGTGTTGTTGATTGACGAGCGACCAGAAGAAGTTACTGACATGCGACGCACAGTAAAGGGCGAAGTTGTTTCATCGACTTTCGATCGACCATCTGAAGAGCACACTCATGTAGCCGAATTGGTTATTGAAAAAGCTAAGCGAATGGTTGAGATGGGCGAAGACGTCGTCGTGATTCTCGACGGAATCACTCGTTTGTCGCGTGCTTACAACCTCGCAGCGCCAACAACCGGACGTGTTATGTCGGGTGGTATTGACGCGGGTGCTTTGTATCCACCGAAAAAGTTTTTTGGTGCGGCGCGAAACATCGAAGAAGGTGGCAGTTTGACGATTTTGGCGACTGCGCTTGTTGAGACAAATAGTCGAATGGACGACGCGATTTTCGAAGAGTTCAAGGGCACAGGCAACATGGAGTTACGTCTTGATCGCAAACTTGCGGAGCGTCGTATTTATCCGGCGATCGATGTTGATGCATCGAGTACTCGACACGAAGAGTTGCTTTTCAACCGTCAACAGTTGCAAATGGTTTGGAAGTTGCGACGCGTTTTGAGTGGCCTTGCGGCCGATGGCAACGCAGCGCCGGGTCTTGAGTTGTTGATTGATCGCTTGAAGACTTTCAAGAACAACGACGAGTTCTTGGCTGAAATCGCAAAACAGCCAACTTCATAAATTTCGTCGCTTCATGACGAATAGTGCTGATAGTTCATCTCACGCGTCGCGTTTGGCGCAATTGCGTTTGCGAGCGATTGTTGGTGTTCGCAGTGACGTTGAAGTAAGCGAATTCGGGCAGGCCGTTGGTCTTGTCGTCGACGATGTGGCATGGGTTTATGTAACTGGTCGACACGAGCGAAGTCTCGGGCCAGCGTTGATGTGGGCGCTGCGCAATGATGCCAATGCGTTGAAGTTGTTCTCGAATGAGCGCGCAGGTGATTTGGCGCGAATCGCAACGCACTTTGACTTCGTGATTGAAGTTTTTGAAGTCGATGCCGCAGCCGTCGCACGCGTTGCTGCGCCAAAGATTGTCGAGAAGATTGAGGTAAGTGTCGCCGACGAAATGTTTGCTGAGTTCATTAAGTCGGCGGGCGCCGACGTTGTGCGCGAGCATGGCGTAATTTCTGGTGAGGTGTGCGGGCTTGAAGTGTGTCGTGTTGTGCGCGCGATGAGCGCGAATGGTATCGACGGTGTTGGCGACTTGGGCGGGGCCGGTGAGTCTGGTGGGGCGGGCGAGTCTGGTGAGGCGAGCGATAGCGAATTAGAAATCGGCGTCGGTGCACACGATCGCGAAACTTTCAAACTGTTGCACGGCCGAACCGCGACGATTGAAAGTTTGCGCAAAGTGATTGCTGAGGTTGCGGCGCGTCGTGCTGTTGGGGCGCAGGTTCATCCGTTAAATCGGTTGGCGCGCGAAAGAATGTTGCGTCATTATGTTTGCCAGTCGCCGCAACTAGTTGGGGCCAAGAGTTTGCAAGTTGCACAACCACCGATTGTGCGTACGAATCTGAAAGATGTTGTGCCGTGTTGTGCGGTTGGCGTGTCGCTGACGGGCGAGAAGATGATCGTGATTTTTAATGTCGGCGTTGACCCGGATGTTGTTTCGTTTGGGGCTGATGCACGAGGGCAGATAAATGGTTCGGCTGAGTTGATTTTTGCGATGCCGACACGCGACATCATGCCGGCTGTCGAACGAGTCGCACAAATGTTGCGACGACCCGCGCGCTTTGTAGGTGTTGACGTTATTGAATCAAGTTTTAAGCCATAGTCTGATCATCGTGCTTGAACGCCTAGACGGTATTGAACGAGATTTTTTAGATCTTGAGGCGAGCATGGCTACCCCTGAAGTTCTTGAAGATCAAAACAAGTTGCGTGAAGTTTCGCGAAAATACAAGCAGATGACCCCGCTAGTCGAGTGCATTCGCAAATATCGCACAGCGAAAGGCAACGCAGATGCGGCGCGCGAATTAATTGCTGATGCAATTGGTGCCGAGCGAGACCAGTTGCAGGCCGAATTGACCTCGTCAACGGCGATGATTGCGAAACTCGAAGATGAATTAAAAGTTTTGTTGCTGCCACCAGATCCGAATGCTGGCAAGAACATAATTATTGAGATTCGCGGTGCCGAGGGCGGCGAAGAAGCAAACTTGTTTGCCAACGATTTGTTTGATATGTATAAGGCATTCGCTGCGCGCAACAACTGGAGTGTTGAAGTTTTGTCGCTCGACCTTTCGCCAAAGGGTGGCATCAACCAAGTTGTGATGGTTTTTAAAGGTGAGACCGCGTGGACACGAATGCGATTTGAGGGTGGTCCGCATCGAGTGCAACGAGTGCCGGCGACTGAAAATCAAGGGCGAATTCACACCAGTTCGGCAACAGTTATGGTTTTGCCTGAAGCTGAAGAAGTTGAATTGCATATTGATGAAAAAGATTTGCAGATCGACGTATATCGAGCCAGTGGCCCAGGAGGTCAAGGTGTGAATACAACCGACTCTGCGGTTCGCATTACTCACCGACCAAGTGGTGTTGTTGTTGCGATGCAAGATGAGCGCAGTCAATTGCAAAATCGTTTGCGAGCGATGCAAGTTTTGCGAGCGCGATTGTTGAAGCGACAAGAAGAAGAATTGCAGGCGCGGGCATCTGCTGAGCGCAAGGCTCAGGTTGGTGGTGGTGGTCGTGGTGAGAAAATTCGCACCTACAACTTCAAAGACAGCCGTGTGACCGACCATCGCATTGGGTTTACTTTGCATCAACTGCAAGATGTATTGGCTGGCAATTTGGATCCAGTTGTTGACGCGCTCACACTTGAATATCAAACTGAGCAGTTGGCTGATTCTGGCGAGAAGTAATTTCGTCGTGAACGGCGACGACACAATAACTTGGGGCGAGTTGCTGAGGGTTAGTGCCGCCGAGTTGGGTAGCGAGCAAGAAGCACGTTGGCTTTGCGAACACGCGAGCGGTTTAGAGCGAGGTGAATTTGATGCGGCCCGAAACGAGGTTGTAAGCGAGCGGTGTGGTGTTGCGCTGCGGGCGATGATTGCGCAGCGTTTGGCTGGTGAGCCTTTGCAATATGTCATGAAGAGTTGGGCTTTTCGACACTTAGATATTTTGGTTGATAGTCGCGTGTTGATTCCGCGACCAGAAACTGAAGTTGTAGTGCAGGCAGCTCTTGATTTGGCGGTCGAGATGATGCGCAATCGAAAAACTAAGTTGCGTGTTGCTGATTTAGGTACCGGTAGTGGCGTGATTGGTTTGTCATTGGCAAGTGAACTGCCACGCGGAAGCACTGAAGTTTGGTTGACCGATTTGTCGGCTGATGCGCTCGAGGTTGCTCGTGCGAACCTGGCGGGGTCAGGCTTAATTGACGGAGACGTGCGAATTGTGCAAGGCAGTTGGTTTGCGGCGTTGCCGAGTGAACAAAAAAATAGTTTTGACATGGTGGTTAGCAATCCGCCTTATATCGGTTTGTATGACCTGAGTGTCGAGGCGAGTGTGCGCGATCATGAGCCGCATCTGGCGTTGTTTGCTGGATCAGATGGTCTTGACGCCTATCGCGAAATTATTTCGCAGGCAGGCGAATGGCTCGTGACTGATGGCTGGCTAGTTCTTGAGATTGGGCATCAACAGGGTGATGCGGTGCACGAATTGCTAACTCAAAACAACTTTACGCAAATTGAAATTCGCCAAGATCTCGCTGGTCGCGACCGCATCGCTCTCGCAAAAAATTAAAGCCATTTAGAATAATAGAGACATGTCACAAACGCTCGAAACTAAGACTCACTACCGTGCTGACATACAAGGACTACGCGGTATTGCTGTTCTTCTTGTTGTGGTTTATCACACTGGACTCGCAATACCTGGTGGATTTGTCGGTGTGGATATGTTTTTTGTTATTTCGGGTTTTGTAATTACACAAGTTTTGATTCGCGAGTATGAAGAAACAGGCCGAATTAAACTTGGGCAGTTCTATGCACGTCGCGCACGACGTCTGATCCCGGCGCTGAGTATTGTGACTATTTTTACACTGTTGATTTCGCTAGTGGCAATGTCACCGTTTGGTGAGCAACAGCAAATTATCAAAACTGCCATTGCCTCAACATTCTTTGCAGGCAATGTTCACTTATTCGCAATAAATTCTTATGAGGCGCTGAAGGACAATCCACTGCGACATCTTTGGTCGCTAGGAGTAGAAGAGCAGTTCTATTGGGTCTACCCGGTTTTCTTTTTGATGCTATTGCGGATTGCCAGGAAACAATTTATAAATGTCCTAACAATAGTAATGACAGCTTTTGCAATTGTCTCTTTTGGCTTTGGTGTTCTCTTAACTTATGGGTTTGAATTTGGCTATACAGAAAGCTCAGTTCTGTCAACACGGTTTGCGTTTCTCGAGAAAATCGGATTTCAACCTGGTGGTGACTGGCCAGTCACATTTGCATTTTTTGGAGCGCCTGCTCGATTCTGGGAGATTCTGCTCGGCTCACTTACAGCGTTGCTTGCGAATCGGACTTTACATGTTAAGCGCACCTTTGCTGTCTCGTTGACTTCGGTAGGAATTGTGTTGATTATTTTGTCAAGTCTCGCTTTGAGTTCTCTTTCTTTATTTCCTGGTTATCTCGCACTGATGCCAACCTTGGGCACCGCACTGCTAATCGCGTTCAATCAACAGATAAAACCCGTCAAAAAATTTTTAAGTTCTTCGTGGTTGGTTTTCTTTGGCGATATTTCTTACTCGCTATATTTGTGGCATTGGCCGTTGGTTGTATTCTCTCGGGCGATCTGGCCCGGTACTTCATTTGCACCAACTGTTGCGGCGGCTCTATCAGTTATTCCTGCCGTAGTGTCTTTCAAATACATTGAAAAAAGGTTTCAAAAACCTAAGGCAGAGGCTGATTTAAGGACCCTTAGATTGACAGCCGCGATGATGGCTGTTCCACTCGTACTTTCCTTCGGCCTTTATAGGGCAGCGAATACAGGCCTCGGTATCCCAGTTCCTGACAGTAAGTGGCTAAATTTTGCTAGCCAGAATGATTGTGGAGGTGGTAATGCGAATTGGGAAGTTGAATGTCGTTTTGGCGTTGGAAGCCCAAATTTTACTGGCGTTCTGGTCGGAGACTCAAATGCTCGGTCTGCGAGCGATGGAGTTCTTGAAGCGGTCAATGCTCTCGGCGGAGAGCTCTTAATTTCTGTGGAAGCTGGTTGTCCGTTAATAGCGAGCTCTAGGTCGCCGGGTTGCAACGACTTAAACAAAGAAAGGTATGAGAAATTACAAAGTTTGAAACCAGATTTTGTTGTGCTGGTATCAAATCATGGCGCTTATGTATCTGATTTCACTGAGTCTCAGATAATTGAAGACTTTAAGCAAACTTTGGACTTTTTAGCTGTGAATCAAGTACCGACAATTTTTCAGGGACAGATTCCCGACTGTTATTCATCTCGGTCTCTGATTAAAGTCGTTGCGAATAAGATTTACAGTTGTGAAATCAGTCTGACTGAACAATCAGAACGGTCACGGCTCATGAAAGCTTCACGGATCATTACCGCAAATTCGGACAACAACGCGTTCATCGACACTACTGAACTAGTTTGTCCAGAGTTTGAGTGTCGATCTTTCAGAAATGGTAAATGGATTTATTCGGACATGAATCATCTGAGTGTGACAGGGTCGAGATTGTTGACCCCGATTTACAAAGAGGCAATTGAGAAAGTGTTGGAGCAGCCATAAGTTAAAGCAACAGGGTGCCGGTTGGGTCGAGGGTGACTTGTTGGCCGACCCATTCGCCTGTGCACAGTGCTTTTGTGACTTGTGGGTCAGTTGATGTTGCCCAAGCGCGACGCGAGTCTTTGAGCAACGTTGCGGCAATCGCGGTTTCGGGTTGACCGTCGCGATCGTGCATAACGGTGAATGCTTCGATTGTTGCTTTGCCTGCGCTTGATGACGCTGCTTCAACAGGTGTTGCGAGTTCGCGCTTGGCAAGCCCATCGATGGATGTTTGCGGCGAGCCATGTTTAAAGCCATTTTTTGGTGGCGACGTTGAATAAATGCCAAAAGAATGTTTGGTGGCATAACCGCCATTTGCCCAGATAAATCCGTTAGTCGCCGAGTTAGCGGCCTGACGCAGATTAACCATCATCGTGGCGATGGCATGCATCACATAGTTGTTCCATGGTCCGCCTGCGAATGACAAACCGCCGGTGATCGTGAGTTGTTGATCAAGTGAGAGGCCGAGTGATTGTGCACCAAGTTGAACAGCCGACGGAAAGCACGAGTATAAATCGATAAGCGAAACATCATTCAGGGACTTTTCAGCGAGTTCGCAAACCATCTCGCCGCCAAGTTTGATTGCCGGCGTTTCAGCAAACGAAAATCGATTCGAAATGTAGTAGTGCTCGTGGCAGTCGGTGCCCGCAAGTGGGAAGATCCATTTGTCGCGTGGAATGCCGAGTTGTGACGCTTTTTCGACTGAGCAAATAATCAACGCTGCAGCCATGTCGACTTGGTTATTCGAATTCATCACTTTGCGATAGGGCAGACCGATCATGCGATTTTTTGGCGTGACGGTCTGAATTTGTTCGGAGGTGAGCGAAGTGTTGCTCCAAGCAAATTCGTTTGTGGCGGCAACATTGCTGAATCGCGACCAAAGTTCGCTGATCAATTGTTCGTGTTCATCGATGTCGCGACCAGCTCTAGCTCTAATTGCAGATTCGAACATCGGATAAATCTGAATGGGTAGAACGATTTTGCGTGCGATCTCTGCGTCGTTACTCATCGCCGCATCATCGATGATGTTGTTGGCTGTCGGTGTATCTGCATCAGATTCTGACCAGTTGAGAGTTTCATTTTCGCGATGGGCGCGGGCGCGAGAATTTGAGGCCTCGCCACCAGCGATGATTGCGATGTCTAATTCGCCGCGCTGAATTTCGAGTGCGAGTTTGTTGACAAGCAACTGCGGCATGTTGCCGCCGTGCGGGGTTATGCCATGCTTGTGCGTTTTTATGCCCAAGAGTGAAGCGACTGTAAACGCAGGGTTTGTGTACTTCCAAGAGAGCAGGCGGACAATGTGCAGAGCGTCAATTTCTGGAAGATTGCTGAGATTGGCGTCGGTTGCAGCTTGGCGAATTGCATCGGCGATCAGTTGCGCGGGTTCGCGAGCGTCATTCAAACTCGCGATGCGGTTGACGACCTGACCTTGGCCGACAAGCACTGGAGTGCGCGGATCAATCGACATCACTCAATACTTTATGCTCTCGTGCGCTATTGCGGATTCGTTCTAGGCTTCACGGTGATGTCTGACGTTGAACGAGATTATTTCCGTAGAGATATTCAAGGGTTACGGGGTATTGCAGTTTTGCTCGTAGTGGTTTATCACTCGGGTGTCGGTCTGCCGGGTGGTTTTGTCGGCGTGGATGTATTTTTCGTAATTTCTGGTTTCGTGATTTCGCAACTTTTGTTGCGCGAACTTAGGCAAACCGGAACCGTGCAACTTCGAGATTTCTATGTGCGTCGAGCTCGAAGATTGCTGCCAGCTTTGGCGCTTGTCACAATTGTGACGCTGGCTTTCTCGATTTTGTTTTTATCGCCGTTTGGCGATCAGCAAGAAGTGGTGCGAACCTCGCAAGCCACGACTCTGTTTTTAGCGAACGCTTATTTGTTTCTAGAGAATACATATTTTTCTCTTGCAAGCAATCCGTTTCGCCATATGTGGTCGTTAGCGATTGAGGAACAGTTTTATTTGCTTTTGCCAGCCGCGTTGATGATTGGCTGGAAACTGACAAAACGATTCGGCGAAAAACGGCAATTAGTCGTGCTTGGCGCAGTCGTAATGGTTGTCAGCCTGGTGTCGTTTGCGGTTGGTGTTGCACTGTCGTTCGGTTATCGGTTGACACCTTTGCCTGAGCGTTTCGCCTTTTTTGGTTTGCCAAGTCGCATCTGGGAGTTCGGTGTTGGTGTGCTTCTTGCGATCGCGCCGCTGCAATCACGAATGATTAAGAAGTATTCAGCGGCAATCTTTTTGGTTTCGTCGATTGCAATAATTTGGTCGGCTTTAACGCTTGAATCTTTCACGCCGTTTCCGGGTTATGTCGCGCTTGCGCCCGTGCTGGGTACGGGCGGGCTTATTGTTGTCGGTCAGAACTCGGCGAGAATTTCTAAAGTTTTGGCTTGGCGGCCGCTGGCGACGTTAGGTGATCTTTCTTATGGCTGGTATTTATGGCATTGGCCGTTCACGGTTTATTGCTTGACAATTTGGCCGAGCAATAGTGGGTTGGCTTTGGTCGCTGGTTTTGCGTCGCTGATACCAACAGTTATCTCATATCGATGGCTTGAGCAACCGATTCGGCGCAACAATCAGATTTCGGGTTCGCGAGCAATTCGACTCGTAGCGATTTGTGTTGTTGTGCCGCTTGGTTTTGGTTTGATTGTTGAGCGAATTGCGAATACGCATCTTGGATTGTCGCAACCAGAGGTCGCCCCACGCGCGGGTATTGCCGATGATTGCGGGTTTACAGTCGATACTGACAAGTGGGATCAAGAGCAATGCACCTTCCGAGTTGAAAATTCAAAGGGAAAAATTTTTCTATTTGGCGACTCACAAGCTCGCGCATTTGCAGACGGAGTAATTAAGTCGGGAAATGAACTCGGCTATGACGTGGCGGTGCTGGCGACTGCTGGGTGCCCGATGGCTACGAGAGCGCCACTAGGTGTGAGTTGGTGCGAAGACATTCAGACACGCTTGGTTGAGTTGACGCAGGGCTGTGTTTATCAAGATGGCTGGACGTGGAGTTCAAATTGGTGCGAAGGAGAATCGACAGTAAAGCCAGTGCTGGTAATTATTGGTAATTCGGTGACGAGATACATGGGTGATGAATATCGGTTGCCGTCAGGTGATGGAAGTTTGCCCCAAGACGCCGAAGGTCGTGCTTTTTCAATAGTGACTGCGACCCAAGAAATGATTGCGAAAATCAGCGACCAAAACGTGAGCACGCTGTTGATTCATGAAGCGCCGTCTGTATTAATCGACGCAGATATATCGTTGCTTCAACCAAAGTCGCAAATCAAAGCGCGCGGATATTCTGAGCAGACATCGCGCAATAAAGTTGTTGATGCATTAGACCGTGTGTTGGCTGACGCTGCATTGACTGCCACTTTTGACCCTGCTTCGGTTGTCTGCGATGCCGATCAATGTGAGCCAATGCGAAATGGGGAGATTATCTACTACGACTCGTCGCACTTCAATGTAAAAGGTAGCGAGATGCTGTCCGAGCGATTGACCGAGAAGATTAGAGCCCTAATTGGCTGAGATGAAAGAAACTACGATGAGAGCGTGGGTTCAGCGGTGAGAAAACTTGCAATTGGCGCTGATCACGCTGGATATGAGCTGAAGCAGCACCTTATTAAATATCTTTCAAGTAAGCGATTTCAGGTCGCCGACCACGGCACTGATTCGACAGAAAGTGTTGACTACCCAGAGATTTGTGCGAATGTCGCACGAGCAGTGCGCGATGGGAAGGCTGAGATCGGCATCGTGCTCGGAGGTAGTGGCCAGGGTGAGCAAATAGCAGCGAACAAAGTTCACGGTGTTCGCGCAGCACTTTGTAACGATTTGTATCTTGCAGAAATGGCACGATCGCACAACAATGCCAATGTTTTGTCGATGGGTGGCAGAGTTGTGTCAGCGCAACTTGCCGAGCAAATAGTTGATAAGTTTTTGAGCACAGAGTTTGAAGGCGGCAGACACGAACGCCGAGTGGCGCAACTTAGTGAAATTGAAAAGTCAGAATCAAATTTAAAAAAGGGAGCATAAACGATGCCTTGGCCATCTGAGACGAATCACGACACAGCGATTTTTGACCTGCTTGAAGACGAGCGATCGCGGCAAGCGACGGGTTTGCAGTTAATCGCGAGTGAAAATTTTGCATCGCCAGATGTGATGGCCGCAACTGGCTCGGTGTTGACGAACAAATACAGCGAGGGCTACCCGCAGAAGCGTTATTACGGCGGCAACGCAGTCGTCGACGACATTGAAGCGTTGGCAATTGAGCGAGTGAAAAAACTATTCGGAGCTGATCATGCCAATGTGCAGCCGCACTCAGGAGCAAGTGCAAACATGGCGGTGTATTTGGGTTTGTTGAACCCTGGTGACACGGTGCTTGGTTTGAGCCTTGACCATGGTGGTCACCTGACGCACGGTTCGCCGGTAAATGCGAGCGGAATTTTGTATAAGTTTCATTCGTTCAAAGTTGGCGCGACAGACGAGCGCCTGAACTTTGACGAAATTCGCGAACTGGCCATTGCACACAAACCGAAGTTGATTGTTGCTGGCACCACGAGTTATCCACGAAGGTTAGAACCAGAACCGTTCAAGAAAATTGCCGACGAAGTCGGCGCGTTGATGATGTTTGACATCGCGCACATCGCCGGTCTTGTGGCTGGTGGCGCGCACCCAAACCCAGTACCGTTTGCTGATGTCGTAACTTTTACGACTCATAAGACATTGCGAGGACCGCGTGGTGGTTGCATTTTGTGTCGCAAAGAACTTGCATCGGTGATTGACAAAGCGGTGTTTCCGGGAAGCCAGGGCGGGCCACTTGAGCACGCAGTTGCAGCAAAAGCAGTCGCATTTCATGAGGCGATGCAACCCAGTTTCAAAGAATACGCACATCAAATTGTCAAGAATGCGGCGGCGTTGGCGGCAGCGCTCGCAAATCATGGGTTCAGACTCGTCTCGGGTGGCACCGACACCCACATGATGGTTGTCGATCTGACGCCATTTGATGCTGACTTGACTGGCAAAGAAGCACAACTTGTGCTCGACAGTGCAGGCATCACGCTGAACAAGAATGCGATACCCAATGATCCGCGAAGTCCGTTTGTAACTTCGGGTGTGCGAATCGGAACACCATCAGTGACGACGCAGGGTATGCGCGAAGCAGAAATGCCATTGATCGCCGAATACATAGTGACGACATTGCGCAATCGTAATGACGCCGCAAAAGTTGCCCAGGTGCGCGCCAAAGTTGCTCACTTGTGTGCGAAGTTTCCGGTTTACGCAAATTTAAAGGCGAGTTAAAACTCTTTAAATGAAAGATCTCTCCGGCTATTTAATTGTTGGCGGAGTAGCAGCAGTAGTAACGGCGATCATGACGCCGATCGTCGCACTGTTGGCCAGAAAGTTTGGCTTCATGGCGACGCCCGACGAGCGTCGCAATCATCCTGAAGCGACGCCAGACATCGGCGGTGTCGCGTTCTATATTGCGCTGGTTGCTGCTGTGTTTGTTGCATCGCAAATGGACAGGTTTGACCCGCTGTTTAAAAATAACTCAGAACTCATAGGTGTTGTTGTTGCAGGATTAGTTGTTTTTGTTTTGGGTCTAGTTGACGACATACACGAAGTTTCTGCGCCGATGAAAGTAACTGGAATAGTCGTCGCAGCTGTAGCACTTATTTGGTTTGGCGTGACGATGATTTATTTTCGCGCGCCGTTTGTTGATGTGTTTGTATTGTCTAGCGATTGGATTCCGTTATTTACGGTTTTGTGGCTTCTAGGCATGACTCAAGCAATCAATTTGATCGATGGCCTTGATGGACTAGCGACTGGCATCGTTGCGATCGCGTCGATGGCATTTTTTGTTTACAGTCGCAACTTAGGCGTCAATGGATTGTTGAGCGAACCAAACATTGGACCACTCGTGGCGATAATTACCGTTGGTATCTGCGTGGGTTTTCTGCCATTCAATTTCAACCCTGCAAAAATTTTCATGGGTGACAGCGGTGCGCTGTTGCTCGGATTGTTGGTCGCAGTGTCGACCAGTGTTGTCGGTGGGCGTGCCAACCCAGAGACGACGAACATAAGCGGTCAGACGTATTTCTTTTTGGCGCCGTTGTTTATCCCAATACTCGTTTTAGGCGTACCAATTTTGGATGTAATTTTTGCGATCATTCGCCGCACGCGAAGTGGTGTGGGTTTTGCCACTGCTGATACTGGGCACTTGCATCATCGATTAATCAAACTGGGGCACGGGCCTCGTCGTGCGGTTGTGATTATGTGGCTTTGGACGGCGCTGCTGTCAGGATTTGTTTTGTATCCAGCGCTCTCTGACGGGCCAACGAACCTGTGGCCATTTTTGTTTGTGGCATTGGCATTGGGTGGTTTCACGCTGTTTCACGACAAGGTTTGGTCACGAAATAAAGACTCGAATCAAGTGGCGGGTTAAGCAAACCGAGAAACGCTGAAAGCGGCACAAGTTCACGAAGTAGCCAGTTTGCGCTGTTTGAGGCTTTGCGTCTAGTTTGTATTTCCGTTCACAAGCGCCAGGCAAACCTGTTTGGTGAAAACTAATTGAGGATCAACGTTGAAACTCTTGCCAACTCGTAAACCGGTCGTGCGAACTGCAGTTTCATCGCACGACTCGCTTGGTCGAGGTGTTGAGATCGCCGTAAGTGTTGGCGTGTTTTTCGTAATCGGTTTGATGCTGGATAACGCTTTCGGAACAAAACCGTTGCTCATCATTGTGTGTACTCTGTTTTCGATGCTGGGTAGTTTTGCGCGACTTTGGTATGTCTACGACGTCGACATGCAGAGACAAGAAATAAAGCGCCGTGAGTCAGCGACAAGCCACATGCATGGCGCGCAAGTTTTGGTAGAGAAGTAGTAGATGATGGCGATTGATACAGACACAAAGATTTCGATTTTGTCGATGCGTGATACGGGGCCGGCGCCTGAGGCTGCGCTTGCACGCGACATTGTTAAGCGCGGTTTGATTGCGTCACCGATTTTGCTTGGTCTGTCTGCTGCGTTTTGGGGATTGAACGGTGCGTACTCGTGCGCTTATGCGTTGGCGATTGTTTTTGGCAATTTTGGCTTGGCGGCAGCACTTGTGGCTTACGCCGCTCGAATTTCGTATGCGTTGATGATGGCGTCAATGATGTTTGGCTATCTGTTGCGCATGGGTCTAGTGGCTGTTGCGGTTTTTGCGGTTCGAAACCTTGAGTGGGTCGAGTTCATTCCGCTTGGTTTGACGATTATTGTTGCGCACTTGGGTTTATTGTTCTGGGAAATGCGATATGTTTCTTTGTCGCTTGCGTACCCGGGACTAAAGCCAAAAAAACAATCTAAAGATAAATCAACACAACAATCTGAAAGCATTACACGATGATCATCAACAGTATTTTGTCGTTTGAGTTTCCGCCGATCAACGAATTGTTGCGTTGGCGCGATGTAGTGCCGGGCTTGAACAAAGTTGGCCTGATTGCAATCGCTTCAGCATTGATTGGTTCGTTGCTATTTCTTTCGGCCGCACGCAAAGACCCGAAGGTAGCACCAAAGGGCACACGCAACTTGGCCGAAGTGATTGTTGAGTTTATTGAGAACAACATCATCATGCAGACGATGGGTCGCGATGGTTTGGGTTGGACACCATTCTTGTTGTCGCTGTTCTTGTTCGTTTATCTGTGCAATGTGCCTGGCATTATTCCTTTCATTCAGATGCCGGCGACCGCTCGAATGGCGATACCGATGTTTTTGGCCGTGCTTGTGTGGGTTGTGTTCAATGCCCAAGGCATTCGTCACCAAGGACCAATCGGTTATTTCAAGAATTTGATGTTTCCGCCAGGCGTACCAAAAGCTCTCTACATCTTGATTACGCCGATCGAATTGATTTCGACGCTGATTATTCGTCCGTTCTCACTTGCAGTGCGACTTTTCGCCAACATGTTGGCAGGTCACTTGTTGCTCGTGATTTTCGCCTTGCTTAGTGAGGCACTGTTTCAAGCACGCGACAAGATTTTGATTCCGATTGGTGTGTTTCCGTTCTTCATGCTGGTCTTCTTGACCGGATTTGAAGTGTTGGTTGCATTCTTGCAGGCGTATATTTTCACAATTCTCGCGGCGGTGTATATTGCCGGCGCAGTACATCCAGAACATTAAGTAATTAATCAATAACAACCAGACAGGAGACACAAAAAATGGAAGCACTATCAAAGATCGTCAAGGCGGCTGCTGAAGCCGCAACTGGCGACGAGAAGAACATTGCTGCTGCAGGTTCCGCAGGTTTTGCCTACGGTCTTGCCGCAATTGGGCCGGGCATCGGCATCGGAATGATTTTCGGAAGCGCGATTGAGTCGATGGCTCGTCAGCCAGAAGCAGCAGGCATGGTTCGCACCACGATGTTTCTCGGTGTTGCGTTTACTGAGGCGCTCGCGCTTATCGGTTTCGTTGTCGTAATTCTTCTGAAGTACGCATAAGAGATTTCATGCTCACTGCGTTTGTCTACACCAACTCATTTTCTGAGGTGCGCGTCTCGTTCGACGCCGTATCGGCTGAAACCGGAACCGAAGAGGGCGTGCCAGTAGGTACTGGACCGAACCCGATCTCGCCAGAGGTTAAAGAGTTGGTTTGGGGCGCTGGGTCGTTCATCGTATTTTTGATTTTGATGCGGCTGTTTCTTGTGCCTAAGGTGCGCAATGGAATGGCGAGTCGATACGAATCGATTCAGGCAGATCACGAATATGCGACAAGCACTCGCGACGGAGCTCAGGCAGATGTAGCGCGATACGAAGCAGCAGTTGCAGAAATTCGCAACGAGGCTGCTCGTCGACTTGAGGCTGCGCGACAAACTCTGGACAAAGAGCGTTCTGCGAAAATCGCCGAAGTTAATGCGCAGATCGCTGCGCATCGGGCCGAGGCTGAAACCGAAGTTGCTGCGGCTCGTGTCGCGGCGCAAGGACAGATCGTTACTGCGGTAACTGCCGTTACGACTCGCGCAACACAGATTGCAGTTGGGGTGTCTCCCGACAATGCAGTCGTGACGCGATCAGTACAGCAAGCAATGGAAGGAAGTCGCTCGTGAATTTGTTAGTTACAGCATTGTTCGCGGTCGAAGACCCGACCCAAACACACCACTGGTTGTTGCCTGAGACCGCAGAAATTATTTATGGTGGCCTTGCATCGGTAATCGTGTTTGCCGGACTTTACAAATTCGCAGGGCCAATGGTCAAAAAGTCGATGAGAGATCGCACTGAGAAAATTCAAAAAGAACTCGACGGTGCGGCGGCTGCTCGCAGCAAATCTGAAACAGATGCTGCTGGTATTCGTCAAGCGCTTGGCGATATTGAGGCTGAGCGACGCAAGATTTTGGCTGAAGCCGACGCGCAAGCGACTGCAATTTTGGCCGACGGTCGTGCTCGTTTGGTTAAAGAAGTTGCTGAACTTGAGGCAAAAGCCGCGGCTGACTTGGCTGCCGCGCGTGGCCGAAGTGGCGAAGAACTTCGTGGCGAGATTGCTCGCTTGTCGAGCACTGCGACATCATCAGCAGTTGCCGCAAGTCTCAACGAGCGCGCGCAACAAGATTTGATCGAAAGTTTCATTAAGAGCGTAGGAGCAGCAAAATGAGCGACGCACGCATTGAGGCATATAGCCGAGCTTTGTTTGAAGTTGCTCAAGCCGAAGGCAATTTGGCGGTCGTTGAAGACGAATTGTTTCGCGTGGCGCGAGCAGTTGAGTCGAGCGAGCAATTGCGCGGCATTTTGACCGATGCGACGATTCCGGCTGAGCGTCGTCAGCAAGTCGTCGAGCAGTTGATGGGTGGCAAAGCCAGCAATACGAGCGTGCAACTTGTTTCGTTGATTGTTGGTTCTGGTCGAGGCCGAGATTTGCCGGCGATCGTCGATCGTCTTGTTCAGCGCGCATCGAGCGAACAACAACGCGAAGTTGCAGAAGTGCGAAGTGCGGTTGCGTTGTCTGATGATCAGACGAAACGTTTAGCAGAGGCACTAAGCAAATCAACTGGCCGCAAACTCAATCTCAAAGTCGTAGTTGATCCGTCAGTACTTGGTGGATTGGTTGCAACTGTCGGCGACGAAGTAATCGACGACACTGTGCGCACACGACTTGAACAAATTAAGACCCGAATCTGAAATAGTTCTGAAAGGACATACACAACATGGCTGATCTCACACTCTCTGCAAGCGATATTGCGGCGGCAATTACAAAAGGTCTCGAGGGCTACAAGCCATCGGTTGAAGCACGCACAGTTGGTCGTGTCACTCAAGTTGGTGACGGCATTGCGCGCGTTAGTGGTTTACCAGATTGCGCAGTTAACGAGTTGCTTGAATTTGAAGACGGTACTGTCGGCTTGGCATTGAACCTTGACGAAGATTCGATCGGTGTTGTTGTGCTCGGCGAAGCAGAATCTATTGAAGAAAATCAAACCGTGAAGGCAACTGGCCGAATCTTGTCGGTGCCAGTTGGTGATGCAATGTTGGGTCGAGTTGTCAACGCGCTCGGTCAGCCGATCGACGGCAAGGGCGACATTGTTGGTGCGATTATGCGTCGAGTTGAAGTGCAGGCGCCAGGCATCATGGGTCGAAAGCCAGTACACGAGCCGTTGCAGACTGGCATCAAAGCGATTGACGCGATGACACCAATTGGTCGCGGTCAGCGCGAACTAATCATTGGCGACCGCAAGACCGGCAAGACAACGATTGCGATCGACACGATTCTTAATCAACGCGGTTTGGGTGTGAAGTGCATCTATGTAGCGATTGGACAAAAAGGTTCGACGATTGCGCAAACCGTTGAAGTGTTGCGCCAATTCGGTGCGCTTGAGTACACAGTTGTTGTTGCTGCACCTGCCTCAAACCCTGCGCCGTTTAAATACTTGGCACCATATGCAGGCTGTGCAATCGGTCAGCAATGGATGGAAAATGGCGAGCACGCACTTGTTGTTTACGACGACTTGTCAAAACAAGCAGAGGCATATCGCCAGATTGCATTGTTGTTGCGTCGTCCACCAGGTCGTGAGGCCTACCCAGGTGACGTGTTCTATCTGCACAGTCGTTTGCTTGAGCGCGCCGCAAAATTGAGTGACGAGCGCGGTGCTGGTTCATTGACTGCACTACCAGTTATCGAAACGAAAGCTGGTGACGTTTCTGCGTATATTCCGACCAACGTAATTTCAATTACTGACGGTCAGGTTTACTTGCAAGACAACTTGTTTAAGTCAGGTGTTCGTCCGGCGGTTGACGTAGGTATCTCGGTTAGCCGTGTAGGTGGCGCAGCGCAGATCAAAGCGATGAAGAGTGTTTCGGGCACGCTGAAACTCGACTTGGCGCAGTTCCGCGAACTTGAAGCGTTTGCAACTTTCGGTAGCGAACTCGACGCAATTTCAAAAGCGCAGCTTGAGCGTGGCTATCGCTTGGTTGAGTTGTTGAAGCAACCTCTCAACTCGCCGATGCCAGTTGAAGAGCAAGTTGTATCGATTTTTGCGGGAACCAAGGGTTATCTTGACGACATTCCGGTTGGTGATGTGCGCCGCTTTGAGAACGAACTTCTCGAGCACATGCGTTCTCGCCATGCCGGTCTGCTTTCGGGCATTCGACAAGAACCAAAGGCAGATGTGCCAAAAGATTTGGCATCAATCGTTGCTGCATTTAAGGCTGGCTTTGTGCCGACCAAAAAATCAGGTGCTGTTGATCCAACAAAAACTGATGCTGGTGAAACTGGCGAAGCAGCGAGCGCAAAAACGCTCGCGACTGAGTAGGTCTAAACCAAAATGGCAGGCGGGCAAGAGCGCATATTGCGCAGTCGGATCAGATCGGTTTTAGCGACCAAGAAGATCACGCGCGCAATGGAATTGATTGCTGGCTCGCGCATCGTTAAAGCCCAACAGCGAGTTGCTGCTGCCGTGCCATACAGCGAACGAATCACTGAAGTCGTTAAAGACTTGGCTGCTGGCGGTGCCGGAAATTCTTCAGCGTTTTTAAAGGCACGACCTGAGATTCGCACGACCTGCTATGTGGCAATCACTGCCGATCGCGGTTTGTGTGGTGGCTACAACGCTGGCATTTTGCGCGCGACCGAAGGCGAAGTGAAAGCTGATGTGTTGGCATCAAAAAATTATCTTGTCGTGCCAGTTGGTCGCAAGGCCGAGAACTATTTCAGGTTTCGTCAATACAAAACGTCGAAGAGTTTCACCGGTTTTTCTGACGCACCGAAATATGAGAACGCTAAGGCGATCGGCCAGTTCGTCGTTGATTTGTATTTAAGTGGTGAAGTTGATCGTGTCGAGTTGGTTTACACACGATTCGTTTCGTCAGGTCGACAAGAAGTTGTGCGCCGCCCACTCGTGCCGCTCGAACGTGATGTTATTGCTGGAGGCGATGGCAAATCGGCTGCGGGTGCGAGTTATGAATTTGAGCCAGATCCTGAATTGATTTTGCAAACTTTGTTGCCGCGTTATGTTGAGGCCCGAATTTATGCGGCTCTATTAAACGCTGCCGCGAGTGAACATGCGTTTCGTCAGCGTGCGATGAAGTCGGCAACAGACAATGCCGAAGAGTTGATCAAGAACTTGTCGCGAATTATGAACCGCGCGCGTCAAGATTCGATCACTACAGAAATTATGGAAATCGTCAGTGGCGCCGAGGCGCTGGGTTCTGACGATGTAGTTCGTGAAATGGCAAGTAGTTAGTTAGTTAATGACGAAGTTTTAAGCGAAATTAAAAGGGAGAAAAAATGAGCACAGCAACAAACACAGACCGCAAAGATGGGCGAGTAGTCGCCATTGCTGGTCCGGTTATCGACGTTGAGTTTCCGCGTGGGTCGCTGCCAGAACTTAACCAAGCGCTCGAGTTCACTGTCACCGTCGACGGCAAGCCGAACGTGATTTTGGCTGAAGTTGCCCAGCAGCTTGGTCAGAGTCGTGTGCGTGCGGTGTGCATGAAGCCAACCGACGGTCTGCGTCGTGGCACGCCAGTGCGTGACACCGGCCGCGGCATCACAGTGCCAGTTGGTGACAAGACTCTTGGTCACGTATGGAACGTCTGGGGCGACTGCCTCGATGGCAACAACGACGATTTCAAAGATGTTGAGCGTTGGGAGATTCACCGACCAGCGCCGGCGTTCGACACACTCGAGCCATCGAAACGTCAGTTCGAAACTGGCATCAAAGTTATTGACTTGCTCACGCCGTATCTGGCTGGTGGAAAAATTGGTTTGTTCGGCGGTGCAGGTGTAGGTAAGACAGTTTTGATCACCGAGATGATCAACCGCGTGGCATCGAAGCACGGTGGTGTGTCGGTATTCGCTGGTGTTGGTGAGCGAACTCGTGAAGGCACCGACTTGCGTCTTGAAATGGAAGAGTCTGGCGTATTCGAAAAAGCCGCACTCGTGTTCGGCCAAATGGACGAACCACCAGGCGTGCGCTTGCGCGTTGCGCTTTCTGCTTTGACAATGGCTGAGTATTTCCGCGACGTAAAAAACCAAGACGTGTTGTTGTTCGTTGACAACATTTTCCGTTTCGTTCAAGCTGGTTCTGAAGTTTCGACGCTGCTCGGTCGTATGCCGTCAGCGGTGGGTTATCAGCCGACGCTTGCCGACGAGATGGGCCAGTTGCAAGAGCGAATTACATCGACTCGTGGTCGTTCGATTACATCGTTGCAGGCTGTTTACGTGCCTGCCGACGACTACACCGACCCAGCACCGTTCACGACGTTTGCTTTCTTGGATGCAACAACCGAGTTGTCACGACAAATCGCATCATTGGGCATTTACCCAGCGGTAGACCCACTCGCTTCAACGTCAACGATTTTGACGCCAGAAACTGTCGGCGATCGTCACTACAACGTGGCGCGTCGAGTGCAAGAAATCTTGCAGCGTTACAAAGAGTTGCAAGACATCATTGCGATTCTTGGTTTGGATGAACTCTCAGAAGAAGACCGTATGACTGTTTCGCGCGCTCGCAAGGTGCAGCGTTTCTTGTCCCAGCCGTTTTATGTTGCTGAAGTTTTCACTGGCGTTAAAGGTGAATACGTGCCAACTGCACAGACTGTTGAAAGTTTCGAAGCGATCATCAAGGGCGACCTTGATGAAGTACCAGAACAGGCTTTCTTGAATGTCGGTGGAGTTGACCAAGTTTTGGCGAAAGCCAAAGCGTTGCAAGATTCGGCAGCGTAAGTTTCAATCGACATGGCTGATAACAAGTCACTCAGAGTTGAGGTGGTTTCACCAGAACGCGTTTTGTTTTCTGGTGAAGCACGCCAAGTGATCACTCGCACTTTGCAAGGTGGCGAAATTGCTTTCTTGCCTGGTCACACAACTTTTTTGGGTGCGCTTGTCGAAAACCATACGCGCATTTATTTGACTGACGGCAAGGTGCAAGACTTGGCGGTTCACGGCGGTTTCGTTGATGTGGCGCCAGATCATGTGACGATTTTGTCTGACAGTGCCGAACTTGCCGAGAGCATCGATGTGGTTCGTGCGCGCGCCGCACAAGAGCGAGCGCAAACGGCGATGCGTGGCGAACACGATGCGACAGTTGAGGCTGACTTGCGTCGTGCGCATGCGCGACTGGCAGCTGCTGGTGGCATGGGCAACGCGGGTGGTTCGACAGGTTCTGCTCACTAGCGAGCATCGTCATGGCGAAGTATCCGTTCACCTGTGCGTTGGTGACTGGAGCATCAAGCGGCATCGGTCATGAGATGGCGATACAACTCGCAACATCAGGAGTTCACGTAATTGCTGTTGCGCGTCGCGCTGATCGACTTGAGCAATTAGCGAGCCAGTTTAAAAATGTTGAAGTGCTGGTTGCCGATTTAACAAGTGCTGCTGGTCTTGCTTTGCTTGAGGCGCGAATCGCTGATGTGTCACTTAAGCCGATTGATCTTGTAGTTAACAACGCCGGGTTTGGTTCATCGGGTTTGATGCACGAAATTGATGTCGATCGTTTGTCGCGCGAGGTTCAGTTGAATGTTGGTGCGTTGACACGACTCTCGCATGCCGCGATTCGGGCGATGGTGCCTCGCGGTCGTGGATATTTGTTGAACGTTTCGAGTGTTGCGAGTTTTCAGGCTTCACCACGACTTGCTGTTTATAGTGCGACAAAGGCTTACGTCACGAGTTTGACCGAAGCGTTGCATGAAGAGATGCGCGGATCGGGTGTGCGTGTTACTGCGTTGTGTCCTGGTTTGACTCGCACTGAGTTTCAAAGCATTTCGAGCACCGAGCAATACTCGCGAGATTTTCCATCGTTCTCGTGGCTTGATGTCACCGATGTTGCGCGTGCTGGTTTGCGCGATGTAGCCCGTGGTCGTGCGCTGAGCGTGCCAGGAGCGCTTTGGAAGGCTCTTGTTGTCATTTCTGACCTTGCGCCACGTTTCTTGGTGCGTCGCATCTCAGCCTTCGCCACCGGCCGCCGCTAAGCCAGCAGTTAGCAAGCGTTTGTCGCCTTAATTTAGTGACGGAGATACGATTAGGGAAGTGAAATGTCGACATTGTGGTTCTGATGTATCGCATGTGCTTGTCGACTTGGGTGTGGCTCCACCATCGAATGCCTATTTGACAAAATTAGCGTTGAAGCGGCCCGAAAAATACTTTCCGCTGCGAGTGCTTGTATGTGAAAGATGCTGGCTCGTTCAAGCTGAGGCTTACTCACGTGCGGCCGAGCTATTTAATGAAGAGTATGCATATTTCAGTTCATTTTCAACCGAATGGCTTGCTCACGCAAAAAAATATGTTGATGCAATGATTGAGCGTTTTGGATTATCAAAGTCGAGCATGATTGGCGAGGTCGCCGCTAATGACGGATATTTATTGCAGTTTGTCAATGAACGCGGAATCAACTCTTACGGAATTGAGCCAACTGTGAGTACGGCAAACGCGGCGCGTCAAAAAGGTGTCGAGATTATTCAAGACTTTCTTAATATAAATCTTGCTGGCGAGTTGCGTCGACAAGGTCGCACAGTTGATTTGTTGGTGGCCAACAACGTCCTTGCTCACGTGCCGGATATCAATGATTTCTCGCAGGCTTGCCACACGCTGCTCAAACCCATCGGAGTTTTTACATGTGAGTTTCCGCATTTGTTGAATCTGATTTCGCAACATCAATTTGACACGATTTATCATGAACACTTTTCATATCTATCTTTTTGCACTGTTGTTAACATTTTTGCCAAGAACGGACTCAGTGTTTTTGATGTTGAGAAGTTAGGTACTCATGGGGGAAGTTTGCGCGTTTTTGCTCAACGAAGTGACACCGGCGTCCATCATGTCAGTTCGAAAGTAGACGAACTTATTACCGAAGAAAACAACGCTGGCATGAAGACGATCAACTTCTATCGTGGCTTTCAGGAACATGCCGAGAGAGTCAAGAATGACTTCTTGCAGTTTCTTATTGAAAAGAAGACTCAGGGCAAATTAGTAGTTGGTTATGGAGCCGCCGCAAAGGGAAATACCCTTCTAAATTTCGCAGGTGTGAAGAGTGACTTAATCAAATATGTTGTCGACCGAAGCCCACACAAGCAAGGCAAATATATGCCAGGTAGTCGAATTCCAATTGTTTCCGAAGAACGACTCTTGTCTGACAAGCCAGACTTTCTGGTGATCTTCCCTTGGAACCTAAGTGATGAAGTTGCACTGCAACTTCAGTATCTTCGTAATTTTGAGACAATTCTTATCGTTTTCAGGCCAAACTTCTCAATCATTTCCTATCCGGTATCGAAAATTGAAAGGTCGGGGACTTGAGACAAATTACGGCATTCAGTCCTCTAATAAGCAACGATGAAGTGAATGCCACATCCAAATCGTTATTAGGTAGACGGTATACCATGCGTTCTTCAGTTGGCGAATTTGAAACTTCGTTGAGTAATTTTATGGGGTTTCAGGACAGGTATTTAGTTGCATGAAGTACCGCATATGTAGCAATCCATCTGGTTATGTTGCTATGTGAAATTGATGAAGGCAATAAAGTCATCACTCCGTCTTTCAACAATGTTCTGATTTGCACGCAATCAAGGCAGTGGGTGCACGTCCGGTTTTTGTGATGTCGATGAGAAGACGTTGTACTTATGTCAAATTTGTGGAAAAAGTACCGTGTGATTGTTGCTCTAGATAGCAATCACACCCGCTGGCACATTTTTAACAAATTAAACCATCACATGTCGCTGGTTTCGATCGTTAGTTATTGAGTGGTTTTCGAGACGGTCAATGAGGATTTGAATTAGCTTGAGTTTGTTGAGCGACCGTGGGGAAAAGCAAGAAACCGAAAATTGCAGTGGCTGAATATTTGAAGACTAGTGTTGATTTTGTTGTGGGTTACTCGATTGGGGAGTTATCAACTTTAATTGCGCTGAGTGGATGCTTGATGTGTGAAAAGGCGCCGCATGACGCCTGATGAAATCAAGTTGCTTGGCCAATTGACGATTGTAGTACCGACTTGCAATCGGCCCCTAGGATTGGAGCGTTCGATTGAGTATTGGCGCGACACTCCGGTCCAAGTACATATATTGGATGGCTCGTTAAAGCCGTGGTTTCCATTAGGACTTCTGCCTGGTACTTCAAACATTACCTACCACCATTTACCGCCAATGATTGGCGAGAATTGGCTTGAGAATTATTCGAGAAGAATGAACTTCGCTGCAAATTTACCGGCGACTCCGGTAAGTGCACTTTGCTCGGATGAGGACTTCTTTACTATCTCTGGATTGAAGCTAGCCATAAGTGTCATTCTCAACTCTCTGGAAGTAGATGCTGTTGTGGGAGTATGTGCACAATACAAGTACAGCGATTCAGCATTGCTTTGGAATTTACGGTACGCGAACTGGCAAGAAGGATTGAAATCTCGGAGCTATAGCGTTTCGGACCGTGCTCTTGATCAGTCAGGAGCATTTTATTTGTACTGGTCTTTAATTAGAACTGATATTTGGAGAAATGTGCTACGTCACACTTTCATGTTTTATCACTCCCACAGTAGCTTGCATGAACACTTGTTTAATCAAATTGCTAAGGCGAGTTGCAAAGTCGAGGTTAAGCAACACACATTGTGGATCAAAAAAGTTTGGGAACTTAACCCGGGGACGTTTAGACAAGTGTCGAAAGATCAGGATACTGATTGGTTTAGAGATAGAAAAAATCGTAAGGACGTACAATTCGTAACCAAACACTTAGCAACGGGTATTGCAAGTGCAATCTCAAACAGTAATTCGTCGGTCTCAGCCGAAGTTTTGGCAAAGCGGTATTTCAGGTCTTTTTCTAAGTTTTCTAATACTGCAAAATTTAAAAAATACAATAAAAAGATCATGCGAAAAGTCGTGCTGAAGTTGACCTTTTTACCAGACTTCATCAAAAAAAGCTTCAATTCACTTTTGCCAAAACGCTTGAGGGTTTTGACTGGTTCGGTTCCCCTAACTCAGAATCGGCATTTAACTAAAGATAACTTTTTTGTTTTGACCTCATTGTTTCCAGAGCTTTCTAAGACCGATATTGGGTTTGTGGAAAAAGATTTTACGATGATTGAGAAGTTGCTTTTGATGCCGAGGGAAGAGTTGCGGTTGAGAGCAGATATTTAGAGGGTTGGCTTGTTGGTCGTTGATTCTGTGAGCAGCCAGGATGGATAAAGACACAATCGCGGGTAGCGAAACTGGATTGATAGTTGCCGTTGATCGGACGGCTAGCTACCCGTGTTGAATATTGGTGCTCACGCGGTCTTGATCTTTCAGACGTGGAGAGCGATATTTGGTTGGTCAAAGTTATTCGGTAACGGTGATTTCAATCGGCGTCAACTTTTGCCAGCTGTCATCTATTGGCAATAGGTCAAGGTCGTATTTGCCAGGGGCAAGACCCTTTGGGATTTGTAGTTGTAGCACGATGTCACGGTAGATAGTCGTTCGAACCACATTGATACGAAGCGGAGTATTACTAATAAGTGAAGTTCCACATTCGCGAGCGATATTGCCGACAACCGTCAACGCGGTGAAATTGCCGGCCACAACATTGGTGCCACGAAGATAGACAGAAACCATCGGCGCCCAACCTGCCGAAACCAGTACGAACGTCGTCGGAATACCGATTCGCGTGCGGCACAAATTTGTGAGCTCTTGCGCATTTGTTGCATACGACCCTGTGACCCGAAAAATTTCTACGTATCCCGCGGGCATGTATTCGTCAGCGGTTGAAGAGTATGGAGGCATTCCGCCAAATCGACGATGCGACTGAGCACTGACTTACAAAGATCTCGTTACGATTTCAGACTTCGTACCACGTTTTTTGGTGTGTCGTATCTCTGCCTTCGGCGCCGGCCGCTACTAAACGCATAAATATCTAATCGCGACAAATTAGGTTGGTGATGTGCGACGGCTGAGCGGTTTCTTGATTATTGCGCTGACGACAATTGTGGCGGCGAGTGCCGGCGAAGTTGTTGGGGCGAGCGAAGGGCAAGCAGGTCGAGCGAAGGTTTTGGTGATTGGTGATTCGGTGTTTACGGCATTTAATCACGTTGCGAGTGCTCGCGAATTGTTGGACAGTCAGCAGAAAACAATGTTTGCAGCGCAGGGGTGTCAAAAACTTGTTGACCCCGGCTGTTTCGCCTGGGTGAAATTGAGCGCCTTAGACCAACTAAAGAAAAACGCTGGACGCTTTAGTGAAGTTGTCGTAATTGGCACGGGATACAACGATCGCATTGGCACACCGTTTCGCGATGCAGTTTTAGCGATCACACAAGAGGCTGCGCGTCAAGGTGTTGATGTTGTTTGGATTACTTATCGACAGGTGCGACATGTTCGTGGCAAAGCAACGACGATGAACAAACAACTTGGCAAACTCGACTCGAAAATTGAGAACCTGCATATCGCTGATTGGAACGCGTTTAGTGAAGGTAAAGAGAAGAGCGGTTGGTTTCGCGCCGACCGCATTCACTTAGTGACGCCTGGCGCCGTCGGATTAGCGCAGTTGATTAATCAGTCGGTGGCTGAGGTTATGGCAAAGCGAGAATTAGCGAAAGTCGTCTGAAGAATATTGTCCGATGCGGTCGGCGCGATGTTGTGTGTCAATCACACGCACTGTGCCACTGCGACTGCGCATTACCAAACTTTGCGACCGTGCACCATACGAGTCGTAGCGCACGCCGCGCAATAACTCGCCGTCGGTGACACCAGTAGCGGCAAAGAACACATCGTCACCGCTGCACAAATCGTTGACAGTTAAAACTTTCGATAAGTCGTAGCCAGCGTCTGTTGCGATTTTCGCCTCTGCGTCGTTCTTAACCCACAACTTGCCCAAGATCTGACCGCCCAAACTCTTGAGCGCCGCAGCGGCAGTAACACCTTCTGGAGTGCCGCCAATGCCCATCAACACATCAACACCAACATTTGGCGAGGCAGCTGCAATTGCACCAGCGATGTCACCGTCGCTAATTAAGTGAATGCGACAGCCGCAACTGCGAACCTCGGCGATGAGTTCGTCGTGTCGGGGTCGCTCTAAAATTACGACGACGAGATCGTTGAGCGACTTCTTGGTTGCCTTGGCAATTTCTTTGAGATTTTTTGTCGGCGAAACATTTATATCAATTGCGTTGGCTGCTTCGCGTGAGACCGCAATTTTCTCCATGTAGACGCATGGCCCGGGGTTATACATCGTGCCGCGTTCAGCAACGGCGAGCACCGACAAAGCGTTGTTACGTCCGAGTGATGTGAGTGTCGTGCCGTCGATTGGGTCGACAGCTACATCGGTTTCGGGTTTAGAACCGTTGCCGACTCGCTCGCCATTGAACAACATCGGTGCTTTGTCTTTTTCGCCTTCGCCGATGACAACGATGCCATCCATATTCACGGTGTCGAGAAGATTGCGCATCGCATCAACAGCAGCACCATCGGCAGAATTTTTGTCGCCACGACCGACCCACTTAGAAGCAGCGAGCGCGGCAGATTCGGTGACTCGTACGAGTTCTAGCGCCAAGTTGCGGTCGGGGCGTTGCGACAACGTCATCAAGGGAGATGTTAGCCCAATATTACTTCAGTCGAATAAACAACTAGCGTTCGGATTGTGAGTGAACTAACCCCCAATTCGCCTGTCACCGAGTGGGAGCTCGACGAATGGTCGCGAGAGACTCGTGCTGAATTGACTGCGATGTTGATCGAAGCAGGCATTACACATCAATGGGAAGACGCAGTTCTGATTGCCGAGTCGGCGCGCGAAGTAGACGTCGAAGAAATTTTGGACGAGATTGAGAATCTCGAAGACGAGATTGAAGAGCAAGATGATGACAGCGATCAGGCTGATGCGAGAGTTTTGTCGCAACTTGCTGGCTTGGCTCAGAAGATTGCGAGAAATCCATCTGACGCGGGCGTTGTAGTGAATCTTGAGCGGCTGCTCGAGTCGATTGATGCGTCTAGTGCACCGGGTGACATGGGCGACTCGGTGTGGCGACAGATCAAAGATCTTGCGAGCCAAGTTGAAGACGCATTGGTTGGTGGCGATCGACCCGATGAAGTCTTGGCAATGGATTTAGCGAGTCGGCTTGCCGCAATTTTGCGCTCGAATCTCTAGTTGATTTTCGTGAACAGCAATTAGTCTCTGAAGTTATGGTTGCTGGCGATGTGCTTGCTGAAATAGAGATTTGGCACACTCGGCCGTTTACGCCGACGCGAAGATTGTCGATCGGTGCGTTTAACTTGCCAGTTGAGCATTCGCCAGGTTTTGGCGGTTTGTTGTTGGGTGGCATTGTTGCCCAGCACTTTGGCGAAATCGATGATGAGGTCGTGCCCGACGTGCATCGGTTGTTGGCACAAGTTGAGCGTGGCGAACGAGTCGTGCAACCACGTTTGCGTCACCGACTGCAAACAGATCGTCACGGTTTAGCAAAGAGCTTGCATCGTCTGCACGGCAACGAAAACGAACTGAAATTTAATTTTGAATCGAACGGCAGCGATTTATTGCAGGTGCTTGGGGCGATTTATTCGCTAGAGCGACTTGAAGAATCTGTACGACGAACATTGAGTTCGGTGATTAGTCGAGCGATGCGATGGCGCGGGCCACTTGATTCGTCATTTATTTCTTTTCTGGCGGGCAATGCTTCGGCAAATATTTCGGCGATGGCTGACCCCCGAGCATGGGCGCTCGAGTTGCTTGGGTTTCCGGCTGGCACGGTGAAGCCATCGAAGCGGCAAGTGCAAGAGCGATATCGCGCTGTGTTGCGCAGCGTTCACCCAGATCACGGTGGCGATGTTGCGACTGCCGGTAAATCAATCGAAGAAATTGGAGAAGCCCGCCGAGTGTTATTGCGCTCGTGAAAACGCGTGTGCTGTTTCGCTCGTGATAACTGGTGTTGTGCTGTTTCCGGGGGCGGGAACAGATGCAAATCATCAGTCGCTATTTGCAATTGAGACGGCCGTAAAAAATGTAAATGCGAAAATCAAAGTTGGGCGCTGTGATTTCGAATATCGCAAAGCTGGCAAAAGTTTTCCGGATAAAACGCCCGTGTTGATTGAGACCGTGCGCAACGCCGTAATGCAAGCCGCCCACGATTGGGGCTGTGCGACGAATGAAATAGTGATCGGCGGTCGTTCGATGGGTGGGCGAATGTGCAGCATGGCCGTCGCCGACGCAGAGAACACACTTGAAGTCGCTGGATTGGTGTGTGTTTGCTACCCGTTACATCCGCCGAAGCAACCAGAGAAGTTGCGCAGTGAGCATTTGCCAAAAATTTTGACGCCGACGCTATTTGTTAGTGGCACGCGCGACGAATTTGGCACAGTCGAGGAACTAATCGCGGCAACCAAGCCGATGAAGAAAAAAACGCACGTGTGGATTGAAGGCGCACGCCATGACTTAAAAAATCGTGACGCCGAAGTTGGTGAGATTATTGCTAATTGGATTATTGCGCGTTAACTGGTTTTGAGTCGACCACATCTTCTGGGTTGAGTTCTTCGAGTTCGCGGTGTGCTGATTCTGGGAATGTTGCATAGACCAAGATGCCAGCAATGATCGGACCTACAGCAAGCCAACTCATGACGGTGCCGTAGTTGAAGTCACGGTTGAGAAAGTAGCCAGCGCCAACGAGACCAACACTGCCGCCAATTAGTGAGGCTGTCATGATCACACTCGAGGCAAACGAGCGATGTAAAGTCGGAAACATTTCACCGCGATAAACAGCCATCGCTGGGTAGGCGAGACCTAGACAGACGCCACCCGAAACTGAAGCGAGCCACATGATTTGACCGCTGGTGCTGAATGCCCCGGTTAGCAAAATTGCCCCGAGAGGAAACGTGATTGCTGAAAGAACGCGGCGCCCGCGACGGTCGGCTACGCGGCCGCCAATTAACAGACCTATTGATGCTGGTGTGCCGGTGATCAGTGTGAATGCAGTGACCATGACTGCCGAATAGTCGCGAACGTCGCGCAAGTAACGCACTTGAAAGACAGATGACGCGGCGATAAAAACGCTCCCAAAAATTGCGACGAGACTTTGTGTTGCCAGTCGCGTTTTGTTGATGTGAGTTGCCGAGTCGAGTTTGGCGTCGTGACGCTCAGTGAATCGCGTCGTCTCGGGAAGTTTGCGCCAAAGAATAATGGCGATCACGAGCCATGCAAGCGAGATTGCATAGATGTAACGCCACGAGTCTGAGCCCAGATCGGCCAGTGGCAAGGCGGCAAATGCGAAGCCAGCGCCGAAGCCTGCAGCAATTGCCAGCACACTTGTCGCCCATGCACGAGCATCACGTGACATTTCTTCGGTGGCGACGATGCCGATCAAAATAGTTAAGACCAGTGCTAATGGTCGACCAATGGTTTGTGTCGCTACCAAGATTGCAAAATTTGGTGCAAGACCGCCAAGTGCAGTGATGATCGGTGCACCAAACGCGCAGAAAATAATTAATCGACGACGGCCGATACGGTCGGCGAGTGCGGCAAGTGGAAGTGAAATGACGACACCCCAGCGAATGATTGCCGCGCCGACGCCTTGTCCTTGTTCTGAAATTGCAAAATCTTGCGCTGCATATGCAACTGTTTGTGTGAACAATGTGTTGGCATATGTGGCGGGTATGCAGGCCAAGGCGAGAAGCCACAAAATAGTGCGTTGGCGAGCGGTCAACGGGGGTGTTCGGGGTTTTCGGCTCACTGCGGGAGCATACTGAAATGTCATGAATAACGAGTCTCCACGCATAATTGTGCGCCGTTCGGGGCCACTTTCAGGCAATGTTCAGGTGCCCGGGGCAAAAAACTCGGTGCTCAAGTTGATGGCTGCAACTTTGCTTGCTGAAGGCGAATTTGTATTGACCAATGTGCCGGCGATTGCCGATGTCGACACGATGTCTGATTTGCTGGTTGCGCTCGGAGTGAAGACCAAATGGCTTGGGCCTCATGAACTTTCGCTAGTTAACTCTGGGAATATTTCAACCGAAGCACCGTTCGAAAACGTTGACAAAATTCGCGCGAGCATCAATGTGCTTGGGCCGTTGTTAACGCACTATGGCCAGGCTTTGATCAACTGGCCTGGTGGCGACGATTTTGGTGGGCGTCCGATTGATTTGCATATCAGTGGTCTTGAAAAAATGGGTGCAACGATTGAGCAAAACTTATTGAACATCAATGCATATGCCGAAGAGTTACATGGCGCTGAGATTGAACTGTCGTTTGCGAGCGTCGGTGCGACTGAAAATATTTTGACTGCTGCAATTTATGCAAAAGGCACGACAGTGATCGACAATGCGGCGCGTGAACCTGAGATTGGCGATTTGTGCAACATGCTCGTGGCGATGGGTGCACAAATTGAGGGCATTGGCACTTCGCGTTTGGTGATTCACGGCTCTAAAAAAGGTTCGTTGCGCGGCGTACGGCATGCGGTGATTAACGACCGTGTACAAGCGGCAACGTATATCGCAGCCGTTGCAATCGCCGGCGGCGATGTGCAAGTGCGTGGCGCACGGCCTGAGCACATGGAGATGGTGATTAATAAGTACACGCAGATGGGTGTGTCGATTTATCCGCAGCGAGATGGTTTGCGAGTGACGGCGCCTGAGCGACTTGCGGCGATTGATTTTGCGACGCTGCCGTATCCAGGCATTGCGACTGATTACAAGCCACTACTCGTGGCGATGAATTCTGTTGCGAGCGGCGTTGGCATTGTGACTGAAAATTTGTTTCCGGGTCGATTTAGATACATCGAGGAGTTGTGCAAACTTGGCGCCGACATTCGCATTGACGGACATCATGCCGTGATTAAGGGCGTAGATCACTTGATCGGCACCGCGGTGACCGCACCTGATATTCGTGCTGGTGCTGCGTTAGTTGTCGCTGGTTTGGCCGCTCACGGCGAAACTGTGATCGGTGAAATTCACCACATCGACCGCGGCTATGACGACTTAGTCGGACGACTGAGTGGTCTCGGTGCTGACATCACTCGCGTGTGACTCGCGTTTGACACGTCTTGTTGCCTGCCATAACACCCCGATTATCACGAGAATTGGTCCAGCGACCAAGAGAATTTCATCCCAACCACCTTGGTGAGCAAGCACCCTCGTATCGTAGAGGGTTCAGCAATTAAAACTAGACAGGATGCTCAGTGTCGATTCGCACGCAAGTTGAAGAAACGATCGAAGTGATTCGCCCAGCCTTGCAGGCTGACGGTGGCGACATTATTCTGCGCGAAGTTGACGAGGTAACTGGCATTGTCAGTGTGACTTTGACCGGCGCGTGCGGCACTTGTCCTGCTTCTGATCAAACTCTTAAAGCCGGAATCGAGCGCATCATGCGCGATCGAATTGATGGCATCACTGAGGTCATTGCGGTTTAAATGAACTCGCGTTCAACCGACACCACAAAATTATTTGAGGATGCTTGCGCCGGTGATCGCGCAGCCCTCGCACGATTGCTTTCGCTGATTGAGCGCGGCGGTGACGACGCGCGAAGTGTCGGGCGGTTGGTTTATCCAAAAGTTGGCAATGGTTACGTAGTCGGCATCACCGGTGCGCCAGGTGCGGGCAAGAGCACCCTGACTTCATCGCTGATTAGTCACTTGCGTTCGAAGTCGCAAGAAGTTTCGGTATTGGCGATTGACCCGTCGTCACCGTTTACTGGCGGCGCGATTTTGGGTGACCGCGTACGAATGCAAAGTCATGCAACTGATGCTGGGGTGTTTATTCGCAGCATGGCGACGCGTGGCCATTTGGGTGGTTTGAGTTTGGCAACGAGTGAGGCCGTGCGGCTGCTTGACGCCGTTGGTTCGCCGTGCACTTTGGTTGAGACGGTCGGTGTTGGTCAAGTTGAAGTTGAGATTGCGCGCAATGCCGACACGATTGTTGTTGTTGTTAACCCAGGTTGGGGTGATTCGGTTCAGGCAAATAAAGCAGGTCTGCTCGAAATTGCTGATGTGTTTGTGATTAACAAAGCAGATCGACCGGGCGTCGACCAAACACAACGCGATCTCGAGCAAATGCTTGAACTTTCTGAAATTGCACACGATGCATGGCGACCAAAGATCGTACGCACAATCGGCACGACGGGCGAGGGCGCTACCGATTTGTGGCAGGCGATTTCAGATCACCGTGAGCATGCAACCCGTGATGGCTCGCTGGCAAAGCGGCGTGAACAACGATTGCGCAATGAACTTAGGGCGATAATCGAGCGTCGTTTAGAGCATCGTGCGCGTGAGATTTGCACTGGCACGCGATGGGACGAAATTCAGAATGAAATGTTGGCACGATCACGTGACCCATGGAGTTGTGCCGACGAAATGTTGGCCGGCATTTTGTAGTGAGCGAAACTCGAAGAGTTGTAGTTTCAAGTCTGACATTGAGCGCGGCTGTCGGCATCTTTGCGTTGTCGTTTGGCGTTGCGTCTGTGAGCGCGGGCGCAAGTGTTTGGCAGACATGTACGTTGTCGCTGTTTGTGTTTACTGGTGCTTCACAATTTTCGGCGATGAGTGTTGTTGGTGCCGGTGGCTCGATGCTCGCGGCATACGGTGGCGCTGTTTTGCTTGCGGCACGAAATCTTGTTTATGGTTTAGCACTTTCGTCGTCAGCAAAGTCGGTGGCAGGTAATTTGCCCCGCCGCTTATTCGCTGCTCACTTCGTGATCGACGAAACAACGGCATTGGCTTTAGCCGAATCGTCGCCAAAGCTTCGCAAGATCGCGTTTTGGACAACTGGTATTGGTTTGTTTAGCTTCTGGAATCTCGGCACTTTGATTGGCGCATTGGCAGGCAGTGCGATTGATCCACAAAAATTTGGATTAGACATCGCGTTTCCGGCGGCATTCATCGTGATGTTGATGCCACACTTGCGTTCAAAGTTGGGTCGACAAGCAGCCATGCTCGGCGGTGCGTTGTGTTTGGTTTCGATTTCGTTTTTGCCTGTTGGAGTGCCGATCTTGCTTGCCGCCAGTGCTGTTTTGGTTGGGGTACGCAATGATCAATGAGGCGCCTGCGAATTTGTGGCTGATGATTATTGCGCTTGCGGCTAGCGCGTACTTGTTAAAGATGTTTGGCCTCGTCGTGTTGGGTTCGCGACAATTGCCAAAAGTATTTGATCGTTGTCTCGGGCTGATTCCGGCTGCGTTGCTCTCGGCGCTGGTTCTCAAAGATACTTTTTCAGTTGGCCAGAGTTTGATATTCGATGCTCGAGTCGCAGGTTTTGCAGTTGCTGTTGTCGCAGCGTGGCGTCGTGCGCCCTTGATTGTTGTTGTGGTGCTTGCCGCGAGCGCGACGGCGTTGCTGCGAGCGATTTAGTCAGTTTTTGCAAAGCGCGGCGAGACCGCGCAAGTTGCGTTTCCAAATTTGGCGCAAAACTATTTTGCCGCCAACAAATGCACCTAGTGGACCGCCGAGAAACCACGGAAAGATGAGTTCTTCTTCCCATTGAAAAAGTGTTCGCGCTCCATTGTTTAGAGGCGCGAGCGTGAATATTCCGGTGCCTGTGACGATGCCGACGTGTTTGACGCCCATTGCCTTGCCTGGCACCCACTCGGTGATCTCCATTTTGTCGGTCAATCGAATCGGGCCAACTTTGGTGTCGCAGAGAAATGCCGTGCCGACTCCGCGAGTTTGTTCAGAGACAAAGCGAATTGCAACGGCGTCGTGCATCCAATCAACATGCCGCTCAATCGGCTCGACAATTTGCCAGACTTTTTCAGGGCTGGCGTCAATTTCAATAGAAACTTTGATAATGCTCATCGTCATGTGAGTGTAGTTAGCCTGTAGTTCTGTGGCGACTCGCAAAAACAATGCTTTCAGTGACGAGTCAATTGCTGATTTTGTCTATCTAGATCACGCTGCAAGCACGCCGATGCGCCAAGAAGCGATCGATGCGATGACACCATATATGAACGGCATTTACGCCAACCCTTCGGGTTCACATCGGTTTTCGCGAATAGCCCGCAAAGCAATTGACGAGGCACGCGATGACGTTGCCGAAGTGCTTGGTTGCAAAGTCGGCGAGGTTGTGTTCACAAGTGGCGGCACCGAGGGCGACAATGCGGCGATCTTTGGTGCGGCACGACATAATTCGGGTGTTGCAGTTTGCTCGGCTGCCGAACATCACGCGGTTCTGCATTGTGTCGAAAATTTGAAAGGCAAAGTTGTTGGCGTTGACGCAACCGGAGTGATCGATATTGTCGAACTTGAGCGTGTATTGCAAGAAGCGCAGGCGAGCAACAATGTGAGCGACCGAGTGGGTGTTGTTTCGGTGATGGCAGTTAACAACGAAGTTGGCAGTGTTTCGCCATTGCGACAAGTTGCAAAAGTTGTGCGCGCAAATGCGCCGGGTGCCGTGTTGCATACCGATGCGGTGCAAGCGACTTGTTGGCATGACTTGCGCGAAATTTCAAAACTTGTAGATGTACTTTCGGTTTCTGCACATAAATTCGGTGGGCCAAAAGGTATGGGCATCACGATGCAGCGTCTTGGCTTAGAAATTGATCCGCTAATTGTTGGTGGCGGACAAGAGCGTGATCGACGTAGTGGCACGCACAATGTTGCTGGCATTATGGCAACCGCTGCGGCGTTGCGGGCGACTGACTCGTCGCGCGATTCTGAAGTTGCACGGGTTACTAAGTTGCGCGATGCGTTGGTTGATGGTGTGATGGGCGAAATTGAAGATTTGATTGAAACTGTGCCGCGCGACAAACGTGTTGCTGGCATTGCACACATGTGTATTGGTGATTGTGAGAGCGAGTCGGTGCTCTATTTGCTTGATGAAGCGATGATTTGTGCATCGGCGGCGAGTGCGTGCGCTAGCGGGGCAATGGAGCCGTCGCATGTGTTGTCGGCAATGGGTGTTGACAAGAAATATTCAATGGGTGCTCTGCGCATGAGTCTTGGTCATACGACGACCGAGAGCGATATTGATCGTGCAATAACTGCACTGGTCGGTGTCGTTCGGCAATTGCGCCGCAATAAAGTTAAGGTCTGATGAAAGTTCTAGTAGCGATGTCTGGCGGCGTTGATTCGTCGGTGGCTGCCGCTGAACTGATCGATCAGGGTCATGAAGTTGTTGGCGTGACGATGCGTTTGTGGGGTGGCGAGAGTGACACTGGGTGTTGTTCGGTTTCAGATGTTGACGACGCGCGTCGAGTGGCACAACAACTAGGCATTGATCATTTGGTGTTTAATTTTTCTGACGACTTCAACGAGCATGTTGTTGCCCCGTATGTGCAGGCACATGTTGACGGCATTACACCTAACCCGTGCATTGAGTGCAATCGGCATCTGAAGTTTGACCGTTTGAGTGAGCGGGCGCGAGTGCTTGGCTTTGACGCAGTGGCGACTGGTCATCATGCGCAAGTTTCGCGAGGCGACGACGGTGTCTATCGTTTGACGCGCGGTCATGATGAGTTGAAAGATCAAAGTTATGTCGTATATATGCTCGATCAGACTGAGTTGGCGTACACGATGTTTCCGGTTGGGCACATGACTAAGGTGCAAGTGCGAGACCGCGCAGTCGCGCTTGGTTTGCGCACCGCGACCAAGCCAGACAGTCAAGATGTTTGTTTTATCTCACGAACTGGTGGCCGCGAAACCTTCTTGGGCAATCGAATTGAGTTTCGTAAAGCTGCTGTAGTCACTAGTGATGGTGTGGCGGCTGGCGCTGTTGATGCGCTCGAACTTGTAACAATCGGTCAACGCCGAGGATTGGGTTTGCCTGGTGGCGGGCCAAAACAGTTTGTTGTTGACGTCGATACTCCAAATGCTCGCGTTGTCATTGGCAGTGAAGATCAGCTGCTGCGCACTGGTTTGGCTGTGAGCAATGTGATGTGGGCAAATGTTGCGCCGGTCGTTGGTCAAAAAGTATTAGTGCAAAGCAGTGCCCATGGCACAGCCGTTGCGGCAACCGTCGAGCGGGTTGATGTTGTCAGCATTGTGGCGAGCGTTGTTGAGAGCCCCGTGAAGGCGAAAAGTTCAGGCAGCTTGGTGCTTCGTTTTGATGTGGCCCAGCGTCGTATTGCACCCGGTCAGAGCATTGTTTGTTATGACGAGACAAATAGTTTTGTGCTCGGCGGCGGCATCGCCGAAGCGATCAACCCAGTCAACAACTAAATCGAGACCGACCATGATGAATGAATTGACAGCCGAAGTAATCAATTATGTCAAGGAGAACAATCTTGACAAATTGCTGAATGCTGAAGTTGTTCCCGTGAAAAAGGGGATCTATGAGTCGGTAGATCCAAGCGTTGTCGCGCCTAAGTCGCCTGAGTGGGATGATCTTGTGCGTCTCCACAGGCTGGTGAGAACACGCAAAGTCACGACAGTTCTAGAGTTCGGTTGTGGGTATTCAACGGTCGTGCTTGCCGACGCTCTTGCAAAAAATGAAAGAGAATTTGGTGCATTCGTTAGTGCTAATTTGCGCCGAAGTAATGCTTTTGAGATCTACTCGGTTGATGACATGGGCGGATATATAAAAATTACGCAAGATCGGTTGCCAATTGACTTAAAAGAGCGGGTTTTCTTTAAGCAGTCAGAAGTTCAGATGACAACTTTTAATAGTCGAATATGCACAGAATACGTTGAATTACCAAATATCGCTCCAGATTTTATTTATTTAGACGCTCCATCACAGGACAGCGCGAAGGGTGAAGTATCTGGTATCTCAACAAGGCATGCAGATCGTTTACCGATGGCATGTGATCTTTTGAAGATCGAGCATTTTCTCTTGCCTGGTACTTTGATCTTAGTTGATGGGCGAACTGCTAATTCTCGATTCTTACGTTCAAATTTTCAACGAAATTGGAAGTATGAACACGATGTAGTCAGTGACTCTCACACGTTTGAATTGCGCGAAACGCCACTCGGTCGTTACAACAAGGCTCAGATCGAATTTTGTTTAGGCCAAGAGTGGCTTGACTTGTTGGGCGAGAAGGACGGCGCCGGGGCGTGATGGAGAAATCAAAATAGACGAAGCGTGAATTGCGCTAAGTGCATTTAAGTGACGTGCTGAAAGAGAAGTTAGCGACACATCTAGGGGTTGTTTGAAAACAAGTTCAAGTGGAACACCCCAAGTAATCGCCGTGAGATCGGCAGCTTGTGAATCTCGTTTAGCGAGATGCATGCCGACGAGATCGTATTTTCGAATCATCAGATTGGTGCCAAGCAATGTTTCGTCGTGTACAACAAAACCAGCGGGCACGAACACGAACCAGCGTCGTGAGAGTTGGTGAATGCGTCGCGAGAGAAACCAAATGCCAAGAGTGGAGGCTATGGCACAGGCGGTGCCTATCCAAAAATTTTTTGCTGCGAGTAGAAGCGGGGCAGAAAGCGTCGCAGCAACCAAGACGATAGTTGCAAGAACAACTGGCGCAATGAGGGCAACCGGCGGCCGCAGCAGAAATCGTTTTTCATCGCCGTAGGCGCTGGCTTGAACGAATACGTTGCCAATGTCGGCGTTAAAGCTGAGTAGCAAAACCGCGACGCTAAGGGCAGCAGAAATAATTTGTTGGGTTTGAGTTGTGTCAAAAACAACGAAAAGTAAACCAGCAGCAATAACTGGTGTTGTGACTCGCATGACGGTGAGAGTGATCGGGTGTAAAAACAAAACTGAGAACGTGCATGCTGCCCAAATTGCCCAGGCGAGAAACGTGGCGACAATTTGCACGCTCGTCGAACGATCGGCAACTAGATTGCCGATGCCCGCACCAATGAATGGCAAAATGCCGACCATCGCACGAAGTAACCAAATGAACGACTTGTTCGCCACATCGTAAGGATAAGGCTTGGGGCCGCAAACGACTTTGGCTCGCACACGACTTCGGTAAAGTTTCAGTGATGCCTGTGCCTGAGAAAGTTCGCCAAACTGTTGCTGAATTGCGGGCGGCGATCGCGTATCACAACGATTTGTACCACGGTAAAGATAGTCCTGAAATTTCAGATGCTGCCTTCGATGAAATTCTGCGCAAGCTGGCTGAACTAGAGACGAAGTATCCAGAGTTGCGCGACGATATTTCGCCAACTCAAATAGTTGGCGCGGGTGCAGCAACCTTTGACCCGGTAACACACCGCGTGCCGATGACGAGTCTTGATAATGCGATGGATGCTGCTGAGTTGCAAGCATGGGGCGAGCGTGCGGCCAGAGGTCTTAACAGTGTGGCGATGCAGTTTGCCTGCGAATTGAAGATTGACGGTTTGGCGTTGAGCATTCGCTATGAGAAGGGCGAGCTTGTTCAGGCGGCGACACGTGGCGACGGCAAGATTGGCGAAGATGTGACGGCCAACGTGCGCACGATCAGTGTGATACCTAAAAAATTGAATACGAAACCTGGTGTTGCAGTGCCGAGCGTGCTCGAAGTGCGTGGCGAGGTATATATGTCGATCGAGGCATTTGAGAAATTTCGAGAAGCAAAGTTGCGCGAAAATGAAAAACGCGTCCGCGATGGCAAAAAGCCAGAGAGTGTGCCGGCCAATCCCCGCAATGCTGGTGCTGGAAGTCTGCGTCAAAAGAACGCACAGATAACTGCGACGCGTGAACTTTCGTTTTGGGCGTATCAACTTGGCGAAGTTGTTGGCGCGCCAAATTTTTCGACACACACGCAGACGCTTGACTATTTGCGGTCACTTGGGTTTCCGATTAATCCTGAAGTAAAAACGCTTGATTCGTTAAGCAAAGTTGTTGACTTTTGCCAACATTGGGAAGCGTCTCGTCATGACTTAAATTACGAGATCGACGGCGTCGTAGTAAAACTTGATGATCTTGCACAGCGCGAGCAACTTGGTTTCACATCGCGTGCCCCGCGGTGGGCGATCGCGGTGAAGTTTGCACCCGAAGAGCGCAATACGATCCTTAAAGATATTTCGGTTTCGATTGGTCGCACGGGTCGTGCAACGCCGTTTGCGGTGCTTGAACCCGTGGTGTTGTCGGGCAGCACTGTTTCGATGGCGACTCTGCACAATCGCGAGCAAGTGCAACTAAAAGATGTTCGACCCGGCGACACAGTTGTGGTGCGAAAAGCAGGCGATGTGATTCCTGAAGTTGTTGGGCCGGTGCTTTCGCTGCGACCAAAGAACTCGAAACCGTGGAAGTTTCCGACAACTTGTGTTTGTGACTTGAAGTCGAAACTCGTGCAGGTTGAAGGCGAGGCCGATACGCGATGTGTCGAGCCTGAGTGCCCGTTTCAACGCGATCAGCGGATCATTCACTTTGCGTCGCGAGGCGCAATGGACATTGAAGGTCTCGGCGAGAAGACGGTTTTTGCACTGTCTGACAAAAACTTTGTTTCAGATATCGGTGATTTGTATTCGTTGACTCTTGAAAAATTGCTGCAACTTGATGGTTTTGCCGAGTTGAGCGCGAAAAATTTATTGAAGGCAATTAATGATTCAAAGTCGCGGCCGTTGCCAAAATTGCTCGTCGGTCTCGGAATAAAAAATCTTGGACCTGCTGCAGCAGATTCGTTGGCGCGCCGCTTTGGTTCGCTTGACGCGATTATTGAAGCGACATCTGAGCAGTTGAGCGAGATCGATGGTGTGGGCGAAGTAATTGCCAAAAAAATCACTGAATGGTTCGCCGATAAATCGCATATGGCGATTATCAAGAAGTTTCGCTCGGCTGGTGTCGACTTTGGCAATGTTGCAGTTAATAATGCTCCGCAGAATCTTGTGGGCAAGGCGATCGTTGTTACTGGCACGGTTGAAGGTTTCAGTCGCGAAGGTGCACAAGAAGCAATTACGAGTCGAGGTGGCAAAAGCCCGGGCAGTGTGAGCGCGAAAACTTTTGCTTTAGTAGTCGGCGACGAACCTGGCGCAAGCAAACTTACAAAAGCGCAAGAACTTGGTATTCCGATGCTTGATGCGGCGGGCTTTGCGAAACTTCTCGAGACTGGCGAATTACCGAGTTAAAACTGGCAGTGTGCGCGGGGTGTTTGCGCCGCGAATTTTTTAGTCCGTGTCGAACTGCCAGGTATAAACGCGTGCTTTCTGCCGGCCATCAGAAATGAGCCAGTAGAGAACTTTTCCTTCGTGTTCACCTTGCGTGAATGCTTCGATTATTGCCCCAACTTGTGGCTGATAGCTGATGATGAAGTTACCCGGATCGAAAACAGCAGTCGGGGGTAGCTCGACTTGTGCACCGGGTGCTGCCTTTTGGCCAGATGACGTTAATTCGTCGAGACGAGTTGTCGGCAGTTCAATGCCGTCGATGAACATAACTGCTTCGTAACCTTCGACGAAGTCGACGATAATTTGTGACTGACGCAAAACTCGATCGCCATCTGCTGGCGACATTCGCTCGATCACATCTGGAAGCCCTGACTCGTCTCGGCCAGTTTGTGTCGCACGAAAACCAAAAATTATTAAGACAAGACCGAGTGCGATGCCGACGCTGATTAGCAATTGTTCTCTGTCGAGTTTTCGCTTTGGCTTGTTTGCATCTGGCGAATTATTCGAGTTAACTGTCACACCTATATTCTCGCCTGAAATCATCGAGAAAACATTGCTAGACCACCTTGACTAGTAGTTTTAATGGGGCGATGGTTGAATCAGATGCCTTAATCGGCAAAGTTATCGTTGGGCGCTATCGGATTGAGTCTTTACGCAGCGACAGCGAGGCCGCGGTCAAGGTTTATGCGGCAGATGACCTAAGGCACAACAAGAAAGTTTCTGTGAGATTGATGACGACGCGATCGTTGATCGATTTGGATGCTGGCTTGATTGACGAGTCTGGCGCGCTTGCGGCTTATAAAGAATTGATGCAGCAACTTTTTGCGATGAACCATCCGACTTTGGTGTGCATCGACGATTGGGGCGACACGGTAATCGACGGAGTGAAGCATGCCTTTAATGTCACCGAGTTTCACGGACAAGGAACGCTTCGTGAGTTTCTCGATCGTGGGCGAAGGCTTTCGTCGTCTCAAGCACTTGTCGTTGGTATCGACGTGTGTCGCGCATTGCATCACGCGCATCAAAGTGGTTTTGTGCATGGTGATGTGCGTCCGGCGAATTTGATTTTTGGCGAGGATGCGCGGGTACGACTAACGGGGCTTGGCACGAAACGCTCGGCGAATGCCGAACAGATGAGTTTGGAGCAAGCAAAGTATGCGGCACCCGAAATCGGTCTCGGGTCGGTACCGAATGGTCAGACCGATATATATTCGTTGGCAATCACTTTGCTCGAATCGATAACTGGTGAAGTGCCGTTTGTTGGTGAATCGGTGGCGATCACGCTTGCAAACCGCGTCGACAAGTTGTTGCCGGTGACCGCAGATATGGGACCGATTGCCGCGCCAATTGAACGTGCTGGTCGACCATTGGCTGATGAACGTGGAACTGCACTCGAACTTGGACAAGCGCTCGCGCAAATCGCCGACAAAATGCCGCGACCGTTGCCAATAGACACAGTGGTGCCAAAAAAGTTTGAAGACGTAATCACGCGTCCTCATCCGATAACAACTTCTAGTGAGACGGTTGCGATTCAAGTTGTTGAGCCGACAGAGACTACTGAACCTGTGTCGCCGGTTGTTGTTGAGTCACCGCGAACAAGGCGTCGACTAATGCGTTTGTTTGCCGTGGCGGCGGTTGGCGCAATTGGAATAGTCAGTGTCGTTGGATTTCAGGCACTCACGAAGAAAAGTTTTGTTGTCCCTGATTTGTCTGGTGTTGCCGAAGCGGAGGCACGCAACTCAATTGCCACAAATGAGTGGGAGATCATTATTAGGGCAGAGCGTACGAACGATGTTGAATTTGGTTTTGTGATTCGCACCGAACCCCAGTCTGGTGAATCTTTGAAGCAGGGCAACACTTTGGTGATGTATGTGTCTGAAGGTGCGCCACTTGGCGTGCTTGTTGACGTGGTGGGTGAATCGCGTGAAGTTGCATTCGAGAAATTAACTGAACGAGGTTTGAGTGTTTCGGCAACTGAAGAGTCAAGCGACAGTGTGCCGATTGGCAATGTGATTTCGTGGACAGTCGCCAAGCAACCATCACTTGTCGCAGGTGATCAGGTATTGCAGGGCACCGAAGTAAATATCGTGGTGTCAAGTGGACCATCTCTGCGTGCGGTGCCATTGATTGTCGGCTTGAAGCTTGATGAAGCAACTGCTCTTGTTAGCGGTTTGGGGCTTGTACTTGGTAGTAGTGCCGACGGTTACAGCAGTGAAGTAGTCGCGGGTTTGATTGGCGCTCAATCGCCGCCGCCTGGTCAACTTGTGCCTAAAGACAGCACAGTTATTTATTCGATTTCGCTTGGGCCAGATTTGGTTGTGTTGCCGAACATTGTCGGCATCAATTTTGTTGACGCAGAGAAGCGATTGTTAGAAGCCGGTTTCATCGTCGGTGAAGTTTCTGGGCGCAAGTCGTATCGCATGAAGAGTGCATCGGTTAAAGGTGTCGCGGTTAAGAATGGCGATTTGGTCGCACGAGGCTCTGCCATCGACATGGTCTTTCCGTGAGTTCGGAGAGGTCAGAAGACACTTCAGATTTAAGTGTTCTTGATAGTGGTGGAGTCGATGAAGTTTCAGTAATCCCTTGGTCGCTGTTGTTGCGACGCAAACTCGTGCAACGTGTCGGAGTTTCGCGTCGAAAAGCAACGCTGATTGTGTTGTTGAGTTGTGTATTCACTGTAAGTTTCATGATCACGCTGTTGGTCGTCTCGTTAAAAACTGTTGCTGATGATTTGAACAGCACAACCGGAATCATCAGTTGGGCGATCACCGCGCCGATGCTCGCGTTTGGCGTTGTTGGTCCGGCATTTGGCAAAGTTGGCGACTTGTGGGGGCACAAGCGAGTTTTTGTCTGGGGATTATTCGTTGCCGGACTTTTTGCATTGTGCACCGCGGTTGCATGGAATGCGCCGTCGATGATAATTTTTCGCACGCTTTCGGCTGCGGGGGGCTCGGCGCTTGGCCCGGCCGCGATGGCGTATATCAACCGCATGTTTGATCCCAGCGAACGAGTTAGGCCGCTGGGATATTGGAGTTTCGTCACGGCTGGCGCGCCGGTGATTGGTGTTGTTGCGGGTGTGCCGCTCGTTGCGTTGTTTGGATGGCGGACGATTTTTTTGATGCAAGCGCCGCTGTGTTTAATCGGTTGCATCGTTGCGTGGTGGTTGCTCGGCGATACTGAACGGCGCGCGAACGTGAAGTTCGACGTCAAAGGCGCGTTGTTGCTCGGCGCTGGTTCGGTGATGATTTTGCTAGCGATTAATCGTGGCCCTGCGTGGGGGTTTTTGGCGACGCGCACAATTTTTGTTGCGATGCTGGGTGTTGTTGCGCTTGCACTTTTCGTTCGCGTCGAGAAACGGGCGAGCGACCCGATGTTGCCACTGAAGTGGTTTGGTACGCGCAATGTTGCGTTTCCGGTTGCGAGTCAGGCGTTGACAAACTTTGCGTACATGGGTGGATTCATGATCGTGCCGCAGTTGCTTGAAGTTGGCTTGGGGTTTTCGACGTCTCACATCGGTTGGTTGATCATCGCGCGGCCGCTCGTGTTTTCGCTTGTTGCTCCGTTTTCGGGGCGAATCGCAATTCGTATTGGTGAGCGAAACGCTGGCGTTATTGGTGCAATCGCCGTGATGTTTTCGATGTTGATGTTATCGCAGATTGATTTGGGCTCTTCTGACTTGTTCATTGCAGTTGGACTTTCGCTTTCTGGTGTCGGTTTGGGTATTGCGTCGCCCGCGTTGACTGCTTTGCTCGCGAACTCAGTTGATGTTGCCGACCTTGGTGTGGCAAGTGCAGTGCAACAGTTGCTGAATCAGATGGGGGCAGTGTTGGGTGCGGCGGTGATGGTCGGCGTGCATGAAGCGACGATTAGCTCCGGGATTGTGCAGAGTTTTTCCTATGCGTTGCTCGCTGGCGCGATCTCGAGCGCGATCGGTATTTTTGCTGCAAGCGCCGTGCGCCGCACACCGATTCGAAGCCAGGTCGGCTAGTTTTTCTCTGCTTTTCGGTGGGTGTTGGATAGTTGCCAGCCCATCCAATTGTCTGAAATCGCTAAACTTTGAGGGTCGCTAATCGGCGGCGATAACTAGCGCGAGGTAATTTTCTGAAGGTTTTGATTCCGCCAGGCAAATCAGGCAATGTTCTCGCGACAATCGCAATTGGCGAGCAATATTTGCAGCCATTCATGAAGTACGCCTATCACACCTGGGAGATGTACTGCCGTCGCCACGACCTCGGCCTCATCCTCTTCGACGACCATCTCATTGCCAAATCGGACCCAAATTGGAAGAACCCCTATTGGCAAAAGTTTTTGATCGGCGACTACTTATCGAACCAAAAGCTCGGGATTCGCAGCGTTTGTTGCCTTGATACCGACATTCTTATTAGTCCATTGGCACCAAATATCTTCGATAATCGAGACGAATCAAAAGTCGGATTGGTTTCGAAGCGAAGTAATTTACCGTTTGAGCATCATTCGATTCTTCGGCGAATGGCGTTTTTACGGAATCGATATTACGACTCAAGCTACCCACTTGATTCAAGCCTGTTTATAAATCTTGATGACCTCTATAAGGTTGCCGACTTACCGCCACAGTCAGATGACGCGTGTTCTGGTGTCTTTCTGTTTAGTTGTCGCGAGCATGGTAAAAAACTTGCAGACTTTTACAGTTCTTTTGATAACGGTGTTATGAACAAAGATGGTGGTGGCGAGCAGATTTTTCTGAATTTTTTTGTTCAATCAAATCAATTAGTTGAATGGCTAAATTATCGATTTCAAGCGCTTTGGACCTATGAGATTTCTACTCGCTACCCATTTTTGTATACGAATCACCGGGATAATCTGTCGTTAATTAAAGAGTGTATTGAAGCTTCACTTTTCACCAATTACTTTTTGCACTTTGCGGGTTCATGGCACGAGGGCAAAATGTGGGAGCAGGTAAAGGTTTTAGATACGCCCGAGTCGCTAGAAATGTTTCGCGCATTTGATGCGTATATGAAGGTTCCGGTTTATGGAAAGCCTCTTGGCGCAATCAAACCGAAAGAAAACTCTTAATTGAGAAATTTTTGTGGCTAAGAAAAAGCTGATTGTTATATGGCCGTATCGGTTTCGTGACTTTGACTGGCAACGATTTGAACTTGAGTATTTGTCGCAGCATGTCGAGGTACATGTTCATGAACTAATTGATGCGCTAACACCAGAGTTTGCGGCGGCTTATGCGAATCAGTCTGAGCATCCATCGGTAAAGCGTTTTAGTTCACTGAAAGAGTGGCGCCGTGAGTTCAAGAAGATTTCAAAAGACTCAATAGTTTTTACCCATATCCGACCAACCAATCTTCAGTCAGCGCTTATCTGCCTAACCCTTCGTAATTCTGGTGCGAGAGTTATTGGATTTTCGACCGGCGGAGTTCCGTTTTCGGAGTTCAGACTGAATCCTGAAAAGCGAGAATTTCCTTTCACAATAAAGCGAGTACTTCACTTCGCGAGACGAAACTTGCTCGCGGTTTTGATGCCGGATCAGGTCGTCGTCGGTGGATCAGAAGAATTGGCGCGGGTGCATCGAGACTATCCACGTTCAACTTTACATATTCTTGCGAATTCTTCTGATTTTTCGAATACGTTGCGCTTAAATGAGGCTGTTATCGATACGGAAAATCTCGCAATTTTTCTTGACACTGGGTTTCCTGGTTTTCCGCGTGATGAGATCGTTGAAAAAATCGTTGAGCAAGTTAGTGGTACAGATTGGTATCCAAAAATCAATCAATTTTTTAAGTTCGTAGAGTTGGCATTGGCAACACGAGTTGATATTGCAATGCACCCAAAACATGTTGGTCGAAACCACCAGCCAATGTTTGGCTCGCGATTAACAGCTGGTGGGCAAACACCTGAAATGGTGGCGAAGTGTTCACTAGTAATTGCAACAAATAGCACTTCAATTAGTTATGCAGTTGCGTTCGCAAAGCCATTGATTCTTATGACTTCAGACCAAATCCAAAACGGACGCGATCAATACAAGGCATCTCTCATTGCCAATATTGCCAAAGAGACGGGGGCGAAGATTTTTAACATTGATCGGGAATACACGGAGCAAGAGTTGCGAGATGCATTAGTGATTGATCATGCAAAACGCGAGTCGTATAAACGAAAGTATTTAACTTCGCGCACTGATGGCAAGCCGAATTATCGAGTTTTGCTAGATGAAGTGATTAACGCCATCGATTAGCGGTGTCACAAGGTGTGTGTTGTGATGTGCGATTTGAGTTACGGATCTAACTTGCCGCGGTGATTGCGGCGCGCGTGGTGAGCGCGACATCTCGTGCGGCCGAGGCAAAGTTGGCGCTATCACTGGCGTAGAGAATGGCGCGCGAAGAATTTATGATCAGGCCGCGACGAGAAGTTGCTGGGGTGGTGGCGGAAGAACTCGGGCCGGTGGTGCCAGCGGGGGTGGTGGCTTGCGAGGGAGCGGCAGTGGAGCTCGGGCCGGTGGTGCCGGCGGGGGTGGTGGCTTGCGAGGGAGCGGCAGTGGAGCTCGGGCTGGTGGTGCCGGCGCGGGTGGTGGCTCGTGTCGCAGCGGAAGAGCTCGGGCTGGTGGTGCCGGCGCGGACGACGGCGTTGATGTCTCCGCCTTGGGCACCGATGCCAGGCACAAGTATCGGCATGTCACCAACGATTGCGCGCACTTGGGCCAACTCATCGGGATACGTCGCGCCAACAACCAGAGCGCATTCTCCGATCGACCGCCACTTTGCCGCTGCGGTTCGCGCCACACGCAAATAAAGCGGCTCACCGTCAACTTCAAGCGACTGAAATTCGCTTGAGCCGCTGTTAGAAGTGCGACACAACACAATCGTGCCTTTGCCAGGCGTGGTCAAGAACGGCTCAAGACTGTCGGTGCCGAGATATGGGTTAACAGTTACTGCATCAGCGCCGTAACGCAAAAACGCTTCACGGGCATAAAGGGTGGCGGTGTCGCCGATATCACCACGCTTGGCATCTAAAATCAAGACAACATCAGGAAACTTCGCGCGAATGTAATCACAAACATTTTCAAGTTGCTTTTCTGCGCCAACTGCAGCGAAATATGCAATCTGTGGTTTGAATGCGCAAACTAAATCGCCAGTCGCGTCGACAATCGCTTTGCAGAATTCTTCAATCGCATCAACCGAACCTCGCATGGCTGTCGGAAACCGCGCAACATCTGGGTCAAGACCGACGCAAAGCATCGAACCGCTGCGATCCCAAGCCGTGTTGAGACGCTTATAAAAACTCACGGGCTAAAGACTCACTGTTCGATAGTGATCGCACCAGTTGGACAAATTTCTTCGGCGGCGGTCACAGACTCGTGCAATTCTGGTCCCGGGTTTTCGTTAAGTATGTATAAAAAACCATCGCTGCGAATTTCAAAAACTTCGGGGCACATCTGGGTGCATGCACCGGTTGATGCGCAGTTGTCAAAGTTCACGCTGACTTTCATCAAGGTGAGATTAGCCCGTGAGATTAACCCGTGACGCCTTGGCGTTCGAACGCGCAAAGCACCGCACGCAGCGAAGCAGTGATCGTGCTCGGGTCAGTGCCCACACCCCAACGCACATTGCCCTCGGCGTCGGCGCCCTCGATATATGCAACAGCCATCGCCTCTGAACCTTGACTCAATGCATGCTCGACATAATCTTTCACGTCGAACACGACATTGAACTCGTTTCGCAGCGCATGAACGAACGCATCGATTGGTCCGTTGCCGACACCCGTAAGTGTGCGCGGCTTGCCATCAAACAACAATTGCGCACTAATCGTGGTCGTGCCTTTCGAGTCGCTGCGCATCTCGTGGCTTTCGAGTTTGAATTTTGATTCGGTCAACAAGTATTCGCGTTCAAAAGCCGACCACATAAAATCTGGCGCAATCTCAGTGCCCGAGTCTTCGGTGATGTGTTGAATCGCCTTCGAGAATTCAACTTGCAAACGTCGCGGCAACGCAAAACCATGTTCGGTTTGCATCACATATGCAACACCGCCCTTACCCGACTGACTGTTGACGCGAATGACGGCTTCGTAAGTGCGACCAACATGCTTCGGGTCGATCGGCAAATATGGCACCGCCCATTTGTCATAATCTTTCGGCAACGCATCGAGACCTTTCTTGATTGCATCTTGGTGACTGCCCGAAAACGCCGTGTAAACCAAGTCACCCGCGTATGGCTGTCGCTCAGGCACGGCCAAGCGGTTGCAATATTCGGCATCACGTCGCAGCGCGTCGATGTCGTTGATATCTAATTGCGGATCAACACCGTTCGTGAACAAATTCATCGCCAAAGTTATGATGTCGACGTTACCGGTGCGCTCGCCGTTGCCAAAGAGTGTGCCTTCGACGCGATCGGCGCCAGCCATCACACCAAACTCGGCTGCGGCGACTGCACAACCGCGGTCATTATGTGGATGCAACGACAGCACTAGTTTGTCGCGTCGCGGCACATTGCGTCCGAACCATTCGATGACATCGCCATAAACGTTGGGCGAGTAGCACTCGACAGTCGCTGGCAGATTCAAGATTATTTTGCGCTCAACAGTTGGCTCGATAACTTGCATTACTGCTTCGCAAATCTCGATTGCAAAGTCAGGCTCAGCCAAAGTAAAACTCTCAGGCGAATATTCGTAACGAACTGCCGTGCCGACAAGTTTGCCTTCGAGTTCGCGACAAATTTTTGCGGCGCTCGTTGCAATTTCGATGACACCAGGCTTGTCGAGACCAAAAACAACACGGCGTTGCAAAGGATTAACTGAGTTATAAAAATGCACGATCGCTCGTGGCGCGCCAGCCAAACATTCGTAGGTGCGTTCGAGAAGTTCGCGACGGCATTGCACCAGAACCTGAATCGTTACATCTTCGGGTATCAAATCTTGCTCGATCAACAAACGCACGAAGTCGTAATCGGGTTGACTCGCGGATGGAAAACCAACTTCGATCTCTTTGAATCCCATTTTCACGAGAGTCTTGAACATGCGCAACTTTCGCTCTGGGTCCATTGGGTCGATCAACGCTTGATTGCCGTCACGCAAGTCGACAGAACACCACAATGGCGCTTTGTCGATGATGCGATTTGGCCAGGTGCGGTCAGCGAGCACGAGCGGCACCGAATGCGAATATTTCTCGAATTGCATCTTGCGAGGCTGAGTTGGCTTCGGTGGCATTTCTTTCTCGTTTCGTTTGGTTAATTAGTTTGGTTTTTTGTTGACTTAATTATTTCGGTTAAAAAGAAAACCCTCTGGGCCTTTTGGCTCAGAGGGTGCGGCTGCAGTGATATGCGACTGCGCCGTTACGTAAGTAGAAGCTCGTTTCGTGAAATCATTGGTTTCAGTTTAACTAGCGGCGCGGCGAATCAACTCGGGGTTGGGGTGAGGAAATTTCGAAATTGCCACGGGTCGGTCGTATCAATGCGGCCCGTATTGCCAAACCCAGGAAACAAATCGTTTCGCGTCTTCAAGGGATCCCAATCGGTCGGCGCACTATGAATCTCACCGATGTACGGTCGGGCATCGGCCAGCACCGATTGCCATGGCAGATCGTCAGGCACACAGACACCTTGGTTCGGGCTGGCAATCATCCATTTGACAGCCGCGATTACCGAGCCAGCAACTTGCAGAGTCGTTGCGCTTTGACCGTCGACAATTGACCGCGCCTCATCAATCGAGAGGCGAGTACCGGTCCACCAGCCCGTGTAGTCATGACCGAGAAGCAAAACACCAAGTTCATCGCGGCCAGAAATAATTTCGTTGTTCATGATCCGCTCTTTTGGTTGCTTTTGCCAATTGCGCATACGCAACTCAAGAACGCTGTTGATTGCTTCGTTCGACGGGCAATACGAATAGTGAACAGTTGGACGATAAATCGCTTTTCCAGAGTCGTCGCGCACTGTTAAGTGATTGCTCATCGTGTAACTCTCACCGTGACGAATGATCATGCCGAGAATTTCTCCGCTTGGCACCCATGAGCGAACCCAAGTTTCCATGCCGGGTTGAGCCAAACAAATTTGATTGCACGGGCCGTCGTCGGCGTGTACTTGCGCGTTGGCTGGCATCCATCGTTCGTGCGTGCCCCAACCCATTTCAGCAGGCGCGACACCTTCTTCATAAAAACCTTCGACCGACCACGTGTTGACAAATTCGTTTACTTCTTTTGGTTGATTAGTAATTTGTGTGTCGCGTTCGCTGATGTGAATTACGCGCGTGCCGGTCAACATCGCCAAACGGTCGAATGACTCGCTGGCCAACGCCGACTCGATCGCGCTTTGACGTGAACCCGCGCGACCATCATTTAAAATTTTGTTTGAGATTTCGAACAGCGCTTGTTTTGCAAAGTGAGAAACCAAGCCCGGGTTCGCGCCATGTTCGACAACCGCACTTGGTCCTTTGTTCGAACCCCACTTGGCAATCATTTTGCGGATCGCTTGATGGCGCACATAGAGCGTGCGGTCAAGGGGGTGTGTCGCCGCCATGTCGTAGTACGGGTCCCACAGTTCGACCGAAGTGTTGAGGTAGCGCACGCCACGCATGCGGCACCATTCAAGAATTGTCGGACAATCGATATTCCAAGCGAGGTCAAGCAAAATGTCGCCAGCAGCAAGTCGTTCAGCCAAAAAGCTGTCAAGATTTTCGCGTGTCACTTGACCGATTTCGTATTTGACGCCTTGCTTGATCGCGTCAGCGACCCGATGACGGTTGTCGACAAAGTCGACGATCGTTATTGAACTTGTTGCAATTTTTAGATCACGAATTAAAAGCGGAATAACGCATTGCGCAACAGAACCGCAACCAAGAACAAGCACCCGAGCCGGGTTCGCTTGTGTACTCACGCGTATCGAGGGGCGGAGTCGTCCTTGCCAGCGGTTAGAAGAGTTTGTAACGAGGCTTCAAAGACTGCATCTGATGGCACCAACAATTTTTGCCAATCGTAAACAATGCCCTTGCGACCCGTGAACAACGGTTCGTCGAGAATTGCTTGTTGCATACTTTGGTTAAACACAATTTTTGACCCTACACACATCAATTTCATTTGTCTACTGTCTGAGTGGTCAGCCGAAACTGACTCATGAGTCAGTGAACTCAGGTTGGTAGGGTGAGAGTTCACATGTCAGAACCAAGATCGCGGCGCCGCGAGCCGAATGCGCCCCGCCGAAATGCAGATTCGCCAAGGCGCGCAACGAATTCAGGTCGATCAAGTGGATCATCTGGCGGGTCAAATTCTCGGTCAGCCAACGGGTTTGGCGCCGGGTCGGGCGGGTCGAGCGACTCGAGCGAGAACGCAAGCGGCAACATCGGCTCGAGTTCGAACATTCGCGAGGCTGTCTCAACACCAACCCTGTTCGCCGCACTCGGTGTCAGCAGTCGTGTCGATGCAGGTTTAGCGAGCGCCGGGTTCGCCGCGCCGTTTGCAATTCAGACCGAGGCGATACCTGTAGCGCTGACTGGTGTCGACGTTTGCGGCCGCGCTCGAACCGGCTCAGGCAAGACGCTGGCTTTCGGCGTGCCGATGATTGATCGCGCAACTCGAGATTCACAAAAAGCCAAACCCAACAAACCGCGCGGTGTTGTGCTTGTGCCGACGCGCGAACTTGCGGTTCAAGTCACAGATGTTTTGTCGCCGATCGCACAACATTGCGATGTGCGCGTCGTCGCAATTTATGGCGGTGCTGCTCGCGAAAAACAAGTTGAGCAACTTGTGCGAGGTGTCGAAATTATTATTGCGACTCCGTTGCGACTAATCGACTTGATGAAAAACGGTGAAGCAGACCTGAGCGATGTCGAAATGATCGTGCTTGACGAAGCAGACCGAATGGCCGATGAGGGTTTCATGCCACAAGTCGAGTGGGTGTTGCGTCACGTCACAAAAGAACACCAGACGATGTTGTTCTCGGCGACTCTTGATGGCCAAGTGGCAACACTCGTCAAGCGCTATATGAAATCGCCACAAGAAATCAGCATTGATGCGCCAACCGACACTGTCGGCACGATGCGCCATTTGTTTTTAGGTGTTCATCACATGGATAAAAACCGCGTGATCGCCGCAATGGCCCGCGCGGGCGGCCAAACCGTCGTCTTTTGCGACACGAAACGCACGTGCGACAAAGTGGCCGATGATCTTGCTGGTCTTGGTGAAAAAGTGTCGGCTCTGCATGGCGACATGGCCCAGGGCGCTCGAGAACGATCGCTTCGAAAATTTGCTCAAGGCGAACTAGAAATTTTGGTCTGCACCGATGTAGCTGCACGTGGCATTGACATTGACGACGTCGGCATTGTGGTGCACTATGTGCCGCCGCTAGAGGTTAAAACATATTTACATCGCTCGGGTCGAACTGCTCGCGCGGGCAAAGACGGTTGGGCAGTCACTTTGGCTGAATATAACCAGCACACGACTTGCCGAATTATTCAGCGCGGTTTAAAACTTGATGCACAAGCGCCAATCGAAGTTTTTTCGAACGACAAGCGTCTTGCCGATCTCGGTTCGTTTTTAAAAACTAACTAGCATTAACTAGAACTACCTAGAACCAACTCGGTCGAGTTTTTTCAAATTTAGAGATTGCGGCTTCGTGTTTTAACGAAATCGCAATGTCATCGAGGCCGTTTAGAAATCGATTTTGTGTATCTGGGTTCATGGCGAAACTTTCGCTAATGCCGCAACTTGGCACTTCAACTGTCAGTCTTTCAACATCGACGGTGATTTCAGTTTTCGGGTCAGTTTCGATAATTTGCCAAAGTTTGGCGACGGTCTCTTCGCTCAACTCGACAACTATCAAACCGTTTTTTCCGCAGTTGTTGCGAAAGATGTCGCTGAAACTTGGTGCGATTACGGCGTCGAAGCCGCCTTGTTGAATCGCCCAAACGGCATGTTCGCGCGAAGATCCGACACCAAAGCTTTTGCCGGCCACCAAGATTGAGGCTCCTGCGTATCGCTCATCGTTGAGCACGAAATTGCGATCGTCGCGCCAAGTCGAGAACAGACCTTTTTCAAAACCAGTGCGCTCGACGCGCTTCAACCACTCAGCCGGAATTATCTGATCAGTATCAACGTCGCTGCGCTTCAACGGCACGCCGCGACCAGAAATTATTCGAACGGCTTTCACGACAAGTCTTCCGGAGACGCAAAATGGCCGGCAACAGCGGTTGCGGCCGCAACGGCAGGCGAGACCAAATGAGTACGACCACCGCGACCTTGTCGGCCTTCGAAATTGCGATTTGAGGTGCTAGCAGCGCGTTCTTGTGGCGCAAGTTTGTCGGGGTTCATCGCCAAACACATTGAGCAACCAGGCTCGCGCCAGTCAATGCCCGCATCGATGAAAATTTTGTCGAGACCCTCAGCTTGTGCTTGCAATTTCACGGCGTGACTGCCTGGTACAACCATCACGCGTTTTACAGAAACTTTTCGACCTCGTACGACGTTCGCCACAGCACGCAAGTCTTCGATGCGCGAGTTGGTGCATGATCCAATAAAAACTGTGTCGACTTTGATGTCACGAATCGCAGTGCCCGCTTGCAGGCCCATATATTCGAGTGCGCGAGTCACGCTGTCGCGCTCAGTTGCATCGCTGTAATCACTTGGCGTCGGCACGCAACCGTCGAGAGCAACAACTTGGGCTGGGTTCGTGCCCCAAGTTACGTGTGGTGAAAGTTTGCTCGCATCAATCGTGACTTCTTTGTCAAACACGGCGCCATCGTCGGTGCGCAATGTCTGCCAGTCGGCGATCGCTTCGTCAAATTTTGCGCCTGCAGGTGCGAACTCGCGACCACGCAGATAATTGAAAGTCGTTTCGTCAGGCGCAACTAGACCTGCACGCGCTCCGGCTTCGATCGACATATTGCAAACTGTCATGCGACCTTCCATCGACAGCGCGCGAATCGCCGCACCGCGATATTCGATCACATGCCCGATGCCGCCGCCGGTGCCGATTTGGCCAATCACGGCGAGGATTATGTCCTTTGCGGTTACTCCACTCGGCGCAACACCTTCAACATTTACGCTCATCCACTTGGGTCGCGCTTGAGGCAAAGTTTGCGTCGCCAAAACATGTTCGACTTCGCTTGTGCCAATGCCAAATGCGAGTGCGCCGAATGCGCCGTGTGTAGCTGTGTGGCTGTCGCCGCAAACAATTGTCATGCCTGGCAGTGTGCGACCTTGCTCGGGGCCAATCACGTGCACGATGCCTTGACCTGGGTTGCCCATTGAGTAGAGCGTGATGTTGAACTCTTTGGTGTTGTTGCGCAACACTTCGATTTGTTTTGCTGATATCTCATCAGCGATCGGCAAATGAATATTTTCTGTCGGCACATTGTGGTCTTCGGTTGCAACTGTGAGGTCTGGTCGGCGAACGGTGCGTTGGGCCAAGCGCAAACCATCGAACGCCTGCGGGCTCGTCACTTCGTGAACTAGGTGCAAGTCGATATATATGAGGTCTGGTTGGTTTGGTCCAGAACTGACCACGTGGCGATCCCAAATTTTTTGCGCCAGGGTCTTTGGTTGCGAATTCACGGTTCTATTCTGCCTGTTTAATTCAGCGACTCAACCCGCATCTGGCTGGCCAGGTGAGCCGAGTTTGTGCGCATGGCACACATTCAGGCATGCAAAAACAACTTGAACCAATTGACCTAGCCAAGTGCGTCGAATCTAGCCTGCACACATCTCTCGACGGTTTCGATTTGCCACGCGCCCGTTTATATGGTGTCAGCATTGTTGACCCCGACGGCGTGCGTTCTAATCACAATGGGGCGTTGCGAATAAGTTTTCTCGCCGAACACGGCGATGTTTACGAATTACTCGACGCACCGAGCAGTGCGATAGCCCGCATGTTTGACGCCGCAGTTGTTCTTACGTGCGGATGGGCTGCGCCGATCGACCGCGACGAAAGCCCCGTGAGCGAAGATGCAAGCGAGGTTCCGCCGAGTCAACACCCACAGCGCCGACGAGTGCGACTGGTTGTCAGTGTTTGCGACAATGGTGTGGCTTCAGTGTTGCGCTTCGCCGACACGCCCGACGACATTGTCACCGATGCAGGTTCGGCTCGCGGCAGTTTGGCTGATGCGGTTAATAATTTGTGGCGCGACCCGAAAGTTGTCGTCAGTCTCGAAACAATCGAGTAAAAGTCGTAACTTGTGCTGGCTTGTGCTGGCTCGCGCGAGCTTGCGTCAGCTTGTGCTGGCTTGCGCTAGCGGGACGACCGAAAATAAACCGACATGCATGCTTCGACGAGTGTCGGCACGAAGAATTCTTTTTTTGCAAACACTGCGTTGTGCCCACCGTGCACTTCGAAAACCTCAACATTTTTCAATAACTGATAGAGCTCAGTTTGTCGCTCTGGTGCGACGACGCCGTCATCTGTCGTGATCACAACTGCGGCGGGTTCATCGAACTTTGGCAACCAATCGCGCGAGTCGAAATTGCCGATAGCGCTACCAGCCTCGAGAATGTGACGCCAGTCGTGTGATGCGATTTGCTTAACTGCCCAAGGTGCTAATCCGTTTGACTTACGTTGTAGATAAAGTTGATCGGTCAACCATGTGCGCGCTTGCGCTGTGGTCAGTCTCGAAAGTGCAGCGAGACCAGTGAGGCCAAAAAAACTTAATTTTTCTTCACGTGATTTTGCAAAATGACTCGCGGTGCTACATAACACGATGCCTCGCACTCGCTGTTCGTGTCGCTGCCACAACAATTGCGCAACCGTGCCACCCATCGAATAACCAACCGGAATAAAAGTTGAAATGCCGAGTACGTCGGCGAGTGCGGCGACGTCATCAGCGCAATCTTCGAGTTTGAAATTTGTTTTTGTGCGAATGCCACGGCCGTGCCCACGCAGATCGAGCGCAACAACGTTAAAGTTTTCGCTCAATGCGTCGAAACATGTGAACCAGTTCAAGTCGGCTGTTGCTGTCCAGCCGTGCAACAGCATCAGCGTTGGTGCACCGGCAGGGCCTTTTTTCTCGCGATAAAAAGTTTTTCCACGACCTGGCAATTCGATTTCGAAACCGTTTGGCAGGCCAGGTATCTGCGCCACCGAATCAGTCGTCACTGTGATCGCGTCTCTAAAACTTTGACTTTCAACTTGCCATTAGGTGCGTCGTATTCAACAACATCGCCAACCCTTGCGCCAAGAAGCGCTGAACCAAGCGGCGATGTTGGGCTCATCACAGGCGCCTCACTAATTTCTTCGATATGTCCGATCAAATAACTTTCGGCCATCGATTCTTCGTCGCCGTCGTAAAGCACTGTCACAATCATGCCAAGACCAACCGTGCCATCTTCCGATGGTTCGACGATTTCGGCTTGTTCAAGAATTGATTCGAGTTGTCGAATGCGGGCTTCCATGTGGCCGTGTTCGTCTTTTGCTGCGTGATAGTCGCCGTTTTCTTTCAGGTCGCCGTGTTCACGGGCACGGGCAATTTTCTCTGCGGCCACAATGCGACCACGAGTTGTTAAGTCTGCGTGCTCTTCACGCAATCTCTCAAAGGTTTTTCGCGAAAGTTTATGGATCATGACCTTAAAAATGCTATCTAGATGGCGTCAAGTTAATGGTCGGCTTTCGCACGTGTTTGCGCCGTACGATTAAAGGCATGGTTTCGCAAAAACTGAATGACAAAACACATGGCAACGAATAATTCTGTGGCTGGTCATCGTGTTGCTGTCATCGGTGGCGACGGTATTGGTCCAGAAGTTCTTGCCGAGGCACTAAAAGTTATTGGCGCGACTGGCGTCAAACTTGCGACAACCAATTTCGATCTGGGTGGTGCGCGATATTTGCGCGACGGCGAAGTTTTGTCAGATGCGACTCTTGCCGAGCTGCGCAAGTTCGACGCGATTTTGCTTGGCGCCGTCGGTACGCCTGGTGTGCCACCGGGGGTTATCGAGCGCGGTCTGTTGTTGAAGATGCGATTTGAGTTAGATCTATACATAAATCGACGCCCGTTTAGCGGCACGGCCCCGGGGCACACTAAGCCGCATGATTTTGTAGTCATTCGCGAAAATACTGAAGGCCCGTATGTCGGCGAAGGTGGCGTGCTGCGCCGTGGCACGCCCGACGAAGTTGCAACGCAGGGCAGTGTTAACACTGCAAAAGGTGTCGAGCGTTGCGTGCGATACGCGTTTGAACTTGCGCGCACGCGGAGTCGCAAACATTTAACGCTTGTTCACAAAACTAATGTGCTCACTTTTGCGGGCGACTTGTGGCAGCGCACATTTGATCGTGTCGGCAAAGAATTTACCGATGTTGCAACTTCTTATAACCATGTTGATGCTGCGTGCATATATTTTGTGCAAGACCCACACCGCTATGACGTAATCGTCACCGACAATTTGTTCGGCGACATTCTCACCGATTTGGGTGGCGCTGTTTCGGGTGGCATCGGCGTTGCATCGTCGGCAAATTTGAACCCAACTCGCAGTGGTCCTTCAATGTTTGAACCGGTGCACGGTTCGGCGCCAGATATTGCCGGCAATGGCGTTGCTAACCCTGTCGCAGCGATCTTGTCGGCTGCCCACATGCTTGAATTTCTCGGCGAGACAAAAGCTGCCGCAACGTTGCGAGATGCTTGCGTCGAGCCTGTTTCTGGCTCAACTGTCGCAGTCGGTGACGAAATCGCACGTCGCGTCAAGGCAAATATTTAACGCCTCACTCATAGACTGAAAATTAGAAAAATCAGGAGACCTAATGCCAATCACAACCACCCCAAAAATTTGGATGAACGGCTCGCTCGTCAATTGGGACGACGCAAAGGTGCATGTTCTCACTCACACACTGCACTACGGCACCGGCGTCTTCGAGGGCATTCGCGCATATGAGACGGCAAATGGCCCTGCAGTTTTTCGTTTGACTGACCACATGAAGCGCTTGCACAACAGCGCGAAAATCATGGGCATGGACCTGCCGTATTCGGTTGAAGAACTTGTCGAAGCAACTAAGCAGACCGTTAAATCAACTGGCCTACCGTCTTGTTACATTCGTCCGATCGCATATTACGGCTACGGCGAAATGGGTCTCAATACATTGCCGTGCAAAGTTGATGTGGCGATCGCGTGTTGGCCATGGGGTGCTTATCTTGGTGACGACGCAGTTCAAAAAGGTGTACGCATGAAAATTTCATCATGGACACGACACGATCACAACACGATGCCACCCGCGGCAAAGACGGTTGGTAATTACGTCAACTCGTCGTTGGCAAAAGTCGAAGCGCTCAAAGCCGGCTATGACGAGGCGATCATGCTCTCACCAAGTGGTTTGGTTGCCGAGTGCACAGGCGAGAATATTTTTTGCGTACGCAACGGCATTATCTTGACACCGCCACTTTCGGCTGGTGCACTTGAAGGCATCACACAGTCGAGCGTCACAACTATTGCTCGTGACTTGGGTTTTGATATTCGCGTCGACAACATCGCCCGCAGCGATCTCTACATCGCCGACGAAATTTTCGTTTGCGGCACTGCTGCCGAAGTTGGCTCAGTTAATTCGGTCGACGAACGCAAGATTCCTTGCCCTGGTCCGATGACAACGGCGATTGCCGCAACCTATGCCAAAGCCGTGCGTGGTCAAGACGACCGCTACAAGCAATGGTGTGAGTTGGCGAAGTAGAACTCATGTCACAAAACCGTGAACTCGTCGAAGTCTTTGACACCACACTTCGTGACGGCATGCAGGTCGAAGGTGTTTCGGCAAGCGTGCAAGACAAACTACGCATTGCTGAACAACTCGATTTTCTTGGTGTTCACTACATTGAAGGCGGTTGGCCTGGTGCCAATCCGAAAGACATCGAGTTCTTTGCGCGTGCTCGCACTGAACTGAGCCTGAAAACTTCGACACTCGTCGCGTTTGGCTCGACTCGTCGCCCGATGGGCAAAGTTGATGATGATCCGACGTTGCGTAATTTGGTCGAAGCCGAAACGAGCGCAGTGTGCATTGTGGCTAAATGTTCGGCGTATCACGTTGAACAGGCCCTGCAAACCACGCTTGACGAGGGTGTGGCGATGGTCAGCGATTCGGTTAAATACCTAGTTGCCAACAACCGTCGCGTGCTTGTCGATATGGAGCACTTCTTTGATGGCTACAAACACAACGCCGAATTTTCGTTGCGAGTTCTAGAAGCAGCAGTTATTGGTGGTGCAACACATTTGGTGTTGTGCGACACAAACGGTGGCTCATTGCCAAACGAAGTCGAAAGAATCGTTGCTGAAGTTCGTCGCCACATGGGCATTGACGTCATAATCGGCATTCATTGTCACGATGACACAGGTTGTGCAGTAGCTAATTCGCTTGCCGCCGTACAAAGTGGTGCACGACACGTGCAGGGCACGCTCAACGGTTTGGGTGAGCGCACTGGCAACACAAACTTGACGACTGTCATTCCAAACTTGCAGCTCAAACTTGACTACAAGTGTCTACCTGAAGGCCATCTCGAGCGTCTCACTCAAGTGAGCAATCATGTTGCTGAAGTTTTGAATCGCCCAATGAACCCGCAAGCACCATATGTCGGTGTATCGGCATTTGCCCACAAAGCAGGTCTGCATGTTTCGGCAATCGCACGCGCTAAAGATGCATATGAACACGTGTCGCCAGAACTCGTCGGCAATGGCACACGCTTTTTGGTTTCAGAAATGGCAGGTCGCGCAACAATCACGATGAAGGCTCAAGAATTGGGCATCAAACTTGATGGCCCAGCAATTGGTCAAGTTATCGACGATCTAAAGCGACTTGAGTTCGAGGGTTACCATTTCGAAGCAGCCGATGCATCGCTTGAGTTGCTGATGCGTCGCGCCGCAGGATTTGATCAATCCTTTTTCAAAGTCGAATCAATGCGCGTCATTACCGACGAAGCAGCAACTGGCACATTTACTACAGAAGCCACTGTCAAAGTTTGGGTCGGTGAAACTCGCAGTGTGTTTACATCTGAAGGCAACGGTCCGGTAAATGCGATCGACACCGCGTTGCGTGAAGCTTTGCGAGCAAGTTATCCGCAATTAGAGCGCGTGCATCTCACCGACTATAAAGTTCGAATTCTCGACTCTGGTTCGGCAACTGGTGCGGTTACTCGCGTACTGATTGATGCCACCGACGGTGAACGCACGTGGACAACCATTGGTGTTTCGACAAACATCATCGAAGCGTCGTGGCACGCTCTTGAAGAGTCGCTTGTTTACGGCTTGTTGCATTTGCAATCTTGATCTTGCGTTAAATGTTCTAGGCTGGTCGCGAAATGTCAGCACCAAAGTTCACGCCATTAGATCCGACAGATCGTCCGCGAACATATTCTTCACCCGAGCATGTGCCGTCACCGTGGCGCAACGATAAACCTGCGGCAATCGTGAGCCGACAACCCAAGGGTCAAAAACTTGGCCATCAAGGCCCCGATCAGGGTTATGTGCTGAAGCTCGCCGAAGGCTTGCGCGACTCAATCGTGTTGCAGCCGGGTGAGTCTGCCGATGATGCAATTCGTGGAGCAATTGCAATCGCTTTGCGTCGCGCCTCGAAATATGGGCGAGCACCTGTGATTCATGATTTGACGATTGCGTTCGGCATTTGGGGTTTCATGTTGCTTGACCCACCAGCCGATCTAGTTGCTCGGCGCAAAGAGTTATTCGCTGGTTTGGGTGATGCATCGCATCACTATTCAGAAATTCGCGCGCTTGTTGACATGGTGCCAGAGAGCACGATGCTGATGACACCAGAACAAGTTCGCACGGGCATGCCAGGCAGTTGGCGCGCACTTACCGGCGCTTAAAAATTATCTGTCGATTGCGTGCGCTTCAAGATTTTTTAGCGCAACGAATTCAAGTGTGAATGTGTGAGTTGATCGCAACTTAACTTTTGGCGCTTTGCCAGCCTCGAATGCTTCTTGCCAACGTGGCGCACAAAGACACCATTGGTCGCCAGGCTTTAGCCCAGCAAAACCATATTGAGGCATCGGGGTCGAGAGATCGTTGCCAACAGATTTTGAGTATTCGAGAAACTCTGCGGTCATGATCGCGCACACCGTGTGAACTCCGGTGTCGTCGCCACCAGTTTCACAGCAACCCGTTCGGTAGTAGCCAGTTATTGGATCGAAATTACATGGCTCAAGTGGTTCGCCATAAACATTTGTTTGCTGGCCAATTGTCATTTTGTCGTCAATTCGTTTTGAGGTTTCTTAGTTGATTGACACGCCGACAAGGCGACCAATTACGTATGTGACACCAACAGCCAGCAACATGATTGCTACTTGTCGAACCGCACTTAAAGTTTTTGATCGTTCGGCTTGTTGCCCGATTGCATATCCGGCTACAGCGGCTGCGATTATGGCAACGATGACTGACGAATATTTTGCCGAGCCACCGCTACTAAAAATCCATGGCAAAACTGGCAACATTGCGCCAGCCAAAAATGTGACGAGTGAGATAAACGCAATCTGAATCGGGTTTGGCAAGTTGCCCGCATCAAGACCAAACTCTTCGCGAGCGTGCACGACCACTGCACGCTCAGGGTCACGCATAACTTCAGCAGCCGAAATTGCGGCTTGCTCGCGCGACATGCCATGCTGTCGATACATTGCGGCGAGTTCAGAAGTTTCGGCTTCTGGGTGAAGTTTTAACTCTCGCAACTCGAGCGCCATCTCGCGTTCGACCAGGTCGTTCTGTGCGCTAATTGAAACCCATTCACCAGCAGCCATACTTGCCGCACCAGCAACCGCAGCAGCGATGCCGGCGAGTCGAACAACACTTGAATCAACACCGCCGGCAGCAAAACCAATTATCAAAGAAACGTTCGAAACTAAGCCGTCACTGAAACCGAACACTCCAGCGCGCGCCGAACCACCAGCGAGTGCGCGATGGTCTGGATGACCTTCATGTTCGAGAGTTTTCTTTGCCATGTGTTCAACGATAGTTCTGTCTCGGGTGCTTACGCTCACCGAGATAGCCTGATGACAGATGGCACAGACACCGCGCTACCGATTCGCGCCGTCACCAACAGGTTATTTTCATGTCGGCGGTGCACGAACTGCTCTTTACAACTGGATTCTTGCGCTGCAATCAAATGGTGTTTTCGTTTTACGGATAGAAGACACCGATGATTCAAGAAATAATCCGCAATGGACACAGGGCATTCTCGATGCGCTTGCTTGGCTCGGCATTGACAATAAAGATTCGCACTTTGAAGGGCCATTCTTTCAATCGGCTAACGCTGCTTTACATGTTGAAGCTGCTGAGAAACTTTTCGCACAAGGCGCAGCGTATTATTGCGACTTGTCATCTGAAGATATTCAGAAACGTGCCAAAGAATCAGGCAAACAAAACGAACGACAGGGCTACGACGGCTATTCGCGTGATCGCGGTTTGGGGCCAGGCGAAGGTCGAGTCTTGCGTTTTCGTGTGCCGGCAGGTTCGACAATTGTTCAAGATCAAGTTCGGGGCAGTGTCGAGTTTGATAATTCGACAATCGAAGATTTTGTCTTGTTACGTGGCAACGGTTCGCCCGTGTTCTTATTGGCCAACGTCGTTGACGACGTGACTCAGGGCATTACTCATGTTGTGCGTGCCGAAGAGCACTTGCCAAATGCGCCAAAACAACAGATGATTTGGCGTGCGCTTGGCCACGAGCCACCCATTTGGGCTCACGTGCCAGTGCTTGTTAACGAGCAACGTAAGAAACTTTCGAAGCGTCGCGACAAGGTTGCAGTTGAGCAATATCGCGAAGAAGGCATTCTCTCGGCGGCGATGAAAAACTATTTGATGACGCTGGGTTGGGCGCCCATCGGTGACACAGAGATTGTGCCGTTCGAAAAAATAACTGCCGAGTTTGATTTGAGCAGCGTCAATCATTCGCCGGCGTTTTTTGACATCGTCAAATTGCATTCGTTCAACGCCGACTACATTCGCGCGATGCCGGTTGATGAGTTCATTCGCGCCTGTGAGCCATGGCTAATTGGCGAAAAAGCACCGTGGCAAGCACAAGATTATGATGCAAAAATTTTCGCAGAAATTGCGCCATTAGTTCAGACTCGTGTGCAGTTGCTGCAAGATGTGCCGAGCATGGTCGACTTTTTGTTCTGCGATTTGCCGCCGATTGATGATGCTGCTTTTACCAAAGCGTTCGCGCCAGAGTGGGCGAGTGCAACTCTGATCGAGATTCGCGATGCTTTCAAGACATGCGAGTTCACACCTGATGCGCTCAAAGCCGTGGTTGAATCGGTCGGTGAAAAGCATTCGTTGAAACTGGGCAAGATGCAAGCGCCTCTGCGGGTGGCTGTTACTGGGCGCAGTGTTGGTCCGCCATTGTTTGAACCGATTGCGATTTTGGGTCGAGACGCGACGCTCAAGCGAATTGACGTCGCACTCGCCAAAAAGATCTAAGCGAGTTTTAATCAATGAAGTTGCGACGAGTTTTTCAGTCGCTTGGTTTAACTGTTCTAATTGCGGCGGTTTACTTTTTAGTCTCGTTATTGCAAGTGTGGAACACAGGTCGTAGCGCTGATCGCCAACCAGTTGGCGCAATCGTCGTGCTTGGCGCTGCTCAATATGACGGTCGGCCATCGCCACAACTTCAGGCTCGCCTCGACCACGCACTCGAGTTATGGAACCTCAACTTGGCTTCGTACATCGTGGTCACGGGGGGCAAGCAAGAAGGCGATCGATTTACTGAGGCGGCCGCTTCGCGCAAGTTTTTTGAGTCAAGCGGCGTGGCTGGCGACCTGATTTTTGAAGAAAATTCTGGCACGACTACTTATGCATCTTTGTTTGCTGTTTCGCGAGTTGCGAGAGATCTCGAAATTGATCGTGTGTTGATTGTTAGCGATCCGTTTCATCTTCTGCGCGCAAAATTGATTGCTAACGAGGTTGGTCTTGATGCGAGTTCATCATCGACTCGCACGAGTGTGATTCAGGGTGGCGATGCATTCAGGCGCAATCTTCAAGAGGCTGCGGGTGTTGCCGTTGGTCGCATTGTTGGCTTTCAACGTGTTGATTCGTGGACTAATTAATTAGATATTTGCGATATCGTAAAACCGTCACTCTGGGGAGTGGTGTAACTGGCAACACAGCAGATTCTGGTTCTGTTATTCAGGGTTCGATTCCTTGCTCCCCAACTTCGCATTTATCAGTGCATAGCACTGATAAATGCTTTGTTGCGCGGTTGCGCCTCGCAACTTCGCAGCACTTAGTGCTGCTTTGCTAAAGCTTCGTATTTATCAGTGCGAAGCACCCAACTGCGCCAAATCTGTGAAACTACTCGCGCTAACGCTTGGGTCTTGCGTAAATCAAATCAACCCATAAAGTGCGAAGGTTTTTGAGATCTTTGTAGATGTGAGCAATATCCCACAAACGGAAACCAGCATCGCTGAGAATCTTGTCAAGTTCATGAAACGGTGGTGGTGTGCCGTAAACGTCATCAAATTGCCATTCGGTAAGCACAACTTTTGTTCTTTTCAGCACTTCTTTTGAGCCGCGAAGTACCGGTATCTCCCAACCCTGCGTATCGATCTTTAAAACATCGAGTCCATTTTCAGTGAAAACTTTTGTCGCGTTAGACCCTGGGTTGCTTGCGAGAATCGAATCTAAGGTCTGAATCTTAACGTCGACTTTGTAGTTGTCTTCACTTCCCAGTTCAAGATGAGATGGCGAGTCACGTAAACCGCGATGCGCCGTCACGGTCTCTGCGTCTTTATTGAATCTATTGAATGACGAGTTTGTTGACTGCGATTTACTTGAATGAAGAGTTAGCGACCCAGAACCATCACTTACACCAACATTCATAACTTCTGCCCTTGCGCCAATTTTTGATGCCATGGCTTCAAGTTTTTGAAATGCTTCTGGTAGAGGCTCAAGTGATAGGCAGTGAAGACCCGGCCACCAAGAAGTAAAAGTCTCAAGTGTCTGACCGACATTCGCCCCTACATCAACGGCGTTTCGGGGTTCTGACGCAACACCAGCCCATTTCAATGCCCCTTCGAGGCTGCGACGACGATCAAAATACATTGGATCTAATCCACGTATTTTCTCATTACTTGTCACGACACAAATCTAGTTCTTAGCGCCGAGCAACAAAGCGAGTGCTCGCGCATTGGTTCGCGTTACTTGGTTGTTTGGTTGCGTCGTGGCTTTTTGGTCGGCTTGGGTTCGTCGATGCCTAATAATCTGCAAACTGCTCGCTTGGCAATGAAGTCCCAGTCATCGCTCTCTGGGTGAGTGCCATCAAGATCAATTAAAGCTCTTCCATTAAGCGTGCCGACTAACCACGAGTAAAACATCTGTGGATTGAAGTCTTCGTCAATCCATTTTTTCGCTTGGGCGTATCGAATTGGTTCAGCAGCGACTTTATTGATGCCATCGTGAATGCTTGCAAGTTCTCTGGCTAATAGTCGATCTGATTGGGCGTTTCCTAGAACATTGACCCGCTTAGATCGCACTGGCTTTCGTTTTTCAGAGTAAATGACTTCTAAAATTTGGTGTACGATTTTGGTGAACTCGTTTTTACTCTTGCACAAATAAACAGCCTCAGCGAAGTCGTATTGCAAAGTTGCGAGCGGCAGTCGATAACGACTGGCCTGTGCTGCTCGAATCAGCCCGAGTCGGTCGCCGAAGAAGTAGTAGACCGACGGGGCAGTCGTGTTGGTTGCCTTGCATATGTCTCGAATTCGCACCCCTGATTCGCCCTCTTTTTCGATGGCTCGTATTGTCGCCTTTATCAAGCATTCACGGGTGTTTTTTGGGTCTGCCACAGATGCCAATATAACTGCTTTGAAGTCAGCAAGGTATCTCGTTGTTTATAACATTGTTAGATACACTAAGTAATTGGCAAGTAAATATGCAAAACAAAGGACGACAGCATGGACATTTGGATGTTTGCTATTTCCTTGATTGCAATTGCGATTTTTGCCGTTCTAGCGATTCAATCAGTGCGAACTCGTAGAAACGAAATCGAACGTCGTCGCCGAATCTTGAATCGCTATCGCGAATAACTGCGCAGATTTAGAGGCGCTACCGACGAGCACCATTCACTAATTAGTTGAGTCAAAATTCAGAAACTAATTTGTAGTTTAACTAGTGCATCTATAGAGTTTTATAACTATTTTAGAAACTCAACTGCGCACCAGGTTTGTGCGGTGGGTGCGTGGCAGCGGTTTGGGTCCTGTTGTTGTGGTGGCGCTGTTGGCCACATTGTTTGTGGCGTTTCCTGATCGAAATTTTTCGCTTAGTAATGCTGATGCCGCGCCCTCAACATCGCCTGCGTGCGCGAGCGGGGTCGGAGTAGGGGCAGCTAACTCGGGCACGGCAGCTGCGACTCGGGGCGGGCACGCGACTGATTCGACAGATAGCGTGAGAGGGCTACTTGCTCCCATCGTCTAGCGGCCTAGGACACCACCCTCTCAAGGTGGCGGCACGGGTTCAAATCCCGTTGGGAGTGCCAATGAAAAAACTTGCTTTAACAACCCTGCTGCTTGTCGTCATTTCATGTGGCGGCAACAACTCAACTTCAGACGTGCCCGTCGATTCTGATTTCGTCGCCCCGACAGGTGTCGCTGGCGACATCGCCAAAGTTGTTTGCGAGCCGTTGACATCGCTTTGGCAAAAATCTCCGTCAGAAAATAAAGAGTCGTGGCAGTGCAAGCGCGACAATAAGCAGATTGATTTTGATATTTATGTCAGCGAAGAAGAAAAACAGCGAGTGAGCGACGAGGCACTTGCGCTGCTCGGCACAACTGGCAGCGATCAAACTTGGGTCGATACGCCGATCTTGTGCGGCTCCAAGTGGACAATGGGCGTCGCCGACCTTAAGACTCGCGATGCGCTAATTGCTGACCTCAACGAAGCCAGTGTCAGCGCGGCAACCTGCTAATTATTTTTAATTATCAACTGTTTGCACAAATCAATTGCAGATCACAGTGTCGCCGACGGCAATTTCGCCAGGCTGAGTGACTAAACAGTAGACACGACTTACCGCACCAAGTTCGTGTGAGAGGCGTTGGTAATCGCCGTCGCTAAACCATCGTGCGTTTTTCTTGCACGGAATCGCGTATCCCGTAATTTGTGTTCTCACCGAACCAAACTCGAGCGTCGCGCCAGGGCGAACTTTCGCCCAATCGAGTTGACTGACCGTGATGTTTTCGCCCGCGCTGCCGCGTGCGATCGGGTGACCGGCATTCACATGGTGAGCAATCACTTCGTCGCTCCAAATGCAGAGTGCCTGCCAAGGGCGACCGTGGTGTGTGCGAGCCATTTGACGATCGCCATCAAGGCCATCGAAATTGACTTGGCCGCGTGCGATCGAAATTTTTGGCACGCTGTTGGTTGAAACTTGAATGCCGACGATCTTGCCGACATTTATGGACTGTGTTGTTGTCGCATCACGGTTTGCTGGTTCGTGAAGTTTTGCAAGTGTTGGCCACAAACTGCCGAGCCAAGTTGCAAGTTTCTGCGGATCAATTTCGTCGATCTTGGATGCCGCTGATTCGCCAAGTTGCTCAAGCCTCGCGCCAAGTTCGTGTTCGGGGTTTTTGTCGGTGCGAAGCCCGATGAGTGACTCAAGACTTTGTGCAAGTTCGGCGCCGACTGTGGCGACTCGACTCGGATTTCGCTTGACATCGTGCATGTGATGACGCCACAGCGAACCGACACTTAGCAATGTGCGGTGTGCATCTGTACCCGAATATTTATGGTCTCCGACGATGATTGGTGGTCTTGCCATATTTTGCTGTCTTTAAACTTAGCCTGCAACTAGATCTGGAATTTTTTCAGGCTCTCATAGTCGGCTAGTTCGTTATAAATGAATGCCGAGAGACGAACATAGGTTGCGTCGCCTGGTGGCACGATCACTGTTTCGGTTTTCAACTCTTGGCTGATTTTCAGTGTGAGCACATCGCATTCAGGCCTAGTTAACTGTTTCTTAAGCGGAAGTCGAACTAGTCGCATCCACGGGCTAGAAATTTCTACCGGTACAACTGGTTCGGTGCCCCAATGGTTTTGCAACATTATTGCAGCGTCGTTCAGAACTTCACGATTATGCGCATCAAGTTTGTCAACACCAATTGATTCGCAAAATTTAATTGCGTGCGGTGTTGCGAGATAGCTCGAATAGTCGTCGGTGCCTTGAGAGAAAAATGATTTCGGAAACCCCGCTTCGAAGTCCCACGAAGGCGCGAGCGGCGCCATCTGATTCGCAATTTCACTTGTGCGACAAACAAGGCCAGCAGACGCGCGCGGAGCGCATATCCATTTATGAAAGTTGCCGACCCACACGTCGAAATCTGCTGGCAACGCTGGGGTCAACATGCCGGGTGCGTGTGCGGCGTCGATCACGACTCGAGCGTGCGGCGAGACGCGGCGAATTGTGCGAACAATTTGATCGATGGGGAGAAGCAGTGCAGTCTCAGATGTGACTTGGTCAAGAACCACGAGTGTCGTTTCGTTCGTCAGAGCGGCGAAAACGCTGTCGGCGATTTCGTCTGCGGTCTGCGCGCCCGCGGCGAAGTCAATCTCGGCGATACGCAAAGTGCTTTGCGTGCGACGGGCGATCTCAGCGAGGCCGTTCAACACACCGCCGTAGCCGAGACTGGTGGCGACGATTTGTGAACGTGGTTTGGTGATCAGCGCGCTGGCTGCGGTAATCACGCCTTGCGATGCGTTGGGTACGAATGCAAATAGTTCTGGCGAAGTGCCGAGCCACTCGGCAACTAACGCGCGCGCTTCATCGTGCAGCTTTGGCAACGTGGTGCGAAAAAAAAGATTCGGATTACTTTCTTCGAGCATTTGAAACTCGCGCTGAGCCTCAGCGACGACTTTTGGCACCGAGCCAAATGACCCGTGATTCAAATATGCAACTCGCGGGTCAAGACTGAACTGCTCGCGATACGCACTCACCCCCGAGATGCTAATTCCAAACCGTGTAACAAAACTCGTTCCCGCACCGATCTTGTTGGTGATATACGCTTGACGATGTCATGCGTGAAAATCAATTTGTAAGAAACCATACAATTTTTGAATTATTGGAGCAGACAGGACACAAAATAGCCGAGCTTTCGACTGCGTTTCCAAACAAGTCACTCGCTGAGATTGAAGAAATTCTCTTCGACAATCGTTTGTCGCTTCGTCGAACTTACGAGAGATTTGGTTATCTGGGTATTCGAGAGTGTTCGTCAAAAAATTTCAATATTGGGAGCGACGGTGCGCGTTCAAATGGAACCAATAGAACTTCGAATCCAGATATTTACAAAGTGCATTGCTATGGTGGCTCAACAACCGTCGGTGATGACGTTGCAGATGACCAAACGATAAGCGCTTATCTTGAGTCAAAGTTAAATTCAAGGAGCAAGACAAAGGTCGCAGTTTTCAACTACGGTGCCGGAAACCATACTTCGTTGCACTCGGCTCTAAGACTTCTTGACCATTGCTTTTCTGGCAATGTTCCAGATCAAGCGATTTTTTTAAACGGATTTAACGACTGCTACTACTCAGCTGGAGGTGCCGATGGTATAGTCCCTTTTTTTGATGAGATTCTTAAAAAAAGCCAAGACATCGAGTTTAGGAACACTCCGATTTCGGAAATTGTTGAACTGATTCCAAATAGTTCAAAAGAGAGCTTGGCATTTAATGCTTCTTTCTTTTCGGGTGAATTAATTGAAACGTGTCTAGCAAATATTAAATTGCGATATGCGTCCGCAGTAGCAATTCAAGATTTTGTTGAGAACAGTTTTGGGGTTGAAATTCGGCGCTTTATTGAGCCAAATCAAGCCCTAAATTGTCGAACCGATCAGAGGTTGCTGCCAAGGATAAACGAATCAAATCCAAGAAAATTACTTGTCGGGATGCTCTACAAAGAACTCGAAAGAATTGGGCTTAAAAAAGTTTTTGGATACGGCGCAATTTCGTTACTTGACATTGATCAAGATGACCAACCATTTCCTTTGTATCTTGACAGAGTTCACTACAGTCCGGCTATGAATGATTGGCTCGCATCTCACATAAGCGGGATTATTAAAGTTAAGCAGACTTTGTCAAACAGAAAGAAACTCAGATCCACGGCGCCAGTAGCACAAAGCGAGGAGCTTTTGAATCCGAACAACTACCCACTCTTTTGATAGCAGAGGCCGAGATCCTGAGTACAAGATGAGGAGTAAGGAAGTTCGGTTTGAAATTCTGGCAGTGAATCAAACCGTGTCGCGCATCCAGAGGTCAAGTGTGGCTTGGGTGGTGAGCGGTTTGTAACCGAGTTTGATCGCAGCCGACGAGTCAATACTGAATGGCGATGAGTTTGCAGAATGCCATTTGATCTCGCCTTTGAAGTTGGTTTCCGCGGCTAATCGTTCAACAATTTTTCGAAGCGGAATTGGATCGGTTGATGCAATTGGAAACGCTTGGTATGACTGCACAAATTTCTTTAAAAGCAGAGAGTTAACAAATTCGGCAATCTTGTCTTCGTGCACAATATTGTTGAACATGTGGTCAGGATTCGCAGCCGAAATAGATGGCTCGCCCCGCGACATTTTGTTTAGTATTTTTGCCAAAAAGTGTCTGTGCGTGCGGTTTCCAGCAATTGCCGGAGAGCGAATGCTTACGGCGTTCACGGTGCTTCTTTCGTTATCTAAGTAGCACTCCGCTGCCCACTTGGCGGCGCCGTAAGGAATTGACTGGTTGATTTGGGTCTTTTCGCTCACAATTGCTTCGTTAATCTGCCCATAGACGGCCATGGACGAAATGTGGATGATGCGACCGACGCTTAAAAATTTTGCACGCTCGACAAGGTGCAGAGTACCAAGGCCAGTAATTGTCATCAACTCTTCGGCTGTGCCTTCGCTCGCTGCGGCTACGTGAACAAAAGCATCAAAGCCACCATTGATATTTGTAAATGATGACTTGTTTTCAAGATCGAGCGCAACAAGTTCGTCAGCGGGCAGGCCCGCAGCTGAAACTCGTGAAGAACGCAATGTGCCGACGACTCGGTGACCTTCAGCTTGAAGTTTTCTTCCGACGGCTTGGCCAAGTGGTGAGGTAATGCCTGTTACGAGAATGCGACTCATACGGAACTTTGATCTAGTGAATTTGTAAGTAACTGCTGACTAGTTGATAGTGCAACCAATGAGACAAGTTCTTCGAGTTCTGCTAACTCTTCAAGCGACGAAACTACGATCTGTTCAAAGGTGAAGTGCAGTTTGCAGCCCTGCTCAATAATGCAGGTAACGACTGATTTGCGAATTCGTGGATCAGTCGGCAGCATTGACACACTGCACATGACAATTCCGTCATAACTATCAGCTTTTTCAACTAAAGACTCAAGCACGAGATATGTGTTCGGGATTTGATTTTCGACTACGTGCAAATGAAAAACAAGACCGTTTTTCTCACAATAATTTCTTAAATTCGTGCTCTGCATTGTGATCGGAATCTGAAATCCGCCAAAAGAACGTGGCGTCGTGTAAGCCTTCGTACCTTTTTGTGCTGGTGCTGAGATCGTGTTCACAGACTAGGCCTTGTCAGTATTCATTATTTCTAAACCCATTTTGGTTGCGGCACGAGTTGTTATCGGCAGGTAATAAGTGCCCAAACGACGCTCGGGGTTAGTAAACGGAGTCAACAGCCCAGTGAAACGACAATTAATTGACCAACGTGAAGTTTTTGTCTCATTGAGAACGTTGCCGTGCAGACAGCTTGAGTCGAAGATCAGCACTTTGCCGTATGGTACGACCATTGTGATCAATTGTGATCGGTACGCATTCTCAATTTGATCCATTGATTTGAATTCGCCGGCTACGACTCTTTTTCGCGCTTCTCGGCTTTCAGTTGGTGGCAGAAAAAACATCGAGTTGGTTTCGGAAGCATCAGTCAACGGCACCCAAAGCACGACTTGAAATGGCGAGTCGCCTGTCCAGATATCAGAGTGCATCGGCAGAACTGAACTTTCGTCGTTGGGTTGTTGAACCGACATGTTCACTTTGTTCTGCATTGCCAATTCGTTGCCTACCAATGTTGCAAGCGTTTGTCGCGCTAGAGAAAAATATCGTTGGCGAATGTCCGTCAGTTTGTTGATTTCGGTGAAAATCGTCAGTCGTAAATCGTTGAGCCGATCATTTGGCACGAATTTGTGCGAGTTCGCGAGATCAAAGGATGCAGATTCCAGACCATTTTGTTTGAGCCAGTCTGTTGCAATTTGAATGACGTCTTGACGGATACTTTTGAGATTCGCTTCGGACTCAGTCTCGCGAACAACATATCCGTAGCGCAAAAAACTGTTGCTTAGTTCAGTTTCTTCTGACGAGAAAAAACTGACCGTTTTATCGGCTTCCATATGACTCAAGGCTATCTCGCACAGTATCGGCGATTTTTGCGCCGCACAGTTTTAATCGGCTCACCTAACAGACGTAGCGAATTTACCTCGCGAGTTCGGGGAAGCGGTAGTTGTCGCCAGGGACAGGGTGATCTTGGCCGCCGCTGCGGAGCATCTCGGCCATCAACATTGTTTGGCGAATGCAGTCGTCGATGTCGATGCCATAAAGATATGAACCTGCACGACCGATTGAAAAAACACCCTCGGGCATCTCGGAGAAGTATTTCTCAGCACGACGTTGCTCACTTTGAAATGGCATGGGGTAATGCTTTCCGTTGCCAAGAGTAGGTATCTCCATACCGATCAAAGTTGTCGGTGATTTGTGGTGCGTGAACTTTTTGTATTCAACGAGTCGCGTGAATTTTTCGTCATTCGGGTAGTAAAGAAAGTAAACGTTTTCGGGTAGCACGAACTCGGTTGGAAAAACAATCTTGTGAAATTCGCGCCCGAGAAACGGCAAAGCACCATGGCATTCATCGAACACAGTGTCGGGGGCGATTGTGTTGACGATGATGTCGTATGTTTGTTGTTCACCGTTGAATGTGACTGCTTTGTTAGGGATATCAAAGTTCGTGATTTTTGTCGACAGCAATACCCGCGCAGCCTTAGTGGAAAAACCAAAGTAGTAGTCGTAGCCGTCTGGCGCGTATGGATATCCCGAAATTGCCGAGTCCCAAGCAGCACGCGGCCCATCTTTTAGCGCAACACCTTTGGGAGACCACCCGAATGTATCAATTTTTTTGTTGTCGTCGACGAGCCACATTTTTTTGCTGTATTGATCAATGAACTTGTCGTAGAGAGTTCGACCAACCGAACCGATCCAATAGTCTTCGATGTTTTTTGCTTCTTTAGCACCCCGAAATTCTTCGCGCTTTTTTTCATCCATTTCGGCTTGGATGTCTTTGAAGTCAGGCATCGTGCGCACGTCAGTCATGTTGATTGGAAATGCATAAAACGCATTGTCGCGCTCGACATATGTCAAAAATTCATGTTCGGGACAACGACGAATTGGAACAATCGCGTTCAGATAAGTAAAGGTCTCTTCGTATGGCGTCAGAAAGTGTCGAGGACCAAACGTGTATGGGTGTCCGCCGAACCACTGGGTGCGATTTCCTGCACCAAGAAACGGTGCCGACTCAACGATTGTGACATCCCATCCGCCGAGCAGTTCAAGTTGATGCGCTGCTGCGCACCCCGAAAACCCACCACCGATGATTAGAGCAGTCTTCATTTAAAACTTCGTTTGACCAATTTGAGTGAGGAAAATTTCATCAGCGGTTTTTTCGCTAGCAACTAGGTTGTCGAAAAAATCTCGTATTGGTTTTGCCCTCGTATCGGCTGCTTGATCAACCGTCTCTTGATGTCGTGGGCCCCGACCAATAATTTTCGCGAGGTTTGCTCCGATTGGATTTTTGAGAACCAGCGAGACAAATTTTGATGCGCGTTTTTTTACTTTCACCACACTTGTTGGCTTTTTCACTGAATTAGCAAGTTCTGCCTGCGCTTTTTCTTTATTGGGTCGCCAAATGTACAGACTGGTGAGGGGTCTCTGGAAATGAAAACCCAGCAAACGAATATTTGCAAACATTGTGTCTTTGCGCTTGAAATAGTCGTACCCTAAACTCTCGGCGATGATGATTTTCTTGTCATCATCGCCCCACATTTCGTATAGCCGCGAAAAAATTGTCTTAACTGCATTTTCGTGCATTTCTGCGAGTGCATGGTTTACCGTGAGGATGTCGACGTTGGGTAAGGGAATAGAGAGGTTCGCAAATCGCCACCACGGAATATGTGTCAATTTGGCATTTGCAGGCCCAGACGACGATTCTGAATAGTCGAAATAGTCTTTGCCGTAAACATTCGACCAAAGTTTTTTCTGATAAAGATAAAATGCCTGGGCTGCGTCCATCGCAAAGTATTCGTGTCCATCATTTGCTAGCAACATTCCTAAGTAACCGCAGCCGGGACCGATTTCGAGAACTTTTAACGGACCATCATGAGGTCTGTTTTTCATTATCAATTGATATTGATAAAGCGACCGGGTTAGCGCATGTTTGCCGCTATTGCGGATTGGAAAGTGGCGTTCGGAGAAACTGAGAATTTGTATTGCGGTCTTAGTCAGCAACTCAAATTCGTGATCTGTGCAATTGCTGATTAAGCGCAAGTTTGCTTCAAATCGGCCTTCTTGCATCACATCGTGGTATCGCCATAGCTCTGATTCGTCCGTGACTTTAAACGGGTAACCAAGCGTTCCGAAAACCTCAAGGCCGAATGCCTCAATAACCCGATTTGAAACGGTCGAACGCCCTTCACGCTCTGCGTGGTTGTATTTTTCTACAAGGTTTTCCACTTGGGAGATGTTAGTTGGTTGTTGGAAGAGCGTTGCGGTGGCGGGATGGAAGAAGTAGATAAGTAGTCTTAGGAGCGAGGGCGGAATATGGAAATTAACAATACGTTTGAGGTGAAAGCGCCGATTGATGTGGCGTGGGCGACTTTGACCGATTTGGCACGTATCGCGCCGTGCTTACCTGGTGCGACACTGACGAGCATTGAAGGCGACATATATAAGGGGCATGTGACCGTCAAGGTTGGGCCAATCGTTGCCAAGTTTGGCGGGCAAGCGATTTTTCATGAGCGCAATGACACCGCACATCGCGCGGTTTTAAAAGGCGAAGGTCGTGACTCAACGGGCAAGGGCAACGCGTCGGCGATTATCACCGCGCAATTAGAAGTTGTTGATGCCAACACGACGCGTTGCACGGTGAATACAGATCTCACGATTACAGGCAAGATTGCGCAGTTCGGCCGTGGCGCGCTGGCTGATGTCAGCGACAAGTTGTTGAAGCAGTTTGTTGTCAATCTCGAGTCGACCGTGCTGGCACAAGAACTTGCAAATACGGCAGGGGCTGGTACAACTGGCGACGATGATAAGAGTGCAGCGCCTGCCAGCGCGACCGGCACACAGCAGACGGCGCCGGTTGCGCCGGTTGAAAATGCGCCACTTAATTTGTTGGGCTCAACTGGTTTGTCGCTCGCGCTGCCAATTCTGAAACGTGCCTTGCCGGTGCTTGTCGCAATCGCCGCAATTGTCTGGTTCGTGCTGCGTTAAGAACAGGCTGAAACACTCGAGCAGTTCGCGAGCATCTCGCAAGAAGTATGTGAGCAATGAATCGAGCGCACCGCCAGCGAGTCGTAAAATTATTTAGGTAGGTGGGCGAGGGTTGCAGCGTGGAGAAGTGAGTTTGACGTGACTAGCGAGTTGGCGCGCCAGTTGACTTCGCCGAGGCGATCAGTGCACATACCGCCGGCCTGTTGAACAATTGGCATGAGAGCAGCAATGTCGTACGGCGCTAAACCGATCGAGTCGATCGCAATGTCGACTGCGCCTTGTGCAACGAGCATGTGTTGCCAAAAATCTCCATAGCCGCGCACACGCGAAACATTGCGCTGCAGATTTTCTAACATTCCATCAGGGTCGACATCGTGCCAATACTTATTGACGGTGATACTTAAACTTGCGCGTCGCAGTTCGCCAATATCGCTCACACGAATTTTGTCTCCGTTAAAAAACGCATCGCCCAAAGCATGAGCCCACCATCGCATGCGCATCGCTGGCGCAGACACAACACCGAGCACCGGCACGTTGTCGTGCACGAGGGCGATCAGTGACGCCCAAACCGGCACACCGCGCACAAAGTTGCTCGTGCCATCGATCGGATCAATAACCCACTGAAACTTTGCATCAGCGGGGCCAACGATGCCGTGCTCTTCGCCGTAAACGCTGTGCTCGGGTCGCTCGGCCCGCAAAATATTTGTGATCGCAGTTTCTGTGGCGCGATCAATTTCTGTGACTTCACTTTTGTCGGCTTTGCGCATTACAGAAAAAGCTCGCGAAGTAAAACCGGCAAGGCTCACAGCATCAGCAGCATCGGCAACCCGCAATGCAAGCGATAGTTCGCGATTGAGCACTTCAATGTCGAGCAAATTTTGACTCATGATCAAATTTTTGCGCCGCCCAAGCGAAATCTATTTGGGTTTAACTGTTGCAAGATCGGCGAGCAGGTTCGTGAGCGACTCGGCATCAAGCCCAAGTTGCTTGAGAATCGCCGCCGGCTTGCCCTGCGGCGTAAATTTCGTTGGCAAACCGAGCACTTCAACACGCGGGTGAACAGAACCCTCAGCGTTTGTGACTAAATCACCGAGCATCATGCCGACACCACCGTCGCGAATGCCATCTTCGATCGTCACAACAACGCAGTGCCGAGCCGCATCAGCGATCATCAGTTCGTCGGCGGGCACGCAACTGCGCACATCGTAAAGAGTTATCTCAATGCCGCGACTGGCAAGCGCATCAACAGCACTCTCAGCGGCAGCAACCATTTTGCCGATCGCTAAAACGCAAACATTTGGCACAGAGGAGTTGCGCAATTTGCGCGCGTGCAAACCCGAGCCAACTTCGCGCTCGCCAACTGAGCGCGCCAAACCTTTCGGATAACGAATTGCAACAGGCCCCGAGTCGGCGAGCGAAATCGCATCTTCAAGCATCTGAGCAAGATCCTGCGCACTCGAAGGCGCGAGCAAACGCATGCCCGGCACCTTTGACAACAACGCCATGTCGAAAATGCCGTTATGGCTTGGGCCGTCGTCACCAGTTATGCCGGCACGGTCAAGGCAAAACACAACTGGCAAGCGGTGAAGTGCAACATCGTAAACAATTTGATCCCATGCACGATTTAAAAAAGTTGAATACAAAGCAACAACCGGTCGCAAGCCACCCATCGCCATGCCGGCCGCCGAAGTAACTGCATGTTGTTCGGCAATGCCGACATCGATGAATCGATCTGGAAACCGCGCTTGAAACGGCAACAACCCCGTTGGTCCGGGCATCGCCGCGGTGATCGCCATGATTCGCGAATCTTGTTCGGCAATTTTGATAATCGAATCTGCAAATGCTTGCGTGTAACCAGTCGGCACTGATTTCGGTGGACCAGTAACTGGGTCGAACACTGGGGCGTCGTGGAGATTTTTTTCGTCGTCGTCTTCGGCAGGTGGGTAACCACGACCTTTTTGGGTGATCACATGAATCACGAGCGGGCCTTCTTCGACGCGTTGCGACGCTGAGCGCAACGCATATTCGAGTGCTTCTTGATTGTGGCCGTCGATTGGTCCGATATAACGCACACCGAGCGCTTCGAAAAATGCAGTGGGTTGCAAATATTCGCGAATGCCGGCTTTGAATGCTTCAATGCCACGCTCGGCTTGCGGGCCGACGACAGGTAACTCATACAAAAACTTTTCAAGTTTGCGCTGACGACGAACATAAACGGGATTGAGTCTGATGTCGGTGAGTGCGCGCGAGAGCATCTTTGTGAGTTTGTCTTGTGGACGCGGCAATTCGCCTGTTTCGTCGAGTGCGCTTGGCGCGGTGTTCAAAGTTTGCGGACTCGTAACATTTGAAATCGTCGGCGCATACGAGCGACCGTTGTCGTTGAGCACGATAATTACGCGACGCTTTGAGTGCCCAAGATTATTCAATGCCTCGTACGCCATGCCACCAGTCAGTGACCCGTCGCCAATCACGGCGACGATATGGCGGTGATCAGGATTCGAGTTTTGATCGCGCGCAACTGCTAATCCGTATGCATAACTTAAAACGGTTGAGGCGTGACTGTTTTCGATGAAGTCGTGAATGCTTTCTTCGCGACTTGGGTAGCCAGAGATTCCGCCGGCTTGGCGCAAATTTGCGAAACCACCGCGGCGGCCAGTAACAATTTTGTGCACATACGCCTGATGGCCCGTGTCCCACAAAATCGCATCGCGTGGCGATTCGAAAACTCTGTGCAGAGCCAGCGTCAGTTCGACAGCACCAAGATTTGAGCCGAGGTGGCCGCTGTTTTTTGCAACCGAGTCAACGATGAAGTCGCGAATTTCGCCCGACAATTCTGCGAGTTGTTCGAAGCTCAACTTCGCGAGATCGCTCGGTTGGCGAATGTCTGAAAGCGCCATAGCGCCTACAACGCTAGCCCCGTGCGCTCGGGTGGTTCTTAGTGAGTTTGGTTACGAGTCGCCGATGATTCCAGTAGTGGATTTCGGTGCCAATGAAATATGCCACAACGTAGGCGAGAATTCCGCCGACGCCGTCGATCCAAAAGTGATTGCCCGTGACAATGATGCAGAATGTTGTGATTGCTGGGTAGATCAGAAGCGCAAGACGCATCCATAATCTGCGCGCGATTGGCCACAAAGCAAATGCGCACCAAGTTGCCCAGCCAATGTGTAGCGACGGCATCGCGGCATATTGATTAGATATTTTGCTGCCTGGACCACGGTCAAAAGCCCACGGTCCTCCGTGCTCTTTGATCGTGTCGACGAAACCAAAATTTTCGGCACCATTAAAATTTCGATATTCACTTTCGATGCATGCAGCGCCGTAGCCCTCGTCGGGGCACGGTGCATCAAGCAATCGCGGTGGCATCAATGGGAAGAGCGAGAAGCCGATAATCGCGAGCGCAGTCATAACGGCGAGTGTGTTTCTCCACTGACCAAAAACACTTGGTCGAAGTTTGTATAGCGCAATGAAAACACCGAGTGTGACAAAAAAATGTGCAGTGCCGTAAAACACATTCATTGTTTTGATCAACCAAAGATGTGGCAAGACCCAATCTTGCAAAGTTTCTTCGTGATAAAGACCGATCCATCTTTCGAATCGGATCACTCGAATCGCGTTTGTGAATGCGTGATTGGGCACCGAAACACCTTCGACGAGTGTCGAGCCGAACTGGTTGCGAATCAACGTATAAGCCGAGTAGAAAATGCCGAAAATCAAAACTTCTTTCCACCAAATCATGCGATGTTCGAAGTCGATCGGTAGAGATGGTCGGCGACCAGTTTTTTGCGAAGTATCAGAGCCTGCGTCTGAGTCTTGACTCGCGCTCGCTTTATTCACAATCAAAGATTACGACTTACGGCAAGGCGTCACGAGACTTGAGACGCCTAGGCTATGACCATGTCAAAAACTCAAACTGTCGAACCACTTGTAGCACCCGATGTTTTAGAGCGAGTTTTAGCCAAAGGTCGCAGCACAGGGGCCGAGTTTTCTGAGATTTATATAGAGGACAAACGCTCAACCTCGGCAGGCCTCGATGATGGCAAAGTCGAGCAAGTCACTTCGGGTCGCGATCGCGGTGCCGGCATTCGAGTTGTTTCTGGTGAGACCACCGGTTTCGCTCACACTTCAGACTTGTCAGAGCGTGGTTTGTTGGCTGCTGCTGAGGCTGCGGCGCTTGCCGCAAAACAGGGTGGCGGCGGTGTACACAAAGTGCAACTCGGTGATGTTTTGCGCCATTCGGTGAACACGGTCAAACTTTCGCCCGACGCAGTTGAAAAGTCGCGCAAAGTCGAACTGCTTAAGCGTGTTGATGCAGCTGCGCGCGCAGTGAATGCGTCAATCGTGCAAGTCTCGGCGGGTTACGGCGATTCGCGTAAGCGAATTTTGATCGCCAATAGCAACGGTGTTCTCAGCGCCGACGAGCAAGTTCGCACACTTCTGCGCGTCAGTGTTGTCGCCACCGGCGATGGCGGCATGCAAACTGGTTACGACTCGCTTGGTCACACGATCGGTTTTGAAATGTTCGACGAAAACGATGTCGAAGAGTTGGCGATTCGCGCCGCAAAGCAGGCCGTGACAAAACTTTCTGCTCGCCCAGCACCATCGGGTGCGATGCCAGTTGTTATCAAACGAGGCAGTGGCGGTGTTTTGTTTCACGAAGCATGTGGTCACGGTCTTGAAGCCGACCTCGTTGGCAAAAGTGCGAGTGTTTATCGCGGCAAGATGGGCGAACTTGTTGCATCACCTCTCGTCACACTCGTTGACGACGGCACGATGACTGCAGAGTGGGGCGCAATCGGTATTGACGACGAGGGGCATCCTTCGCAACGCAACACTTTGATCAAAGATGGCGTACTCACCGACTATATGTGGGACTACCTGCGTGCGCGCAAAGAAGGTCGCGCGCAAAGTGGCAACGGTCGGCGTCAGAGCTATCAACATTTGCCGATGGTGCGAATGACGAACACTTTTGTGCTCAACGGCAAAGAAGACCCAGATGACATCGTTCGCGACACGAAGCACGGTGTCTACATCGCCAAACTGGGCGGTGGCCAAGTTGATACAGCAAGCGGCGACTTTGTTTTCGGTATGACCGAGGCCTACTTGATCGAGAACGGCGAGATCACAGAGCCGTTGCGTGAAAGTAATTTGATTGGCAATGGTCCAGAAGTTTTGAAAGACATCGACTTGCTTGGCAACGACTTTGCGATGGGTAACCCTGGCACTTGCGGCAAAGATGGCCAAGGTGTGCCAGTAGGTGACGGTCAGCCAACGTTGCGCGTGCGATCGCTAACAATTGGTGGCACCGCGGCATGAGTGTTGGTGTGCCAGAGTTGCAATCTCTCGCAGACTCGGTAGTTGAACAAGCCAAACCAGGCGAACAGATTGAGGCATATGTTTCGCGTGGTGGTGAAACGTCAGTGCGTGTCTATGAAGGCGAACTCGAACACTTCGTTTCGGCGCAAAGCGAAGGTGTTGGCATTCGCATCATCAAAGATGGCCGCACAGGTTTTGCTTATGCAGGCACGCTCGAACCATCGGCAATCGCTGAGGTTCTCGCTGAAGCGCGCGACAACATTCAGTTCGGCACTGTTGACCAATGGGCAGGTCTTGCCGAACCTGATGGCGTGGCGCAAATACCACAAAAGTTTTGGGATGAAGAACTTGCCAATTACCCAACCGACAAAAAAATTGAAATCACCAAAGAGTTAGAAAAACTTACGCTGGCTGCCGATGCACGCGTGCGCTCTGAACAATCAAATTATGAAGATGGTTGGGCAGAAACTGCCGTCTCGACAACGACCGGCATTCGCGAAAGTGGCCGTGGTAACTCGTGTTATGTCTCGGTAGCAACCTTGGCTGATGATGGCGACGAAGCGCAGACAGGTTTTGGCTTTTCGGTCGGCGATTCGCCTAAAGAATTCGACCTCAGCAAAGCAGCGCGCGAAGCCGCAGATCGCGCAACTCGATTGCTTGGCGCTACTAAGCCAGCAAGCAAAAGTGTGACGATAGTTCTTGACCCATATGTGACTTCGCAATTTGTCAGCATTTTGTCGAGCGCTCTAAACGGCGAAAACCTGGCCAAGGGACGCAGTTTGTTTCGCGATCGATTAAACGAACAAGTCGCTGATCCGCGACTTACTCTTGTCGACGACCCGACTAACCCGTTGGCCTATACCGCGACTGACATTGACGGCGAAGGCTTGGCTGCACGGCGCAACATCTTGATTGAAAATGGCGTGCTCAAAAAATTTGTGCACTCAAGTTATAGCGCGCGTCGCATGAATACCAAGAGCACGGGCAATGCAACTCGTGGCGGTTTCGCAGGTGGACCTGGCGTTGGATGTTTGGCGATACAAGTTCAACCTGGCAACAAAACACAAGCTGAATTGATTGCTGCGATCGACGATGGCGTTTTGATTCAAGATGTTTCTGGCATGCACAGCGGTGTGAACACGATTTCTGGCGATTTCTCAACTGGGGCGTCAGGCATCGTGATTAAAAACGGCACTCTTGGCGCGCCGATTCGCGAATTTACAATCGCATCTACACTGCAAAAAATGTTGCTCAACATTGTTGATCTTGGCAACGACATCGATTGGTTGCCGATGCGTGCAGTTGGTCTTTCTTTGGTGATCAGTGATGTAATGATGAGCGGTTCATAACCAGCATGTCAATTTTGCACGCCATCGTGCTTGGCATTGTGCAAGGTTTAACCGAATTTCTACCGATCTCGTCGAGCGGACACTTAGAAATTGTGCCGTGGCTATTCAACTGGAACGATTACGACTCGCAAGCAACTGCCAAGGCCTTTGACACGGCGTTGCATCTCGGCACGCTTGGGGCAGTTTTTATCTATCTGCGACGCGAACTCGTTGTATATCTTCGTTCGGGCTTACAAGTTGCATTTCGACAACAAAGCACGTCACCTGTGATCGGCAAGCAAGCCTGGTTTTTGGTCGCATCGGCAATACCTGCTGGTGTGGTTGGGGTTATTTTTGAAGATTCGATAACTGAGAAACTTGGTACGCCCAATTTGATTGCGATCAGTTTGATTGTGTTTGGTTTGTTGCTCGTGTGGGCAGATAGGCGAGCGACAGCGGCACAGAGTTCGCGCGATGTCGGGCAGCTTTCTTTGCGCGATGCACTAGTCATCGGTACGGCTCAGGCTTTAGCGCTAAACCCAGGCACTTCACGCTCGGGCATCACGATTACTGCGGCGCGATTGAGCGGCTATTCGCGTGATGCGGCAGCCCGGCTTTCATTTTTGATGAGCGTGCCGATTATCGGTGGCGCTGTTGTTTTTAAACTCGCGCAACTTTGGCGCGATGGAATACCCGAAGGTCTAGCTGTGCCGATGTTGGTCGGCATCGTTAGCGCGGGCATTTCTGGTTGGGTAGCGATGTGGTCAATGATTCGGCTTGTGCGCACCAAGAGTTTTTCGCCATATGTCGTTTATCGAGTTGCATTTGGCGCGGCAATCTTGCTGCTTGTCGCCACAAACTTTCGCTAACGAATAGCTAGTCGACTCGTGGGTGGTGCTTCCCACGAGCCGACCCGCTCGCTATAGATTTTTCATCCAACGAGTACGAGGCTGACCACGCCGAGTGCAGCAGCGTTAGCGATCATCGCTGAGTTTTCAACTGGTACGGCTAAAACGATTGTTGCTTGTCGACCAGATTGCTCGGCGAGATCGATAACTAAAACTTGTTCGAGCACTATTGCTGAATCAATAATCACATCAACATGGTTGCCACTTTGCAAAGTTGGCAACGGCCCAGCACTTTGCATCGCAACAGCGCGAAACCCTTCTGGTATTTCGTAGCGACTCGCACTTTGCAGCGCAACAGGCGCAAGTTTCTCTTCGCTAAATGACATGGCTGAAACGAAGTAGACGAGACCGCACAACACAGAGAGCGAGATAACGATAATTCGCTGTCGTGCTGCATCACGACAAAGTGAATACCAAGACTCGAGAAGTTTTGTTTTCATGGCTAGCGGCCATGTGTGCTGGCTGCGAATTAGTGGCAGCGGCGCAAGGCGCAAATCAACTTGCGCGCACAGCGCTGTTCAGCGGGCGCCGATTGGACGGTGGCAGCCGCGGGTGGCGTTACTTCGCGGGCGCCGATTTGGTTTCGGTTTTTGTGGCTGGCGCCGCAGTTGTCGTGCTTGAGTTCGAACTCGAATCTGAGCCACTCGAACTCGACGACTCACTCGTCTTGCTGGTTGTTGTGTCGCTGGTTGAGCCCGAAGTCGAGCCGCCAGTTGTGCCAGTCGTTGAGCTCACCGAAGTGCCCGACGTTGCAGTCTTGCCCGAAGTGGCGCTGTCGGTTTTGTAAAAACCTCCGCCCTTAAAAGTTATGCCAACAGGAGTGAAAACTTTTTTGACAGGTCGCGGCTTGCCATCTGATGGGTGCGGCGCCTGTGTCAACGCATCGTCGCTGAATGCCTGATAGATCTCAATGGTCTCGCCAGAGTCAATGAACTTGTAAACATAAGTCGGCATAGGGCTTTTGATTCTAGGATGACAGTGTGGCTGTGCGCACTGCTGTTATTCCTGCAGCCGGAATGGGCACACGCTTCTTGCCCGCCACCCGCGCCATACCCAAAGAATTGCTACCTATATATGACACGCCAGCGCTGCAGTTTGTGATTGATGAGGCTGCCCAAGCGGGCTGCACTCGCGTTGTGATCGTCACCAGCCGAGCCAAGCCGTCGATTGAGAATTACGCATCTGCAGCCAGCACCGACAAAGTCGCAGTCAGCGTCGTTTATCAAGATTCGCCGTTGGGTTTAGGTCACGCGGTGACCTGTGCGCACCAAGCCGTTGGCGACGAACCATTTTTGGTGATGTTGCCCGACGAAATAATGGGTGACGCCTCGTTGACCAAACAACTGATAGCGCTCTACGAACAATCTGGCAAGAGCAGCATTGGATTAAAACGAGTTGCAGTCGCTGAAGTCTCGAATTATGGCAATGTCAAAGTTGCGAGCGACGCGAGCAGCACAGATTCTTCAGTCGCAATTTTGCAAGTTGTTGAAAAACCGAAACCTGCTGACGCAGTTAGCGACATCGTGATCATCGGTCGTTATGTTTTGTCGCCCAAGGTTTTTGAAAAACTCGAACAGATTAAACCCAGTTCGAACGGCGAGTTGCAGTTGACCGATGCGTTGGCGATGCTGGCAAGTGAGAACGCCTTGGTTGGTGTTGTTAGTGAGATAACTCGGTACGACACTGGCACGCCGATGGGGCTTTTGCGTGCAGTCATCGAGATTGCTCTCGAGCGAAAAGACATTGGGCCGCAATTGAACTCTTGGCTCAAAGAGAAATTCAACAAATAGTTTAAGGTCGGGAGTTATGTCTAAAAATTTTGGGGCGACGGTAGATGCCAAAGAAGTCGGTCTTGACGCAACGCGACTAAAAAATATAGACAATCACTTCAATCGCTATGTCGATGAAGGTCGCTTGGCTGGTTACGCGGTCGCCGTTGCGCGACACGGCAAAGTTGCGCACTTCGGAATGTATGGCAACAAAGAGTCTGAAACTGGTGCGCCAATCACCGACGACACGATCTATCGCATCTTTTCGATGACCAAGCCGATCACCTCGATCGCGTTAATGATGTTGGTCGAGCGTGGTTTGCTGCAACTCACCGACCCAGTGAGCAAATTTATACCGTCATTTGGCGAAACTCGAGTTTGGAATACCGGCACGGTGTTAAAGCCGCTGACAAATGCATTAACCGAGCCAATTCGCATTTGGCATCTGCTGACTCACACGGCAGGCATGACTTACGGCTTCATGTATACAGATGTTGTTGACGACATGTATCGTCGCGCTGGTTTCGAAGCAGGCTTGGCTTACAAAGATTCGCTCGAAGTTGTCTGCGATAAATATGCAGCGTTGCCACTTTTGTTTCAGCCTGGCTCAAGTTGGAACTACAGCGTGGCAACCGACATCGTGGGCCGCGTCGTTGAAGTTGTTGGCAAAATGCCACTCGACGAATTCTTCGACAAAAATATTTTTCAGCCACTCGAAATGCATGACACCGGGTTTTGGGTGTCGAATGACAAAAACGATCGAGTCGCATCGCTTTATCGTTATGACGAAGCAACACACAAAAAGGCAAAACTAAGCAGTTATGGCAACAACGCTCTTGAGAAGCCGGTGTTTTTGTCGGGCGGTGGCGGTTTAGTTTCAACTGCGGGTGACTACTTTAAGTTCATTCGCATGCTCGAAGGTCGGGGTAAGTCGGGCAATGTGCAACTTCTGTCATCGCGAACTTTCGAAATGATGGTGATGAATCATTTGCCGAATAACGCCGACATTTCAACTTTCGGCCGACCACTCGGCGAAGAAATTTTTTATGATGGCTTGGGTTTTGGTCTTGGGTTTTCTGTCGTTGTCGATCAGGCTAAAACTCGCGTGGCATGCCCGAATGGCACGTTTGGTTGGGGTGGCATGGCCAGCACTGCATTTTGGGTTGACCCAGTTAACGAGATCAGCGCGATGTTCTTCACACAGTTGATTCCGTCGAGCACGTATCCGATTCGGCAGTATTTGCGTTCGCTGGTTTACGCCGCCGTCACTGACTAGTTCAAACTCACGCAAAAACTACGCGATGCGCTGAAATTGATTCGGTTCGTCCAGAACGAACCCGAACTCGTCAACTGTTGCCTCAACTTCGCAATTTGCAGCGACGCTGAAATAGCGCCAAGTGTTTGACGAAATTTTCGTGTATTTCTGAGTTTGCTTTGTAATGCTGAGAGTTTCAATATCGATGATTGCAACGCTGATCGTTGCGCTGTGACCAACAAGCAGTGGCAATCGCCGAATCGGAATGCAATTTGTGAACGGTGTGTTGATGAAATCGATGTCGGTACAGCCGTCTAACTCGGTGCGGTGGGCGCCGTTCATCTCACCCCAGCGACCGTGACTATCGGTGCCAAGCCAAAGATCTGGGTCATCAAGATCGCGAAACAACAGACACTGCTGCACCGTCCAGCCCGCTGAAAGTCGCAACACGAATTGTGCGTTATCAACGCCGAGTGTGCCTTCGGCTGTCCAGCCTTCGTTCTCCCAGCGCAACTTCACTTGGCTCGTCGCATTATTGAGATCTGGGACAACATTCTGCCAAGCCAGCGTGTGGCCCGAAGCTGAAAGCGATTGAAAGCCGTTCATAACTATGAGCCTGCCACCATATCTGTGGCGATACCGTCAGCCATGTGATTTCTCTGGTTGAAGCGCAAGAAATCGTGATCGGTGGATGCGAGCCCGTCGCGCCCGTAGCAGTCGACTGTCAATTGATGTCGGGCCGTGTTGTTGCTCAAGATGTCGTCGCAACCGAGTTCATTCCGCCGTTTGCCAACACCGCAGTCGACGGTTTTGCCGTGCGCGCACACGACGTAACAACTGCTGGTGTCGAACTTGAAGTTCTGGGTGTGATTGGTGCTGGGCATGTGGCGAGTTATGAAATTGGTGCGGGGCAGTCAGCGCGAATTATGACAGGCGCACCGATGCCACGAGGCGCAGATGCCGTCGTGATGATTGAAGATGCGACCGTGCTCAGCACAACGCGAGTGCGCTTCAACAAACCAGCAAAAGCAGGCGATGCAATTCGCGAAATCGGTGAAGATGTGCGCGCAGGAGATGTCGTCTTCAAATCAGGCGAAGTGATCAACGCCGCGGGCATTGGCGTGTTGGCAGGTATCAATGCACGCAAAGTTTTGTCATACCCGAAGTTGCGCGTAGCGATGCTGTCAACTGGCGATGAGCTAGTGATTGACGGCTCAGAACTAAAACCTGGCCAAATTCGCGAAAGCAATTTAACGATGCTGGCAGAGATGATCAGTTCAACGGGTTGTGAAGTAATAAATCTCGGTATCGTCGCCGATGACGAAGCAGTACTTGAAAGCAAACTTCGCGAAGTTGCAACGAAGTGTGATGCGATCGTCACGAGTGGCGGCGTTGGTCAAGGTGATTTTGATGTTGTGAAAATTGTTTTGTCACGCATTGCCGAAATGAACTGGATGCAGATGGCAATCAAACCGGCGAAACCGTTTGCTTTCGGCAAATTTAAGACCAGTGACGCAAGAAACATCCCAATCTTTGGTTTGCCTGGCAACCCTGTTTCGTCGATGATTAGTTTCGAATTGTTGGCTCGCCCCGCCCTGCGCAAAATGATGGGGCACACGCAGAACCTCACTCGGCAAACGGTGCGTGCAATTGTCGATGCACCAATGAAGCGCAAACAAGACGGCAAAATTCATTTCATGCGCGTGTTCGGCGAATTCGCAGATGATGGTCGATTGCATGTTCGCGACACTGGCCCGCAGGGCAGCCATCAACTCGCCGCGACATCGCAGGCAAATGGTTTGGCGATTGTGCCTGATGGTCAGGGTTTACCAGTAGGTGCTGAAGTCGACGTGATGTTGCTGAGTTAAATGACTAGTAATAGGCTCAGTCAATGGAGTTGCTGACGTGAGATTTTTGTGGAATTAATTGACCCGTTTGGGCGAACTGTTCGCGATTTGCGAATTTCGATAACTGATCGCTGCAATTTTCGCTGCACATATTGCATGCCAGAAGAAGGCATGACATGGCTCGACCGCGACCAGATTTTGACATTCGAAGAGATTGAGCGTCTGGCGACGATTTGTGTGCATCGATTTGACGTCGACAGCATTCGTTTGACTGGTGGTGAACCAACAGTGCGAGCGCACCTGCCGATGTTGGTCGAAAAACTGGCGCAACTCAAAGTGCCAAGCACAGCCAAGTCGCCTCTGGCAGGCAAAAACATTGATATTGCGCTCACAACGAACGGCGCAACGCTTCGACTTATTGCCGACGATCTGAAAGCCGCTGGTCTGTCGCGCATCAACATCAGCCTCGACACCTTGCAAAGCGAAAGGTTTTTCGAAATCACGCGTCGCAACCATTTAGACAACGTTCTAGACGGTATTGACGCAGCGATTCAGGCAGGTTTTTCGCCAGTCAAGATCAATGCAGTCATTCAGCGCGGGGTCAACGACGATGAAATTTTGGCCCTGGCAAGTTTTGGTCGCGATAAAAAAGTTGAAGTGCGATTTATTGAATTCATGCCGCTCGACGCGCAAGGTCAGTGGCAAAGCAAAGACGTCGTCGGCCAAGACGAAATTGTTGCAACTATAAATAGTGTCTTCCCGCTTGAGCAGGTCGCATCGCGTGGTGCCGCACCTGCAGATCGCTGGCGATATCTTGACGGCGCAGGCACAGTTGGCGTCATTCCGTCGGTGACAAAACCTTTCTGTGGCGACTGCGATCGTGTGCGCTTGACCGCCGAAGGTCAGTTTCGCACTTGTTTGTTTTCGACGACTGAGTTCGACTTGCGGGCGATGTTGCGCGGCGGCGCGACCGACGATGCGATCGCAGCCGAAATCGCACGAGCAGTCGGCACAAAGTGGGCGGGTCACTCAATTGGAAACGTCACATTCGTGCGCCCGAAACGCTCAATGAGCCAGATCGGCGGCTAAACATGATCGAGATTCGTGATGTCTGAACTAAATTTTTCGCATCTTGACCCGATGGGTCGAGCCCGCATGGTTGATGTAACACCAAAAGAGCCGACACATCGTCGTGCGGTTGCGCGTTGCAAAGTTTTTATGAAGCCTGAAACAACGGCTGCAATTGCCAACCGCGAAGTTAAAAAAGGTGATGTGCTCGCGGTTGCCCGCGTGGCTGGCATTCAGGCGTCAAAGCGAACTGCCGAGATGATTCCGCTTTGTCATCCGCTTTTGGTTGGCGCGGTTTATATCAACTTCGAAATAGGCGACGACCACATCGCAGTCGAGGCTCAAGTCGACACCATTGATCGCACCGGGGTCGAAATGGAAGCGCTGCATGCCTGTTCTGTTGCGGCCCTCACGATCTACGACATGTGCAAGAGCGCCGACCGAGCCATGGTGATTGGCGAGCTCACATTGTGGGAGAAAACTGGCGGGCGACAAGGCACCTATCGGCGCGAGGCCTAGGTCGGGCGCGCAGGCTTATCCGCAATAATTGGCGGTAAACCCCTTATTTTTAGGGCTCCGAGCGACTTGGGTAGCGATTTCGTTCACCCGTAATACACTTAAGAGACCCCATGAGCAAGTTGATTCTTCTGATCGTTGGCGCCGCGTGGCTCGCAGTTCTTTTGCCGCCGATTTTGCGCGCCCGCATTAATAATTCGCCGAACATGTCTGTGAGCGCTTTTAGGCGCAATTTGTCGAGCCTGCAGAATTCGAACCTTCGTCACCCGCAGGCCCAATTGCGAGGCATGTCGCGAGAACTCGCGCCAAACCAAATGCGCTCGCGTCAGGCCAGCCAGTTTTCGCATTTGACCGGCCCAATTTTGCGACCTCAAGGCACCCGCTCGCACCAGCCAAACTCGGGCGAGTTCTATGCCCGTGAACTAGTTCGCCAACGCCGTCAACACACTGTCGTTGGTCTTGCTTCGGCAGCCGTTATCTCGCTTTTCTTGGCGTTTACAACAGGGTCGATCGTCTTGGTATATGCGTTTACACTCAGCCTCATAGCCCTGATCGGCTATTGCTATTGGCTAGTGCAACTTCGCGTGCAACGCGACAGTTCTCGCTATATGCGCCAGTTTCGCAACCGCGCCGCCTAAGCATCTCGTTCGTTTCGGGGCTGTAGCTCAGTTGCCAGAGCGGTACGTTCGCAATGTACATGCCAGGGTTTCAATTCCCCTCAGCTCCACAATTTGCGGTTAGGCGCTGACGACAGCCGAGTGGCACAATATCTGAGTGCAAAAAAGGCCGACTCGGGGGTTTAAAAAATGGCAATGACATGGACTGAAGCCAACTTGGCGGTAACCGCCCCAGGGCAGATTTTCGAACTTGTCGACGCCGAAGTCATGGGGGTCAAGACACAGATTTTCAAGAATGCTCCCGCACACTTGGGTCAAGTTTTCGCTGGTGCGCGCGGTCACGGCGAAAAGACATTCTTGGTTTACGAAGGCGAGTCATACACATTCACCCAAGCAATGGATCAAATCGACGCGCTGTCGAATCTGCTCGTGAACACTTATGGCGTCAAGAAAGGCGATCGAGTTGCTGTCGCGATGCGCAATTATCCCGAATGGGTGATGTCGTTTGCGTCGATCATTTCAGTTGGCGCAGTTTCTGTGTCGATGAACTCTTGGTGGGTCGAAGACGAAATGGACTTCGCGTTGCAAGACTCTGGCGCAACAGTTTTGATTTGCGATCAACAGCGCTTTGATATTGCTGCGGCAAGTTGCAAGAAACTCGGTGTCAAAGTTTTGGTTGTGCGCGCTGAAAAGCCGCTGCCTGCAGGTGTCGACAAATGGCAAGATGCCTTGGCGCCACATTTGAAGGCTGCGCTCAAGTGTCCGGTTGTCGAAATTAAGTCTGATGACGACGCAACGATTCTTTACACCTCGGGCACGACTGGTCGCCCTAAAGGTGCGGTGTCGACGCATCGTGCGGTTATTTCTGCATTGATGGCATTTTCTTCGCGCAATTCAGTGCTGACTATGTCGGGTACGAAGTTGAAAGAAGTGACTGGCCCAGAAGTGCCAACTTCATTTATATTGATCGTGCCGCTGTTTCACGTCACTGGTTGCGTGCCAGTAATGATGAGTTGCTTTATCGCTGGTTTGAAACTTGCGATTATGTACAAATGGGATGCCGAGAAGGCTCTCGAGATGATTGAGCGCGAAAAAATCACAAACTTTGTTGGTGTGCCCACACAAAGTTGGGATCTCGTGAATTCTCCGGCTTTCGATAAGTACGACACTTCGAGTTTGCGTGCAGTTGGTGGTGGCGGTGCACCTTCGCCAACTTCGCTAGTCGGCAAAGTTAACGACAAAGTCAAAAACGGCAGCCCGCAGTTGGGTTACGGCATGACTGAGACAAACGCGTTTGGTCCTGGCATCACGGGTTCTGATTATTTATCTCACCCGACGAGCACGGGTCGCGCAGTGTTGCCGATGCGAGTTGAAGTGCGCGACGAAAATCTGAAGCCTCTGCCGACTGGCCAAGCCGGTGAGATTTGGTTCTTCGGCCCGATGTTGATTCGTGGATACTGGAACCGCCCCGATGCAACCGCAGAGACGATTGTTGACGGGTGGTTGCGCTCAGGTGACATCGGTCGGCTTGATGCCGATGGTTTCGTTTATGTCGAAGACCGCGTGAAAGACATGATCATTCGCGCCGGTGAAAATATCTACGGCGCCGAAGTTGAGAGTGTGATTTACGACTACCCAGCGGTACACGAAGCTGCAGTTTTCGGCGTGCCTCACGAGCGCCTCGGTGAAGAAGTTGGTGTTGCTATTTTGTCAAAAGATGGCTTGGCTCTTGATCCAAAAGATTTATGGAAGTTTCTTGAGGGCAAAATTGGCGCTCACAAGATTCCTGTTCACGTCGTGGTGATGACCGAGCCACTGCCGCGCAATGCGGCTGGCAAGTTCTTGAAGCGCGAGTTGCAACAACGCCTCGCTAAAGGCGAACTCAAAGCCGTTTCGCGCACGAATTAAATATCGCGTGCCACCGGTAAATCTCACAAATGTTGAAGGCGTAAGCCTTGATGCGTTGACGATCGGCAACGCGCTAGTTGACGTTTTGGCAACCGTTGACGAAGGCTTTTTAGTTCGTGAAAACATCGTCAAAGGTTCGATGAATCTTGTCGACATTAAGCGGTCGAAGCATTTGCATTCGCTTGTTAATTCACGCACCGAGATGAGTGGTGGTTCGGCAGCAAACACGGCTTACGGTTTAGCGAGCCTCGGTGGCAAGGCGGGTTTCATCGGCAAAATTTCAGCCGATCGATTGGGCGAGTCGTTCTCGCATGACCTCGACACTGTAGGCGTCAAGTTCTTTCCTGGTGTTACTTGCGAGACTGAAGACACCGGTCGATGTTTGATCGTCGTCACGCCCGACGGCAATCGCACGATGAACACATTTCTCGGCGCGGCCTCGTTGCTTGATGCTGCCGATATTTCTAAGTCGGCGGTGCAGAGTGCGGCGGTTGTATTTCTTGAAGGTTATTTGTTCGACAAAGATGCGGCCAAAGAGGCTTTTCGTACGGCGGCCGAATATGCGCATGCGGCTGGTCGAAAAGTCGCGCTTACTCTTTCAGATTCGTTTTGTGTAGATCGACATCGCGCCGATTTTTTATCACTGGTGAAAAACGATATTGATATTTTGTTTTCGAATGAAGACGAACTTAAGGCGCTGTATCAAGTTGATTCGATCAATGACGGGCTACATCAGTTGCGTGATAATTGTGAGTTTGCCGCCGTAACACGCAATGAGCACGGTTCGGTCGTTATCGACGGCGATGAAGTCGTGATTATCGATGCTGAACCCGTTGACAGTGTGGTTGATGCGACGGGTGCTGGCGATATGTATGCGGCAGGTTTTTTATACGGGTTTGTGCGCGGAAAGCCGATTGAACAGTGCGGCAAAATAGGTTCAATCGTTGCTTCAGAGGTAATCACTCACATGGGGCCAAGGCCACTTGTGCCCCTAACTACTGTTGTGCCGAAGAGTCTCTATTAGTTAACTTCAGAACTGGATTAAATACCACAGAACTAGATTAAATACCACCTGTGGTATTTTTGCCGGTGAGATTTTGCCCTTATAAGTGTGCAACAGGGTTGAGGTATTTTCAACTTTGGGGCAAATAGTGAAAACAATCGTCGTTTGTGAAGAAGACCCAAGCTATGCGGCTGTGTTGGCCCATTTGCTTTATGTGGGTATCAAAACTTTGGCTATTACGCACCAGCAGTTCAAAGATGTTGTCGTTAAAGTCGTCGGCAAGACCGATGGTTGGTCACCGTTTTGTATGACGTTTTTCGGAGAATGCTCGTATTACGAAGAGTTCAAGCCAGTTGATAACACGAGCAATGTTCTCTTGGTTGTGTCGTATTCACGATGTCTGCGTGAGAAGTTAGCTTCAGTGGGTCTACAAAAATTTGAAACCTCTGTGCTTTCTTTGCCGCTTCTTGAGTCTGCGTTCAGCGCTAATGATTATGACTTCACCAAAATCAGTTCTAACTCAATTGAAAATGCGCTGGTACACGCAAACGAGATTGAGAAACACCGAGGCGAATTTAGATCAATAGAAGAAGAGCAGGTATTTTTTGCAGACTGCACTTATTGCGTTTTAGAACTTTTACAAAAAGTGGTCGTCGCAGTTTAAATCTCTTCGGCTTTATGAAAAACCAGTTTGAGATCGCCGAGCCCCACGAGTGTCGTGGCAATCCAACTGCCAAGGGTGCCAAAGTTTTCATCTAGCAATTTGCTCGCGCCATCTTGCAATGTCTCTTCGGCAAGTTCATAACTACCTTGGTACGTAATCTCGATCGCATATTCTGTTTTGGCAACAGTGTGTTTGCCAGACGGTGTCGGCTGATTGATTTCAACTGTGATGCCTTCCCGAGACAGTTTCTCTTTGCCGACTTGGGGGCTCTTGATCGGCACAATGTTCTCGACCATTGATGCGTCTGGTTGAGTTGTCAGTCTCTGTACGCGAAAAACAATCTCCATTTCAATTTCTGGTGCTTCGTGAAAAATCTCATCTGTGTACCATGCGCGATATATGGCTTGGCTCCAACTTGGCCAGGTCAACGTAACGTGGGCAACGACCCGCGGTGGTCGACCTTCGCCGGGCAGACCGTAACTCGTCTCCCAGACGAGGTCACCGAGCAAGACATCTGACTGAAAGTGCTCGTCGAACGCCTGTCGCTCAAGAAATGCATTTGAAAAGGCGTCACGCAAGGCGCCAATCGCATCGCTAAAGACATGGTCCAACATGTGGTGACCACGCTAACAATGTGCCAAACTAAATGCTCATGGGTCTTGTCAACGTTGAGCGAAAAGACGGCGTGGCGACGCTGACGCTGAATAATCCCGCTGAGCGCAACACAATGACGGCCGAAATGGTCGCCGACATTTCGGCTGCGATGGATGAAATCGAATCTGACCTCAAAGTTGGTGCACTGATCGTGACCGGTGCGGCGCCTGCATTTTGTGCTGGGGCAAACCTCGGCAACTTGGCTGAGGCCGATGGTGCATCGCTGACCAAAATCTATGAAGGTTTCTTGCGCATCGCACGTTCGCCGTTGCCAACGATTGCGGCAGTCAACGGTGCCGCGGTGGGCGCTGGTATGAATTTGGCTTTGTGTTGCGATGTGCGCATCGCCGCTGCTCGTGCAAAGTTTGATACAAGGTTTTTGCAAATCGGTCTGCACCCGGGCGGTGGGCACACTTGGATGTTTCGCAACATCGCCGGACCTCAAGCCACGATGGCTGCAGTCGTCTTTGGCGAAATTCTTGACGGCGCAGAAGCGCAGCGTGTTGGTCTGGCATATAGATGCGTGCCTGATAACGAATTAATGGCAGTTGCTCACACAATGGCGATGCGTGCTGCCAGCGTGCCGCGCGAACTGTCGACTCTCACCAAGCGCACGATTCAAGAGATGGCGAATGTTGCGACCCACGAACAGGCCGTAGCCAAAGAACTCGAGCCACAAGTGTGGACAACCCGTCAACCATGGTTCGCCGAGCGCCTCGCCGCCCTACAATCTCGCCTTAAAAAATAATGTTTAATCAGAACTAAGTCAAAAATCAGCACCCGATGAAATTCAGATTAAAGCATTTCGCCTTAGTTACTCTTTCATCTTTTGTTCTGAGTTCGCTCGGTGTCTTTTTTGCAAACCCAGACCTAGTTGAAGCGAGTACCGCCGACTTTGCGGGGCCTGAACTTATTCAGATGGTTGGCTCAACGAGAGATGAAACATTGATTGACCTTGATCAAAACCCAACCGGTAGCTTTGCGATTGTTGGAACCACCGACGGCGCCGTTGACGGAAATCTGAATCGCCAACTCGACGTCTTTGTTGCCAAGTTTGATAGCGAAGGCAAGAAGCAGTGGTTGGTGCGATTCGGAACACCACAAGATGATTATGGGACTGCAGTTGCGATTGATGATGCGGGGGCGGTTTGGGTCTCTGGTGACACCTACGGAGGCATGGAAGGCAATGTCAACAAGGGTGAGCGAGATGGATTTTTGGCAAAGTTCAGTTCAACTGGTGTTCAGCAATGGATCGTTCACATCTCGACAGATGTAATCGAGAGGGCACGTGGTCTTGCCGTTGACGCACGCGGAGTTGCCACGGTAGTCGGCACAACTTATGGAGAGTTTTCTGGTTTCAGCAATTTTGGTAAATCACGCGAAGCATGGATAACTCAAATCGATAGTTTTGGAAACCGACTCTGGCTGCAAGAGTTCGGAACCGAGTACGCCGACACGATTGTTGATGTTGTAGTTGATAGAGACGGAAATTCAACTTTTTGTGGTTATACAGATGGCACGATTGGCACACAATCTTTTGGCGGTCGCGATGCGTTTGTCGGGACGTTTACAAATACTGGTATGCGTAGCTGGACATACCAACTAGGAACTTCTGGCACCGATATCTGTTATGGATTAACCACTAATTCGGTTGGCGAGATTTTTGCAGTTGGCAGCACGTCTGGATCGTTGAGTGGCTCAACAAACGCAGGAATGCAAGATGGATGGATTCTGAAGTTAAGTGCGACTGGAGTTCGAAAGTGGGTAACACAAGTAGGAAGTTCAGGCGATGACGGCTTTGCGAAGGTCGCCGTAACCAAGGCAGGACAAGTTATCGCTGGTGGAGTTTCGACCGGAAATTTTGGCGGTGCAAAGAACTCAGGTGCTACGGATGCAATTTTGACTGTTGTTGACTCAAATGGAAAATTCACAAGCTCAAGACTTTTCGGCACCCAGTCGGCCGATGGAATCGCTGGAATTGCAGTAACAGAGTCACAAAAAATCGTCGTCGCTGGAACCTCAGGTGACGGATTGTTTGGGCAAAGCGGATTTGGCGAACTTGATGTATTCGTTTCAAGATTCGCGTCGCTCATTGCAACTCCGAGCGTTGCGCCTGAGAGAACAATTAGGTGCAAAAAACTCAGTAAGGTGAAAATTCTTGTCGGAGCAAAAGTTGTCTGCCCCGCCGGCTTTAAGCGAGTATCTAATAAGTAACTAAAATCAAAGCCGTTTTATTTTTTGGTGGTGAGCCATTGGTGGGTGAGGGGGTCGCGGCGTTCTTGCCACTCTTCTGAAGTGATGGCGTAACGCAGGTGGTCTTCCCAGACGCCGTTAATTTCGAGAAAGCGTTCGGCTAAACCTTCGAGGCGTAAGCCTAACTTTTCAGCAACTCGCTTGCTATTGGTATTTCTCGGAATAATGCACACTTCGAGGCGATGCAAGTTCAAGTCGTCGAACGCAAATTTCATGATCGCTGCGACGCCTTCGGCCACATAACCATTGCCTGCATGCTTACGGTCGATCCAATAGCCGATCGTGCCGGTTTGCATTGCACCGCGCACGACATTGTTGATGTTTACTTCGCCGATCAACAAGTTATTGACAAACAACCCGAGCGTGTATGCCGAGCCGTTTTGGCGCTCTCGATCGCGCGCCACGCAGCGCCGCTCGAACGCATCGCGGTCAGTCGCTGGGTCGGCGAGAAAGTCTGATCGGCGCGGCTCCCAAACAGTCAGCCAGTCGACATTGCGCAGGCGAACTTCGCTCCAGGCTTCAAAGTCGTGGGCTACTAATGGTCGCATCATTATTCGCTGCCCGTAAAGTCGCGGCGGGGCAACGGGTGCACCCGCAGGATGAAAAAAGCGTTTTGGTGAAGAGTACGAAGAATGACTCAAGATGTTTTCTTTCGCAGTTCAGAGATTAGCCCGTCGAGCAAATTGTATTGACTAACGACAATCTCAGAAATTTGCAACCGCCGCAGTACCGCAACTAGCACACAACAGCCGCCGACGATTATGTCGGCGCGATCTCGTGGCAAGCCCGGGTTGAACACTCGATCACTAAGTCGCTCTGTGGCGAGCGTGCGAAAGACATCTTCAACTGCTTCGCGTGAAAGTTTCAGTTTATGCAACGCCGATGGGTCAAAAGTTTTCTGACCAACTTCGACTGCAGCGACGGTTACGATCGTGCCAGCCACGCCGACTACTCGATCAATCTGACCAATAAGTGGATAATTATGTGCAACGTCATCAATCGCATCAGAAACTAAAGAAATTGCATTTGTTAGTTCTTCTGGTCGCGGTGGGTCACGATGTAGTTCTGCCTCGGTGAGATTGACTGCGCCAAACGGAATACTGACTGCAAAATCTAAAGTCTCAGTGCCGACCATAAATTCAGTTGAAGCGCCGCCAATATCAATGACAAGTGTTGCCATCTTTTCGTCAAGCGAACTTGTCGCGCCGACAAACGAAAGTGCACCTTCGATCTCGCCCGAGATTAGTTCGGGTTCGGTGCCCGAGATTTTTTTGACCTCGGCAAAAAACTGATTTGTATTGTTGGCTACACGACATGCAGCCGTTGCCACAGTTCGGCGACGCGAAACTTTATGTTGTTTGATTAGCGACTCGTATTCGCTCAAGCATTCGAGGGTTCGTTGCATTGACTCAGCACTAAGCGCGCCGGTTGTGGCAACATTTGCACCCAGTCGTGTTGAACGCACGATGCGTTCAAGTGTTTGACCCGATTGATCAATGATCAGCAAATTTGTTGAGTTGCTGCCGATGTCAATTGCCGCGAAAACTAGATCCATTGCTTACGCACACTAGTAAGTGCTGTCAGTCTTGTTGAAGTCGCTTGTCGACCCATTGGCCAACGACGTCTGTTTTGTTGACGAGCCAGTTTGCGTAATGAGCGTGTAAACATTTGACACCAACCCTGGTGCCCGCAACGCCACCGTGGGGCCGTGGACCAGTGTGATCGGCGGGTATCGCGCTATCGCGCTCGGCGGCATAGCGCTCGTGCGTTAATCGAAGTTCTTCGGGGTCTATTTCGCTTTCAGCGAGATTGATGCAGCCTGCAGACTCGAGGCGGCTGACCGCCATGTGTTCTTTTGCGCCAACGAGCCAATATCGCGTTGGCATTGGCGTGCCATCAAACAACAATGGTTCGTTTTTGACGACGATTGGTTCGTCGTTTTTATCGCGCAGGACGACTTCAAAATCGCCTTGAGGCTTGCGACCGAGAAGTTCGGTAACGCGGGCGATGTCGTGTGCTGAAGCCTTTGTCATTTGTCAAGCAACTTTGTCAGCGTCTCGACGTCGCTTGATGTGTCGAGATCTTGGGCTGAGCCCTCACATGCAACTTCTTCGAGCAATTCTTTGTGCGACTTGAAGAGGCTTCTGGCGCCTTCGTCGCCGCTGGTTGGCAGCAATGGCCAAAGTTCTGCATGAATTCGCACCGGGTTGCCGCGAACTCCGTTGTATGTTGCTACTGCAAGAGGCGCAGAGGCGTTGGCGACGCGTTGCCAACTCGAGGAGATAATTGCGGGTTGATCGGCAAGGCCAACTACAACGCTGCTTACGCCGTGTCGCTGGGCTTCTGAGAGCGCGCATTGCAAACTGCTGGCCATACCGTTCTGCCAATTTTTATTGTGCACTTCAGTTAAATTCGCTTGCGCAAACCTCGCGTCAGAAAGTTGTGTAGAGAGATCGACTGCACCAGTGACGATGATGACCTGTTGAAAATGTGCAGCAATGCAATTTTGAAGCGCCCACGTGAAAACAGTTTGACCGTTGATGACGGTTAATAATTTATGTGCGTTGCCTGTAAATCTTGATCCACTTCCGGCAGCCAACAAAACTGCAGTAACTGCAGAATTTATGGGGTTACTTTTTTGCGCTACGACCACTACCCAATAAAGCACCTGGAGCAATTTTTAGTACGAGGCTTAAACGAGTAACCGTGTCGAGTGTTGGCGAAAAATGTCCGTTTTCAATGCGGTTGATTGTCTTGCGGTCAATGCCAGCGCGTTGCGCTAATTCGTCTTGACTTAATTCAGCATTAATTCTTAGTTTTCGTAGTTCACTCGCAACTATTTTTTGCTGGGCTTCACTTTTTGCCTTAAGTGTTTTTGCTGAAATGGTCATCATGACAGTCTAAAACTTTTGCACATAAAATTATGGATTCGCACAACTCGATTTAATTCAATTGTGTAGCCGTGAATAAAGGGTTTGCTCAGGCGATCTGTGACATGTGTTAAGTCTCATTTTTAGTGAACCAGTTACCCTGTTACACGGCTTGTTTATGGTTAGTAACAAGCAATAAGTAAGGCGCGAACTGGGGTTCTCTGTGGCGGAGAGCGTTTAACAGTCGAATGCCTGCCAACTATGGCGGGTCCGAAAGGACAACAAATCATGACACCTCGAGTTTCGTATTATCCAAAATTTGTCAGGGTTACCTGCCGTGCTCTGGTGCTGGCTCTTTTCTTGTCGTTTGGCTTTGTGCCTACGGTGCTGACCCTCGGGCTGCTGGAGGTTGACGCCGTCGAGGCTAAGCCGATGCCTGCCATTGAGTCAGCGTGGGTAGCTTTGCAGGCAGAGCGGGCAGTTGAAGCCCTTGAATCGGCAGCTGAGATCAGCACAATTGAACAACGCGACGTTGCCTCACGGTGGATTAAAAGTATTTCAGTCATTATTGCTGAGCACCTTGAAGTCAACAGCAAAGACTTAGAACGTGCTTGGTCGCAGTCAGATCTCTCGCGCCAAAAAGTTCTGTTTGCTGCACTCAGTCAGCTCGGTGTGCCATATAAAACAAACGCCGATGAACCAGGTAAAGCACTTGACTGTTCGGCGTTGATCAAGTACGCATGGTCGAATGCTGGTCTAAAAATGCCACGTGGCTCGGCCCAGCAATATGCCCTCGGCGAGCGGGTCAAGGCGAGCGAAGTTCAAGTTGGCGACTTGGCTTGGTACCCAGGGCACATTTCAATGTCTCTTGGCTACGAGAATTTAGTGATTCAATCACCAACCCATGGTCGAAGTGTTGAAGTGCATGAGATCAACGAGTCGCGAATCAACTGGGTGCGTTGGGTCGACCCGACGGCTTAGAAATTTGTGAGGCAGTTATCTATGAATTGGGCCATCACTATTTGATAGTGACGGCACGGTTCGACCAACACGCTTGCCAATAATTTCGGCGCAAATTGAAATTGCAGTTTCTTCGGGCGTGCGTGAGCCAATATCTAGACCAATCGGCGACATCAACCGAGCGAGATCTTTTGGCTCTGAAATGCCAACTTCGGCGAGGCGCTCAAGTCGTTTTGCGTGAGTCTTGCGACTGCCCATTACGCCGATGTAGCCAACAGAAGTTGCGAGCGAGCCTTGTATGGCCGGCACATCAAATTTCGGATCATGAGTGAGAATGCAAACAGCGTCTCGTGCACCAAGATTGGGTCCGCGGTCGGAGAGAACAGGTGTGGGCCAAGTGACGAGCACTTCGTCAGCCATCGGAAACCTGCGTTTTGTCGCAAACACTTCGCGCGCATCACAGACCACGACGTAATAGCCGAGAACTTTTGCCACGCGTGCGAGCGCCGCAGTGAAGTCGACGGCGCCGAAGATAATCATTTGCGGTGGCGGTGAAAAAGATTCGACAAACACGCGCACAATCGGTGTGTCTTGCAGATCTTCTGGTGTGACTTGCCCAGACGGGCCGTAGTTGCGCACACTTGTGCGACCCGCTTCGAGTTCGCCGAGCGCATCTCGCGACGCAACTCGGTCAAGTTCGCTGTCACCAAGAGAACCGAGAGTTTCGATCTTGCCTTGGTCTGGTGCAACCAAAAATGTTGCGCCAGTGTTTGGGCCGTCAATGACGGTCAGCAACGCAACTGGCCGGTTCGTTCGAATTCGGTCGGCGAGTGCTGAATAAATCATGACGATGCAGTTACCAAGTCAGAGGCTGAATGAAAAGGTGAACCGTGCCACCACAAGTTAGGCCAACTGCAAATGCTTCGTCGTCTGAATAGCCGAATTTAACTAGTCGTCCAGGGCTATCGCTTTTCAAAATTTCTAGTGCTTCGGCGACAACCGCGCCTTCGACACAACCGCCCGACACAGAGCCGCAAACCTCACCATCTTCGTTGACTGCCATCGCCGCACCTGGGTCGCGAGGCCCTGAGCCTTCGATGTCGACGACACGTGCAACGGCGATGCGTTTATTCTGCGTACGCCAACGATCTATGTCACCCAAAATCTCACGCATGACTTACGACCTTTCGTGTATTGCTTGACTCATTTGAATCGCGCGCGATAACCGCAGTTAGTTCGCGCAGCGCCTCAAGCGAATGCCCTTCAACGAAGTCATCAATGTAAGGCATCGCTGCAGCCATGCCACGAGCCAGTGGCGCATAGCCAGGGCTAACTTTTAATGGATTAACCCAAATGACGCGATACGCCACTCTTTGTAAGCGCAACATTTGTTCTGCAAGTACTTGGGGTTCGCCACGGTCCCAACCGTCAGAGAGAATCACAAAAATTGAACCGCGCGCAAGCGAGCCAACGCCCCAATTGTCGTTGAAGTTCTGCAAACATTCGCCGAGCCGTGTGCCGCCACTCCAGTCTGAAACTTGGGCTGAAGTGCGAGCCAGTGCGCGATCTGGGTCACGATTTGCGAGTTCGCGTGTGATGCGAGTTAGGCGAGTGCCGAGGGTAAATGCCTCAACTCGTTGACGACCGACGACGGCGGCGTGCATGAAACGCAATAACGCTCTCGCATATGGCTCCATTGAGCCCGAGATATCGAGCAATACAACTAGTCTTCGCAGCTTTGTGCTCGGCTCACGCCAATATCTCTCGATTGGTTCGCCGTCATTTTGTAGTACTGCACGCATCGTGCGCCGAATATCGTGTCGCGAGCCTTTACGGTTTGTTTTTTGAAGTCGCAACGAGCGCTTTGGAGGCCCTGCAAGTTTTAAACTCGACATGAATTGCTCTGCTTCACGCAACTCAGTTTCGTTGTATGCGGCAAAGTCTTTTTCGCGCAAAGTTTCGATGCTCGAAAAACGCAAGGTGATGGTATTTTCATCTTCATTGACCGGTGCTGCATTTGAGTCGTCGTTGTTTGCATCTTCGCTGTCGATTAGCAACGTCACAGACTCAGTTTGTTGCTCATATGTCGCTGTATCAACGGCGATCAGTTGATCCCAAAATATGGCGAATGCGCGATCAAATATCTGAGAATCTTCATGGCGTCGAATGAGTGTTGCGTACGCCGCCCAATAAACATCGTCACGATTTTCGAGACCGACTTTGCTTAACGCGCTGACGAAAACAATCACCGAATCAAGTGGCACGTCGATGCCGGCGCCGCGCAAGACACGGGCAAATGCCACCGCCATTTTGTGGGCAGGCGACGATGCATTCATTAGTTGCTGTACAAGCCCCGTTCAAAGGCTTGTTTAACTAATGTCGCGACGCCACTTTCGCGCACGCGCTCGTGGTCTTCGCGGTATTTGAGCACTGTGCCCAGCGTTGCTTGCACGACTGATTCGTCTAGCTCGCCGACACCGAGACGACCGAGTGCAGTTGCCCAGTCAATTGTTTCGGCGACGCCCGGCGGTTTGTAAAGTTGCATCTTGCGCAGCGCTTCGACGGCGGCTGCAACTTGACGGGCGAGAGTTTCAGCAACTTGGGGTACGCGTCGTTTGACAATTTCAACTTCACGATCAAAGTCAGGGTGTTCAACCCAGTGATAAAGACATCGACGCTTGAGTGCATCGTGCACGTCGCGGGTGCGGTTCGAAGTCAACACAACTAGTGGCGGTGTCGTGGCTTTGTAAGTGCCCAGTTCGGGGATCGTGATTTGAAAATCTGAAAGCACTTCTAATAAATACGCTTCAAACTCGTCGTCAGCGCGGTCAATTTCGTCGATCAACAAGACGGGCGATACGCCAGTGTGTTGGTCGATCGCTTGCAATAGTGCACGACGAATCAAAAACCGCTCGCTATAGAGCTGACCTTCGAGTTTTTCAGCGCCGATTGATGTTGCTTCGCCAGTGGCTTCGACGGTGCGTAGGTGCAACAACTGCCGTGAGTAGTCCCAGTCGTACATCGCTTGTGCAGCGTCGATGCCTTCGTAGCACTGCAAGCGAATAAGTTCGCTGTTGCGAATCGTTGCCAAGACTTTCGCTAATTCGGTTTTGCCGACACCGGCTTCACCTTCAAGCAACAGTGGACGATTGAGCGAAATCGCCAAGAAGACTGCGGTTGCCAAACCGTCACTTGCGAGATAATTATGTTCGTCAAGTGCGCTTCGAACATCGGCGACTGACTGCAAACTCATGTTGTCAGGCTAGAAGATCACGAGTCAAAGCCCAAGCCCAAGCGGTCGAGTAGCCGCAGCCACAAGTTGCGCTTGCCCGTGCGGTCTTCGTAGTCAAGCGACCAGCGAGTTGCTTGAATGCCGATGAACCTGAACGGCTCTGGGGGAAACGCGCGTGGTTTGGTTTTGACAAATTCAGTTTGTGTGGCACGAGTTTCGTTTTTTGCGAGCAGGTCGAGCATCACTTCGCCACCAAAACGCGAAGCAGCTACGCCTAAGCCTGTGTAGCCGAGCGCGTAAGCAACGCGGTTATCAAACTGTGTGCCCCAAAAGACGCTGTAGCGCGCACATGTATCAATTGGTGCGCCCCACATGTGCGAAAACTTGACGCCTTCAAGTTGCGGAAATGTGGTGAAGAACTGTCGCGAGAGCATCGCCCACGATTCGGGTCGCGATTCAAGTTCTTTATCCATTTGGCCGCCAAAGTAATAGATTGCGTCGTAGCCGCCCCACAAAATTCTGTTGTCGGCTGTAAGTCTGAAGTAGTGAAACTGATTTGAACAGTCAGCGAGACCTTGACGATTGTGCCAACCGACGCTTGTGAGTTGATCTGCAGTCAATGGCTCGGTGACAAGGCAATAGTCATAAACAGGCGCAATATATTTGTTGACTTTGCGCAACAGTGGTTTAAAAGTATTTGTCGCCAACGCCACGTTGTTGGCTTTGATTTTGGCCAGTGGTGTTTTGATCTCAATTTTTTTCTTCGTGTCGTTCAGGTCGACTGCGCGAGTGTCTTCGTAAATTCTGACACCAAGAGTCTGGGCGACTCGCTTGAGACCCCATGCCAATCGCGCCGGGTCAACTAGCGCAGACGAATCTTTTGTCCATAAGCCACCCGTGAAAACTGGTGAGTTCACTTCGCAACGAATCGCATCGCGGTCGAGCCAAATGACATCATGACCAAGATCGCGCAACTGAACGAAATCTTCTTGCAATTCTTCTGTGTAGTTTTCTGGATGCCAACTGCTTGCCACTTCAATTGCGCCGTTACGTTCGAAGTCGCAGTCGATGTTGTGTTCGCGAATTACTTTTTCGATTTCGGCGAAGTTCTCACGGCCGAGTTGTTCGAGAATCGCAACCTCATCGGGAAATCTCTCTTGAGCGTTGGCGATGCCATGAGTCAGCGAATAATCCATAAAGCCGCCATTGCGACTCGTGGCGCCCGAACCGATTTCGTGTGATTCAATGAGCACGACATCAGCGTTCGCGTCGCGCTGCTTGGCGATGATCGCTGTCCAAAGGCCCGTGAAACCGCCACCAACCACGCACAGGTCGCAGTCTTCATCGTGAACTGCAGTTGGGTTCGAGTCGGGCTCGTCAACGTCGTCTAACCAATACGGAAACGTCTCCGCGTCGGCTATCGCATCAAGGTAACGCTCACTCGACCGCGGCGGAATTGCCGATCGGCCCATTGGGTCTCACCACCTAACAGGGCTAATTATAAGTCTGTATCGGCTGTCGAGGGCTGTCTTAAGCGCACCGTGAAGCAATTTTGGGGCAGGTTCGGGGTCTTCGTGTGTTGGCCATGAGCTCTAATCTGAAGAACTATGGATCTTGGGCTGACAGGACGCACCGCAGCGGTAGCAGGGGGTTCTGCGGGTCTCGGTTTTGCGACCGCCCAAGCGTTAGCCAACGACGGCGTGCGAGTTGTCGTGTGCGGTCGTGACGAAAAACGCGCCACCGATGCCGCTGCGAAAATTGGCAAATCATGTGTCGGTATTTCTTGTGATGTCTCGTCGGTGGCTGGTGGCGAGAGTTTCGTCGAGCAAGCCACAAAAATTCTGGGGCAGATAGACATTTTGATTTTGAACAGCGGTGGCCCACCGGCAGGCACTTTTGCTAGCACGAGTGTTGAGAGTTACGACAAGGCTTTTGCTAACGGCTTGATGTCAATGATTGCGATGACGAAACTTGTTGTGCCACAAATGCAAACTCACAAGTGGGGCAGAGTTATAGCTATAACTTCAATCGCGGTACGTCAGCCGATCGCAAACTTAATTTTGTCGAATACTGCCCGTGCAGGTCTGACTGGATTTCTGAAAACAGTTTCACGTGAAGTTGCTGGTGATGGCGTAACCGTGAATACAGTGCAGCCTGGCACTCACGACACCGATCGCATCAGACAGTTGTACGGTGCAACACCAGACGCCAAGGCGCTTGACATACCTGCGGGTTTTGTCGGTGACCCGAAAGACTTTGGCAGCATCGTGGCATTTTTGTGCAGCGAGTCGGCGAAATTTATTACTGGTGTCAATTTGCAGGTTGACGGCGGCGCGTACACGGGTTTGATCTGATGTTTGATGTTGGTCGTGCAAGTCGTTGTGTGGGTTTGATCTGATGTTGCAGCATGTCGTGGCAATAACTTGGAATGACCAAGTGCCTGCGAACTATCACGAGACAGTCACAAAAGTGTTGCATGACATGGCCAAGCAGATTGAAACTGTGCGCAGTTACCACTGCGGTCCAGATTTAGGTGTCTCGGCCCCGACGAACGCCGACTATTTGATCGTGGCAACTTTTGATGATGTCGCAGGCTGGCGCGTGTACGACGAGAACCCGTTGCACAACGAGATTCGAGCCAAATACTTCAAGCCATACATTGCAACGCGTTCAGCCGCGCAAATAAATATCTAAGTCGCGCCACGAAGCGGCGCTATGTCGCGTGTTATTTAGAAGCGGCTTCGAGCGCTCGGCGCACCAAGACACTGGCTAAATGCTTGCGATATTCGGTCGAAGCATTCAAGTCGCTTTGCGGGTCGGCCTCGTTAGATGCCATCGCCGCCGCGTCGCTAATTGACGCGCCTTTGGCGATCGCACCTGCAACGCTTGTTGCCAAAATTGGTGTTGAGCCCATGTTTACGAGAGCAACACCGGCTTCGCCTTTGCGACGCCATGCAGCCACGCCAACAATTGCCCAATCTTGCGCGCGACGGTTGAACTTTTGAAAGCTCCATCCGGCGCCCTGCATTTTTGGCACGCGAATTTCGACCAGCATTTCGTCGGCAGCCAAATCGCTTTCGAGAAAGCCTTTGTAAAAGTTCGCGGCTGCGATTTCGCGCTGACCTTTTGGTCCTTGCACGACATATGTCGCACCAAGGGCAAGCGTTGTTGCTGGCAAATCGCTGGCTGGGTCGGCGTGCGCGATCGAACCACCGATCGTGCCACGATGTCGCACTTGAGCATCGCCAACATGACCAGCCGCATGACTAAGAAGTGGTGCGTGCTCATGCAAAACTTTCGAAGTCTCGACATCCATGTGGCGGGTCAATGCACCAATAGCGATGTGGTTGCCCGCATCTTTGATGTACGACAAATCTTTGACGCGACCGATATCGATCAGCATCGCTGGTTGTGCGAGTCGCAACTTCATTAGTGGCAACAAACTGTGGCCGCCCGCAAGAAACTTGGCGTCACTGCCGTATTGACTGACAAGAGAGATTGCTTCGGCGGCAGAAGATGCCCGCTTGTAATCAAATGCTGCAGGAATCATTTTTTACCTCCACGAGTTGCTTCTTGAATAGTTCTCCAGACTGTTTGTGGCGACGCAGGCATCGCCATCGACGTGACGCCCAGGCTTGACAGCGCATCAATGATCGCTGTCATAACTGTTGGGGCCGCACCGATGGTGCCTGCTTCACCGACGCCTTTAACACCGAGTTGATTTGTTGGCGACGGCGTGATCGTGTGACCAGTTGTAATCGCTGGTACATCGCTTGCCGCTGGCACGAGATACTCGGAGAGGTTGGATGACTTCAAATTGCCGTCGCTGTCGTAGACAGCTTCTTCGAATAATGCCTGGGCGATGCCTTGCACCACACCACCGTGTACTTGGCCTTCGACAATCAGCGGATTTATCTGATTGCCGCAGTCATCAACCGCGATGTATTTCAAAATTTTCACCGCACCGGTTTCGGTGTCGACTTCGACGACGCACATGTGCGTGCCAAATGGCCACGAGAAGTTTGGTGGGTCATATGAAACTTGCGCTTCAAGGTTTGGTTCGCAGCCGTCTGGCAGATTGTGTGCGGTGAACGCACCGAACGCAATTGCTGCGAGCGGCAAAGCGCGATCGGGTGAGCCCTTGACGCTGAATGTGCCGCCAACAAACTGCAAGTCTTCGGCCGCACATTCAAGTTGATGAGCGGCTATCAGTTTTGCTTTTTCGATCACCTTGTCACAAGCGAGCGCAATCGCAACACCGCCGACTGGCAAACTTCGCGAGCCATAAGTGTCAAGACCAAGCGCCGAGATTGCTGTGTCGCTGTGCAAGACATCGACGTCTTCAGGTGCGACACCGAGTTTTTCTGAGGCGATCATCGCCCACGAAGTTTCGTGTCCTTGACCATGTGGCGAAGTGCCTGTGATGACCTGCACTTTGTTGGTCGGCAACACGCGAACTGTTGCTGCTTCCCAACCACCAGCGCTGTAGTTGAGCGACGCCAACACGCGCGACGGTGCGAGACCGCACATTTCGAAATACGAACTCATGCCGACGCCAAGAAGTTTCGTCGCACCAGGCACGTTCTGTTTTTTCTGTTGCACACGTACGCCGGCGAGATCGGTCATCTTGGCGGCTTTTTCTGCTGCCAGTAGGTGATCGCCAGAGTCGTATGTCAGACCACTAAATGCCGTGTATGGAAACTGCTCTTTTTTGATGTAGTTACGCTTGCGCAACTCGAACGAATCGATTTTCATCTCTCGGGCGAGTGCTTCAATCGCCATTTCAATTGCGTACGTTGCTTCAGGTCGACCGGCGCCGCGGTATGCATCTGTCGGTGTCAAGTTGGTAAACACCGAAGTGCAACTGAAGTCGTACGCCTTCGGAATGTCATAGACACCTGCATACAAAAACGCCCCCAGCAAAGGCACACCAGGTGTGACGAGTTGCAGGTACGCACCCATGTCACCGATGATTCGCACTCGAACTGCAGTGATCTTGCCGTTCTCGTCGGCGGCCAGTTCGACATGTTGAATTTGTCCGCGACCTTGAATTGTTGCCTGTGTATTTTCAGTGCGTTCTTCGACCCAGCGCACAGGTGTGCTGTGTTTGCGGGCGAGTGCCATGCACAAGAGTTCTTCGGCGTAAACATCAAGTTTTGAACCGAAACCGCCACCCACGCTTGGCGCGACAACTCGCACTTGTTGCTCGGGTATGCCGAGAGTAAGTGCAGTCATCACTTTCAAAATGTGTGGAATCTGAGTTGATGAATAAAGGGTGATGTCTCCGCCGAATGGCTGTGGCACTGCGGCGATTGCGCGAGGCTCCATCGCCATTGGTATCAAACGTTGTTGAACGTAGCGCTCTTTTACTTTGTATTTGGCTTTCTTGAACGCTTCTTCAACGCAGCCAGGAGTCTCTTCAACAAGAAGTGGCCACGTGTAGCTCTTGTTAGTGCCAAGGTCTTTGTGAATGACGTTCTTGTCGCTTAGTGCATCTTCGAGATCGACGACCGCTTGTAGCGGCTCGTATTCGACATCGATTGCATCAAGTGCGTCGCGCGAGGCAGTTTCATTTGTTGCCAGCACTGCAACTACGCCGTCGCCGACATAGTTAACTTTGTCGATCGCAAGCGGAAAGTGCGGCGGATTCTTCATGTCGGGAGTAACAGGCCATGCGCACGGCATTGGTGCCGCCCACGCTGATTGCAGATCTTTGCCTGTGTACACGGCAACAACGCCAGCGATTTTTAGTGCAGCTGAAACATTGATTGATTTAATTTTTGCGTGTGCATAAGGTGATCGCAGAACTGACAAATGCAAAGCACCCGGGATACTTAAATCGTTGGTGAATTTCGCTTCGCCAGTTAAAAGTGGCGGATCTTCACGGCGCAACAACCGTGTGCCGATGATGTTGGTTGGTTTGTTCTCGGTGATAGTCATGTCGCCCTCTTACTTTGCGCTCGCGGCGGCGAGCACCGACTTGACGATGTTGTGATAGCCAGTGCAACGACACAAGTTGCCTTCAAGACCCATGCGAACCTCTTCTTCGGTTGGCTTCGGGTTTTCGTTCAACAAACCGATTGCCGCCATAACCATGCCGGGTGTGCAGTAGCCGCATTGAAGGCCGTGGTTCTCCATGAATGCTGTTTGCATCGGATGCATCACACCATCTTTTGCCAAGCCTTCGATCGTGGTGACGCTCGCACCATCTGCTTGCACTGCCAAGATTGTGCAACTCTTTACTGCTTCGCCGTTCATGTGAATCGTGCACGCACCACAACTTGATGTGTCGCAACCGACATTTGTGCCGGTTAGGCCAATCACCTCGCGGATGTAATGCACCAGCAAAGTTCTTGGCTCAACATCGCCATGATGTTCTTTGCCGTTGACCGTGATTGAAACTTTCATCTTCAACCCCCATATCTGGTTCGGCGCCACTGCCGAACGCTTACCCCTGTAGGCAATCATGCCCCCGAAGGGCACGACCGCACAAATTGAGGATTTCAAGCGCGAATTGCGCTTAATTCAGGGCTCTAATTATCTATCTTTTGCAGGCTGCGTAGGGCGAAAATCACCGTTAAAGCGCTTAGTGCGGCGATGGCAATCAAGCCGCCGTAACTGTTCGACCAACTCATATAACCGGGGTCGGTTGCGTTGACCCAGCCCGATCGTGACAGGCGAAAAATATTTGTGATCGGGTTGATGCGTGCAACTGTGTGCAACCAACCGGTCATTACATATAGCGGCACTTGTGCGGTCGACAAAAACATCGTCAAGAAAATTGACATCTGCATGATCGCTGCGCCGCGCATATCTTGAAATCGAAACGCAAGACCCAGACCCCAACCGGCACCGATTGTCGAGATACCGATTGCTGCGATCCATGAGCACAGATAACTAAGTAAGCCGGCTGTTGGTCGTGCGCCAAGAAGTGTGCCGACGCCGAAAACTATTAGCGTCACGAGTGTGACACGAATCCATGTTGCCAGAATTGGTCCGACGATTAGTGATGTGCGTGATGTGGGTGACATGCGCAAGCGATCGTAAAAACCATTCTCGAGATCACGGATAAGTGAAAACCCGAGACCAACACCGCTGAATGCGGCACCCATCGCCAAGCCGAGCGGCATGAACCAATTGACTGACCGATCTGTTGGAAAGCCAGGAAGTCTTGTCAGGGCAAAAAAAGTGCCAGAGAATGAAATCATATTAAAAATAGGCATTGCGAGTGTCGGAAAGAACGCAGACGGCAGTCGACGAGTGTTGATCAGGCTGCGTTTTACAAGTTGCCACGAACTGCGCATTGTTGTCGAGTGCATGTCGTGCGTCGACAAAGTTGTCGAAACTGTATTTGCGGTGGTGCTCATCGTTAGTTTGCTCGCAGTCGGGCATTGAGTTGTCTGCTGGCGATGATCAAAGCAACTATTGCAATAGCAAGCGGCACCAAGATTGCTCGCGCAGTTGCTGAGACACTGAAACCTTCAAGCGACAGTGCACGAAGCCCTTCAACCAGGTGTGAAATTGGATTCAGGCCAGCGATTGTTTTGTAGATACCACTCATTGTCTCGCGCGGAAAGAATGCACTCGAGAAAAACAACAAGATAAACAGCAACGGAAACGTGCCTTGCACGGCTTCAGCCGAACCAGTCTTGAGAGCCACTGACGACATCAAAGCGCCGACTGCAAGGGCGATTAATGCGCCACTGATGACCATCGCGACGATGCCGGGCAACCCAGCCGAGACATCTGCACCAAAAGGCAAAAGAACCAAGACGAAAACCGCAGTTTCGAGTGCGCCGAAAAGTGTGCTGCCTGCAAGTCGGCCAAACAAAATTGAGAGTCGCGAAGTAGGTGAGGCTAAAAGTCGATCAAAAAAACCATTTTCAATATCTGTTGCCAGTGCAGCAGCGCCAGTTACAGAGCCAAACAACACACCTTGGGTAATTGTGCCAGCGAGTTGAAACTGTAGATACGAGTTGACTTTTGGAAACCCCGGCAGAGATGTTGTCTTGCCGAATGACGAGTTGCCCAAAAAAGAAAAGAACAACGGAAACACAAGGCTCGGCACGACAAGAGCCGGCTGACGAAATAGCTCGAGGGTCGAGCGTTTGGCTAATGCGAGAGTCTGGCGAATTGCGGTCGATGTTGAACGCTGAACTGAACCATCGCTTATAACTGCGGCGGCACTAGTCACTTTCGTCCTCGGCGTTTTTTCTTTTTCGGCTCTTCGTCGCCGTTGTCGCCAGCAGATGGTGCGTTGTCTGCGCCTTCAAGTCGATAGCCAGTTGCTTCGGCGAAAACATCGTCGAGGCTCGGCTCGTTGATCTCAAGATGCTGCACGTGCACGCCGGCTTCATCAAGTTTGCGCACGACTTCGGTTACTTGAGATGCGCCACCTCGCAAGCCGACGCCGAGTGCACCTTCTGCACCAGGTCGCAGATCGCCAAAAGTGCTGAGCACTGCGTTTGCTTTTTCGACCTGGTCGATGTTCGTGTTGATAATTAATGTTGGTGCGCCAACGCTGGCTTTGAGATCGGCAGGTTTACCTTCGCGCACAATTTTGCCGTGATCAATAATCGCGATTCGGTCGGCGAGTTGATCTGCTTCTTCAAGATATTGCGTCGTTAACATCACGGTCGTGCCTTCACGATTAAGGCGACGCACTTCTTCCCAAAGCGTTAGTCGGCTCATCGGGTCTAAACCAGTCGTAGGTTCATCCAAAAATAAAACAGTTGGTTGATGAATTAGAGAGAGAGCCAAATCGAGTCGGCGTCGCATGCCGCCTGAATATGTTGAAACACGACGCGAAGCTGCAGCCGTGAGACCAACGCGCTCGAGCAATTCGTCGGAACGTTTTTTAAGTGCCGATGACGGAATGCCATAGAGCACTGCTTGCAAAGCGAGCAACTCAGCGCCCGTCATTAATGGGTCAATTGCGGCGTCTTGCAACGCCACACCAATATTGCGACGCACTTGGTCGGCTTGTTTGACGACGTCAAAACCGGCGACGCGAGCCGTGCCCGAAGTTGGTCGCAACAAAGTTGTCAACATTCGCACAGCAGTGCTTTTGCCTGCGCCATTTGGCCCGAGAAAACCAAAAACTTCACCTGCTTTGACCTCGAGATCAATGCCCTTGACGGCATGCACGTCACCAAAGTGACGAACTAGGTTTTCGGCGATTATCGGCGAGTTGTTCACTGCAACAGATTACTAAGTTGCGACGAAGAAACTTAAGCAGAGGCGTTTGCGATTGCTGACCAAACTCGTTCAGGGGTTGTCGGCATGTCGATGTGACGAACACCGAGGTGCAATAGTGCATCGATAACCGCAGATTGCACTGCTGGGGTCGAACCAATCGTGCCTGACTCGCCGATGCCTTTTGCGCCAAGTGGGTTAACAAAAGTTGGTGTCTCCATGTGAACAACTTCGATGCTCGGCAGCTCGACTGCCGATATAAACGTGTAGTCGGCAAAATTCGTTGTCAACGGATTGCCGTCGTTGTCGTAACGAAACTCTTCAAGCAGCGCTTGAGCCGTGCCTTGGGCAATGCCACCATGAATTTGGCCATCCAAAATAAGTGGATTAACGACTTTGCCGGCATCGTCGCAGGCGATGTGACGACGGTGTTTCACTTGACCCGTTTCGGTGTCGACTTCAACTATCGCGATGTGTGCGCCAAACGGAAACGTCGCTGAGTTCGCAACAAAGTTACCTTCGTGGCTCATGCCCGATTTTGCGTCAGCAGCGTTTGCGACCTCAGACCAAGATTTAGAAATCGACGGTGTGCCCGCAACATGAAAAGCGCCAGTCGACTTGTCGAGCACGATGTCGCTTTCGTTTGCTTCAAGCAATTGAGCCGCAAGTTTGCGTGCCTCATCGACTAGCTCAATCGAAACTTTTTGCACCGCAGCGCCACCTTGTTGCAACGAGCGTGAACCCATCGTGCCGCCGCCACTTGGCACAAGATCGGTGTCGCCCCAGACGACGTCAATATCAGCGATATCGATGCCAGTTTCGCTGCTGGCGATCATCGCCCACGAAGTGACATGTCCTTGGCCATGCGGTGATGTACCTGTGTAGACGACTGCTCGTCCGTTCGGCAAGATGGTGATCTTGGCGTGCTCTTGCATTGGGTCAACACCACCAGTGATTTCGACATAAACACTTACGCCGATGCCGAGTTGTACTTTGTCACCACGTTTGCGACGTTCGGCCTGTTCGGCGCGTGCTTCAGAATATTTAGCAACTGTCATCGCTTTTTCAAGCGCAGCACCATAGTCGCCAACATCATAGGTGTGACCAATTTTTGTTTTATGCGTCTCCATAAATTTAGGAATGAGATTCATGCGACGAACTTCGGCGGGGTCTTTGCCGATCTCTGCAGCAAAGAGATCTATTGCGCGTTCGATTGCTGCTGTAGCTTCAGGTCGACCAGCGCCGCGGTAGGCGACAATTGGCGCCGTATTGGTGACAACAGAAGTAGTTCGGCACTCCATTTTTTCGATGTCGTAAACACCTTGCGACATCGGGCGAGTCATGAACGGGGCAAGCACAGTGCCAACGTCAACCCAACCACCAGAGTCTTGAATTGCATTCAACTGGTATGCAGTCACTCGGCCCGCTTTTGTGCCACCGATTGTGATGTATTGCAGTTGGGCTCGGCCGTGACCCAAACTGATCATTGATTCACTTCGCGTTTCACGCCAGCGCACTGGTTTGCCGACGTGCTTTGCAATATTGCCAAGCAAAAGTTCTTCTGAATAGGCACTAATTTTTGCACCGAAACCGCCACCTACGTCTGGGGTGATGATGCGAATTTTTTCAGCATCGATCTTGTTGGCTTTTGCAACATCGTTGCGCACGCCTTGGGCATGTTGAGTTGAGATCCACTGATGAAGTCGGCCGTCGAGCCAAGTTGCTGCTGAGCCACGAGCTTCGAGTGGGCACGGGGCAACTCGTTGATTCATGAATCGACCTTTGACGACAACTTCACAATCTTTGAACAACTCGTCACCGGTGTTGTCGGGCATGCCCATTTCGACTGTGCCCATCACTATGTTCGTGCCGCACTCTTCGTAAATCAGTGTCTTGCTATTCATCGCTTGTTCGACATCAGTTAGCGGTTCGAGAGTCTCGTATTCAATAACGGCTCGTTCGATCGCGTCTTCGCCTTGGTCGGGGCGCTCGGTAATGACTGCGGCGATTAGTTCGCCAACCCATCGCACTTTGCCGATTGCTAGATGTGCGCGTTTTGCTGTGGGGTTGAAATTCGAAGGCTCTTCTTCAAGCCCGAGGTCTTGGGCTGTGAACACAGCGACGACCCCAGGTGAAGTTTTGCAATCTGACAGATCTATTTTTGTGAGTTTTGCGTGCGCGACGGTCGAACGAATATATGTGACATGAAGCGCGCCAGCGAAAAGTGGCTCATCGTTCAAATCTTCGATGTATTTGCCACCCGATGTTAAAAATTTTGGGTCTTCTTTGCGTAGAACGCGATTGCCCAGAATGCTTCCAGCCACAATTTCCTCTCAATTAATACAGCGAATTGAATCTATACGATTTCAGCGGTTATGGCTGAAGCGGATTCAAAATTTCAACGCCACTATTGCGAATTGCTTGCGCTGATCGCACCTGCAAAATGTTTACAACAACCGTGTAAGGCCATCTATCTGGCAAGTTTGCAGTGGCGCGGGGCATGTCAAGCATCGGTACACGCTTTTCACTTGGTAGCAAATAACCCAATGACGACCTGATCGCCTCTTGGGCGCCTTCAGGAGTTTCGAGCACGTCAACTTCTTCTTGTAATGCATCGTTGATGTCTTCAAATGCGGCGAACTGTTGGCTTTTTTCGGCCACGCCAGCTCGCTGTTGAGTCCAGGTGCGCATCGGAATAACGAATAGGGCTAACAGCACTGCGCCGATGAAAAATACACCGACGGGCATAATCGCAAACCTGCTGCGACGCGAGCCACTATTGCGTTGTTCGGTTGTCGGGCTCACATCTCTATTCTTGCCTCCGCAAGCTTGCAAAGTGAGTTATTTGGTGAAGCGCCCAAACAAAGATGGATATTTAGCGCGCGAACCAAGTTCTTGTTCAATGCGCAACAGCTGATTGTATTTTGCGACTCTGTCGCTTCGCGCTGGCGCACCAGTTTTGATTTGGCCACAGTTTGTCGCCACAGCGAGATCGGCAATTGTCGAGTCTTCAGTTTCACCACTGCGATGACTCATCACACTTGCGTATCGGTTCGCATTTGCGAGTGCGACGGTTTCTAGAGTCTCGGTGAGAGTGCCGATCTGATTGACCTTGATCAGCACACTGTTAGCAGTCTTTTTATCGATGCCTATTTGAAGTCGCTTGGGGTTGGTGACAAAAAGATCGTCGCCAACAAGTTGCACTCGCGACCCAAGTGATGTTGACAACATCTGCCAGCCGTCCCAGTCATTTTCTGCCATACCATCTTCAATTGACACGATGGGGTAACGAGCAACTAATTGCGACCACCAATTTACGAGTTCGTCGCTGGTTAAAACTTTGTTTTCGCCAGTGAGGTGATATTGCGAGTCTCGGTAAACTTCGCTCATTGCCGGGTCGAGAGCAATCGAAATGTCTTTACCTGGTTTGAAACCTGCTTTGACAATTGCGTCGACTAAAAATTCGATTGCTGATTCGTTGTTCGCCAAGTTTGGTGCGAAGCCACCTTCATCGCCGACTGCAGTCGACAGACCTTTTGCTTTCAACAATGACTTAAGTGTGTGATAGGTCTCGACACCCCATTGCAATGCTTGGCTAAAACTTGAAGCGCCAACGGGCATGATCATGAATTCTTGTAAGTCGATGTTGTTGTCAGCATGAACACCACCGTTCATCACATTCATCATCGGCACCGGCATCGTCACGGCGTCATCACCACCGAGAGATTTGTAAAGCGGAAGTTTTTTGTCAGCTGCCGCTGCGTGGGCGACGGCAAGGCTTGCACCGAGAATCGCGTTTGCACCTAAGCGAGCCTTGTTCGATGTGCCGTCGAGCGAAATCATTTTGCTGTCGGCATTTTTTTGGTCGCTCGCATCTTGGCCAATCAATAATTTGGCGATCTCGGTATTGACGTTATTTACGGCGTTTGAAACGCCCTTGCCTAGATAACGACTGCCGCCATCACGCAGTTCGACGGCTTCATGTTCGCCCGTCGAGGCACCTGACGGCACAATCGCTCGGCCGAATGCACCCGACTCAAGAGTTACTTCAACTTCAACTGTTGGATTGCCGCGCGAATCGAGCACTTCGCGGGCATGAACTCTTTTGATTGATGCCATCGGCTTCTACATTAGTCGCACTTTCGGGCGCTTAACTTTTAATGACTTTGTTTTACTGTTTCCCAAAGTTCGTCAAGTTGAGTTAGTGAACACTTTGTGAGATCGAGTTTTCTTTGCTCAGCGAGTGCGACGACGCTTTGAAAACGACCGCGAAACTTATCAGCAGCCGAGCGCAAAGCAGTTTCGGCGTCAATACCAAGATGTCGCGACAGATTCACGACGCTAAACAACACATCACCGAGTTCTAGTGCGATTTCTTTTGCGTCTTGTTTTGACTCGACGGCTTTGCGCAATTCGCCGAGCTCTTCGGCGATTTTGTCTGATGCGCCTTTGCTGTCTGGCCAGTCAAACCCAAACTCGGCGGCACGTTTTTGCAGTTTGGTCGAATACATCAACGACGGCGATGAGCTCGCCACGCCATCAAAAACAGATTTTTCGGTGACCTCGCCACGTTCTTGTTGTTTGATTGCATCCCAATTGGTGACGACCGCGTCGGCAGTCTCAGCGTGAACATCACCGAACACATGTGGGTGACGACGAACAAGTTTGTCGTGAATCGAGCGGGCGACATCAGCGATGCTGAAACGACCTTGTTGCTCGGCGATAGTTGCGTGAAACTCAACTTGATAGAGCAGATCTCCCAGTTCTTCGATGAACTTTTCGTCTGTTGATTGATCGTCGGGGTCGAGTGCACTGATTGCATCAACCACTTCGTAAGTTTCTTCGATCAGATAGCGCACAAGTGAGTCGTGGGTTTGTTTTTCATCCCATGGGCATTGTTCGCGCAATGTGCGAGCGAGGGTGTGCAACTTTGCCATCTCGCCGGCAATCGGTTCTGCAAGTTTCGGAATATAAATAGATGTCAGATGATCGGGTTCGATTTCGCGGTCGAGGTTTTGCCAAGTCGTGTGAATGATCTTCTCGTCATCGAGGCCGAGGTGATGCAAAATCACGACCGGCTCGTCGCCTGTTGCAGATTCGTGAGCCAACTTGATGTTTGACATCACCCAATTGGCGTGGCATTGAGCAACAAGTAGTGGCCCAGTTTGCCCGGCCGCAAGTTCGGCGAATCGATGTCCGTCGATCATTCGTACACCCGCATCGACGGGGTCAATCTGAAGCGCACTCCAGACAACGTCAAGAAAACTCATCGCTGGCAGAATTGCTGTAGTCACCGACTTGTTTTGCAGCAAAAGTTGCACAGTGTGCTCAAGCACGAGTGGTGAGCCCGGCACTACGTACAAGATTTCTTGATGCTGCATTGCGGCAGCAATTAATTTGTTGGCGATTGCTTGGTAGACATCTTCAAACTTGTCGTGTTTTTCGTATTCGACGTCAAAACTTGTTGCGTCTCTTACGAGGTGTGCACTTGGGTGTCTTGTGGTGCGAATGAAGCGGTGCGTCGAATTTTCGATTTCGCGCAGCGTCTGCGTAGTTATTGCATCGTCAGAACCTGGGCCGAGGCCAACTATTTTTATGTGCGCTGTCATGCGCTAATCAACAACGATCGATTAACTAGTGACGATGCCACCGCGGGCTGCGTTCCAGACGCCGTATGCAGAGTCAACTTTGATTTTTGAAGTCGCAATGAAGCCAGTCAGCAAATTTACGCCAGCGTTTGTTGCCAAGAGTTTCGAAATGTCTTCTGAGACTTCAGTGAACGGACGCACATAAATAACGTGATAGCCAAAACTTGATTTAACCGGCCCGTAAGCAACGCCAGGCTTAGCAAGTAGCGCACCAGCCGTAAAGTCTGCGTCAAAGCCACTTTGATATTCGGTCAAAGTGATGCAGGCATTGTCGGCGCCGCCGAGGGCGCCACCTGACTCTTTGGCATTTGGTTCAGTTGAAAACTCGCCAGCGAGTTCGGCAAACTCGACGCCATCATCGAACTTGGTCAATGCTTCATTGGCGGTCGCTTCGGCTTCAACAACGAGGTGTCGCACACAAAGAACGCCCAATGAGCCCGGCGCCTTGTCATACATCTCGGCAGCTTTTTTGGCGTCTGGTGCTTTGAGTCGAGCAAGTGCGAGAGTGCCGGCATTGAGTTCGACAATCAAATCTTTGAGATGTTGTGTGTATGCCGATGTGTCAGTGCTTTCGGCGATTTTGGCGCTGATCGATTCGCGATCGGCTTGCGTGATTTCTTCGTCATATTGTTTAAGTAATTGGTCGGTGGCCGCACCTTGCACGAGTGCCGAGAGAATGCTGCGCACTGTTTCTCCGTCAACTTCGCCATCGACGACTGGTGTTTGACCAGCAGCACTCAATTCGGTGACTGTTTTTTCAAGTTCATCACGTGAAATTTTTCGACCGTTGATTTCGGCTGCGGCGTTTGATGTTGCTCCGCAACCTGCGGCGAAAATTGCCAATGCCGCGAGCAGGGCAGATTTAACGGCCAAAGAATTGTTTTTCATCGCATTCACACTAGTTCTTATAGTTCTACAAGCTCTTGCATGAACCCAACTAGATATGTTGCCGCGTCTTGTCCGCGTGGAATTGCGATGTTGAGTTCGCCAGTTTGCTCGCGATATGTGGCAGTCGGCGACAAGCGCACAAGACGCATTGACTCGCTGGCTTTGAGATTGATTGGTGCGAGCCGGGCTCGATTGTCGGCGACGACGATCTCACGTAAACCGAGTCGATGGCATTCTGCTCGCAGCGAGCCAACTACAAGTAGAGCTTTGGCCTGCTCTGGTAGTTCGCCATATCTGTCTTGCCATTCATTGCGAATATCTTCGACGTCGGCATGAGACTTAACAGCAACAAGTCGTCGGTATGCGTCGAGACGCATTTCTTCTTTTGAAACATAGTCGTTCGGCAAAAACGCAGTAATTGGAACATCAATTTTTAGTTCAACTACAACTTGCGGCGCTTCACCCTTCATCTCGGCGACTGCTTCGGTGACGAGTTGACAATAGAGGTCGTAGCCAACTGCGGCGATGTGGCCGCTTTGCGCCTCGCCGAGCAAGTTGCCTGCACCGCGAATTTCGAGATCGCGCATCGCAATCTTGAAACCGCTACCGAGTTCGGTAGCTTCGCCAATTGTGCGCAATCTTTCGTAAGCATCTTCTGATAATGCGCGATCACGTGGATGAAACAAATATGCGTATGCTCGTTGTCCGCTGCGACCGACACGTCCACGAAGTTGGTGCAACTGACCAAGGCCGAGCAGGTCGGCGCGTTCAACGACGAGCGTATTTACGGTGGGCATGTCGATGCCGCTCTCGATAATTGTTGTGCACACCAAGACGTCAAATTTGCCTTCCCAGAAATCTTGAACGGTTCGTTCGAGTATTGCTTCATCCATTTGTCCGTGTGCGACGGCAATACGCGCCTCTGGTACGAGTTGGCGAAGTGTTCGCGCACGATCTTCGATGGTCTTGACACGATTGTGAACCCAGAAGACCTGGCCGTCGCGCAAAAGTTCGCGTCGAATTGCCTCGGTTGCGACTCTGTCATCTTCTTCGCCAACAAAAGTAAGAATCGGCTGACGGTCGGCTGGCGGCGTGTGAAGTAACGACAAGTCACGAATACCAACGAGGCTCATTTCGAGTGTGCGTGGAATCGGTGTCGCGGTGAGCGTAAGCACGTCGACGTTTGTCTTAAGTTGCTTCATCTGTTCTTTGTGTTGCACGCCGAATCGTTGTTCTTCGTCGACAACTAATAGACCCAAGTCTTTGAACTTGATGCCTTCTTGCAAAAGTCGGTGAGTGCCAATGACGCAATCAACTTCGCCAGTGGCAAGCTGCTGGACCACTTTCTTGGCACGAGCAGCCGTCAAGAAACGAGACAAGACCTCGACGCGAATCGGGTAGCCGGCGAACCGTGATGCAAAAGTCGAGCCGTGTTGCGATGCAAGAAGTGTTGTTGGCACGAGAACAGCAACTTGTTTGCCGTCTTGAATGCACTTAAACGCAGCGCGAACTGCGACCTCTGTTTTGCCGAAACCGACATCACCGCAAACAAGACGATCCATTGGTACTTCGCGCTCCATGTCGGCTTTGGTGTCGGTGATCGCGATGCGTTGGTCGGGGGTTTCAACAAACGGAAACGCCGCCTCCATTTCGTCTTGCCATGTCGTGTCTGGTGAAAACGCGTGACCCACGGCAGAAACGCGACGTTGATAAAGCACGACGAGTTCTTGGGCGATTTCGCGAACAGCGCTGCGCACTCGCGATTTTGCGCGTGCGAAGTCTGAACCACCCATGCGATTAAGGGTTGGTTTATCGCCACCGATGTATTGACGAATCGCGTCAATGTGATCTGTGGGCACATAAAGGTTGCCGTTGTTGTATTGCAGATGCAGATAATCACGCTCGACACCACCCATTGATTGCTTGGCCATGCCGAGATATTTGCCAACACCATGAACTTGGTGCACTACATAGTCACCGGGTTTCAAGTCTTCGAAAATGCTCGACGAACTTCGTTTCGGCGGTTTTACGTGTCGATGAGTTCGACGCCGACCCGTGAGATCGCTTTCGGTGATGATCGCCAACTCGTGATCATTGAGAATGCAACCGCTATGTAGAGGAGAGACAACAATCGAAACGCCAGGGCTGGCAACTGAACTTGAATCTTGTTGTGGCGATCGAACTGTGATGCCTTCAAGTGTGAGAACTTCGTTGAATCGCTGGGCTGAACTCGGTGTATCAGCAGCAATGACAACACGAAACTTTTTCGTGACGAGTCGCAAGATGCGACTTGCGAGTGCTTCGGTGTCGCCAGTTGCTTGGCCCCATGTTGACGAAACGATCGTTGACGAAGATGGCGAGTCGGCGACTGGACTGAGCGAAATCATTGATTTGGCTGATGTGTTTTCTAAAAATGCGTCGATCTCTGAGTGCAGACGCGGATACTTTTGTTCGGGGTCACGCGACCAAGTTGATGCCAACGCGCGCGCTAAATCGTCTTCTTCAGCGATTAGGTCTCGTGCTCTGTCGCGCATGCGTCGCGGCTCAATCAACACGATGTGCATAGGCGAACTTTGGCTGCAGACATCGGTGAGCACTTCGTCGTCGGTAGCGACCCATGGCAACCAACTCTCCATGCCGTCAAAAGTCATCGACTGCGAGATGCGGTCCCAGTTTTCTTGGCCCCACGGTTCTTTGGCGATTAAGCCCTGCGCTTTTTTGGCCACGGTTTCATTAATGATTAGTTCTCGCGCGGGGAAAATTCTCACAGATGTCAGGTCATCGGTGCTGCGCTGATCGTTGACGTTGAAAGTAGTTAGGCGATCAACTTCGTCGCCCCACAGGTCGATGCGAATTGGCGTGTCAGCCGTAGACGGAAACACGTCGATAATTGAACCGCGTCGGGCAAACTCGCCGCGATGTTCGACGATCTCTTCTCGTCGGTAACCAAACTTGGCAAGTGTCGCGATGAGCTCTTCTGTATCAAGTTCTGACTTCGGCGCAATTTCGAGTGGTTCGACAACTGTGTTGCTTAAGTGTTGCAAGAGCGCACGAACACCAGTAACGATTATTTTTGGTCGATCATTCTTGATTCGCCACAAAACTTCGAGGCGTTTGCCCATTGTTTCGCAGTTCGGACTAACTCGTTCGAACGGCAGGGTCTCCCATGCTGGAAACAGAGCAACATCTCGTTCGGGAAGAAATGCAAGAAGATCATCGCGCAATTGACTGGCCATCATGCCCGTCGGTGTGGCGACGACGACTATTTCATCGTCGGTTCGCTGAGCAAGACCTGCCAACAACAACGCCCAAGCGTGATCGGCGCAAATGATCGATGCGCTCTGTTCGCCAAGTGCCGCGCTTAGTGCTGGTTCGAAACTGAGAGTTGGGGCGAGCTCGTTTAATGCGCCGAGTGATGTCATATCTAGATGCGCCTAGCGGGCATTGATGTTGCGCATTGCAGCATCGAGACCTTCGGCGACGATTAGTTGCACGGCGTCGGCTGCGACTTGCACTGAAATGTCGAGCAACTCACGTTCACGCGCCGGAATCTTTGAAAGAACATGATCGCCACCTTGCTCTTTTGATGGCGGCTTGCCAACGCCGATACGCACACGCAAGAAATCTTGAGTTTTTAGGTGTTGAGTTATTGAAGCAAGGCCGTTGTGGCCTGCGAGACCGCCACCCGATTTTATTTTCACGATGCCAGGTTCTAAATCGAGTTCATCGTGGACGACAATAATTTTGAGTGGATCACTAATCGCATAACGGCGGGCGAGAGGGCCAACTGCGTTTCCAGACTCGTTCATGAAAGTTGTCGGCATCGCCAAGAGCAAATGTTTGGTCTGCGCATTCGTCGTTGTATTAACTTCGGCGAAAAGTGCACGATCGCGCCCTGTTTTTAGTGTCGCGTTGAGTCGAGTTGCGAGAAGTTCGATCGCTTCGAAGCCGACGTTGTGTCGCGTACGCGAATATTTAGTGCCGGGGTTGCCTAATCCGACGATTAGAAAGTCAAACTCGCTACCGCGTCGCTCAGGTCGCTTCGCGCGACCGAACAGCGCCATTTAGTTTTACGCCGTAGGTTTGGCGTCGCCCGCAGGTGCAGCACCTGCAGCAGGTGTCGCACCATCAGCAGGTGCAGCGCCTGCTTCACCTTCGGCTGCAGCAGCAGCAACAGGTGCGGCTTCTTCAATCTTGGTTGTGAGCACGGTGACAACAACCAAGTCTGGGTCGCCGACTGCTGTGCAACCTGCAGGCAGTTCGATTTCTGAAAGATGAATTACGTCTTCCATGCCCATGTTGGTGACGTCGATCAAAATTTCGTTCGGAATATTTGCTGCAGTTGCACGAACTTGAATCGTGTTGACAGTTGCGTCGACCAAACCACCATCGGCAAGAACTGCTTTTGCAGTGCCTTTGAGGTGAACTGGAATGTCCATTGTGATCAATTCTGTGAGCGAAATTTGCATGAAGTCGACGTGGCGAACAACGCGCTTCACTGGGTCGCGCTGTAACTCTTTGACGATTGCTGGATATTTCGTGTCGCCAACTTCGAGTTCGAGAATTGTGTTTGCGCCTGCAGGGCCGGCAAGAGCAAGTCGCAGATCGCGACGGTCAACAGTGACTTTGACTGGTGTCATGCCGTGGCCGTAGACAACGCCAGGAATTTGGTCAGCCAAGACAAGGCGACGTGACTCTGCACTGCCGATTGTGCGACCAATTTTTGTTTTGAGTGATGTTGGCATGATTGCTCCGAAAATCGTGAAAGTCGTCAACCAAATGACGGCTTTTTATTCTAAGGGTCAAAGCCGATAGTTGCCACAAAAAACAACGGCGATATCGCCAAAATCTATGCAGTTTTGTGTCGTTTACGACTGGTTTTCGCCGCCGAAGAGATCACTGACACTGGTGTCTTCGAACACTGCCGAAAGAGCGTCAGCCAAGATCTTGGCAACCGAGAGAATTTCAAATTTAGCGATGCGCTTTTCGGGTGCGAGTGGCAACGTGTTGGTCAGCACGACTCGCGAGATTCGTGATTTGTTCAGTCGATCAACTGCAGGGCCAGACAGCACGCCGTGAGTTGCCATTGCCCAGACTTCTTTGGCGCCACGTGCATAAAGCAACTCGGCTGCGCTGCAGATTGTGCCGCCAGTGTCAATCATGTCGTCGGCAAGAATGCAAAGTCGACCTTCGACATCACCGATAACTTCTTTGGCTTCGGCGACATTCGTCGTGTTTTTTGGGCGACGCTTGTTGATGAAAGCAACATCGGCGCTCATGTCGGTGAGATGTTGGGCGAATCGCTCGGCGACTTTCACTCGGCCCGCATCGGGCGAAACAATTACGAGACCCTCGCGGGCATTGTCGCGAACATACCGTTCGAGCACGGGAATTGCAGTGAGGTGATCAACTGGGCCTTCGAAGAAACCCTGAATTTGTCCGCTGTGCAAATCGATTGAAACCATTCGTTTTGAGCCTGCTGCTTTGAACATGTCTGCAATCAGACGGGCGGTAATTGGTTCGCGTCCTTCGGCTTTACGGTCTTGTCGTGCGTATCCGTAAAAAGGACAAACTGCTGTCACGCGTTTTGCCGACGCACGATATGCAGTGTCAATCATGATTAGTTGCTCCATGATCGAATCGTTGATGCTGCGACCGTCGTGACTGCAATGTGTTTGCATGATGAATACATCACCACCGCGAATGCTTTCACCAAATCGCGGACGTAATTCTCCGTTTGAAAATTCGACGATGTTTGCGTCGCCGAGTTGAACATTTAAATGTTGTGCGACTTCTTCGGCAAGTGCGGGATGTGTGCGGCCCGAATAAATGGCCATTCTTTTAGTGGTGACTTTGTCGATGGTTTTATTCACTGTGAGCCATCTTAGAACGAACTGGTTGGGGGCTCGCCAGCCCAGATGTCTAGTTGCGGGTTGCGTTACTCAGAGTCGGGCACGACCGTGCCCGGATCGAGGTTGGCAAACGGGCCGACATGTGAGTTTTTGCCAATCTTCGCATCGCGGGCGTTTATCATTTCAACTCGAGAGCCAGCACCGACGAGAGTGTTGACGAGACGGGTGTTCGGCCCAATTTCGCAGTTATCGCCGATTTCTGTGTTGCCCTGCAAAATCGTGCCCGGCAACAGGGTGACTTCTTTGCCGATTTTCACTGTCGCGTCGATGAAAGTATGTTGCGGGTCAAGCATCGTTACGCCCGAAATCAGCCATGCCTTATTGATACGACTGCGCAGTTCGCGCTCGGCCATCGCCAGTTGCCAGCGGTCGTTGACTCCACTGACTTCGTTGGCGGGCGCCGTGTGTGAACCGATGTGGTGACCCATGCTGGCCAGAACTTCGATGACATCAGTTAAGTAATACTCAGATTGCGAGTTTTTGTTTGAAATTCGGCGTAGTGCGGGGCCGAGTAGATCTCGGCGGAATGCATAGATGCCCGTGTTGATCTCGTGGATTGATTTGATCTCTGGTGACGCGTCGCGCTCTTCGACAATTTTCATAATGCGGTCGTCTTTCGCGCGCACAATTCGGCCGTAACCGGTTGGTGTATCGACGAACGCAGTCAACACCGTCGCTGCATTGTTCGAATTTTGGTGCTCGTTGATCAGAGTCGAGATTGTGCTTGCTTTCAGCAACGGTGTATCACCTGGCATGACGATGATTGTTGAAGTGTCAGAAACTTCGCTGGTGGCGCCGGCTGCGGTGTCGACGCTGGTTAATCCAACAATTGTTGCGTCACCCGTGCCACGTTGAGTTTTTTGTTCGGCGAACGAAACATGAGCCCATTTCGGCGCTTGTTTGGTGACGACTTCGGTGACTTGTTTAGCGGCGTGGCCAACGACAATGACTGTTGCTTTGAGTTGCAGTTCGCGCAGTGCACCGATCACGTGGATGACCATTTCTTGGCCGCAAATGTTGTGCAGCGGCTTTGGTCGAGTTGACTGCATTCGAGTGCCCTCGCCCGCGGCGAGGACAATTGCGTAAACCGACACGCAATATTTATACACGATCAAAGTTCCGGGGAGAGGACTCGAACCCCTATATACGGGACCAAAACCCGTTGTCCTGCCATTGAACGACCCCGGAATGGGTTTCGGCTGACGTCTCTACGGTAGCGAATTTTATGTGTTGTTTCCCATCTGTGTCAGATATCGTATTGCGAGTCATGGGATCACTGGTCAAGCGCCGCCGAAAGCGAATGCGCAAAAAGAAGCACAAGAAGATGCTTCGCCGTACCCGTCATCAACGCAACAAATAGATAGCTTCGCGCTGTCTCTACGCGTCATCAACGCAACAAATAGATAGCTTTGCGCTGTCTCTTCGCGCTGACTTTTAGTTAGTACGGGTGGTGATAACTGTGGCGTCGGCAAGTTGCGAGGCAAGGCTCGCGAAGTTGCCGTCAATCCACCAAGTCGAACCGCTGCCAGCAAGAGTCGGCGCAACGCCGCATGCTTGCGAGATTTTTTCTTTCCAGATTGCTAGACGTGGCTCAACTTTGATTGCTGCTGGTTCGAGATCGTTGATGCCCGCGTGTTTTAGTGGCGTTTTGTAAAAATCGGTGAGTTGATCGAATGCGCGATAAACCGCGGGTGTCGAAACTCGAAATGGTGGCACGACCAGCGTGATTTCGCGGGCAACTTTTTTGAGCGGATTAACAACTTCGCCGATACCTGACACTCGCGCTCTGCCACCGGCCATGCAAAACGCAATATCAGCGCCAAGTTTTGCTGCGCTTGCAAGATCGGTGAACCCAGCCCAGCGCAAAATTGCTGCTGCGTCGGCAGACCCGCCACCAAGGCCGCCGCCCGACGGAATATTTTTGGTGATTGTGACATGAGCTTGGCGATTGACAAGTTGAAGTGCGCGCACCACGAGATTGTCGCTCGAGTTTTCGATATCGTCGGCGAACGTGCCAGTGATTGCGAGACCCATTCGTGACGTGTCAATAGTCAGTTCATCGGCAAGCTCAAGCGTCACCATTTCGGCATCGATCAAATGAAAGCCGTCAGGCCGAATGCCGGTAACGCGAAGTGAAAGTGTGAGTTTGGCCGGCGCGATTAATGAAACGATTTGGTCGCTCATAGTTAATGGCTCGGGGTGCTTTGATCGGTGGTGGGTTCGCTAGATGCACCGAGTGCGGCGGGCGACGCTGATTCGTCGGTGGTGGGCACGACACGTGAGAGTCGGCTGTCGATTGCGTGGCGCAAACGACCCCATGCTGCTAAATCAAGTTGCTCGGCGCGTGACTCTGGGTTGACATCTGCTTTAACAAAGTCTTCATGTGTCGTAATCGTGTCGAGCGCACGGCGCAACATTTTGCGACGCTTGGCAAACCCAGAGCGCACAAGCGCAAAGAGTTCTTTGGCGACAACACCTTCAACGCCAGGTTTGTCACGACGACGAATTTCAACTAATGCCGAATCGACTCGTGGCTGCGGAAAAAAAACTGATGGCGGTACTTGTCCGACTATTTTAGAACTTGCCCAATAATCGATCTTCACGCTGACTGCGCCGTAGGCCTCGGTGCCGGCACGAGCCACAAGTCGATCGGCGACTTCGCTTTGCACCATCACCAACATGTGCTTCACTTCGGCGATGCCGTCAAGCAGGTCGGCAACGATGATCGTCGCCACGTTGTATGGCAAGTTGGCAACCACATGCCAATGTTTTGACTTGGCGAGCAACGGTTGCCAGTCGAGTTGCATTGCGTCGGCATGAATCACTTCGACATTGGCGAGGTGCTTTGTGTTTGCACGCAATACTTCGACCAAACCATTGTCGATTTCGACGGCGACCACATTGGCACCAGTCTCAGCAAGGGCCAACGTAAGAGAGCCGAGACCCGCACCGATCTCGAGCACGAAGTCACCACTGCCAACATCGGCGAGGCGAGCGATTTTGTGCACAGTATTGGCGTCGACAACGAAGTTCTGCCCGAAGGCGCGGCGCGGTGCAAGACCGTGCTTGTCGAGCATCGCGACAATTTCGGTGCGAGAAAAAGTCACGAGAAACTAGCTACCAAGAAACAGTCACTGGTATCGGCGCATCAACAAGGTTCGCCAGCGACTCGAAAACTTTTGTATGTAAAAGCATTGTCGCACCCGATGGCAGAGAAGTGCGAAAAACATTTGTGCACGTTGTTGTGCGTCCGTTGTTGAGATTTTGCACAGAAATCACGATGCCGAGCGGCGCTTCTGGAAAGTAGCAAACAATGTCTGGGGCATTATCGAAATTGCTGAACGAAGCAATTGCTTGGGTGCCGGTCAAACTGCTTGCCGGGTAGGCGATTTGCGCCGACCCGTCTTGCACTATCGGTGATGGTCCGCCGAGAATTATTGGTTCGAGTGAGCCGTCTTCGGATGATTCGCCGAGCCCAGAATCGACTTGTGTCGTTGTAGTAACAGCAACTTCAGCATTTTGGGTTTCGTCGCCGTTATTGATCATGAATAGCGGCAAAACGAGAACCGTAAGAATCGCCGCTACAGCAATTCGTCGTCGTTCAAAAGTTGAAAGTAACAATATGTTCAGGTTACGCAGCGATACGAGGGAATGCAATCGTCGCGTTGTGTGTCGTTAGTCGTGCGATCTCTTCGACCGAAACATTTCGAACTTCGGCGAGACATGCACCAACTTCGACTAAAAATGCAGGTTGATTTGACTTGCCGCGATGTGGCACTGGTGCAAGAAACGGACTGTCAGTTTCGACGAGCATTTTGTCGGCACTGCAAACTTTTGCCGCATCACGAATTTCTTGAGCCTTTTTGAATGTGACGATGCCAGAAAACGAAAGATACGCACCAATATCGAGACACTTTTTCGCTTCGACTGGCGAACCAGTGAAACAGTGAAAAATAGTTTTCTCGGGCACACCACACGAGGTGAGAATCTCAAAAGTTTCGTCCCAAGCTTCGCGAGTATGAATGACAAGTGGCAATTTGTGTTGGTGGGCGAGTGCAATCTGCGCGGCAAAGATTTCGCGTTGTACTGCCCGATCAGAGTGCTCGTAGTAATAGTCGAGTCCGCACTCGCCGATTGCGACCACACGTTCGTGTGTTATTAACTCGTGCAATCCGTCGAGACCGTTCTTTGCGTCGTGTGGGTGCAAACCGACTGTGGCCCAAACATCTTTGTTTGCATTTGCTAGTTCGATCGCTGCTTTCGAGGTCTTTAAATCGGTGCCGATCGTAATCATTCGCTTCACGCCGGCTTCGCGCGCCGCGATCAACGCAGCATCGGCGCCACCGGGAATATCTTCGTAGGTCACATGACAATGAGTGTCGACCCATTCAGATGTTGCAGTCTGAATCTTGCTCATACCTAGATTTTTTTGCGCGGAAACAGTGGCTCGCCCTTCGTCACGGTCGTGCCGCCTGGGTAGCGACCCCATTGTGTATCGATGCCGATGCGTTGGTCAGCAACATTGCCGACCATGCCGAGACGTTGCCAAACATCTTGACAAGTTTTCGGCATCGCAGGGCTTGCCAAAATCGTCACAATGCGCAACGCCTCGAGTGCGTCGCCCATCACGATGTCGAGTTCTTTGCCGGGCTCCATCTTCCATGGTTCGTTGGTCTCAAGAAACGCGTTTGTCGCACGGATCAACGACCACGTCGCATCAAGCGCTCGGCTCGGTTGCACATTTTGCCATTCGTGAATTGTTTCGCTAACGCTTTGCACAGCAATTTTCGCTAGCGGGCTCGATTCAGAAGGCACTGGGCCAATGCCACCACACTTTTTTTCGACAACAGTTGCGACGCGCGCGGCGAGGTTGCCGAAGTTGTTTGCGAGATCTGAGTTGTAGCGCGAGAGCAATCCTTCGTAAGAAAAATCGCCGTCGTTACCGTAATTTGTGTCAGACAAAACGTAATAGCGAAAGCCGTCGACGCCGATTTCGTCGATCAAGTCGAGTGGGTTGACGACGTTGCCTGTTGTCTTTGACATTTTTTCGCCGCCGACCAACAGCCAACCGCCAACAGCCCAGCCCTTTGGTGGTTCTAGACCAGCCGACATCAACATCGCCGGCCAATAAACGCAGTGAAACCGAATGATGTCTTTGCCGATGAAGTGATAGTCAACTGGCCAATTCGTGGCGAATCTTTTTTCGTCGGTGCCATAACCATGGGCGGTGATGTAGTTGGCGAGTGCATCGAACCACACATACGCGACATGCGATTTATCCCACGGCAATTCGATGCCCCACGTCAGAGTTTTTCGACTGACGGAGAAATCTCGCAAACCTTGTTTGATGAAACCAGTTACTTCGTTGACACGGTGGTCGGGTTTGATCGCATCAGGGTGATCGGCGTACCACTTGAGAAGTTTTTCTTCGTAGCGAGAAAGTCGAAAGAAATAGTTTTCTTCTTCGACATATTCGGCTTTCGTATTGTGGATTTTGCACTTGTCGTTGTCGAGTTCTTCGGGTGTGTAATAAGCCTCACATGCAACGCAATAGTGGCCTCGATAGATGTCGACTTCGATGTCGCCAGCGTCGTAGCAAGCCTGCAGAAGTTTTCGCACGCCAATTTTATGACGCTCTTCTGTGGTGCGAATAAAGTCGCTGACATCGATGTTTAAGCGTTGCCATGCATCGGCAAATAATGGCGCGATTTTGTCGACAAACTGCTGTGGCGAAACACCTTCGGCGTCGGCAAATTGCTGAATCTTTAGACCGTGTTCGTCGGTGCCAGTCAGTAGGTGTACATCGTCGCCACAAAGTTTGTGCCAGCGACACACTGCGTCGGCGATGATTGTCGTATAGGCGTGCCCGAGGTGGGGTTTGGCGTTGACATAGTAAATAGGTGTCGTCGCCGAGAACTTTTTCACTGTTATATCTTAGAGTTTTTAAGTTGCGGGTGACTGTTAGGTGCTTGATTCGGTGTCGTCGCGAAGTTGTAATGCGAGTTCGTAGACGGTGCGTTTTGCGACACCGAATCGCGCCGAAACTCGAGCGGCAGAATCTTTACGGCTAACACCTTTGGCAATTTCAGCACGAATCGCGTCGAGAAGTTCTTCATTTGTTGGTGGTGCGGGTGGCTTTGCAGGTTCGAGAATGATTACAAACTCACCACGGGGTTCGGTTTCAGAAAAGCGCATGTTCGCATCTTGCAGCGTGCCGCGCCAGATTTCTTCGTGCAGTTTTGTAAGTTCACGCGCAATTACAACTCGGCGAACTGCGCCACATGCAGTTGTTAGATCGCTCAAAGTTTTAATCAGTCGATGAGGCGCTTCATAATAAATAGTCGTTCGCGATTCGGTTGTGGCCATTGCTAATCGCTCGGTTCGCTCAGCACCACTACGCGGCAAAAAACCTTCGAATACAAATCGCGAAGTTGGCAGACCGCTAGTTACGAGTGCCATTGTTAGCGCCGACGGTCCAGGTATTGCAGAAACTTTAAAGCCAGCATTGACCACAGCAACAACAAGTCGTTCGCCTGGGTCGCTGATGCCTGGTGTGCCTGCATCTGTGATTAGCGCAACTGATTTGCCCGATGCGACCAAACCGACGATCTCATCGCGGGCGTCATATTCGGTGTGTTCGTTGATCACGATTAGTTTTTTGCCTGAGACGCCAAAGTGACTCAGCAGTTTGCCTGAGTGCCGCGTATCTTCACAGCAAATGATCTCGGCTTCTTTTAACGCGTCAACCGCGCGTTGCGACATATCACCGAGATTGCCGATTGGCGTAGCCACGAGTACGAGTGCACCGCCGCTAGTCGCAGTTCGCGAGTTGTTCGAAGAGTCGCTCGTCATGTGCGACGCGCTTCGAGTGTGTGGCCCACTGCGAGCCCCCAGTTTTCGAACGTGCCAGCACTTGCTTCAAGAACATGTTTGGCCTTGGGTACTGGCATTGCCAGACGAAGCGGTTTAATCTGCTGAATCTTGATTACCTGCATCTTCGCGTCGAGATATGCGACGTCGAGTGGGCGCTTGACACCAAAAGTGTGAATCCACTTGCAAGAGTCGATTAACAATGGCGTATCGATTTCGGTCTGACCGATAAGACCGCGACGACGTGACGCCGCCGTTTCGGCAATGTTCAAGCTTGAGAGCACTTGCGTCTGACAAACAAGCCAGCCAGATTCGAATTCAATGGCTCTGCTCATATTTATAGAGTATGCGCTTTAAAAGGTTCGAGCCTTATGTGTTGTGGCGAATTTCAAGCGTGTCGCCATCGACGACTTCATAGTCTTTGCCTTCAACGCGAATTTTGCCCAGATCTTTTGCCTTGTTCCAAGAGCCGATGCGCAACAGTTCGTCCCACATGATGACATCGGCGCGAATGAAGCCGCGTTGCAGGTCGCTGTGAATCTTGCCAGCACACTCGGGGGCCTTTGAGCCTGCATGAAATGTCCACGCGCGAGTTTCTTTTTCGCCAGTTGTAAAAAACGTACGCAAACCGAGCAGGTGATATGCCGAGCGCACCATTCGTGGCAGGGCACCTTCGCCAAGGCCGAGTGCTTCGAGCATTTCTTTGCGATCTTTGGCGTCAAGTTGTGCAGCCTCGGCTTCAAGTTGCACGCTCATGCCAAGCACTTCAACTTGACTGGCACTCGCAGAACCAGCCGGGGCAAGTTCTTTGCGCACGAGCTCTTCAAATTCTGGAATTCGCGCCAAGTCGTTTTCGGCGACGTTGACAACAGCCAATACTCGTCGCGTTGTCAGCAAAAAGTGCGGGGCCAAAAGCGCCAGATCGTCTTTCGAAAGTGTCGCCCGATAAAGCGGTCGGCCCTCAGCCAAATTTTCTTGCGCGCGAGTCAGAGCCCCAAGTTCTTCTTCGAGCGACTTATCCATTCGTGCCGCTTTTTGCATCCGATTGATTTTCGTTTCGACAGATTCGAGGTCGGCGAGCGCGAGTTCGATCTCGAGCACACGCAAATGTTCGAGCGGGTCACTTGGCCCCGGAATATCGTCGTCGGCGAACGCCCGCAACACGAACACAATTGCATCCACTTCGCGAATGTTGGCGAGAAACTTGTTACCAAGACCTTCACCCTTGCTTGCGCCTTCGACCAAACCGCCGATGTCGACAACTTCGACCGTCGCGTAGACAGTTTTTTGAGTTTTCGACATTTCGGCCAGCGCATCGAGTCGCGGGTCAAGCACCTTGGCCATGCCGATATTTGGATCTTTGGTGGCAAACGGATATGGGGCCGCAAGCGCATTCGAGCCTGTCAACGCGTTATATAAAGATGACTTACCCGCATTGGGCAGACCGACGAGACCAAAGCGTTCCATGAAGACCGTCACGCTATCTGTGTCACGCCTCGGGCTGTGTTCAATGTCGGGTCGTGTCGCGAGTCGGGCTGTGCCGAACAACCTGTCTTGATTGAGCATTCGCCGCGATTAATTGTTACTATGCAGATAGTGCTAATTAGTTCGCTAGTTAGCAAGCGATTTTGTAGTTAGTAATCCACCCCCAAGGAGCACAAACAGTGACCTCATTTGACCTCGATCTTTCGAAGTACCAACTCGGTTGGAGTGACGATGTCGAATACGCATTCGAACCAGTTAAGGGATTAAACACGGGCGTCGTTGAGCAAATCTCGTGGTGGAAAGGCGAGCCCGAGTGGATGCGCAAAATGCGTCTGCGCTCACTGCAAACTTTCGAACGCAAGCCGATGCTCGATTGGTTCGCGGTCAACATGCCCGACATCGATTTTCAAGACATCTACTACTACTTGAAGCCAGCCACTGCGCAAGTCGACCAATGGGAAGATCTGCCCGAGCAGATGCGCAACACCTACGAAAAGTTGGGCATTCCTGAAGCCGAGCGCAAATATTTGGCTGGTGTCACCGCGCAGTACGAGAGTGAAGTTGTATTTCACCGCAACCGTGAAGACCTCGAAAAACTCGGCATTCTTTTCTGCGATATGGATACCGCGCTTCGTGAATATCCAGATCTCGTCAAGCAATATTTTGGTTCGGTAATTCCGCCAGGCGACAACAAGTTCTCGGCGCTCAATACTTCGGTTTGGTCGGGCGGCTCGTTTATCTATGTTCCGCCAGGCGTCGAATGCGACATGCCGTTGCAGGCTTATTTCAGAATCAACTCTGAAAACGCTGGTCAGTTTGAGCGCACGCTGATCATCGCCGACGAAGGTTCGAAGGTGCACTACATCGAAGGTTGTTCGGCACCTGTTTATACAAAAGATTCGTTGCACTCGGCAGTTGTCGAAATCATCGTCAAGCCAAGTGCTCACGTCACATATACGACGATTCAAAACTGGTCGCCGAATGTTTACAACTTGGTCACCAAGCGTGCACGAGTCGAAGCCGAAGGCCACATGGAGTGGATTGATGGCAACATCGGCTCGAAACTGACGATGAAATATCCAAGTGTTTATTTGATGGGACCAAAAGCAACTGGTGAAGTTTTGTCGGTGGCTTATGCGGGCGCAGGGCAACATCAAGACGCTGGCGCGAAAATGGTTCACGCAGCGCCAGAGACATCTTCGAAAATTGTTTCGAAGTCAATTTCTAAAGACGGTGGCATCACTGCTTATCGCGGCTTAGTGCGAGTCGAAGAAGGCGCAACAAATTGCAAGAGCCATGTGCAGTGCGATGCGTTGATTCTCGACGAGCAAAGCGAGAGTCGAACATTTCCTTATATGGAAGTCGGCGCTCGCGACGCGCAGATCGGCCACGAAGCGACTGTTTCAAAAATCGCCGATGAGCAGCTCTTTTATTTGCAGAGTCGTGGCTTGTCACAAGAGCAAGCGATGAGCATGATCGTCAACGGCTTTATCGAGCCTGTGACACGCACGTTGCCAATGGAATACGCCGTCGAATGGAGTCGTCTCATCGAATTGCAAATGGAAGGCTCGGTCGGCTGAGACAAGCCAACTGCAGTAAAATTTTTCTATGGCGATGCGAACTGAGTGCAAACACTTTGAAAGTCGCACCTACTCAAATGGCGATGCGATGCGTCGCTGCCGGCTTGATTTGGCACCTGATGCGCCATGGCGATGCCCAGACGAATGCGCCAAATTCGATCACCGCGCCGTTGACATTGGCTGGGCACATGGTTCGGTTGTGCCGACTGCGATGCCTGCAGAACCAGCAAGTGTGCGTGACGGCAGCGCGGCTTCTGTGTTGAGCGAAGCCGAGGCGATTATCAACGCGATGGCTGACGACATCGCCGCAGAGATCAAAGAGAAAAAGAATAAAAAGAAAAAGCGCAAACGCAAATGAGCACACTCGCGCTGCCAACTGTCGACGAAGAGATCTGGCGCTATAGCCGCATCGGCGAACTTGAGCTAGACAGCTTTAAACTCGGCAAACTTTCAACCAAAGTTGATGCTTCAAGTGCTGCCGAACAAATAATTTCGTCGACGACAAATGTCGTGTCGCGCACATCGACCGACATTTTTGAAGACCTAAACGGTCAGCATGCTCAACTGACTGCGATAACGACCGCCAAGAACCAGGTAGTTGCAGAACCAATTGTGATCACTCATTCGCTTGATGAGTCTGGTGTTGTTGCGTATTCGCGATTAGTTGTCGAAGCCAACGAAAACAGTGAAGTAACAATTGTCGAGCGCTTTGTGTCGAGTGCCAATGCAAAGTCGCTGATCGTGCCTGTTGTCGATGTTCGTGCTGCTCAGTCGGCGCGGGTTACATACGTAGCGATCAATGAACTTGGCGCGGCGACCTGGCAAATCGGTTATCAACAAGCGGTTGGTCAACGCGATTCAACGATGCAGATGTTCACGGTTGCATTGGGTGGCGATTATGCACGTATGCGCGCCGAGGTTCGCCTCGAAGGTCAGGGCGCCAGCGCTCAGCAAGTTGCGCTCTACTTTGCCGACGAAAATCAAATGCACGACTTTCGCACGCTTCAAGATCATGCGGCACCGCGCACGCACAGCAATTTGTTGTTCAAAGGCGCAGTTAAAGACACAGCGAAAAGCGTCTATACGGGCCTGATTCGCATTCGCGAAAACGCGACGAAGTCAGAGGCATTTCAAACGAATCGCAACTTAACTTTGTCAAATGGTGCATGGGCAGAAAGCGTGCCGAATCTCGAAATCGAAACAAACGATGTCAAGTGCAGTCACGCCAGCACGGTTGGGCCGATCGACGAAGAACAGCGCTTTTATCTTGAGAGTCGTGGCATTCAACCTGAGATCGCCGAGCGTCTCGTAGTGCTCGGGTTTTTTGACGAAGTTCTTAACCGTTTGCCGGCATTGTCGTTTATTGCAGGCTTGCGTGAACGCGTAAGTACAAAACTTCTCGGGGCAAAATCGTGAAGCAAAAAGTTTGCAAATTCGACGAACTTGTTTCAGGCAAGGCAAGACGTTTTGAAATCGGCAGCCGAGCAATTGCAGTCGTACGCATCGACGACAAGGTTTATGCAATCGGCGACAAGTGCAGCCATGCTGATGTCGCATTATCTGACGGTGAAGTTCTCTGCGACACCAAAGAAATCGAGTGCATTCGTCACGCCAGTTCGTTCAGTCTTGAAACTGGCAAACCAAACACCTTGCCTGCGACTCAACCAGTGCCTGTTTATGTTGCAACTGTCGATAACGGCGAAGTTTTCATTGAGTTGAACTGAGAAGAGGTCTATGACGACACTTGAAATCAAAAACCTCGCCGTTTCAGTTGGTGGTTCACAAATTTTGAACGATGTTTCGCTGACGATTAAGTCGGGCGATGTGCACGCAGTGATGGGCCCGAATGGTGCAGGCAAGTCGACTCTGTCGGCTGCGCTAATGGGCAAACCCGGTTATGTCGTCACTGGTGGCTCGGTCAAACTTGATGGCGTCGACATGCTGGCCTTGTCAACTTGGCAGCGTGCCACTGCGGGTCTGCACTTGATTATGCAGTATCCAACCGAGATACCAGGCGTGATGTTGCAAGATGCGATGAGCGCGGCACTTGACGCCCGCGGACGCGACACAACTAATTTGCGATCATTAATTGCGACCGAGGCAAAGCGGATTAGTTTTGACACCGATCTCGTCGACCGTGCGGTGAATGTCGACTTTTCGGGTGGCGAGAAAAAACGCAATGAAACAGTTCAGCTCGCCGTGCTGCAACCCAAAATCGCAATTCTCGACGAACTCGACTCAGGTCTCGATATTGATGCACTCCGCGACTGCGCTCAGCGTGTCGAAGATGCGACTCGAGAAATGAATCTTGGCGTACTTGTGATCACGCACTACAGCAGATTGTTCGAACAACTCAAGCCAGACTTCGTGCATATTCTGACCAACGGTCGAATCGTAAAGAGTGCTGGCCCAGAGCTTGCAGACGAACTCGAAGTCACTGGCTACGCCGCCTACTCAAACTAATTAATACACGTATAAATAAAAATGGCGGGTAGTCCTTTCGGACCACCCGCCATTGTCTTAATTAACTAGTGATTACTTGCTCTTAGTAAATCCGACTTTTGTCCAGTCAATTGATGTGAAACCGAATGCGCCGAAGTTGGCAACATTCTTAGGCACACCAACAACGTTATTGCGCTGGAACAATGTGATCGAGTGAACGAGCTTGTAAACCTCTTTGTCGGCTTGGTTTGCAAGTTCGCAACGCTTCTTGAGATCAAGAATGTTGTTCGCCTTTGCAAACAGTGCGTCAATTTCTGCACTGCCGATCTTGCCGAAGTTTTGTGCTCCGCCAACTTTGTAGAGGTTTGGTGAGCTTGCGATTGGGAAGTTTGTGCCTACCCAAGCGAAGATCGCCATTTCGAAGTTCGATACGAGAACATACTTGCCGAAGTAGTCAGCAGTTGGAATAAGAGTCGGCACCAATTCGATACCGGCTTCTTTTGCCATTGCTGATGCAAGAAGCACTGTGTCACGGCGGTTGTCGTTACCACTTGGGTAGATCAACTTGACCGAGAGGCGAGTGCCACCCTTGGCGCGAATGCCATCTGAACCCTTGACCCAACCAGCACCATCAAGCAACTTGTTTGCTGCAGCAAGATCGCGCTTGCCGAGTGTGCCTGTGTTGTCTTGGTTGCACGCTGTGCCGTCAAGGAACACGTGGTTGTTGTTCGGCTTGACCTTCGGGTCGACGATGCCTTGAATCGCTGTTGCGATTTGCTGACGGTCGATTGAAAGCATGATTGCCTGACGAACTGCAACTTCTTTTGTTGCTGCAGTTACAGGGCCGAATGTGAAGTGCTCATGTGTTGGCGCCTTTGCAACGCGAACGCTGATCTTCGAGTTTTCACGGGCACGCTTGAGAGCGTTGGTGTCGTTGCCGACGTCCATGTAGTCGATTTCGCCGTTAAGCAATGCATCGATCTGAGCAGCCTGTGGCAACGCTTTGAAGATGATCGTGTCAAGCACTGGCTTGTCACCCCACCACTTCTTGTCACGCTCAACAGTGATTGTTCGTGTGACTTTGTCGAGAGCCTTGAACTTGAATGGACCAGCAGTTACCAAAGGTGCTGCTTTCCATGAAGTGTTGAAAGCATCTGGCGCTGCAGTCAACGAAGCTGGCTTCAACGCACTGAACAGTGGTTGCCAGTCTGGGTAGGTCTCACTGAAGGTGACGACGATTTCATTCGCTGTCTTGCCTTTTTTGACCGACTCAATTTTTTCGTATCCTGCGCTTGATGTGATGTTGAAACCTTGACCTGCCTTCTTCTGGGCATTCCACATGCCTACGAAGTCTGCGAGACCAATTGTCTTGCCGTTGCTCCACTTTGCTTTCGGGTTAAGTGTGTAAGTGACGGTTTGTTTTCCGTTTACACGACTTGCCTTGATGTCAAGTGCGTAGTTCTTGTCAATTTGAAGAACTGCGTTCTTGTCGAAGTAGATGTATTGAGGCAACATTGTGTTCATTACCTGGCTGCAGTTGAGGAGGTTTCCTTCAATTGCGCTGGTGTTGAAGTTCGGGCAGATGTCAACTTGAACAAAACGGAAAGTTCCGCCTTGTTTGAGATTGGCAACCGGAACTTCATTAATTTGACGCGAGCCGCCGTCTTTGGCTTTGGTAGCACCAGCTTGTGTCGTCATACCAAATGGTGCGACAACAGCGCCAGCGATAGCAATGGCTATAACGCGCTTCACTAATTTCTTGTTCATTTATTTCCCCTCTAGGTGGTTTTCCAGGGCTATCGCCAAGGAATTATTGCCTTTAAAACTAACAACGAAATAGATGACTTGTTCACTCTTATTTCACTTATTGTTCATCAAATGAAAAGCACTGCTAGCGTGCTGATTTCAAGTTTTGGCTAATTTGACGGGTTTTAAAGGGTTCTAAATGTTGGGTTACATAGCGCGGCGCTTTCTGAACTTTGTTCTATTGGTGCTCATCGCCTCGTCAATGGGGTACCTGTTGGCATCGGTTGCACTAAACCCTCGTGGCAATTACGAGGCGGCGAACCCGCCGATACCCAAAGAGTCAATCGACGCTGTTTTGAATCGTGGCAACGTAAACGACGAAGTGCCGTTTACGACTCGATATGTGAAGTGGGCTGGCAATGTTTTGCAAGGCGATTTCGGTGAAGACCTAGAGCAGAATCGCGTCAATGAAGAATTCTCTCGCCGAGTTTGGGTAAGCCTTCGATTGTTGATGCTTGGCACATTGTTGGGTGCAACAATCGGCGTGATAGTTGGCGTTGTCAGCGCTGTTCGTCAATATCAGTTCTTTGATCGCAGTACAAGTTTGTTTGCCTATTTTATTTTGTCAACACCGGTTTTCTTGTTGGCAATCTTGCTTAAGTTTCTCGGCATTAAATTCAACGATGCAATCGGCTCGACATTTTTCTTTACCCAAGGTGAATACACGCCTGGCTACGAAGGTTCATCTTTCGGCCGATTTGGTGACAGACTTCAACACTTAATTTTACCGACACTCTCGATTGCACTCGGCAGCATTTCTTTTTACTCGCGCTATCAGCGCAACACAATGCTCGATGTTTTGAGCAGCGATCACTTGCGCACGGCTCGAGCGAAAGGTCTAACTAAGCGTCAAGCTTTGTTCAAGCACGGTCTACGAGTTGCGATTTCTCCGATGGCAACTTTTTTTGCATACGGTTTTGGTCTGCTCATCGCCGGTGCGGCATTCACCGAAACTATTTATGGTTGGTATGGCATGGGTCAGTGGTTTATCTCTGCTGTTGCGAAAAACGACATCAACTCAGTTAGTGCGGTTGTAACTTTCACCGCTGTTCTCGTTTTGTTTTCGGGTTTTCTAGCCGATGTAATTTTGGCAATTCTTGACCCACGAGTTCGGTCGCGCGCATGACGACTGATCAAGTTGCTGGCGCAGCAGCAGTAGAGCGAATCTCTCGCGGGCAACTTATTCGCCGCAGATTCTTTCGCAACAAAACAGCCGTGTTCGGTCTTGGCGTCATCGCTTTCATGTTTTTCTTCGCCTTTGGTGGCCCCTACATCGGTCAATGGAATTATTCAGAAAGCGACTTCTCGAGTTTGCTTAAAGGCCCGTCGGCCTCGCACTGGTTTGGCACAACCCAAATTGGTGTTGACGTTTTCGCCCAAACGACAAGAGGTTTGCAAAAGTCATTAATTATCGGCTTATTGGTCGCCGTGTTTTCAACTGGGCTTTCGGCGATAGTTGGCGCTTTTGCTGGCTACCTTGGCGGGCGTGCAGACAAAGCAACGATGTGGTTTGTCGACCTCTTGCTCGTTTTGCCATCGTTTTTGGTGCTGGTTATTCTCTCGCGTTTTTATCAGGGTAAAACATGGTTGCTGCTGGTCATCGGTCTGACAATTTTTGACTGGATGATCACCGCTCGAGTTGTTCGTGGCCTCGCAATGAGTTTGCGTGAACGTGATTTCGTGCGTGCCGCACGATACATGGGTGTGCCAACGCGAAAAATTATTTTTCGACATTTGTTGCCAAACATGGCATCGGTTTTGATCATCGCTGCGACGCTTAATGTTGGCGGTGCTATCTTGGCCGAGACGGGTTTGTCTTATCTTGGTTTCGGTGTTGCGGCACCAGATGTTTCGTTGGGCACGCTAATCGCTGAGGGCACGGGCGCGGCGTTGACTTATCCGTGGTTGTTTATGTTCTCGGGCTCAATTCTTGTGTTAACAGTTTTGGCAGTCAGCTTTATTGGCGACGGCCTTCGCGATGCGTTTGACCCAGGTTCGTTGCGTGTTAAGAAAAGTGTGAAGTCATGACTAATTCATTGATCGAAATTCGTGACCTCTCTGTCTCGTTTCCGAGCGAGGTTGGCACGGTGCAAGCCGTTCGCAATATTTCGCTTGACATTCGTGCAGGCGAAGTGCTCGGCATCGTTGGCGAGTCTGGTTCTGGCAAAACAGTAACTTCTCTCGCTGCAATTGGTTTGTTGCCTGAAAGTGCAACAGTCTCTGGCTCGGTCATGTTTAACGGCGTGAACCTGCTCGAACTTAACGACGATCAAATGTCGAAGTATCGCGGCAATCAAATCGCGATGATTTTCCAAGACCCGCTTTCGGCACTCAATCCTGTGCATACGATTGGGCGTCAAATTGCCGAAGCGTTGTTGATCCATAAAGAAATTTCAACTGAAGCCGCGCATAAGCGAGCAATTGAATTGCTCGAGATTGTCGGTATTCCGCGACCAGCCGAACGCGCGCAGTCATACCCGCACGAATTTTCTGGCGGCATGCGTCAGCGAGTGATGATCGCATTGGCGATCGCCAACGAACCAAAAGTTTTGCTCGCCGACGAACCGACGACCGCACTTGACGTCACCGTTCAAGCGCAGATTCTTGATGTTCTTAAGACTGCTCGTGACATGACGGGTGCAGCGATTGTTTTGGTAACTCACGACCTCGGTGTTGTTGCGGGTATTGCTGACCGCGTGGCGATTATGTATGCAGGCAAAGTTGTTGAAGTCGGGCCAGTTGAAGAGGTTTATGCCAAGCCAGCGATGCCATACACAATTGGTTTACTGCGATCGATTCCGCGACTTGACATTGCGTCAGGCTCGCGACTTGCATCAATTTCTGGCGCGCCAGTTTCGCCGGTGAATCTGCCGATTGGTTGTGCTTTCGCACCGCGTTGCCCAGCGGCCAGTGATGTTTGCACGGCGGCGACACCCGAGTTGGTTGCACTCTCGCCAACACGAATGACCGCATGCACGCGACAGAGCGAAATTTTTGGCCTGCAAGATGCTGGAAAGTTGTTTCAAGAGGGCCCGGCACATGTCGGTGTCGCGTCGACGAGCGATGCCGTCGCGCTCGAGGTTCGTGGCTTACAAAAAACTTTCCCTCTTTTGAAGGGCTCGCTCATGCGTCGCCGTGTCGGTTCGGTTTATGCCGTCGACGGTGTCGATTTAGTTTTGCGTCAAGGTCACAGTCTCGCGCTGGTTGGCGAGTCAGGTTGCGGCAAGACAACTACGTTGCTCGAGATTTTGAACATGGTCGCGCCTGAGGCCGGCACGATCACTGTTCTTGGTCGCAACGTTGAAAAACTCTCAAAGTCTGAGCGTCTTGAGATGCGCAAAGACTTGCAGATTGTTTTCCAAGACCCGTTCGCATCACTTGACCCACGCCTGCCAATCGGTGACGCAATTGCAGAACCACTTGAAAACTTCGGTATGTCGCAGCAAGAACAAAACAAGCGAATAGTCGAATTGCTTGAACTTGTTGGTCTTAACCGTGAACAAGCCAGCAAGTATCCGAACGAGTTCTCTGGTGGGCAGCGTCAGCGCATCGCAATCGCGCGGGCACTCGCTCTCAACCCAAAAATAATTGCGCTTGACGAGCCTGTTTCGGCGCTCGACGTCAGTGTGCGCGCAGGTGTGCTTAATTTGCTCGCCGAATTGCAAGAAAAACTCAACTTGAGTTATCTGTTTGTCTCGCACGACTTGGCCGTGGTGCAACATGTGGCTGACGACATCGCTGTTATGTATCTCGGTTCGATCGTCGAGTCGGGTTCAGTGCGCGAGGTTTTCGCAAATCCGCAACATCCGTATACGCAAGCATTGCTTTCGGCGGTGCCGATTCCTGATCCGAAAATTGAACGCAATCGCAAACGAATTTTGTTGCAAGGCGAGTTGCCGAGCCCAGCGAACCCACCGTCGGGTTGTCGTTTTCACACGCGCTGTCACGTTCGTGCAACTTTGTCGCCTGAACTTGCCGCACGATGTGCAAGTGAGCGACCGTCGCTCAATGTCAGCAAGCACGGCGCCGTCGCTTGCCACGCCCCGCTCAACTAGTCGAGTTTGCGCTTGGTGGCGCACACTTAATTGTTGGTCGGTCCAATTAACCCAGTTTTTACGTTGCGACCTAATGTTGGTGAGTGGCAGAAGCGTGGCAAGAAGTTGATGGTGCGCTCTATAAAAAGTTTGTGTTCGCAAATTTCGCCGAGGCGTTTGACTTTATGACGCGGGTGGCAGCCACCGCTGAAGCGCAAAATCATCACCCCGATTGGTCAAACTCGTGGAATGTAGTTGAAATCTTTTTGCGATCGCACGACAAAGGTGGCAAAGTTACCGAGCGCGACCATCGACTCGCTGCGTCAATTGACGAATTGCAGCAGTCGTAATGGCCAAAAGCGTTTTCACTCGAACAGATAAATTTCCGGGTTGGTGGGTCGTCAGTGCCTGCTTCACGCTTCTCACTTTTTCGTCGGGTCTCGGTTTCTACGGTCTAGCCGTTTACCTTCAGGCATTTAGTCGCGAACTCGGCTGGTCGGTCTCGTCGATTTCGTTGGCGACAACATTCTTCTTCCTAGTCGGTGGTGTTTCGGGTATTCCGATCGCCAAGTTCATCGCCAAACACGATGTGCGCATCATGATCATCGGCGGTGCAACCGTTGCTGCCGCCGCGTTATTTTCGATGCGCTTTGTCGAGCAACGTTGGCAACTTTTTGTTGTTTATTGTTTCTACGCACTCGGTTGGTCGGCATCCGGCATGGGGCCAGTCACGACAGTAGTGACGCGATGGTTTCAAGTGCGACGGGCGAGTGCACTGGCTGTTGCATCGACGGGTCTCTCGATGGGCGGCATCGTAGTCACACCATTTATTAAGTGGATTCTCGATTCACAAGGCATTCGCAACGGCTCACCGTGGTTGGCATTGATTTGGTTCTGTGGTACCGTGCCAATCACGTTGCTCTTGTTGCGCGCGTTTCCGCAACCTTATGGTTGGTTGCCTGACGGTGCGCGCGCGGCGCCTGGTGATGTCGCAAATATTTCGGGCACGCCACTAACCGACGCGGTGCGCAGTCGATTTTTCAAAGCAATCACATTTGGTTACATTTTCGCTCTCGGCGCTCAAGTTGGTGGCGCGTTGCAACTTGTCAAACTTGTTGAAGAGCGCACTGACCGTTCGACTGCCACGCTGGCAACGATCGTTCTTTCGACGATGTCGATTGTTTCGCGTTTTGCTGCGGGTCGCATCATTCCGAAACTAAATATGACGCGATTTACAGTTGGTCTCGCGGCGATGCAAGGTGTTTCGCTTGCAAGTCTCGGCTTGATCACCAATCGAATCGGTTTGTTGTTAGCGATCGGTTTGTTTGGTGTCACGATTGGCAACATGGTGATGATGCAGTCGCTGTTGCTGGCCGAGCGTTTTGGTGTTCGCGACTATCCGCGAATCGCGGCGCGCTCTGGTTTGATTTCATTTTCGGGCACTGCACTTGGCCCGCTTCTGTTGGGATGGCTCTACGACGTCGCTGGTGGTTATCGCTCGTCATATCTCGCCGCCGGAGCTTGCTCGATTATCGGCGCAGTTCTGTTTTCATTTGCAGGTTCTGCCACGGTTGCATCTGACAAAGTTGCTTCTGCCGAAGTTACTTCAGCGAATTCGCAATAGAATTTTGCGTCATGTCTGATTTGCACCCAAATACTTTGCGGGTAATTGCTGCCGCGCGTGAGGCTGGTCTTGAGATTACGACTCGCAGGTTTCCTGAAGGCACCAAAACTGCGGCAGATGCGGCAGCCGCAATTGGCGTTGTAGTTGGTCAAATCGTGAAAAGTCTGGTCTTTGGTGTTGATAACGAAATCGTGATGGCGTTGGTAAGCGGGTCAAATCAATTAGACGAAAAAAAACTTGCCGCAGCCGTTGGTGGCTCGAAGTGTTCTCGTGTTGATGCAGATGCAGTGCGCGCAGCAACTGGTTATCCGATTGGCGGCGTCCCTCCCTTCGGCCACAGCACTCAACTGCGTGTGTTCGTTGACCCGGACTTGTTGCAATACGACGAGGTGTGGGCAGCAGCCGGAACGTGGAATGACAACTTCGGTGCTGCACCTGCGGACATTGTTCGCGTTAGCGGTGGAGTGGTCACCGACCTGAAGCGTGTTTGATCAACCGTTCCAGCAATCTGAAAGACTGTCGGTATGACAGTTGATCCGTCAACACATCGTTCGTTGGCAATCGAGGCGAACAACTCGACTTGGGAGATGCTCGGAAAACC
>JBIKVV010000034.1:0-15725 GCA_044356655.1 Ilumatobacteraceae bacterium
CATTCAAAGCAAAGCCGATGCGACGATAACCAACCCGGTTTCATTTGAAGATCAAGGCTTGCGATTCGTCGGGCGAGAACTCTATGACGCGTTTTTCGCGGGTTATACGTCAAAGCAATGGGGGGTGCATCCCCAAGAGTTGCCAGCCAGTATTTTGGCACGACTGCCTGTGCGATTCAACGATGATGACAGTTATTTCAACCACCCATATCAAGCGATACCAAAAGATGGCTATACGCCGATTGTCGAAGCGATTTTGCAACATGAATCGGTAAAGGTTCACCTCGGCACGCGTTTCGACCCCAGTTCACACAGTGAGTTTGGCGAGTTCGATCATGTCGTATGGACCGGACCGATCGATGCTTACTTTGGTTTCGAATTTGGGCGCTTGGGGTATCGCACTCTTGACTTTGTGCCAGAAGTTTGCGATGGCGACTATCAAGGGCACCCAGTGGTCAACTATTGCGACGTAGATGTGCCGTATACGCGTATCACCGAGCACAAGCACTTTGCGCCATGGGAAGAGCACTCACGAACAATTGTTTATCGTGAGTTCTCGCGTCTTTGTGGCGAGTCAGACACGCCTTATTACCCGATTCGTCTCGTCAAAGAAAAAGAGCAGTTGTTGAATTATGTGCAGCGTGCGCGCAAAGCCAGAGGAGTCACGTTTATTGGCAGACTGGGCACCTACCGTTACTTAGATATGGATGTGACTATTCACGAAGCGCTACTGGCATCTAAGGCGATACTCGAATGTCTGGCCAAGCAACAACCGTTGCCGAGTTTCTCGATTGATCCGATGGCTTGAGATGAAAACGTTTTTATTGCAGTCGATGTCATTGCCTCGGGCCGAGACGACCGAACCTTTGTTGTATGTGCGAACTCACGGTGAAGTTCAGTTTTCAGAGTCGAGCGTTATTTTGCATGTTGGTTCAGAACTGAGTTTTGACACTTCGTTTGGTATTTTTGCCGCTGGTCGATGGCGTCGTTTAACCACAGTTAGAAACCTTACGGCGACAGTTTTTGCAACTGGTTCGGGTCGAATCGAAATCATTGGTGTTGAAACAAAGTTGTTCGGCACGAAGTTTTCTGAAAAAGTTGTCGTGTCATCAGGCATTGCGCCAGGCGGCAACACATTGGTAGAAGTGCCGAACTTTACCGACAACAAATACGGCAGCTTTTATGTTCGTGTGATCGCTGAACAAACTGATGTGGTTGTAAGCAGAGCCGAGTGGACTACGACGACAGATGTGGCGCGTGAAATCAAACTCTCATTATCAATCACAACCTTTAATCGCCAAGATTATGTAAAGCCGACAGTTGCCAAAGTTATGCATCTTGAAAAAGCAGTCGAAACTCTGCATGGCAATTTGCGCGTGTTGGTCGTTGATAATGCGCGAAATATTGAGTTCGACACCGAGCCAGGCGCACCGCTAACTGTCGTGCAGAACCCAAATTTGGGCGGTGCGGGCGGGTTCGCTCGCGGCATTATCCATCTGCGCAATGAAGGTTGGTCGTCACATATTTTGTTGATGGATGACGACATCAATCTTGAGCCAGACGCAATAGTTCGTACCTTCGCCTTATTTAGTTTTGCCCGAGACGAGAAACTTTGCATTCACGGCGCAATGTTGAGCGAAGAACGTGCTTGGATGCAGTTTGAAGCAGGTTCTAAATATCGCTGGAGGTCTTTGTACCCGTTGCGTGCCATAGGCCGCGAAGACGATTTGCGTCAGCGCAAACTTGCGTTGCGTGATGCTCGCGAAAAGAAGTTTGCCTACACGGCGTGGTGGTACACAGCGTTTCCGGTCTCAATTACACGAGATAATCCGTTGCCGATATTTGTGCGTGGCGACGATGTCAGTTATGGGTTGCTACACACAGGAAAACACAGCGTGACGCTGAATGGCGTAATTGTCTGGCATGCCGACTTCGGTCTTAAGAACAACCCCTCGTCGTTGTTTTATGAAAAACGAAATTTTGCGATTATCGACACGCTTGTTTTCGACCGACATCATTGGTGGCACTTGGCGCGTCGTTTCATCGCCTTGAGTTTTCGTAACTTGTTTTCAATGCGCTACGCAAGCGTCGAGTACATGATTCGCGGAGTGCGTGCATATTTGCAAGGCCCTGATGCGTTGATGGCGACAGATCATTCGGCGCTGCATGACGATTTGCGCAAAGTAAGCGAAGAAAAGCCCGCCCCGTTGTCGGCAGATTTGGCAGCCGTAAAAATCACCAAGCCGAGAATCAAGCCGATTCGTTTGATCGGGTTCGCTCTGGCTTTGCCACTCGTGGGTGGTTATATTTTGCCGAGGGCATTGCGTCGCGATGTTTTGAAGACTGCACCGATTGATTCTCGTGCGGTTGGTTTGGCGACTCGATACAACCGAATCTTGTACCGCCACGACAGATTGCCTGAGGGTTTTGTTGTCGAGCGCGATGCGCGAAGGTTCTTTGCTTTATTGCGCGAGGTTTGCGTGGTCACAAAAGATATTGCGTTTAATTATCGACGTCTCAAACGTGAATACCGCGATGCGTATCCGACGCTTGTCAGCGACGAGAGTTGGCAAAAGCGGTTTAACAGCTAGCTAATTATTTTGCGAGTGTGGCGCTCGCGGCAAGAAGTGAAAGCCAGGTTGTGCGGTCAATAACGCCGGTTTGTTTAAGGCCGACACTTTTCTGAAAGCGCTTCAATTGCTTGGCTGTGCCAGAGCCGAAGATGCCGTCGGCTTTCATTTTGATTTTCAGTACGCGAGCGAGCGCAGTCTGCGCGGTGGCTACTGAAATATGACGCGAATTTTGGCTGAGTTTGAAACTCGCCGAGTCAATGCCGAGCAAGCTGAGCACAGCCGCATCGGCGAGTCCGTCAATTGGCAAACCGTTTAGTTCTTCGATTTTACTTACAGCGCCTGCGGTGCCTTTGCCGTACGTGCCGTCAGTGGCTAATTTTTGTTTCTTCTTCAAACTCAGCGCGGTATTCAAAGCAGTTTGCAATTGAGAAACTGGCTCACCGCGGTTGCCGACAACAAGAGGCATTGCCAACGGCAAGACACTCTCGGGGTTTGCTGTGATCAAACCTTGTGCGCGCAACTCGTCGAGTTGTTTGCGCAAAAATAACGTGAACTCAGCCCGGCCTGTCGAAGTTAGGTGCACATCGTCGCTGAACCAGCGTGACGCCGACGGGTCGCTGCTGGCTGTGTTCCAGTCAAGAACTGAAACATTGGGGTTTGTCTGCGCGGCAGCACTCAAAGCGGCGTTTGAAAGGGCATAGTTCTGCGAGGTTCGTCGAGTCGAGAGATTAACAAAGACGATTCGTTGCACATTGCGTGCATTGAGCGCGTTGACAACTGCAGCCACATCGCTGGCCATTGTGTTTGGGTCGTCGTTGTATCCCAATTGGACGATTGCGATTTGCGGAAACTGTTCGGCGCTGAGTGAATTTACGACACCAATCGCGTCTGGCTGACCTTTGTCTGGTGTGACGCAGCTTGGTCCGACCATGCAACGGTTGGCGAGTGCTTGAAAGTTTATGGTCGGATACGCGGGGGAGATAATCGCTGAGAATTCGGGCGCGATGCTTTGGCCGATTGAGTCTCCGACGAACAACATCGAGCCGACGACTCCGGCGTCGAGTGGCGAGCCAAAGACAGGTGTTGCCCCGAACCATGGCGCAGGTAAACCAAATGATGTTCTGAACGACCAGCCCGAAACTTTGACTGAACTTGCTGTGCCTGTGATCGTGACATCAAGTGTGTAGCCACCGAAGTCACCACCGAGACCGTCGTTGGTTGTGGTGACTGAAGTGAGAATGCCGACCTGCGGATATTTTGCGACAATCTGCGCTGCAGAGAACGCACGCGTCCAAACCATCAGTGAGCTGTTTGCAGAGATATCGCCCTGGTCGACGAGTGCAGGAAATTCTCCGCCAGCTGTGCGACCACCATTAGAAGATGAGAATTCAGTTCGAACAACATTACCTTTTGGGTTTCTGATGACGACACCAGTTGTTTCAGCGACGGCACGGTCGGTGTTTGTACTTTCAAGAGCTGTTGGTGAGGCATTTAGCGAAGTTCGCAGCGCAGCACCACCATAAACTTGGCAGTCTTGAGTATCGCAAGTCTTGGCTAAGCCTGGGTAACGATTTTCTGTCACCGAATAAGAACGAGCGGCAACGGCTTGCGCGCGAAGTGCATTCATACCTGCACCGCCGGCAGTGTCGCCCCACGATGCAGGCGACTCTCGTGGCACAACGCCACGCAGATAGTCGTCGAGTCGGGCAATGTTGATTGTACGGTTTTCGTTTTTCGAATTATTCATTGCACGAACGACGCCGCGGTAATACCGAACTTGATTTGCTGTTGTCGATCGAGGCTCGCACAAACCGACAGTGTCGAGTGATGCTGCGGCGGGGTCTTGACTTGCGTTCGTGACAAAAGATGCTGTCTCGTTGAACTCGCCGATCAAAGCAAAGCCTGCTGCCTCGGGCGACTCAGTTTCGTTCAGGCACTTTCGTTCGCCAGAACCCCAAACTTGGTAGACGCGCTGCGTGCCAGACTTTTCACGCGCAACGATGCTGGTGAAGCGACGCGCCTGATCTGGATCTTCGAGCAGGCGCAGCGTGCCGTTGTCAGAAACGACACCAGTTTGCTTGTTGTTCATGACACTCAACCAAGTGGTCATTTCTTGGTTTGGTGCCTCAAGATTTGACCGTACATTGCCAGTTGCGCCACCGTAATAAAAGTCGAGAATTTGCTCCCACGACCAGCCGTGGATGGTTGCCCAGCCGTAAGCACCGTATTGGCTCAAGCCGCGACCGTGGCCAAAACCACGGCCATAAATAATGACACCACCGGGCAGTTGACCTTCTTCGGCATGCGAGATTTGTGCAGGCGTGAGCCCGGCGACAAGAGCCACCGCGCCAAGAAATGCGACGATGCGTCGTTTAAATGAAATTAGGGGTATGCGCATAGAGAAGTTGACTTCCTTGCCCGCTCAAACAGTCTACTTGAAATTAGGCGACAACTTCGGTTGCCGGAAGCGTGTCGCGTTGTTGCACGACGACACCAATCAGCACAAAACTAATGCCGATTAAATCTGTGATACTCGGCACTTGATTTAGAAACAGCAATCCAAAAACTGTTGCCGTAACTGGCAGCAACGCGAGCAGTACAGAAAATCGTCGAACTGGAATTCGTCGCAGCGTGAATTGATCAATGCCATAACCAATTGCGTTCGACAAAATGCCGACCAAGAAACAAGTTGCAAGAATCCATGGTGCACCAAATGCCGGACCGCTTGATGGTGCCCCAAATGGGGCGATGAAGACTGCGCCAATCAAGAGCCCGATGCCGAGGCCAGAAACGCCACGGTCAAAACTCGCGACCTTTGATCCGATCACGATGTAGAGCGCCCACATGATTGAAGCCAAAAAAATATATAAAAGCCCCAACGGTTCGTTACCGAGTTCGAGACCAGACAAAATTACGACGCCGACCACAGCCAAGATCAGGGCGACGGCATTGCGACTCGTGCGGGTGCGTAGTGCCGCGACGGTAATTGGTCCGATGAATTCGATTGCAACACCTTTGCCGAGGTCTAAATGCTGAATCGCCAAGTAAAAAAACAAGTTCATTAGAGCTGTTGAAATACCGAAAAGACTCAAGCTGATTAGTTGTTGTCGCGTCCAGCGACCACCGCGCTTGAGTGACTTTGCTGAAAAAGCCAGCAGAAAAATTGCTGCACCAATTACGCGAAGCCAGGCGACGCTTGCTGGAGCGAGGTCATCAAACAGCCGAACAGCGATAACGGCGCCGCAGTATTGGCCGAGTGCTGAAATTACGAACAGAATTTCAGGTGGTGCTGTATTACCGAAACGATTTATTCCGCGTGAAGCGGCATTAGAACTCAATCGAAAAGATCTGGGTCAGTGCGACAGATTTCTTCCCATAGGGGTTGAAATTGCAACCAACCTGCAGCCGGAAAACTTGTTAGATCGCGCGTGTAACTTGCCATCTCATGTGGAATGAGTTTTGGTGTGCCTGCGGCTTCTGCCATTAACTGTGCTTGGCAGCTGCGCTCCATGGTTATGAACCAGAATGCGGCTGCGTCGACTGTGTCGCTAACAGTGAATAAGCCGTGATTCTGATGAATTGCTGCTTTGCCTTTCGGAAACTTTGCGGCGATTTCTTGGCCAGCAGAAATCTCGAGAACGACAGCGCCACCTTGTTCGGTAATCACAGTGTGATCGTCATAAAAGTAACACGAGTCTTGGGTGATCGGGTCAAGTTTGCGACCAAGCGATGCCCACGACTTGCCAAATGGCGAGTGGGCGTGTGCTGCCGAAATTACGTCTGGGCGTGCCTGATGAATTGCAGCGTGAATGCAAAACGCAGCTCGGTTGACAGGCTGCGAACCATAGACCACATCACCGTCATGATTGACAAGAATTAAGTCGCTAACACGCATGTAGCGAAAACTTTTGGCAAACGGGTTGACCCAAAAGTGATCGGTGAACTCGGGGTCGCGCACTGTGATGTGACCCGCCACACCTTCGCCGAAACCAAGCCGGCCAAAAATTCGCATTGCGCCTGCGAGTTTTTCTTTGCGGTGTTGGCGCTCTTGCTCGACAGTTGCAAACTTCGGTGGCGCAAGTTGCGTGACTGTTTTTGGCGTGAGCTCGATGCCGTCGATCATTTTTTTAGTATTTGTCTGGTTCTCGATGATTGCCATGACTTTAGGCTACGACAAGGCGAGCAATGCTGCGTTGACGAGCTGCTCAGGAAGCAAGTCGAACGTGCCATAAAGTTCGGCAATTGAGCCAGATTGGCCGAATTCGTCAACCCCGACTGGCACAGTTCGCGCACCAAAGACTGAACCTAACCAGGCCAAAGAATGACTCGCCGAGTCTTGAACCGTGAGAATTGGCAGGCGACGCTCTGACTCGTTGAGCAACGCACCGAAGTGGCCGACGTCGCGTGTGGTTACACCGTTGCGGGTCGCCGTCTGTTGCGCAGTTCGCCAGCCACGATAAATGCGGTCTGGTGAACAGATGTCAAGCACGAGAGCATTGATGCCTTCATTGTCGAGAAGTTTGGCTGCGGCGACTGCTTCGGGCACAACACTGCCAGTTGCGGCGATAACCAAGTCGGCGATTTGATTTGCGTGTGGTTCGCGCAATCGATATCCACCTGCCAAAACATCGGCTCGCAACTTATCGGCACCGCGAGCAGCCATGAGATCTTCGAATGGTGTTTGATCAATTGGGCGAGTTGAAAGACGCAGATACATGCTGTCGCCTTCGGGCTGACTGAGTCGATCAAGGCCATTGCAAATCAGCCAGTCGAGTGCACGCGCAAAGCAAGGCTCTGCGTAAGTCATGTTTGGCAACTCAAGACCCAGCGAAGTTGTGACCGTGCTTTGGTGCGCGCCACCTTCGGGTGCAAGCGTGACACCAGATGGTGTGCCAACCAAAATAAATTTTGCACCGTTGTACAGCGCGTAGATGAGTGCATCAAGACCGCGACAGACGAACGGATCATAAACCGTGCCGATCGGTAGCAAGTGTTCGCCGTGAAGTTCATGGCCGAGCCCGAATGCGTGCAACGCCAAGAACAAGTTCATTTCGCTAAGACCGAGTTCGACGTGTCGACCTTGAGGGCCTTCGTTCCAGCGCAGCAATCTGTCATCGCCTAAATAATTTGGCTGCTCATCAGAACTGAAGACGCCAAACTTGTTTATCCAGCCACCAAGATTTGTGCTGACGCTGACATCGGGCGACATCGTGACCATTCGCTCGGCAACTTCGGGAATTGTGCCGAGACCTGTCAATAGTCGACCGAATACTTCTTGAGTTGAAATCGGCTTTTTGCCGATCGCCAGGCTGACTTCGTGTGGAACTTTGAGCACTGGTCGGTCGGGCAACTCTTTGTTGTTGATGTCGCCACCGACGGCGCGACACACGCGGTCTTCTTCGCTATCGCGATCGAATTGGTCCCATTCAGTTTCGAGGGTCAGACCGTTGCGCTTGCGCAGGTCGTTGATCTGTGATTCTGAAAGCAAAGCCGCATGATTAAGCGGATCTCCAGCAATCGGCAAGCCCCAACCTTTGACGGTGTATGCAAAGACAACACTTGGTTTGTCTGTGACGAGGTCGCACTCGCGATATGCATCGAGCAGCATTTCAATGTCGTGACCGCCGAGGTTTTGCACTAACGGCGCCAGATCTTCGTCAGACACGTCGTTAATGAATGCGACAACTTCGCTTGGGGCGCCTTCTAAAAATTTTTCACGAAGCGACGAACCGTGAAGTGCAAACAAACTTTGGTATCGCTCGTTTGACATGTCGTCGATGTATTGGCGAAGTGATTCGCCGCCTGGTTGGGCAAAGGCTGTTTGCAACTTGTGGCCATATTTGGCTTCGATCACATGCCAACCAGCATCTGCGAAAAAGCCCGCAAGTTTTTTGATCTTCATGCCAGGCACAACGCGATCGAGGCTTTGGCGATTGGCGTCGACAATCCACATCACATTGCCAAGACCCTGCAGTGATGGGTCGGCGATTGCTTCCCAAATATTGCCTTCGTCAAGTTCGGCATCACCAACGAGTGCGATGAAGCGAGCTGCTGGTCGTGGCGTGAAGTGAGAGTCGACATATCGACGCACCATCGAAGCAAATAGCGGCGCAACTGCACCGAGACCCACCGAGCCCGTTGAAAAGTCGGCGACATCAGGATCTTTAGTTCGACTCGGGTAACTCTGCAGACCGCCAAGTGTGCGCAGTCGTTTGAGGTATGACTTGTCGAGTTCTCCGGTGAGATATTTGATCGCGTGAAAAATTGGCGAAGCATGCGGCTTGACGGCGACTTTGTCGTCGCCATTCAAATGACCAAACCAAAGTGAGGTCATGATGCTGACAACCGAAGCACTGCTCGCCATGTGGCCACCAACTTTTACATTGAATTCTGCGTCTCTTCCGCCAGGTGCAGGCGGCACTTCGCGTTCGCGATTGGCATAGTCAACCATTCGCACAGCGAGCCACAAAACTCGTTGTTGAATTCTTTCGAGCACATCAATGTCGGCGAGGTTTTCTTGTCCGACTGCTTTCTTGCCCATTTGTCAATTATGGCTTATCGTGAGAGGTCTTGACTATGTCGCGCGAACTGAAACCTGTAGCGATGGCGGCCCCGGCGGCTGCTTATGCCCACGGCGTGCATGTGCCGGCAGGTCACGAACTAGTCGTTACTTCGGGTGTCGTACCAACGCGACGCGACGGCAGCGTGCCAGCAGATATTGGCGAGCAGGCGAGCGTTGTTTGGCAAAACATTTTGGCGATTCTTGCTGAGGGCATGATGAGTGCGGGTGACGTCATTTCTGTAACTACGTATGTTGTGTATACGTCAGACTCTGGTGAGATGGCGACGCGATTGAAACTTGTAATGGGTGCGCGAGACGCTGCTTTAAATGGTCACTTGGCGGCAAGCACGCTCGTGACTGTGCCAGCGTTGGCTCGACCCGAATGGTTGATGGAAATCTCCGTGCTCGCGGCGAGGCAACCAAACTCGTAGCCTTGAGATTGCATTTATGACTGATAAACAAACTGATTCAGGTATCACAGTCGAGCCGTTGTATACCGCCGAGACTTTGGGCGGCTTCGACGAAACTTCGAGACTTGGCGTGCCGGGCGAGGCGCCGTTTACGCGCGGCATTTATAAGACGATGCATCGCGATCGTTTGTGGACAATGCGCCAATATGCGGGCTTCGGCACGGCTGCCGACACTAACGAGCGATTTAAGTTTTTATTGAACGCAGGGCAGACGGGTTTGTCATGTGCTTTTGACCTACCAACACAAATGGGTTACGACAGCGACCATCCGCGTGCGGCAGGCGAAGTCGGCAAAGTTGGCGTAGCAATCGACTCGATCGAAGACATGCGCGTGCTGTTGGCTGATCTACCGCTCGACAAAGTGACGACTTCGATGACTATTAATTCGACTGCCGCTGTGTTGTTGCTACTTTACGAATTGGTCGCTGAAGAGCGAGGTGTGGCGTCGACTGAGATTTCTGGAACAATTCAAAACGATTTATTGAAAGAATATATTGCTCGCGGAACTTACATTTATCCGCCTCGACCGTCGATGCGAATAATCACCGATATTTTTGCCTACTGCGCCAAGCATGTTCCGAAGTGGAACACGATTTCGATTTCTGGATATCACATTCGCGAAGCGGGCTCGACGGCGGTGCAAGAACTCGCTTTTACTTTGTCGAATGCGATCGCCTATGTGCAGGCAGCGGTTGACTCGGGTCTTGATGTTGACGATTTCGCACCGCGCCTGAGTTTTTTCTGGAATGGCCATAATAATTTCTTCGAAGAAGTTGCCAAGTTTCGAGCCAGCCGCCGAATGTGGCACGAAATTATGTCGAAACGGTTTGGTGCCAAGAACCCAGCCAGTTTGCTGATGCGTTTTCATACACAAACTGGTGGCTCAACGCTCACAGCACAACAGCCGCAGAACAACATCGTGCGAGTAGCAGTGCAGAGCATGGCTGCAGTTTTGGGTGGCACGCAGAGCTTGCATACAAATGGTTTTGACGAGGCGTTGAGTTTGCCGACCGAAGATGCCGCACGTATCGCATTGCGAACCCAGCAAATAATTGGCTACGAGAGTGGCGTCACAGATACCCCCGATCCGTTGGCGGGTTCTTATTATGTCGAGTCGTTGACAAATGAAGTTGAGCGACTGGCATGGGAGTACATCGAACGCATTGAGCAAATGGGTGGGGCGGTGCAGGCGATTGAGTCGGGGTTTCAAGTTGGCGAAATTGAAGAGTCGGCTTACTCATATACGAAGTCAATTGATGATGGCTCGCGGGTTTTGGTGGGCGTCAACAAGTTTGTTGCTGAGACTGAACAAAAGTTTGTGCCTAAAAAAGTTGACCCAGAACTCGAGCGAAGCCAGATTGCTCGCGTCGCTAAGTTGCGTGCTTCACGCGATCAGGCGACTGTCACCAAAACACTCGACACATTGAAGAGCGCGGCTCTCAAGAGCGACAACTTGCTTTATCCGATGAAAGATGCGTTGCGGGCTAACGCAACATTGGGCGAAGTCAGCGATGTCTTGCGTGAAGTTTTCGGCGTCTACCAGCCAAGTTAAAGCGTTGGTTTAATTCGAAATTGATTTAATTGTTGCGGGTGGTCGCTCAATTGATGGCGCTTGGCGTTCTGGGTGCCCGAGATAAATCATCGCCGTGATGTGTGTGCCGAGTTTGAAGTCGCAGAAATTAGCAACATCGTCGTTCACACCTTTTGGGCAACTCGACCAAAAACTTGCCAAACCAAGTGATGTTGCGCCGAGCAAAATGTTTTGAATGCCGGCCGCTACGGCATCGCGATTTTCTTCGGTACGCAATTGTGTGTCGCCTTGGTCAGTGCCGACAATCAAAATGACAGGTGCGCGCTGAAACTTTGTGCGGGCTTTCACGACTTTTTCTGGCTTGTCGCCTTCGCGCGCCATTGCATCAGCAACGCAGTTGCTTAAGCGTTCGCGAGCCTCGCCGCTCACGGCGGCAAACATCCACGGAAAAGTGAGTTTGTGGTTTGGCGCCCACATAGCCAAGTCGCAAAGTTTCTCGATTGCGCCGTCTTCGAGTGCGCGCTCTTTGTCGACCATCATGTCTGTGCGCCGCGCTCGCATCAACTCTCTCAACTCTTCAAACTGCATCGCGAGTTGCTTTAGTTTTTGTGGAGGGCTGAGTTAAGGCCGCCCCAAGAGCCGGTTCGTTGAGAAGCTTCGACCGCGCCTGTTTGGCTGTTGCGGCGGAACAATAAATTATTTGCGCCCGAAAGTTGGCGAGCTTTGACGATTGTCGCGTCAGGAAGTTTGACCAAAGTGCCGCCCGTGACATAAAGGCCGGCTTCGATAATGCAATCGTCGCCAAGACTGATGCCAAGACCACTGTTGGCGCCGAGCAAACATCGCTTGCCGACACGAACAACTTCTTTGCCGCCACCCGAAAGTGTGCCCATGATCGAAGCGCCGCCACCAATGTCTGAGCCATCGTCGACAATCACGCCAGCTGAAATTCGCCCTTCGACCATCGACGTGCCGAGTGTGCCAGCGTTGAAATTGCAAAAGCCTTCGTGCATCACTGTGGTGCCGGGTGCGAGATGTGCGCCAAGTCGCACGCGTGATGCATCGGCGATTCGTACGCCACTCGGCACCACATAGTCGGTCATGCGTGGAAACTTGTCGACACCGTGAATCGTCAGATGTTCACCGCGACGGCGCATGTTGAAAGTGACTTCGTCAATTTGATCTATCGGCACAGCGCCGAGCGAAGTCCAGGCGACGTTTGCCAGTAAACCAAAAATGCCATCGAGGTTCAACGAATTTGGCAACGCCAAACGGTGAGACATCAAGTGCAGGCGCAAATATGCATCGGTGGCATCGCGTGGAGCGGCGCTCGCATCTATTGACACATTGACCGGCACGATGCCAACACCCCGACGAGAATCAGTGTGTGCCTCGGGCAAAGATGACAAAAACTCATCGGGCGCTACTTCGCCCCAGCCAAGTTTGCGAAAAAAGACATCGAGAACTGCGTCGTTTGGTGCAACGGTTGCGACACCCACGCCCCAAGCAAGTTTCGTTGTGCTCATTATTCGAATACCTCTGGTCGCAATGTCGGAAACAGAATTACATCTTTGATGCTGGCCGCACCACTCAACAACATAACTAAACGATCGATGCCAATACCCAGACCACCTGTTGGTGGCAGACCAAACTCGAGTGCGCGCAAATAATCTTCATCGATGGTGCCAGCCTCGAGATTGCCAGCTGCTTTTGATTTTGCCTCTTCGGCGAAGCGCTCGCGTTGTTCGATTGGGTCGTTTAATTCGCTGAAGCCGTTTGCGAGTTCATGGGTGCCGACGAACAATTCGAATCTTTCTGTCAAGAATGGGTCGTTGCGATCGACGCGGGCGAGTGGAGAGATCTCAACCGGATGACCAGTAACGAATGTTGGTTCAATCAAAGTCGATTCACATTTTTCGGCAAAAAATTCTTCAATGATGCGACCAGAACCCCAACGGGTCTCAACGTTGATGCTGTTCTTTTTGGCAATTGCACGAAGCGAATCGACTGATTGCGACGGATGAACTTTTTCGCCGACTGCCTCGCTGGCAAGATCAATCATTCGAACCCGACGCCAAGGTTTGGCAAGGTCGCATTCGGTGCCACGGATATTGACAAGAGTTGTGCCGAGTGCGTCAATCGCAGCATTGCGAATCAATACCTCGGTGAGGTCCATGACATCGGTGTGGTCAGCAAACGCTTGGTAAGACTCCATCATCGTGAATTCAGGATTGTGGCGTGTTGAGATGCCCTCGTTGCGAAACACACGTCCGATTTCGAATACACGCTCCATGCCGCCAACGATTAGCCGCTTGAGGTGCAACTCAAGGGCGATGCGTAAGAACAGCGGCATATCAAGAGTGTTGTGATGTGTAAGAAATGGTCGAGCTTGTGCGCCGCCAGCTTCAATATGTAAGACAGGTGTTTCAACTTCGATGTAATCGCGCTCACGAAGCGTTCGGCGAAAACTGGCGATCGTTGCGTGTCGTACTTCGAATACTCGGCGAGCCTCGTCGTTGACAATGAGGTCTGCATAACGCTGGCGGTATCGCGTATCAATGTCTGTGAGGCCATGAAACTTGTCTGGGAGAGGTCGCAAAGCTTTTGAAAGCAACTCAACTGCAGTCACTTTGATTGAGAGCTCGCCTTTTCGTGTCGTCATAACCGCGCCGTGAGCACCAACCCAGTCACCTAGATCTAAATTATTGATCGCGTCAAATTGTGAATCGCCAACTGTTGCTTTCGAAACAAACAACTGGATTTCGGCGCTTCGGTCTTTGACCGTGATAAAAATCAATTTGCCTTGGTCACGCTTGAGCATGATTCGCCCCGCGACTGCCGCGATTGTCTCTGTTTCTGACCCGGCCTCGAGAGATGCAAATGTTTCACGCAACTCACCAAGGGTGTGAGTTCGGTCGAACCGATATGGATAAGGATTCGAACCTGAACCGCGTAATTCGTTGACCGCATTCAGTCGACGCGAGCGCTCGACCGCAAAACCACTGGTGCGTTCAGCCTCAGACTTTTGGTCGACTGACTCTTCTTGACTAGCTGGTTGTTCTGTCACTTTTCTCACTTCGAAAAATTGTTGCTTTGCTGATGTTCAACTGTAATTCAGCGCCGCGCCTGATTACGAAGAGATTATTCAATGACTAGCAAGACATCGCCGCTACCGACGGTGTCGCCAGCCTTGTAATTGATTTTGGCAACCTTGCCCGCTTTGTCGGCTTGAATCTGGTTTTCCATTTTCATAGCCTCAAGCACGAGAACTGCATCACCTTGAGCAACGGTTTGGCCTTCGGTTACAAGCACTTTGATTACGGTGCCTTGCATTGGTGCGGTGATCGTGCCGCTCGCCGCCGCTGATTGATCTGCGCCTCGAGATGCAGACCGAGTCTTTTGTGTAGCAGGCGCCGTGCCACCCACCGGCGGTACCCAGACTTTGACATCAAAACGTTTGCCATTAACTTCGACCACCGTGCTTTTCTCGACTAGGCCCTCATTATTCTGCTGAGTCTCGCCGGTACTTGACACGAGTTTTGAAAGATCGAGCTTTTCTTCTACCCATTTCGTCGAGTGTTTAGTCGCAGCAAAGTCAGGATGACGCAAAATTGCGAGATCAGCTTCGATTGTCGTGTGTAAGCCTTCGATTTTTGTTTCTTCAAGTGCACGAATAGTTCGAGCAATCGCTGACTCTCGGTCTTTGCCCCAAACAATGAGCTTGCCGACCAAATTGTCGTAGTACTGGCTGACTGTGTCGCCTGATTCGTAGCCACCGTCAAAACGCACGCCGAAACCGTCGGGAGTTGTCAGTTTGGTGATCGTGCCTGGTGAAGGCAAGAACTTGCCACCAGACGGATTTTCGGCATTGATTCGCACCTCAATTGCGTGCCCGCGACGCGCTGCTAAGACTTGTTTTTGGGTCATCGGCAACTTTTCGCCTGCGGCGACTCTGATTTGCCATTCGACAAGATCGATGCCAGTGATCAATTCGCTGACTGGGTGCTCGACTTGTAGGCGAGTGTTCATTTCAAGAAAGAAAAATTCTTCGTCTTGATAAATGAATTCAACAGTGCCGGCATTGAAGTAGCCGACTGCCTTTGCGGCTTTAACCGCAGCAGCACCCATCGCATCTTCGACACCGTCAGGCAGAGCTGGTGCTGGGGCTTCTTCGATCAACTTTTGGTGACGTCGTTGCGCCGAGCAGTCTCGGGATGAAACCCATACGACATTGCCGTGGGTGTCGCCGACGAGTTGAATTTCGATATGTCGCGGCCATGAGAGATATTTCTCAACATAAATCTCATCGCGCCCGAAGAATGCTTTCGACTCGCGTTGCGCAGACTCCATTGCTTCTTGCACACTTTTTTCGTCGTGCACAACTTTCATGCCACGACCACCACCACCGAATGCGGCTTTGATCGCGACTGGGAAACCGTGACTCTTTGCGAATTTTGAAATCTCGTCGGCACTCTTCAAAAATTCGGTTGTACCAGGCACAATCGGCGCGCCACCACGAAGCGCTGCTTTGCGTGATGAAACTTTGTCACCCATTTCAACAATCGCTGCGGGCGGAGGGCCGATGAACT
>JBIKVV010000067.1:0-4353 GCA_044356655.1 Ilumatobacteraceae bacterium
GAAACGGCGATGGATAAAAAGCCGACATTGCATGCGCCTCGTGGTGTTCGGCGAACAACACTTCGCCTGAGAAATCGAGAAACTTTTGAATTTGCTCTTTGGTTTGCAATTTGCCGCCAAACCACAAAGAACCTGCCGCGGCAAATGACTTGCGTCCACGCGGTGCGTAGGCCATCGCGGTTTTGACGATGCGGTCGAACTTAAGTAACGGCTTGTCGTAGAACACAACATGATCGAGTTGTGCAGTGGTGATGCCGGCTTCGGCGAGGCAATAGTCAGTGGCGTGGCGCGGCAGACGCGAATCGTGTTTCTTGCGTGAGAAACGCTCTTCTTGGGCTGCTGCGATTATTTCGCCGTCTTTGATTAGGCACGCAGCACTGTCGTGATAAAGCGCGGAAATTCCGAGAATGTATGTCATCGGTGCTTTTTATTCTACAGTTCGTGCAGTTTCAAAGTGTCACGCACGATAACGGCGCATGACTCGCTACTCGTAGTAGCAACTGTGGTTTAGCGGTCGCGAAGTTTGGCCAAGAGACGCAAGATTTCGAGATACAGCCAGACCATCGTGACTAGCAAGCCAAAGGCGGCATACCACTCGAAATACTTCGGTAAGCCAGATTGCTCGCCACGCTCGATGAAGTCAAAATCGAGAGCCAAGTTCATCGCTGCAAGACCCGCAACCAACAAACTAAAACCGATGCTCATCAAACTTGAACTTCTAAAAAACGAGATGTCTGCACCAAACAGACTCATCAAGAACGAAATTCCGTAGAACACGGCGACGCCCAAAGTCGCACCAATAACAGTGCGACGCATTTTGTCTGTAACACGAATAACACCGGTTCGATAAAGCACGAGCATTACAACAAAGACACCGAGGGTGATGCCAACAGCCTGCAGCACGATGCCGTCGTAGGCGGTGTTGAAAACTTTCGAAATTGCACCAACGAAAACGCCTTGTGCAATTGCATAAATCGGTGCCAGTATGCGCGAAAGTTTGGGTTTGAAAGTGAGCACCAAAGCCACCACAAAACCGACCAACGCACCGCCAATTGTCCATGCTGGAAACTGAACCGCACCGCTAACCGACTCGCTGACCGACGTCCATCCGAATATTGCCGATGCCAACAACAAAAGTGTCAACAACATGCCCGCACTCGCGGTGCCACTTGCTGTCATCGTCTCAGCCGAGGTATACGGAGACACCGGACCATCGGTAATTGGCGCGCCAAAAGTTTGCGCACCAGATTGCGGTGCCGCCCAACCTGACTCGCCAGCCGAACGCTCTACAACTTTTGCAAAATTCTTTTCATTGAGAATTGGGTTTGACATATGCCAAAGACTAGCGAAAATTTCAGGCATAAAATTTGTATTTTTCGCGTGTGGCTTTGTCACCTCGTCGGTATCGTTAGGCGTGTCGCACCGAGTGTGACCGAATAAACAAGGGGATTTCGTGGCCAAAGAGAGAATTGACCGAGATGACGAAGATCTTGTCCGGCTCTACCTCACAGATATCGGTCAGTATGTTTTGCTCACCAAAGATGACGAAGTTCGATTAGCCAAAGCGATCGAAGAGGGCAAAACTGCCGAAGCGACACTGAAGAAAACTGAAAAACAAATCACTCCGACGCGACGACGCGAACTAAACAAAATTGTGCGTGCAGGTGCACGAGCTGAACGACAATTTGTTCAGTCAAACTTGAGACTTGTTGTTTCAATTGCCAAAAAATATCAGGCTTCAGGTTTGCCACTTCTCGACTTGATTCAAGAGGGCAACCTCGGCCTAATGCACGCGGTCGAAAAATTCGATTGGCGCAAAGGCTTTAAGTTTTCAACGTATGCAACTTGGTGGATTCGCCAAGCCATCACCCGCGGCATCGCCAACACGGGTCGCACGATTCGCCTTCCGGTGCATGCCGGCGACACACTCGCCCGTTTGCAAAAGGCCCGCTCGCGCCTCGAACTCAAATTTGGCCGACATGCCACGCTTGCCGAATTGGCAGCAGAAGTTGAAATGCCAGCCGACAAAGTTACCGAGGCGTTGCGATTTGCTGCTGAACCATTGTCATTGTCAGAGCCATTGCGTGAAGACGGCGATGCTGAACTCGGTGATGTTGTCGAAGACCGCTCGGCTGAGTCGCCGTTCGAGGTTGCCGCAACTGCTTTGCTGCCAGAAGAAATCACTCGTCTTCTTGCGCCGCTCGATGAGCGCGAGCGCGAAATTTTGGCGTTGCGTTTCGGTCTCGACCGTGGCGAGCCGCGCACTCTCGAAGAAGTTGGCGAAGCATTCAACTTGACTCGCGAGCGAATTCGACAGATCGAAGCGCGCGCAATGAGCAAGTTGCGTCACCCGTCTAGCGACACTGGCGCTCGCGACCTTCTTTCGGTTTAATCTCGCCACGACGTGTTGTGCGTCATCGGTGACCTTGTTGAAGATGTCGTCGTTTGGTTGCCAACTGCTTTAAGTTACGGCACAGATACCCCGTCAAGAATTGTTCGCACGCGTGGTGGCAGTGCATCAAATGTCGCAGTGTTTGCCGCCGCGATTAATTCAGATAGTGCCACAAAGTTTCGTTCGCGACTAATCGCGCAAGTTGGCAACGACGCACTTGGCGATCTACTTGTCGCGTCACTCGAAGCATCAAGTGTCGAACCGTGCGTTGTTCGCTCGGGTCGCACCGGCTCGATCGTCGTGGTTGTTTCGCCCGATGGAGAGCGAACAATGCTTACCGATCGCGCGGCTGCGACAGAACTTAAACAGGCGCCAAAAAATTGGCACGACGGCGCTTCTGTTTTGCATGTGCCTGCGTATTCGCTTTTTTCTGAACCACTCGGCGCAGCAGCACGCGAGTGCATCGCCGTCGCACACGAAAGAAATATCACAGTTTCAATCGATGCATCGTCGGCGTCACTAATCAAGTCGTTTGGTGTCACGAGATTTCGCAATCTTGTTGCCGAATTGAATCCAAAAATTTTTTTCTGCAACACCGACGAAGCCGAAGTTTTAAACCTCGAAGCCCAACAGCTCGAACTTGACATCGTCGTGATTAAAGCGGGTGCCGCACCAACGACTTTGATCTATAAAACCGAGCAATCATCGGTCGCTGTGACCCCGGTGGGCGAAGTCACAGACTCGACAGGTGCTGGCGATGCATTTGCCGCTGGGTTTCTGACCCGATTTGAACAGACTCATATATACGTATCGCCCGCAAAACAGCCTGACGAAGTGACACTGCGCGAATGCGTCATTTCTGGCCATCAACTTGCGGCACGCGTTTTACGCAGCGCAGGCGCAACAATGGAAGCCCGATGATTAGTTTTCAAATTCGCATCAGCGATGAAGTCGGCAAAGCACTTCGTGACCGTCGACCTGTTGTGGCTCTTGAGTCGACGATTTTTTCGAACCTAGGTCTGCCTTCGCCAGCAAACCTCGAAGCACTTACGCGCTGCACCGCCGCAATTCGCAACTTCAACGCTGTGCCTGCAATAACAGTTGTGCTTGATGGCGTCGCCCGAGTTGGTATTGACCAAACTGAGTGGCCACTAATTTGCGGCCCTGCAAAAAAAGTTGGTGAACGCGAACTCGGCACCGCGATGGCAGCGAAATGGCCTGTGGGTGCGACAACGGTTTCATCGTCATTGTTGCTTGCTGCAAGGGCTGGCATCAAAGTGTTTTCAACTGGCGGTATCGGCGGCGTGCATCGTGGTGCCGAAACCACAGGCGATATCAGCAGTGATCTTGGTGCGATCGCCGCGCACAACATCGTGACGGTTTGTGCCGGAGCAAAATCATTTCTTGATTTGCCCCGCACGCTCGAATATCTCGAAACACTAAGCGTGCCAGTAATCGGTTTGGGTTGCGATTTTTTTCCAGAGTTCACCGTTCACCATGGTGACATCGCAATACCAGCTCGGGTCGACACAGTGCGTGAACTCGCCGACATCGTGCGCGCCAATAATTCGTTAGGTCGCACGAGCGGCATTTTGGCTTGTGTGCCAGTGCCTGAACGCGACGGCCTATCTAAGTCGCAAATGGATGAAGTGACGCGCGCTGCATTAAAGAACGCCGACGATCTTGGTGTCGGCGGTTCTGCGGTGACGCCACATGTTTTAAAATTTATTGCCGAAGCAACCAAAGACTCAAGCGTTCGTGCGAATCTTGCTCTTGCTGAAAACAACGCCAGTGTGGCTGCGCAACTTGCTGTCGAACTCGCAAAATAATCCGTAAAAAATTGGCGGAGGCGGACGGGAATCGAACCCGCCAGACGAGGTTCACTCGTCCCAACCGCTTTGAAGGCGGCGGAGCCCACCAGGTACCCGGACACCTCCATCGCGAAGGCTACTTGTGGATTA
>JBIKVV010000068.1:0-4232 GCA_044356655.1 Ilumatobacteraceae bacterium
TTGCGAATTGTGGCTGATACCGCAAACGGCATGGGTGGATTAGTTGCACCCGCCGTATTTGACCGCTTGAGAAATTTTGAAGTCGAGATCATGTACGGAGAACTCGACGGCACTTTTCCGAACCATCCTGCTGATCCAATTCAGCCTGCTAACCAGCGCGATCTGCAAGCACGTGTTGTCGCCGGCAAATTCGATGTTGGTCTTGCATTTGACGGCGATGCAGATCGAGTGTTTTTGGTTGACGAGTTGGGCAAGAGTGTCTCGGGCAGCACCACTACCGCGTTGTTGGCTTCGGTATTTTTGCGTGAGAAACCTAATGCAACGATTTTGTACAACTTGATTTGCTCACGAATCGTGCCTGAGACAGTCACGTCGTTGGGCGGCAAAGCAATTCGCACAAAGAACGGTCATAGTTATATGAAGCAAGTGATGGCCCAAACTGGTGCGGTGTTCGCCGGCGAACACTCTGGACACTATTACTTTGCTGACAATTATCGGGCCGACAGCGGCTTGATTGCGACGATGGTTGTGCTTGGCGAAATGTGTCGCACCGGAAAGTCTCTGTCTGAGTTGCGCAAACCATTTGAGAAATACGCAAATAGTGGTGAGATAAACATGCAAGTTGCCAATATCCAAGAAGTGATCGAACGAATAACAAAAAAGTTTGCAAATTATCCGCAAGACCACCTTGATGGCCTAACAGTTGATTGCGGTACATGGTGGTTCAATGTTCGGCCTTCAAATACCGAGCCACTTTTGCGTTTGAATCTTGAAGCGGCAACACGTGAAGAGTGCGATGAACATGTCGCCGAACTGTTGATGTTGATCACGGCATAACTGCCATAAGTGTTATCGTGTAAGCCGTGTCATCACCTCGTTCGTCTGTAAATTTGCGGTTGCTTGAAATTTTGGCTTGCCCAAAAGATAAGGGAAATCTCATTTATCTTGACGACGAAGAAATGCTGTACAACCCGCGCTTGCAAATGCGTTACGAAGTTCGCCAAGGCATTCCGGTGATGTTGATCGACGAAGCCACGACTGTCAATCAAGTAGAGCACGAGCGAATTATGGCCAAAGTGGCACAACTAAATCTGAAACCAACTTTTTAAACAACAAAAACAGGAGCATCATGACATCATCACTGGCAGCACGCAAAGATTACCGAGTTGCAGATCTGTCTCTTGCACCATTTGGCAGAAAAGAGATTCACCTCGCCGAACACGAGATGCCAGGTTTACGCGCCTTGCGCAAAGAGTTTGGCGCGTCTAAGCCGCTAAAGGGTGCGCGAATTTCTGGTTCGTTGCATATGACGATTCAGACTGCGGTTTTGATCGAAACTCTGACGCACTTGGGCGCCGAAGTGCGTTGGGCGAGTTGCAATATTTTTTCGACGCAAGACCATGCGGCGGCTGCAGTTGTTGTCGGCCCAAACGGCACGCAAGATAACCCTCAAGGTGTGCCGGTTTATGCATGGAAGGGCGAAACACTCGAAGAATATTGGTGGGCTACCGATCAGATGATGACATGGCCAGACGGCGATGGCCCGAACATGATCTTGGACGACGGTGGAGACGCGACGATGTTGTTGCACAAGGGCGTTGAATATGAGAAGAAAGGTGAAGTTCCTGATCCGACAACTGCTTCAAACCCTGAACTTGCAATCGTGCTCGGTCTTTTGCAGCGCGGTTTGAAGACAAGTCCAAATCGTTGGACGAAAATGTCGAAACTGATCAAAGGTGTCACCGAAGAAACGACGACAGGCGTGAAGCGTCTTTACAAGATGGCCCAAGACAACGAACTTTTGTTTCCTGCGATCAACGTCAACGACAGTGTTACCAAGAGCAAATTTGACAACCTCTATGGTTGTCGGCACTCGTTAATTGACGCGTTGAATCGCGCAACCGATGTGATGATCGCCGGCAAAATGGCCGTTGTCTGTGGTTACGGCGATGTGGGCAAAGGCTGTGCGCAGAGTTTGCGTGGTCAGGGGGCGCGAGTTGTAGTTACCGAAATTGATCCGATCAATGCATTGCAAGCAGCCATGGAGGGTTACATCGTCGACACGCTCGACAATGTGCTTAAGGTTGCCGACATCTTCGTAACTGCTACTGGCAACGAAGCAATCATCACTGCAGAGCACATGTCAAAAATGAAGCACAATGCGATTGTTTGCAACATCGGTCACTTCGATAATGAAATCGACATGGCAGGGCTTTCGCGAAGTGGCGCAACGCGCGACGAGCTTAAACCTGGCACCGATCTTTGGACTTTCAGCGATGGTCACTCAGTGATCGTTCTGGCAGAGGGCCGATTGGTAAATCTCGGATGCGCAACTGGGCACCCGAGTTTTGTCATGAGCTGTTCGTTCACCAACCAGGTGATCGCACAAATTGAATTATTCAATAACACCAAGAATTATCCATTGGGTGTTTACGTACTGCCAAAGCACCTTGATGAGAAAGTTGCGTTATTGCACCTTGATTCTCTTGGGGCGAAGTTGACTAAATTGTCCGATGAGCAGTCTGATTATCTTGGCGTGCCGCCAAGTGGACCGTTTAAGGCTGAGCGTTACCGCTACTAATCGCCAGACGCGGCAAAAAGAAGTGCACTAAGGGGCCGACGCCAAAAGCGAAGGCAAAAGTGGCGACGCCAACTTGACCTCCAAGCACTAAACCAACTATTAAAACTGTGACCTCAATTGCCGTGCGCCCAATTCGAATTGGGATGCCGCGTTTAGCAAGACCAGTCATCAAACCATCGCGTGGCCCAGGTCCAAGAGCGCTGCCAATGTAAAAGCCAGTGCCGACAGCCACGATGACGATGCCAAGTGCCGCCATAACTACGCGAATGAAAATATTGTTTGGCTCGGGGATGATTGCGAGTGCCAAGTCTGCAACCAGTCCGATTTCGAGTGCATTGAGAATCGTGCCGAGCCCGGGTTTTTGTTTGAGTGGTATCCACAGCAAAAGCAAAATGAAGCCTGTCATCACGATGACTTTGCCGACAGAGATTTCGGTCTGCTTAGAGACACCTTGGTGAAACACATCCCATGGTGGTGCGCCAATATTTGCATTCATTTGCAAAGAGATGCCGACGGCAAATAGAGCCAAACCAAACGTACATCTCGCGAGGCGCTGACCAAGCCTGTCGCGAAACTTAAGTTGTTGTGGGTCGTTCACGCATTCACACTAGCCATATCGCTTGGTTCTAGTACACACTTTCGAAGATGTTCAGGCTTCTAGACACACTTGCGTTGAAAGCAGAAAATTTGTTCGGCTATGTCTTTGGTGCAACGTGTCCGGCGTGTGGTCGTCTTGGCGCATCGATCTGTAATTCATGTTTTGGCGAACTCGTCGCAGGTGCGAAAAAGCAAGACAAGAAGCAAATCGAGTATCACGCGACGGTGCTCGTTGCTTTTGAGTACAACTCGGCTATTCGAAAGATGATTTTGAATTTTAAATACCGCAATCAAAGATCGAGCTTGAGATTTATTGGTGATGCACTGGTAAAACGAATAAGAGTCGAGCAAGGGCGCACACTTAAGAGCATCGATCTCGTTACTTGGGCACCGACAACCAGCAGACGCATCATCGAGCGAGGTTATGATCACGCCGAGTTGATTGCAAAATATGTCGCTAAGCAACTGTCTGTGCCGTGTCGAAAAGTTTTGTTTCGTGTTTCAAATCGTCCGCAAACAGGAAAGTCGCGCGATGCGCGACTAATTGGGCCGACTTTTTTGGCACGAAAATTAGACTCTGAACACTTGTTGTTGATCGACGATGTGGTGACAACCGGAGCAACTCTAAACAGCGCATCTCATGCGCTTTATCAAGCAGGGGCTGGTCTGGTTACTTGCGTGGCTGTAGCATCAACTGTCTTATGGCAATCCTCGACCGAGTCTTACGCGCTGGAGAAGGCAAGAAAGTAAAGGCTCTTGCCGCCATATTGCCTGAAATAAATGCCTTGTCGAGCGAATACTCGGCGCTGAACGATGCTGCGTTGCGGGGTAAGACCGCTGAGTTCAAGTCACGCATTGAGCGTGGCGAAGCCCTCGATGATCTGTTGATTGAGGCATTTGCAGTCGTGCGCGAGGCTGCCACTCGTGTCATTGGTCAGCGCCATTACGACGTGCAGTTGATGGGTGGCGCAGCGCTGCATGCAGGCTGGGTTGCTGAAATGAAAACAGGTGAAGGTAAGACACTTGTTTCGACACTGCCGGCATATTTGAACGC
>JBIKVV010000035.1:0-14726 GCA_044356655.1 Ilumatobacteraceae bacterium
ATCGGCTGGATTAGGGACAATGGGAGCGAAACCTGCAACGAAAAGTATTTCCATATCAATTTTCTACTACGCGCGATTACGGTCGCACCAAAGTCGTACCAAATAGCGATTTGACCCAATAAACAATGGAGGCGACGCCGAGAATCGAACTCGGTTAAAGGGCTTTGCAGGCCCGTGCCTAAGCCAGTCGGCCACGTCGCCAAACTAAATTGACTGCCTCACCCTACCTGCAAGTTGGTTCGAGTTTGTTGGAAAATTATTTAACTGTGAACGGTGGCTTCTTGACGCCACCATCAACGAACACGATCATTACCTGACCAACGTCAAATGCGATTTGCGAATTTGTAAATGAGAACGTAGTTCCAGACTCACTCGTCGGGCGCGACCAAGAGCCATCAAACGATTGACCGTTTCGCAAAACAATTGCACGACCCGCACCGACAGACTTCAACAGCGGCGTCTTGCCACCAAACCTGTCACCATATTTTGACTCTTTGCGCTCAACAAATTGCAGAACGACAGTTTTTGGTGTCAACAGTGCTTTGCTGACGGCATCGCGATGCAGCGAACCGTCGAAAGAAATTGTCCAAGACTTGCCACCCCAAGTACCAGAGACTTTGGATGACGGCCACGATGCACTAAATGTTTTTGCAGCCACTCCGCCTGCGGGCACGTTGCGATCAAAAGTCAAACCGACGTCTTTAATCGGGCCGACCTTTGTCTCTTTTTCCATCATTGAAGACAGACGCAGCAACTGGTTGTACGGCGCGACTTTCGAGAGGTTGCGATAGTAGAACGACGACCTGTCACTTGGCGAAAGCGAAATTGATTGTGATTTGCGAATTGCTTTCAGCAAGACATCATTTGCTCCGCTGTAGGCAATGCCGGGGCTCGTAAATTGTTCGAGAATTTCGAGATCAGAAATTCGCGCACTGCGAGTTGGGCCGACAACGCTCGGAAACTTCGTATTGAACATCGCAGCGATGCGAGTCAAGCCCCACTCGACTTCTTCGACATAAAACAGATCGGCCTGATTCAAGTTGTAGTGCGGACGATCGGGTTTCGAGTTGCCATATTTGACCATCACGACTGGTTTGCCCGCACCCCCGGGCAAACCCGACAATGGGCTTGCATCGCTATCGGCACTGACCGCGCCGCCGAAACTCGCAGCGACAAGACATAACGTAAATACAACTGATAAGTACTTGATGTTTTTCACTTCTCGATTCTAAATGACACAAAATCTCACAATGTGTGACTGAGACCTTGTTGTTAGCCTGAACACGTGGGAAATGAAAATTTCGAGCCTGCGACGACTGCAATCACCGCAGGTCGTGACGACTCTGGCTCGCTAGCGCCGTCGCTTACACCCGCAACGACGTGGTCAAGTTCTGGTCTCGAAGAGAGTCACCGTCAAGCCAAAGCGATTCACGAAACAAAGTTTTATTCGCGTTATGCCAACCCGACGGTCGAAGCATTCGAACACGCGATCGCCGAACTCGAGCACACACAAGCGGCGCTTGCATTTGCTTCGGGCATGGGTGCGGTTTCAAGTGTTGTGCTTGCGCTGTGCGCGACTGGCGATCACATTGTGGCCCAGCGCAATTGTTATGCCGGCACGCTCGCATTTTTGAATGGGCCGTGTGCACGCCTCGGCATCGACGTCACTTTTGTTGACGGTCGCAACGCCAGCGAATTTGCCGCCGCAGTGCGACCAGGTAAAACAATGTTGGTGATGGCCGAGTCGCCGAGTAATCCGCATATTGATTTGGTCGATCTTGCGGCGTTGGGTGCAATCAAGGGCCCGTTTACCGTTGTTGATTCGACGCTCGCGACACCTCTTGGGCAACGACCACATGATCATGGTGTGTCAATTGTTTTGCATTCGGCGACAAAAGGCATCGCTGGCCACAACGATGCAACAATCGGAGTTATCGCAGGCGATGCAGAGTTGATCGGCGAAATCTGGGGCTATTCAATTTTGCATGGTGCAACCGCCTCGCCGTTTGACGCGATGAATGCACTGCGCGGTGTTCGCACCCTTGACGCGCGACTCGCTCGTCAATGTGAATCGGCGCAGACCCTGGCCGAATGGCTGAGTGAACAAAAAAATGTAACCGATGTGCACTACCCGGGTTTGAAGTCGCACCCGCAACACGCGCTAGCAAAAAAACAGATGACCTATTTTGGCTCGGTGCTTTCGTTTGAGATCGCCGGCGGCAAAACTGCTGCGACGAAATTGCTCAGTGCGCTCAGGTTGATCCGCCCTGCGGTAACACTTGGTGGCACTGAGACCCTAATTTCGCACTCAGCATCAAGCACTCACAACAGTGTCGACGCCAACACAAAAGCAAAAACAGGGATAACAGATTCGCTGTTACGACTTTCAGTAGGGCTTGAAGCCTGTGTAGATATTCAGCGCGACTTGGCCACAGCCCTCGCGCAAAGCAATTAGATTTAGCGCTCTTCTTTGAAGATCACGTGCTTGCGCACGACTGGATCGTATTTCTTGAGTTCGAGACGCTCGCGCGAGTTGACCTTGTTTTTGCGAGTCACGTAAGTGAAGCCAGTGTCGGCTGTGCTGCGCAACTTGATAATTGGACGCTTATCTTTGCTCTTTGCTGCCATGACGAGTTCTCAGACTTTCTTTCCGGCGCGGCGCATTTCGGCGACGACTGATTCGATGCCACGCTTGTCGATTGTGCGAACACCCTTGGTACTGACATTGAGTGTGACCCAACGACGCTCGGATGGCAACCAGAATCGACGCTTGTGTGAGTTGACGCGCCACCAACGCTTGGTGCGAATGTGGGAGTGCGAGATTGTATGACCCTTGCTCGGGGTCTTCGAGAGGACATCACAGCGATTTGGCATTCAGACAGTATAGAGGGCACTTTTACCCCGATACACTTTGAAGCCATGAAACCTGAGATTCACCCCGACTACCAGTTCGTTGTATTTGAAGATAGTTCGGCTGACTATCGATTTTTGACTCGCTCTACGCTGAAACCCGACCCTGCAAAAACAGTTGTCTGGGAAGACGGCAATACTTACCCACTTGTGCAACTTGAAATTTCAAACGCCAGTCACCCGTTCTTCACGGGTCAGATGAAGATCATCGACTCGGCTGGCCGAGTTGATCGCTTCAACAAGCGCTATGGCGCTCGCAAAAAGACTGTCGCTAAAAAAGCACCCGCTGCTAAAAAATAATCTGCAGTTTTAATCCGGCTATCGCATTGGCGCGATTAGCGCTCAAAAACTGAGTCGCGTGAGAGTTTCGTGATTGAAGTTTCGCCAATTAACGCCATCGTGCGTGACACACCGCTTGTGATGTGATCAAGCGCCCACTGCACGCCCAACTCACCCGCCGCGCCGAGCCCATATAAATAGGGACGCCCGAACATCACCGCCCGTGCGCCGAGTGCACACGCTTTAACTACATCTGAACCGCGGCGAACGCCACCATCAACCAAAACTTCAATCGAATTACCGACAGCATCAATGACACTTGGCAAAAGTTCGATTGGCGCGGGAGAACCGTCGAGTTGACGACCGCCGTGGTTCGAAAGTGCGATTGCGTCGACGCCCATTGACGCCGCCTGCTTGGCGTCAGCCACACACTGAATGCCCTTGAGCATGATCGGCAAACCAGACTCTTGGCGAATCCAATCGAGGTCGTGCCAACTTAGCGTCGGGTCGAATTGCGAATTGACATAATCAGACAACGTGATCGCTTTAGAACCGTCAACATCTGACCGACCCGCAACAGCCGAAAACGTGATCGGCTCGTTAGTAACAAACTTGTATGTCCATCGTGGGTGCCGAACGCCGTCGATGAAAGTTTCAAGACCAATTTTGGGCGGAAGTGTGAAGCCACGACGAACATCACGCTCGCGCCGACCGAAAACCGCCGTGTCGACCGTGACCATGATCGCTTTGTAGCCAGCCGCTTTTGCACGCTGCACAAGTTCGCGCGAAAGCCCTCGGTCGCGCCACACATAAAGCTGATACCACAATGGGCCAGTTGCAACACTGGCGACTTCTTCAATGCTGCGTGTGCCAAGAGTTGACAATGTAAACGGCAACGAATTTTTGCCAGCAACGCGAGCAACGGCGAGTTCGCCCTGCGGATGCGCAATGCGAGTAAAACCAGTCGGAGAAAGTGCAATCGGAAACGGCACAGGCTGACCCATGATTGTTGTTGCAGTGTCAATTTGCGAAACATCGCGCAAGACTTTTGGCACCAGACCGAACTTTGAATACGCCGAACTGTTGTTGGCAAGCGACCATTCGTCTTCGGCAGCACCGTCGAAATAATCGAACACACCGCCTGGCAGGTTGCGCTTGGCGAGAAGGCGCAAATCTTTTAGATCGCCGCAAGCAGCGAGCCTGCGTTTGTCGCCGTTGAATTCGAACTTACGAAGTTGTACAACCGATCGAACCGACTTGAGCACAGACTTACTCTAGCGAGTTGATGATTTCGGCGACTTCTTCGATAGTCGTGCGCGGGTTGATGATGCAAAAGCGCAAAATTGTTTCGCCATTGAGCGTTGTCGGCACAACGAACGCCCGACCTTCGTTGAGCATTTTGTCGCTCCACGCTTGATATTGCTCGGGCTTCCAGCCGTTGCGCTTAAAAATAATGATCGACAACTCTGGCTCAAGCAGCAACTCGAGAAATGGTGCATTCTTAATTAACTGCGTCGCTTCGCGAGTGACCTGCAATGTGATTTCCATTGCTTCTTCGTATGCCTCGGTGCCGTGTGTTGCAACGCTGAACCAAAACGGCAGGCCGCGCGCACGACGTGATAAGTGATGTGCCATATCTGACGGGTTTGCCAGCGCGTCGCCAAGTTCTTGTTGTTGCAACACCTCTAAATATTCAGCGCGTTGTGTGTGCGCACGACGTGCCGTATCGGGGTCGCGATAGATCAATGCGCAACAATCAAACGGACCAAACAGCCACTTATGCGGGTCAACAATGAAACTGTCGGCCAATTCAATGCCAACAAATAAATGCTTCACGCTTGGCGCACAAAGCGCTGCGGCACCATATGCGCCATCGACATGAAACCAAGTGCCTAGTTCGCGAGCCTGTTCGCCGGCCGCAACAAGATCGTCAATTACACCAAGGTTTGTCGTGCCAGAAGTTGCGACGATTGCGCAAATACGATTTCGATCTTGTGGGTCGAGTTCAGCGATCGCTTGACGCAAGTTAACACCCGACATGCGACCTTGTGCATCGGCCTTAACTTTGACGATGTCTGCATCCATTGCATTTGCGGCAAGACCAACCGATGAATGTGCGCCAGATGACGTGACAATTACCGGCCGCACTCGGTCGTATGCGCCTTTGCCATTTTGGCGCCAACGCCAACGGGCAGCAATCAACGCCGAGAGATTGCCGGCAGTGCCACCGCTAACGAAAACACCCGCACTAGTTGCCGGAAAATTCGCCAAACTCGCAACCCATTGCAGCGCTTGACTTTCGGCATAGACCGCGCCAGAACTTTCGAGCCAAGAACCTGCGTAGATATTTGAAGCACTGAGAACGAGATCGAATAAAACAGCGCTCTCAGTTGGTGCACCTGGCACGAACGACAAAAAAGATGGATGGTCGACGCTTATACATGCATGCGAAAGATGTTTCGTGAAAATCTCAAGAGCTTTAAGACCACCAAGTCCTTCTGGCGTAATTGTGTTGCCGACAAGTGCCTGCAGCTGACTAAGAGTTTTTGGGCCATCGAGCGGTGGCGGATCAAGACGAATACGTTCGAGCGCATATTCGACCACTGCTTCGGCGAGTTTTTCGCTGTCTTGGTCGTGATAATGCATCCAATAGCCGTCAGACTCGTTGCCCGACGACGGGTGTTGTGGGAGGTTTGTCACCATAGTTTTTTTACCACGATGGCGAACTCTACATGTCGGCATTGGTAATCTTTGAATATGCAATCCAAACATTTGTTTAGATTTTCAGGTCTTGCAACCGTGACGGCGCTACTGACTCTCGGCGCCTGTTCGTCGGGTTCGACTAGCGCACCTTTAGATCTATCACCCGAGGCGGCCGCCGGTCGCGAGATTTCAATTTCTGCGGGGTGCGCAAGTTGCCATGGTGAAGACGGCAATGGTCGCATTGGACCAAATTGGATTGGTTTGGCTGATTCTCAGGTCACACTCAGCGACGGCACGGTCGTAACGGCTGACGATTCATATCTATATGAATCGATCAAAGACCCAGGCGCCAAGAAACGTCGCGGAGCATCGGGCATCATGCCGGCAAACAAGTTGACCGACGAAGAGATCGCCAGCATCATCGTTTATATTCGCGCGCTTAAATAGCTTTTCTGCAGAGTGCGCGATAAGTGCATCGTCTGCGCACCGCGTGGTCTGCGACTTAAGCCAGCGTCACCAGTTCGAGCCACGACTCGTTGAAATAGTCTTCTTGACCATCTGGCATTAGCAGCACTTTTGTTGGTGCGAGTTGCTCGACAAACTCAGCATCGTGGCTAACGAGCACGATTGCGCCTTCCCAATTTGAAAGCGCGTCTGCAACCGACTGACGACTCGACGGGTCAAGGTTGTTTGTCGGTTCGTCGAGCAACAATAAATTATTTTTGCCGACCATCATCATCGCCAACGCAAGTTTTGTTTTCTCGCCACCCGAAAGTGTCGCCGACTCTTGATAAACCTTGTCACCCGAAAGACCAAACATGCCGAGCATGCCGCGCAAATGAGTTTCGGTAAGACCAAGCGAAACCGGTGCTTGGTCACGCATATGTTCGACAAGCGACCGCTGCGGAATTAAGTTGTCGTGCTCTTGGGCGTAGTAACCAACTTGAACGTTGTAGCCGAATTTAACTTCGCCGTTGTCGGGCTTAACCTCGCCTGCCAGAATTCGCAACAGCGAAGTTTTGCCGGCACCGTTTAAACCAAGCACTAGCAACCGCTCACCGCGACCCAAATCAAAACTCACATCATGAAAGATGTCTGGGCCACCAAAAGTCTTGCGCAGTCCGTCGACTGTCAAGACTGTTTCACCACAATGTGGCGGTTCAGGAAAGCGAACTTTCAATACTCGAGCGCCGCGTGCGGCATGTACTCGGGTTTCTTCGATGCGACCAATTCGTTTTTCGATGCTGTGCGCCATCGCCGCCTTGCTCGCCTTGGCGCCGAAGCGATCAACAACGCGCTGCAGGCGCTCGATCTCTTTACTTTGCTGAGTTGCCTTCTTTGCTTGGCGCGCTTCGTCGGCTTCGCGTGAGACCAAATACTGCGTGTAGGTGCCGCGATATTCGACGATTGCACCTTCAGAGTCTTCATCGGGGCGATCAAGATGCAACACGCGTGTAATCGCTTCGTCAAGCAACTCGAGGTCGTGACTGATAACGAGCAGCGCACCTTTGTAAGCACGTAAAAAATCGAGCATCCACGTTTTTGCATCAATATCTAAGTGATTGGTTGGTTCGTCGAGCAACAAAGTGTCACTGCCACTAAACAAAATTCGCGCAAGTTCGACTCGACGGCGTTCGCCGCCAGAGAGCACACCGAGAGCAAGACTCAAACGATCAGGCTTCAGCCCCAGACCCGCGGCGATTGCACGCGCTTCGCTGTCTGACGCGTATCCGCCCTTGAGAGAAAAAAGTTCTTCGGCTTTTGTGAACTTGGCGACATTGGCATCGCTTGAATTTTCTTCAAGTGCAATTCGCAATTTTTCGATGCGCACAATGTCTTCGTCGATGCCACGCCCCGAAAGAATGTGCGAGATTGCCGTGCGCGAGTCGAATGAACCGGCGATGCGCGGGTCTTGAGGTAGATAACCAAAACCTCCCTTGCGATTAATGACACCCGACTTCTGTTCGTTGGCACCACCAAGCACCTTGAACAGCGTCGTTTTACCTGCGCCGTTGCGACCGACTAGCCCAACTTTGTCGCGCGGCATAACCGCAAACGACGCGCCATTGACCACCAGCTTGCCGCCGATTTCAACGCACAGATCTTTGACTTGAAGCACCCGTCAAGACTCGCACCACATTTGCACTGATACAACCTGCGAATTCGCCTATTGTCGTGCGTATGACTAGTACAACAGAAGTTTTAATTGGTGTGACAACAGCGGCAACGGCGAGCGAAGTTGTTTTGGGCGCGGCGATCGCCATTGCATGCATGATGATCGCAGTTTGGGCAATCAGCCTGGTTATGCGTGATGCTTCGATTGTTGATATCGCCTGGGGTTCGGGGTTCGTGCTTGTGGCGTGGGTCAGTTATTGGCTGAGTGACGGCAACTCGACTCGAAGTTTGTTGTTGACCTTACTGACAACAATTTGGGGGCTGCGACTTGCTTTTTATCTAGCTAAGCGAAACCTCGGACACGGTGAAGATTTTCGCTATCAATCAATGCGACGCAAACACGGTGATCGTTTTGCGATCGTGAGTTTTTATACGGTTTTCGGACTGCAGGGCTTGTTGATGTTCATCGTTTCGTTGCCTGTGCAACTTGGTCAAGTGCGTCAAGAGCCTGGCTTTGGCATTATCGGCGTGCTTGGAGTTTTGGTTTGGGGCGTGGGTATATATTTCGAGGCTGTTGGCGACGCGCAACTCGCGCGGTTCAAGCGTGACCCAGCCAACACAGGCAAGATCATGGATCAAGGTCTGTGGCGCTACACACGACACCCGAATTATTTTGGCGATTCATGTGTTTGGTGGGGTCTGGGTTTGATCGCCGCCGAATCATCGCTCGGTATTTACGGATTAATCGGCCCAGTCGTGATGACTTTCTTGTTGGTCAAAGTTTCGGGCGCCGCGATGCTCGACCGCGCAATGCTCAAGCGCAAGCCCGGCTACGAAAATTACGTCGCCACAACCTCAGGCTTTATCCCTCGCCCACCCCGCCGCAACTGACCACCCTCGAGTCATTGGCAGAGGATACAACTCGTCTCGCGGAAAGCTCATTAACCAGTTACGGAGCTTTGGGTAATTCTCGTAACAGATAGACGCGAGTTACTCTACCTAAAACCTTCATCGGTTCTCGGTGCAAAACTCGCTCTTGCACTTGCGATTCAGTCGCAGGAGTAACAGCAATAATCTCATACCGAGTTTCATCTGTCGCTACGCCCCACCAATGTTGCCCCGCATGCGGCGAAATCGCACCCGATGACGTTTGGCTTATCAAGTTATTCTCTTCCACCCAAACTGCCATTTCTTCAGATGCGTTGCCCTGCGAAGTCAAATAAGACATCCCCAGCAAGGAAACCGCAGCAAACCCAAGTGCCGTCGAACCAACAGCAAGGTACTTAACTTTTTTCGGCAGCTCGTCAAGTGCCTCAACCATTATCAACAGCACAATTGGAATCGCGTAAATCAAATACCTTTGCGCTGGCCTCGACGCCGAAATCAAAACTAAATACGGCCCCAACCCTGCCATCAAAACTTGTGTCAAACGATTTCTGCTTCGCATTTGCCGCCACACAATTTGAAATATTGCGACACCATTTATGAAACCAAAGATTTCTAATGCTCTAGCAAACTTTGGACTAAAGTTAAATCCTCCACCGAAATTCATTTCTCCATCGGACAGCGGCTTGCTCAGATACCAACCGATGCCCAAAAATAGTAAAAAAAAGATCAATTGCTTTGTTGTAATTTTCGAGAATTTAGTCTGTTTGATGGATATCACAATCGGAATCAAGCAACAGAAGAGTCCTAAGAATGCCGTATATTTTCCAAAAGTCTGAACCCATCCAACAATGTTTACAAAATCTGGTCGGGTCTGATCTAAACGATTTGAGATAAAAACATCAAATCGTAAATACGACCACGAAAGATAAGTCCCCAGGATTGTGGCTGGGATTACCAAAAATGCACAAATCCTTTTCAACAAAAGCGAAATTCGATCTTGGGTTTTTAAGGCAACGAAGTAAAAAGATAAGACAAAGAGGAGCCCAAAATAAATAGAGTTATATTTTGAAACAATCGATAAGCCAAACAAAACTGCAGAAAAAAGTTGTACCAATATCCTTGACCCGGCGGTTCCTAAGATCAATGCAATCGACATCATCAGTAGTCCAACTGGCAAAATATCGGCGGTGGCAGCAGTCGAATAAGCAATGATCATCGGGTTTAGCACTACCAGCATCGACCACAAAAGAAAATTTTGGATCTGCGACGATGACTTTGATCGAAGAATGATTAATCCAGCAACCAATATCAGACCACAACCGATGATTGAAGGTAGTCTCGCCAACCAGAACCAATCGTGGTAGCCAACCAATTTGTAGATAGCAGCCAAAAACAGTGAGTAACCAAGTGGATTTGCTTGATTGCTCCAATAGGCATCAATCAACGAAGATTCAGTCAAATTACTAAGCCCTTGGGCAGCCATCGGAAACGCGTACTCAAGATTTATATAGCCGCGGTTGAGCCATGGGACGTAGAGAGCGAGCATTGCGGCAAGCACGTAAAACAAAGGCGCATTACGCCGCAGAAACAATTTCATTTAGCTAAATACTAATCTTTGAGCGGACGACGGGATTTGAACCCGCGACCCTCACCTTGGCAAGGTGATGCTCTACCACTGAGCCACGTCCGCATTTGCTTTATTTACTTAGGGATTTGAGTTTAGCAACGGGTCAGCGGTACTCAACACTTCTCGGCTTATCTTTACTGCGCTTGACAACCGCACAACCCCAGCAAGCGACGCAAGTACGACAGCGCCTCCGATGACTTGCATCAATGAAATGTTTTGGCTGTAAACCAACCACGCACCGATCGAAGAAATCACTGGCCCGAGCAAAAGAATCAAAGACGAAACCGAAGCATCAACATATTTTTGCGCCCAAAGCATGAAACTGTGACCAATTGTGCCAGAAAAAAGCGTCATGGCAATCAAGAACCCGAGATCTCGCAGAGTGATCTGCAAAATATCATCGCTCGTAAACAGCGAATACGGCACAACAACTAAAACCTGAATAACGCTCACCCCATAGAGAAATTGCCACGTATCAACGCCATCGACGCGACGACGTTTTGAGGAGATGAAATAGAAAGTCCAGGTCAGTGCATTGATCAAAGCCAAAAAGTCGCCAAACAGCGATGACCCACCAGTGTTGCCAGCACCAACAACAATCGCCACAACACCAGCGAAACTCGTGAAAGCCAACAACACTTGCCAACGTGAGATCTTCTCATTCAAAAATCGCGGTGCCGCAAACAACACCATTGCCGTCGAGATGTTTCCGATGATCGTTGCGTTGGCGACCGAAGTCTCAATGATCGCAGTGAATCCAAAAATTGTCGAGATGCCGAACAACATGCCGGGCAGCCAAACCGACCGAAATAGTTTCTTGTTGATCTTTCTGCCACCTCGTCGCGCAATCAGATAAAGAAGTGGAGGCCAAAATAGAACTCGGTAAAACAAAATTGAATTAATCGAAATTGATGGCGCCAAAAACAGTAACGGCCCGATACCCCAGGCGAACACGGCGATGAACACCGCCAAAACGGGCACTGCGGCGATTCGCGCGCGAGCGCCACTAACCAAATTCATTTATAAAGAAAAATTCATTTTGCAGGCGGTCGCAAATCGACGCGCAACGTCAAGATGCCATCTTCAATTGTCGCCGTGGCATCACCGAGCATCGCGAAATCTTGAAAGTCGACTTGTGCTTGAGCGAGAAAGTGTTGACGCTCTTCGCCCGCAACAGGTGGCAGCGGACGGCGCTTAACCGACGATGCTCGCTCGCGAAATCTTTCAATCATTGCTGCTGGGTCAAAAGTTGAAGCCATAGAAATAAGTTACTTCGTCTCGTTGGGTGTCTGCGGCGCACCTTGCGCTACAGATGTAGAAGCGACCGGTGGCGTGGCGATCACCGGCACAGCCCGCACCGAATTGAGCATTTGCTTGCGAGTCTCTTCATCTGAATTTACAAACTCGGCCTGACTCATGATCTCGAGTGGTGCGAGCGCCTCAGGCTCGGGGCGCCCGGTTATCCAAAACCAACTCGTGAGCGCTGCTAAACCCGCAGCCAGCACAAGCAAACTTATTGCGACGAAATTAAGCGAAATGCCAAAAGTTACTGCAACCGATACGAAAAAGAACATAACATCGGCATACATACGGCTAGGTGCCAAACTAGTCGGAGATGACCAGCAGTTTCTTGAACCTGATTTCTACGGTGCTGTTCTTTGTGGTGGGCTTTGGCCTGCTTCGATGGATCAACCGCTTCGAACCGCAGTGGGTCTCGCGCGATGGCACTCGGTTTAGTGCTCGCATGACCGAAGACAGTGTTGACGCCGCAAAGTGGATAGATGTGCGCGTCGCCATTGACGGTCGTCAGTTGATTGTTCAAGGTCGGGGTCGACGTGGCAAAGCCTTTCGCGGTCGATGGAATGTCGGCTATTTCACTGAAACCCAAGACCTAAAACGACGACACTATGTCGTGACTAACGATTTAGATCGCGACGATCGAGCAATTTTGCGTGTGCCAGCGTCAAGTGCCTGCGTCGCTGCACTTGATGCAATGACTCGCTAACGCGACTACTAACTAATTTTGTATTTTTCTAAAAACTCAGCAACGGGTTTGCCGACTTGATCGAGATTAATCAAAAACGCGTCGTGACCGTGCGGTGACTCGATCTCTACATATTCACAACTGCCACCCACTTCATTGATCATGTCGCGAATCTGCTTTTGCTGATAAGTCGGATACAAAATGTCGCTTGAAATGCCAACTGACAACACCGGCGCCGAAATTCGCGCAACTGCGCTTCGCAACTCACCACGGCCACGTGCGACGTCGTGTAGGTCCATTGCCTTACCGATAATCAAATAGCTGTTCGCATCAAAACGGCGAATTAATTTGTCGCCGTGATGGTCGAGATAGTTTTCGACTTCAAACTTGTCCCATAGACCAAGGCCGTTGTAGTCAGCGTCCATATCGGCAAGTTCGCGACCGAAACGATCTGTGAACACGTTGTCGCTGCGAAAAGTAACTTGGGCAATCATGCGGGCGATTGCTAAACCTTGCCACGGGCCTTCACCAATTGCTGCGTCGTAATAGTCTCCGCCTTGCCATTTAGGGTCAAGGCGAATTGCGCGACGCCCGATCGCTCCCCACGCAATTTGTTGCGCTGTGGCCTGCAAACACGTAGCAATCGGTATTGCGGTTCGCAATCGATGCGGAAATGTGATTGCCCATTCGAGCACTTGCATGCCGCCCATTGATCCACCAATCACCGAGTGCCAAACATCGATGCCGAGCATGTCACTGACGCGCACTTGCGCGCGCACCATGTCGCGCACAGTGATAACCGGAAATCGTGAACCATACGGTTTGCCATCTTGCGGATGATTCGATGCAGGGCCAGTAGTACCTTGACAACCGCCAAGCGAATTCGTGCATACAACAAACCACTTGTTTGTATCGATCGCACAATTCGGGCCGACAAGGCCCTCCCACCAACCTGGTGTCGGTGTGCCTTCTTCGGCGCTGCCAGCAGCATGCGAGTCGCCTGTCCATGCGTGACACAACAAAATTGCGTTCGACTTATCTTTGTTTAACTCGCCCCAAGTTTCATATGCGATCGTGACGTCTTGCAAAGTTTTCGAGTTATCTAGCGCAATCGGTCGCTCGGCCGGAAAGTGCAAAAACTTTCGCGTACCCGAAGGCAGCCCAGCATGCCACGCGCCAGTCGCGAGATAATCATGTCTGGTCATTGCTGAACTCGTTTCTTAAATCGTGCGCGAGTTGCAAGATTTGCATTTAGAGTTCGGCCCGTTGCTCAGCTTTCGCTGAGCCACATCCCCACCCGAAGGTGAGCTGGCACCGTGGGTCTAACCCCGGTTGCCGGACCATTTGGTCACTCCTGATGCAACTTCTCGCAAACCACGCTTTTACCCGTTGATTGCCTTATCAACGATAGCGGGATAGCGTGATGATTAACACGCGGGCGGAGTTGGGGCTTATTCGCGTTGGTCTATTGCGCATGCATCAGTGCCACCTGGCAAATGCTGGCGATTCTTAGCGATCAGTTTATAAATTGCGGATGAAACCACGCGCACAACCGGCAAGTCGATGGCGACACCAAGTATCGCCCACCCGAAATTACTCGAGCGCAAAAGTGCAGCAACTGCTCGGCTACCCGAACGAATTGTTGCGTCTTGACTAACCCATTGCAAAGCCGTCGTGCATTGTTCTGTGGTCAGACCGAGCGTCTTGAGATCTGCTTTTTGATGCGCAACAATTTTTGCGTCTGTCTTGATACGACGCTCGATAAATGCGACGCATCGTGCGCAAAATGCACAATCACCATCCCAGATTAAAAAATCTGTCGTGTGCTTCGTCACAGATAGAACGATAGTTGCACTAATTGGCCACGACGCGCACAGATACGATGATTTTATGAAGTATCGGTTTTTGTATCGACCAAGTTGGGTGCTTCTTCATGTGACCGTCGTCGCCGCAATCGTTTCAATGATCAACCTTGGACTTTGGCAATACAGCCGTTATGGCGAGCGAATCGACTTCAACAAGATTGTTTCAGCGCGAATCGATGCTCAGCCAAAACAACTGCAGAGTTTGCTGACTGAACTTAGCGCCGACGGTGTCGAGGCTTCAGATCTCGAATGGCTGAATGTCTCGGTGTCTGGCACTTATCTTGATGACCAAACGCTGCTTGCAGTCAACCGCTCGCAAGAAGGAATTTCAGGCGTTGACCCGCTCACGCCACTT
>JBIKVV010000006.1:0-52011 GCA_044356655.1 Ilumatobacteraceae bacterium
TTGTGGTTTGGCGGCAAATTGCAAACCAAAGAGCAAATTCAAAAGTTTCTCGATTTCTCAGGCGAAGTGTTGTTCGCCGAACACCACGAGGCGCATGCAATGTCGGCTTTTTATCCATCGCCGTTTCAAAATGCTGTGGTGCTCACGATCGATGGCGTGGGCGAGTGGGCTACAACAAGTCTTTCGCTCGGCCGCGACAACTCGCTCGAAGTAATCAAAGAAATTAAATTTCCGCATTCGCTCGGTTTGCTTTATTCGGCGTTCACAAGTTTCACCGGCTTCAAAGTCAACTCTGGCGAATACAAAATGATGGGTCTCGCACCGTATGGCGAACCAAAATATGTCGACAAAATTCTCGACAACTTGATCGAGGTTTGTGACGACGGCAGTTTCAGATTGAACATGGATTATTTTGACTTCCCGGTTAGCAACCGCATGACGAGCCAGCGTTTCGCCAACCTGTTTGATGGCACTGCGCGCCACCCAGAGTCAGAACTAACGCAACGCGAAATGGATCTTTCGCGGTCGATGCAAGAGGTCACTGAACTCGTTGTCGGTCGGCTCGCGCGGTTTGCGCGTCAGTCGACAGGCATGAAAGACCTTTGCCTCGCTGGCGGTGTTGCGCTTAATTGCGTTGCTAATGGCAAACTTGTGCGCGACAAAGTTTTTGACAATGTTTTCATTCAGCCTGCTGCAGGTGATGCTGGTGGCGCACTCGGTGCAGCGCTCGGCGTGTGGCACAAGTATCTCGGCAAACCGCGTACCGCAAAAACTGGCGACGCGATGCGTGGCAGTTATCTTGGGCCAAAATTCACCGATGATGTGGTCACCAAGTTTCTTGATTCGCAACAAATTCGCTACACACAGCTCTCGCGACACGAACTTAACGAACGCGTTGCCGATTTGTTGAATGACGGCGCTGTGGTCGGCTGGTTTCAAGGCCGAATGGAGTTCGGCCCGCGCGCGCTCGGCAACCGCACGATTCTTGGCGACGCGCGCCATCCCGACATGCAAAAGAAGATGAACCTCAAAATTAAATTTCGCGAGGGTTTTCGTCCGTTTGCGCCGGCCGTTCTCGCCGAAGATGTCTCAGAGTGGTTCGATCTCGACACATCGAGCCCATATATGTTGGTTGTCGCACCGGTCGCCGAGCATCGTCGCAGCAAAAATCACGCCGACATGTCGAAACTTTTCGGTATCGACAAACTGAATATCGTTCGCTCGCAGATTCCGGCTGTTACGCATGTTGATTTTTCGGCGCGCGTGCAAACAGTGCATAAAGAAACGAATCCTGAATTTCACGATCTACTCAGCGTGTTTAAGCAACGCCACAATTGTTCTGTTTTGCTCAACACGTCGTTCAATGTGCGCGGCGAGCCGCCGGTTTGTACCCCGCAAGAGGCGTACACATGTTTTATGCGCACCGACATGGACTATCTCGTGATCGGCACAATGTTGCTTGCAAAATCTGAACAAGTGGCACTTGCACACGACTCAGATTGGCAAAAAGAGTTCGCACTTGATTAAGCGCAGTTTCGTTTTTATCGTTTGGTGTGGCATCGTGGTTGCCGGTGTCGTGCGTCGCACGCTGGGTATTGGCAAATTAATCGGCAACGGCAGCGCAAAAAGTTATTGGGCCGATAAATCACCACTGCCCAAGGATCATTTTGAGCGCCAGCGTTAAAAAGTCTCGCGCCGCAGTCGAGCAACGCAATCTGATAGTTCCGCAAATGCGCGATTACGACGAACTCGGTATGCGCCAAGTTTGGGTTCCGCATCTGATGTATTTCCATCCACAAAATGTGGTGCTTAAATCAGTTTCAACAGATGAGTTTGGTTTTCGAAATGCGACTGGCTCAAAGCCCGGTGCGCCTACGGCATTATTGGTTGGCGGCAGCAGCGTATTTGGCATTGGCGCGACGAGTGACGCGACGACATTACCGAGTTTGCTAAATGCGACGACGAAATATAACTGGCTCAATTTTGGTGGCCGTGCGTTTAACTCAACCCAAGAAGCAATTTTGGCGCATCTTTCAAACACAAAGAAAATTGACGGCCCAATTGTCGTGATGTCTGGTGCCAATAACTTGACGCGTTCACTAATGAGTGGCAGTTTTTCAAAAATGTTTGGCGCCTTTTTTCATCAGGGTTTGTTCGAGTCACAAATGCGCAGCGCGGCTGTCGGCAATCGTGCCCTCGCACGACAGTTAATTTCCGGTCTGCGTGCGCGCTTTGGCGTTGGCGAAAAACAGAGATCACAGCCTGTCTCAAATACGAGCCAATCAAAAGTTGAGTCATACACGGCGATGCTCACAGTCTTTGAGCGTGACTGCGCATATTTTCAAATGTTGGCTAAGCACAATTCAACTTCTGCTTCGTTTGTCTTGCAGCCATTCGCACCATGGATCCAAAAAACACTTACCGAGCAAGAAAAAGAACTATTCGAACTGTTAGACCAAGAAGCCGAAGGTTTTTCGCGCGTTTTAAGCGAACTCGCTGAACGCAAGCAGCAATACACGCAAGATCTTCAAGCTATTTGCGCCAGAACGGGTCTCAAATTCGCTGATCTCAACACAGCATCTGAGTTGCAAAAACCTGATTGGCTTTTCGTTGACCGTGTGCACCTCACAGATGCGGGCTACTCGGTGGTGGCCAAGTTGCTTGTGCGAGACTTATCGCTGTGAAATTTCTTTCGACTTTAATTAGTTTTTTCAGTCGTCTTTTCAAACGTGGCTCGCGCGGCAACGGCCCGAGCGGCAACGTCTCTGACGATAATTACCCGATGTTCTAGTTCGGGTTGCGGCGGGCGAGTGGGTTCGTTGCGAGAAACTCTGGTCGCAGCGACGCTCCGGTTACTTCATCGCTGAAGTAAGTGCCTTTCTCAAGACGATCCATCGCGACATCGACATCGTTTAGATCGCGCTCAATCGCCTCGATCATCTTGTTGTTTGCATCGTTGGCTGTCGTTTCTGGCATGACACGAGTGTAGGGTTCATGGCTATGTCAAACGAACAATCATCACAGTTTCCAGCCCTTGACGGTTCAGCGCCAGTCACGAAAAAATTTGCCAGCATGCCCCCAATGGGCATTGACCCGGCCAAGCGTTACAGCGCGACTCTCGAAACGACGATCGGCACGATGGTTATCGCCCTCGACGCGGCGGCTGCGCCACTGACAGTCAATAACTTCGTCTATCTCGCGGCACACCATTATTACGATGGCGTGATTTTTCATCGCATCATCAAAAACTTCATGTGCCAAGGTGGCGATCCTGAAGGCAGCGGTCGCGGTGGCCCTGGCTACAAGTTTGGCGACGAGTTGCCAAAGCCAGGCAAATATCAAATCGGCAGCGTGGCGATGGCGAATGCCGGACCAAACACAAACGGCTCACAGTTTTTTATCGTCAGTGGTCCGAGCGGTGTCGGTCTGCCGCCGCTTTATTCGTTGTTCGGTCAAGTCGTGAAGGGTCTCGAAGTTGTTGAAGCGTTGCAAAATGTTGCGACACGACCTGGCGACCGACCTGTCGAAGATGTCGTCATTAAATCTGTGACGATCACGGTTGCCGACTAGCGGGCAAACTCGCTGGCCTCACGACATTTGCAGTGGTGCCGTCACCGCGACTTGATTCACTGTCAATTAAAGATGCCCGCGCGCTAGCACTTGCCGCGCAAGGTTTCGACAAACCGCGCACGAAAACTAAGTCAACAACTGCCGACGCAGTTGCGGTCATTAAGAAGCTCGGTGTTATTCAAATTGACTCGGTCAATGTGCTCGTGCGTAGCCAAGAATTGCCGTTGTTTTCGAGGCTTGGCGACCACGACCGCAACGCAATCCCTAAAGCAACATCACAGGGCAAAATTTTTGAATACTGGGGTCACGAAGCCGCGCATTTACCTGTCGAACTGCACCCTGTCTTTCGCTTCAAGATGCACGCCGCGCGTTCGGGCAAACTAAAGCACTGGGGTTTGACAAGTTTTTACGCCGAGAACAAAGTGTTTGTCAAGCGAATCTTAAAACATGTCGAAATTAATGGATCAACCTCTGCGCGCGATCTATCTACCCGCACCACCAAAAAATCGTCTTGGTGGGACTGGGACGAAGCAAAAACTGCACTTGAGTATTTGTTTCTAACCGGCGAGTTGATGTCATGCGGTCGGGGCAGTGACTTTGCCAGGGTCTACGACACACCCGAGCGCGTGTTACCCGAAAAGATTTTGCAAATGCCAACGCTCAGCGAAACTGACGCACGCAAAGAGTTGCTGGTGCGTGCGATGCGTGCTCAAGGTGTGGCGACTTTGCGTGATTTGGCTGACTATTACCGCCAAAAACCGGCAGTCGTTAAACCTTTAGTTAGCGAATTGGTTGAGCAAGGCGTGTTGCGTGAAGTTGCTGTCGATGGTTGGCAAGAAAAAGCGTATGTTCATCGAAATGTGAAGTTGCCGAAACGGCTGTACGCCACAGCATTGTTGTCGCCGTTTGATTCGTTGGTGTGGTGCCGACCCCGTAATGAGCGGTTGTTTGATTTTCATTACCGCATTGAGATTTATACGCCCAAAGAAAAACGTAAGTTTGGCTACTACGTCTTGCCGTTCGTGATGAATGGCCAAATGGTGGGTCGCGTTGACTTAAAAGCCGATCGCGAGAACTCAAAGTTGCTTGTGCAAAGTGTGCACACCGAACGTGGTGTAAAGCGCTCGGCAGTCAATGATGCGCTCACCGCCGAATTGCGACTGATGGCCTCTTGGCTAGGTCTGCACTAGCACTCTTCGGGGGGGTATTGTTAGGGGTAGACCTCGCACAAATTCACGCCCGGTTTCTTTCAGATCGGACGTCACGCGACAATGAGGGTTTTGTTTCGCTCAAGTTTTGTGGCTGTGTTGTTGGCTGGTGTTGGGTTGGGTGGTGTTGGGTCGTCGGCTGAGGTTTTGGCTGGTCGGTTGTCGGTGAAGGTCGGCGGTGTTTGTGTGCGTGAGGGTGCTCGCGACAAGGTTGCTGGCAAGCAGGTTGTTTGTGTTTTGAATGTTAAAAAGCAGTTGCGTTGGCGGCTGGTTAAAGCAAAAACCGTGAGAGTTGTGACGGGTACGACGTCTTCTACGTCTGTCGTTTCAACTTCTACAACGGTCGCACCAACAACCACTGCCGCAATCACAACGACTACTTCAACAACGACGTCTTCTACATCTTCAAATTCTACGACGACGAGTTCTTCTAGCTCTTCGACTTCGACTACTACTACGTCGGTTTTGGGTGCTGATCGTACGGCGCCTGTTGTGACTTTGGGTCGGTCGTCTGGTAGTGCGGTGGTGGCGACTTTGACTTTTACTGTCACTGGTAATGAGCCGATTCGTTGTTCGACACTGTCAAGTTCTGAGGGTATTGATTTTGTGTTTACGCGTATTTCGCGTATCAATTCGATTACCCAGTCTGCTGAGGATGTGTGCACTATTTCTGTGCAGTCAACTGCTGAGCCTGGTGACACGAATGCGCGTGAATCTTCGTTGGCTGCGGCGTCTACGTTTTCTGTTTCTGATACGGCAGGCAACGTGCAGACCACTCTTTCTGGTTCGCCGCAAAGTATTTGGGTGCAGCGAATCGCTAGGCCGGTGATTGCTTTGTCGGCGACCACAGAAACAGCGAATGTGAATGCAGCGATGAATGGTTACACGGTGACTTCTTCTGGTGGCACTGTTGCGAGCTATTCACTGACAGGCACACTGCCAGCAGGGCTTTCTTTCAGCACGACAACAGGGCGTATCACTGGCACACCAACCGTGACACAAACCGCGACGACGTACACGATCACAGCAACCAACACATCAGGAAGCACTGCAGCAACATTCACACTCACCGTTGTTCGAACCTGTGCTAGTGGCGGCGAATGTATTGTCGGCAACACAGGCCCAGGCGGCGGCATCGTGTTCTATGTACAGGCAGATGGCGGCACGTTTAATTGTGGTGTCGCATTTACCTCGACATGCAAATATCTAGAAGTTGCGCCCAGTGGCTGGAATACCGGTGCTGATCCATCCAAACTGTGGGCGGTTGCTGGTAACCAATCGTCTGATATCGCCACAATTACGAATGTGGATACGGCTGCAAATAATAACAACGCCTCGGGAATCGGTCTTGGCTATAAAAATTCGCTAGCAATTGTTAACCAAGGCAATGACACGACAACGGCTGCAGGGGCGGCCCGTGCATATGGTGGCGGCTCAAAGTCGGACTGGTATCTACCCACGGCTGCAGAGCTCAATTTGCTTTGTCAGTGGGCAAGAAATGTTACGCAAAGCGTCACAACAGCGTGCACGGGTGGAACTCTCAATACCGGCACGGGCGCCAGTGGTGGTTTTTCGGCCGTAACGCCCTATTGGAGTTCTTCTGAGGTCGGCACCGTCGGCGCGTGGGGCCAGTTTTTCAGCAATGGCACTCAGACCGGATCCACCAAAGACCTAATTTACTTCGTTCGGCCGGTGCGGGCTTTCGGTTAACTATTTAACTCTTCGTCTATTTATCTCTTTAGGTTTCGTTTTTGGTGCTGCGTTAGCGGTCCAACATCGGTTGATTATCAAACTACGGTAGAATTTAATTGTGTCAAAGATCGAAAAAGTCATGACAATTCAGCGTTTGGGTCACGAAGATCCACCGTGGATGTATTGGCGCACGCGTCCACATGCTGAGCGGTTGGAAGCAGTAGAGAAAATTCGCAAAGAGTTTCATGGATGGACCAATGAACCTGAACCAAGACTTTCAAGAATTTATCGAATTATTCATCTCGCATAACGTCCGTTTCATGATTGTCGGAGGTTATGCAGTTGCTGCCCATGGTCACCCGCGGTACACAAAAGATCTTGATGTGTGGGTCTGGGCTGATCCCGAAAACGCCAACCGAGTCGTTTAAGCGCTAGCCGAATTCGGATTTGGCGAATAAGGGCTGACCGCTGCGGATTTTCTAAGGCCAGACTCGGTGGTGCAACTGGGCCATGAACCGCAACGAATCGACATCTTGACTTTTGCAACTGGACTTGATTTTGCTGAGGCGTTTAAAAACCACGTTTTGATTTCGGTTGGTGATGTACAGGTTCCTTTCGTGTCGGTAGATGATCTACGGACGAACAAACTTGCTACGGGTCGGTTGCAAGATCTGGCTGATGCCGAGTTTTTGGAAAAGAAGTAGATCATCGAGCAGATCACTGCCCGACTAAAGCGCTTGATGAAGTGATAGTCGGTAGAGTTTTATAAATGTCGCCGTTGATCGCACTCGCTGGTCGTTATGGTGCCCCGAGTCGAGTTTCGCGTGACGCGGTTGCGTTCGCGGGGCGGCGATATCTTGACGCAATCTTGCGAGCCGGTGGCGAACCGGTCGTAATTTCTCCGCAACCGCTGACGACCGAAGATGCCGAAGCGATGATGCGTCGGTTCAACGGTCTCGTGTTGATGGGTGGCGCCGATGTCAACCCTGCGCTCTACGGCCAGACCGCGGGGCCACATATATATGGTGTGCAGCCCGAGCAAGATACTTTTGAAACTTCGTTGCTTAACGCGGCACTAAAGCTCGACTTGCCGGTGTTGGCGGTTTGTCGCGGCATGCAACTTGCCAATGTTGTGCTCGGCGGTTCGCTGGTTCAGCATCTTGCAGAACTTGCGAATGCGAACGATCTTCTTGCGCACGCACCAAAGCAGTTTCCGGTTGGCGAAGAGTTTGCGCTGCACCAAGTGAATATCGAGTCTGGGTCGAAGATGGCACTGGCACTCGGCGCGACAAAAATTAATGGTGCATCGTTTCATCACCAAGGCATCGCTGAACTGGCAAGTGATTTAGTTGCTGTTGGCTATGCACCCGATGGCATTCTCGAGGCAGTTGAACATCGCACGAAGTGGCTACTTGGCATGCAGTGGCACCCAGAAGACACGGCGGCGACAGATTCGTTGCAACAAAATTTATATAACGCTTTTGTGCAACGCGCGCGCGAGTTGCTAACCGCCGAAGCGACGATATAAACGTTCGGCTGGGCCGCGACCAAAAAGCGGGCTCCACCAATTTGCCCAAATGATTGCAGCAACAAACACGACGATGCTCATTGTCATCGCGGTGTCAAGGCCAGTCGGCTGAACTAAACCGGCTTGGGTGACGACAAAGTTATAAATAAAAATGTGCGCCAAATAAATCGTCAGCGTTAGTTGACCAGTTGTTTGCGCGACACGTACGCCAAGCGAATCGTGAAACTTTTCGCACAAGATTGTGATTATCAAAAATACGGCGACAACAACGCCGAGTGACGCCAGAACATACAGCATGCTTCGATCAAATGGTTGAGTCGACACCAAGTGGCGCCAGACAAGTGCGCTGCTTACGCCATTGTCAGCATCGTTGCGAACAAGCGAGTTGACGATGGCATTTGTGATGTAGGCAAAGGCTGCGGCACCCACGGTGGTTATCAAAAGTTTGCGACGAATTTTGACAATGTCGTGATACTTGCGACCAAGCAAAATGCCGGAAATAAAAAACGCCAACCACGGAAACAACGGATGTGTGTAGTCAACAAATAAACGGATCATCAGATCGCGCGGCGTGTTTGGCGTGCTCGGCGAAAGCCAAATCGTTAGGTTGCCGTCGAATGACTGTTCGAGACGCCACCATTGAATGATCGCTGCGGCGAAAGTCGAAATCACGGCGAGCGCAACAAGTTTTCGTGCCGACCAAGTGGCAATGATGCTGGCAACGACAAAGTATGCCCCGTAGTACGGCAAGATCGTGCCAGCCCACACCCATTCAATGCCGTAACCAAGAGTGAATAGAAAAAGCCCGCGGCGGGCGAGTCGCCATCGCGCCTCGGTGCGGGCGTGTGCAATCTGGCTCGCGTTGTGGTGCGCGTTCGCGCGTGCAACATCTTGCAACAACAATGCGACGCCCATGCCAGCAACCATCACGAAGCCGACCGGAAACGGATTCGCCAGCGCACCTTCAAACGGGTGCCACCACCTTTCGAATATCGACGGCGCTGTCGTTGAACTTGTGCTCTGAAAATTTAGATAGCCGTGATAGTTGAGCACGATGATGCCAAATAGGGCGATTGTGCGCGCAACATCAAGCGAGGCGAAGCGTTGCTCTAGTTGGCGATCACTTGCGTGAGTCGGCACTTTTAGATCCAAGAAATAATGTCGGGGTAAACGCGAGTTAGCGGTTGTTGCACATCAACCATGTCGCCTGGTTTAGGAGCAGTTTGATTTGCAGGCACAAACACCATTGACGTGTGCATATGCGACGGTTCGACGAGGCTGAGACGTGTCGAGTTGAAATGAAACGGGCTCAATACAGCGCCAACGAGTTGCACGCCATGGCTTGTGCCGGCGCCAATCATTACGAGAGTGCCGTCTTGATGAAGTGTGATGTTGCGATAACCGACAACAGCACCGCTTTTTACTGGTCGTGCATCAAGCACATCTGCGTTGAGCTCGAACATCGATTTGTCGCCAAGCCAAAGTTGCGTGCCGCTTCGAACGCGAATTGTTTTATTGGCAAACTTTTTACGCAAGTCGACGAGACTTTCAGCATCGACGTGACTGACAAACCAAGGTAGGTCTGAATCGATACCTGAAATTATGTTGCCAATTTCAGTGGCATGACTTTTCGGTGTGCCGTCAAGAGGCGGGTGTACCGACCAACCGATTTGTATGAGACCTGCGGCTTGCACTGCGGTAACAAGTGTCTTTAGTTCGCTGAGGTCTGCGCCATAGCGATTCATACTCGAGCGCAATTTAATGACAACATCGCCTTGCCAATTGGCCGCGCGCAGGTTTTGCACATGAACAACCGAGCCAACTGTTAAAACGATATCTTTAGCGAGATTTTTGTCAGATGGCAATGCTTTGCCGACGGGTGTGAGCACGAAGGCGCGACAGTCACTGGGCAAATCGTGTGCCTCAAAAATTGTTCCCACGGCAATATCGCGTGAGATATTTTGGGCGTGCTCAATTAATGTTGCACGACCGAAACCATATCCATTGCCTTTAACGACTGGTATTAGGTCGCCGAGGCTTTTCGCGGTTTCAGAAACGTGACGACGCCAAGCCGCCGAGTCAACATTAAGTTGCAAAGTCACTACCTATAACTTTACAGCCGTGAATTAAACGAATTACTTGTTGCGCTTCAGCCTGTGTGCAATAGCGCGTGCGACTTCAATCACGATTGTCACCGAGAACGCGCTAGTGAACGCGATTAGAAATGCTTTGGTGTGATTGTCGGCGAATGATTTTCCGCCGATGAACCCAAGCAATGACGCATATGTTGACCAAATGCACGCAGCAATAACAGCCCAACCGACAAACCATTTTCTAGGTTGTTGTGTGACTCCGCACGACAAAGTGAGCAGCGTTCGACCACCCGGAATAAACCTTGCGGTGATCAACAGCAAGCCGCCGCGCTCATGAATCTGTTCAACGATTTTCGCGAGTTGTTTGGCACCTTTTTCGGTTCGAGTTCGTCGCTTGACCACCCAGTCGCTGGCTTCACGCCCAAGTAGGTAACTCAAATTGTCGCCAACGAATGCGCCGCCCGCACCGCAAAGAATCACAAGTGCGATCGATAGATCACCAGCGCCAGCGGTAACACCGCCGATAATCACCAAAGTTTCGCTTGGCACGATCGGCAAAACAGAGTCAAGTGTGGCGATCACAAAAATCACCAGATAAAACCATGGTGACGACGATGATTCTTTTAACCACTCAAAGAACGCGTCAATTATTGACAGCATTTTTAAATGTTAGATGATGTCAGGTTCTTCGTGAGTTTTCAGACGGCGAAGATTTGGTAAATGTTTGACGATGATGAACCCGACGAGCGCAAGAGTCGCTGCAATCTCCCACGTGGCGGCACCTTCGTAATAAATGCCAAATGGCAATGCAATCGAAATTGTCAGCGAAGCAATCGATGCTTTATGAGTTGCCTTGGTCAGCACGAACCAAGAACTGAACAAAACCAAACTTGTCAACGGAAACAATACGAACATTCCGCCGCCACCGCTGGCGACACCTTTGCCACCTTTGAACTTGCGGGTGACCGGGTATGAATGGCCAAGAATCGCGGCAAACAAACACAAATACGAAAGCGGATCATGTCGGTCGCCGGTGACGATCCACGCGAGCCCAACTGCAATCGCCGCCTTTGCCATATCGAGCAAGAAAACTGCGAGACCAGTCTTCCAGCCCAAATTGCGAATCACATTTGAAGCGCCTGGGTTGCCTGAACCAACTTTGGTGATGTCGAGATTCTGTTTGCCGGCAACAATCGCCGCACTCGGAAATGTGCCCAGGGCATATGCCGCAACCACCAAGACGACGGCTATAAAAATTTGCATGATTTCCCCTCGCTTATATTAGTCAAGCGCTAGCGAGGTGACAGCCAAGATCGGTTCAGCGACTTGTTATCGACATGCAGGATCATTCGGTGGTACAACACCGTCGGTAAATCGAACAACCGCCGAAACCGAAGCCGACCCAACTCGGTATGCAGTCAGCACGACGTTTGATGAGTTCTTGGCACGCAGTGAAGCACCTTGCGCAATGACTGGTGATCGACCTTGAAAAATCGCCAAAACTTTCTGCATTTCGTCAGTTTTTAGCGAAGGTATCAGGACCGACATATCACCGATTCGTTTTTGATTTGAGTCAATTGTGTAGGTCGCGATTGATTGTGTGTTTAAGTCACGCATCGCCTGGGCGAGTGTCAACATGCCACCAGGGGTGAGCTCGTCGTCAGTGATCACATTTTTTAGCGCCGAGTTCAATAAGTCGTTCGCTACTGACAAACTCTTTGAACCTTTATCAAGTGCGCGTTGCATTGATCGCCTTAAAAAATCTTGTTGCCGTTTGATTCGGCCTAAATCACCAGTCGGGTCCTCGAGCCATGCTTGTTTGGTTGGATCAAAATATCGATAGCCAGATCGCGAGCGAACATATGCAAGTGCTGTGTCGCCATCAAAATTGATGCACCCAGGGGCTGCAACATTAAAACCAGTCTTCTTGTCTCGAGTCGGATACGAGAATGGCACCTTCACGCCACCGACCGCAGTGACGATTTCTTTGAACGCACAAAAGTTGATGTTGACATAGTGATCAATCGGCACATCAAAGTTTTCTTTGATAGTTGCAACTAATCGATTCGGGTCTGTGCTTTGAAATGCCGAGTTGATTCTGTTCTGCCGGGTTGTGCCAGCGATATCGACCCACAAGTCGCGTGGAAACGAAAGTATCGCTGCTTGCTTTGAACTCGGGTCAATGCGAATGATCATGATCGTGTCACTTCGTTCACCAAAACTTGTGCGGTCGCCGATTCCGCCTGAAGTTGCACTGTCAGGGCTGGTGCAAGCGCCATTGTCAGAACCGGTTAACAAGAAGTTCTTGGCGTCAAGATTTTCGGTGTTTAAATCCCAATCGGTGCCGATTGTTGATCCGTCGTCGCTGGCGCTGGGTTTAGTTGACTTGTCGAGCGTGACGACGAGCCTTTGATTAAGACGACCGCTAACCCAGAACAAACCTGCGGCACTTGCAACCAGTGCCGTTATGACAAAAAGATTGAAAACTAAAACGAAGTAGTGCAGTTTTGGCCGCGCGGCAACGCCAGATTTAGCTCGTTTTGTTCGCGCCATGTTGAAATTAGTTTAGTGGTGCAGCCAGCGTGACCTGAACAGAGAGATTTGTCGGTTCTGAATTCGAATCTGATATCACAAAGTCAATTTCTTGCAACGAGCCAGCATTACGCAGATCTAAAAGGTTTGATTGCAAGATCGAAACTGTGTGCGAGTCGGCGGTAATGACCAGTTTTGAGACTTCTGCGCGTTGTGAAACTTTCGCCTCGGTTTTTGTACGTCGCACAGCGCCAAGCACAAGACAAATTGCATCCAGACCGTCAACTGCATCTGGTGCAGCATTGAAACCCTCAAGAACCTCGGCAGTTGTCGGCCAAGTGGCGCGGTGAATCGAACCCGTTTGCCACCATGACCAAACCTCTTCGGTTGCAAACGGCAGCATCGGGGCAAGTAATCGCTGCACGATGCTTAACGCACGATGCAATGACACTCGTGCCGAAGATGAGTCTTGGGTTTCACCGTAGGCGCGTGTCTTGACGAGTTCGACATAGTCGTCGCAGAACCACCAGAAAAATTCTTCGGTGCGCTCGAGTGCTCGCGCATAGTCAAATTGTTCGAGGGCAACTGTCGCAGCGTCAACAACTTCGGCAAGTTTGACAAGCATCGCTTGGTCGACAAGGTCTACTGGTTGTGCCGCAACGTTCGTCGCATCGCTTGCACTGGCACCCAACACGAATTTTGTCAAGTTCAAAAGTTTGGTTGCGAGTTTGCGACCAACTTTCATTTGATCCTCACTAAACGCCGTGTCGACACCAGGTCGCGCACTTGCAGCCCAATATCGCACGGCGTCGCTACCGTATTGATCAAACAAATCTGATGGCGTTACAACATTGCCTTTCGACTTTGACATCTTTTTGCGATCTGGGTCGAGAATCCAACCTGAGAGTGCTGCGTTTCGCCACGGTGCTTGACCATGTTCGAAGTTTGAACGTACCATCGTGGCGAACAACCAAGTGCGAATGATGTCGTGACCCTGCGGGCGAATATCCATTGGAAAAACTCGTTCGAATAAATCACTGTCGTCAATCCATCGTCCCGCAATTTGTGGCGTCAGCGATGAAGTTGCCCAGGTGTCCATGATGTCGGGTTCGCCGACAAAGCCGTTTGGTTTATCGCGTTGGTCGGCCAAATATCCGGCAGGCAGATCTGTGCTCGGGTCAATCGGCAATTGATCGCTTGTTGGTACGAGTGGGTTCTCATAAATAATTTCGCTGTTTGCATCTAGGCGGTACCAAAGCGGTATCGGCACGCCGAAGTATCTTTGTCGGCTGACGAGCCAATCGCCGTTTAGTCCGCCAACCCAGTTTGCATATCGATGTTGCATGAAGTCGGGGTGCCATGTCAGTTCATCGCCACGCGACAACAACTTGTCACGCAACTTTTCGTCGCGGCCACCATTGCGGATATACCACTGGCGACTTGTAACGATCTCGAGCGGACGGTCACCTTTTTCGTAAAATTTTACCGCGTGAGTAATCGCACGTGGTTCGTCAATGAGTTCGCCAGTCTCGCGCAACATTTCAACAGTCAATGTTTGCGCTTGCTTCACAGATTTGCCAGCGAGGCGTGCATATTGCAGCTTTGCTTTGTCAGACATTATTGCTGGAGCATCTGCAACGAATCTTCCGTCACGGCCGATTGTTGGTCGAGTTGCAAGATTGAGCTCACGCCACCAGATCACATCGGTGAGGTCGCCGAATGTGCAGACCATTGCGATGCCCGAACCTTTGTCAGGTTGCGCCAGTGGGTGTGCAAAAACTGGTACCTCAACATTAAAAATAGGTGTGTGTGCGACTTTGCCGAACAAATGTTGATATCGCGCATCGTCTGGGTGGGCGACTAGACCAACACACGCGGCGATTAATTCAGGTCGAGTCGTTTCAACTACGAACTCGCTGCGAGTTTCGTCGGGCACATGAAATTTCAGTTTGTGAAACGCACCAGGTCGTTCGCGATCTTCGAGTTCGGCCTGAGCTACTGCCGTGCCAAAGTCGACATCCCAAAGCGTTGGCGCTTCTTGTGTGTATGCCTCACCGCGCTCAAGATTTCGTAAAAATGCGCTTTGTGCGGTGCGTCGCGCGTGTTCACTGATCGTCGTGTAGAGCAAACTCCAATCGACTGAAAGACCAAGTCGTCTAAACAAATCTTCAAAAACTTTCTCGTCTTGCTCTGTTAGTTCATCGCATAACTCAATAAAGTTCGGTCGCGAGACCGGCACAGGTTTTGCATCTTTTGGCGGATCACCCCGAAACGGCGGCTCAAAACCTGCGACATATTTCAGCGATGGGTCGCACGAGACACCGTAAAAATTTTGCACTCGGCGCTCGGTCGGCAAACCGTTGTCATCCCATCCCATCGGATAAAAAACAGACTTGCCGCGCATTCGCCAAAAACGCGCCAATGTGTCGGTGTGTGTATATGAAAACACATGACCCATGTGCAGCGAACCGCTGACAGTGGGCGGGGGCGTGTCAATTGAGAAAATATTTTCACGTTTTGCGCTGCGATCGAAGCGGTAAACACCGTCTTGCTCCCATTGTTTTACGAATCGAGCCTCAGCTCCATCGATCGTTGGCTTCTCGGGTACGCGTGACATGACGAAATAACGGTACTCGCCTAGCCTTAGACATTGTGCTGAATTTGTATGACACCGCGACTGCGCAAATTCGCCCGCTCAAACAGCGAGTGCCCGGCGAACTAAGCATTTACCTTTGCGGACCAACGGTTTATGGGCCACCACATATCGGCCATGGGCGAGCCACGCTTGTTTACGACATTTTGCGTCGCTATCTCGAATGGACGGGGGTCAAGGTTCGACTCGTTTCGAACATCACCGACATTGACGACAAAATTATTGACCGCGCGACTCGCGAAAATCGACCGTGGCTAGATATCGCTCAAAAGTGTGAGCATGTCTGGTTCGAATCTATGGCTCGCCTGGGTGTGAAGCGCCCGACAGATGTGCCGCGCGCAACCGAATATGTCGATCAGATAGTTGGTTTGATTGCCGATCTGGTCGCCAAAGAGGCCGCCTATCGCACCGATGACGGTATATATATGAGTACAAGTGTCGTTGCAGATTATGGCTTGCTCGCGCATCAAAAAATTGACGACATGTTGGCGGGTGGCGGCGATCGCAATGTGTTCGGCGCCGATCAAAAAAAGCATCCCGCTGACTTTGTGTTGTGGAAGTTTTCGAAACCAGGCGAGCCAGCGTGGCCGTCGCCGTGGGGTGATGGTCGACCAGGTTGGCACAGCGAGTGTGTCGTGATGAGTCTTGAACTACTTGGCGAAGGTTTCGATCTGCATTGCGGTGGTGCTGACTTGCGATTTCCGCATCATGAAAACGAACGCGCACAAGCAGTCGCGCTCGGCAAAGACTTCGCCCATCATTGGATGCATAACGGGTTTGTCGTCGACCCTGAAGGCGAAAAAATGTCGAAGAGTTTGGGCAACGTTACTAACTTGCCCGACTTGTTAGATCGCTACGATGCGCGCGCTTATCGCATGTTGTTGTTGCAAACTCATTATCGTTCGCCAGTCAAAGTTGGTCTTGACAACATCGACGCTTCGGTTAATGCGCTTGCTGGCATCGACTCGTTTGCTGCTCGCACTAGTTCGTTGACTGCAACACCTGATGTCGCAACGCTTGATGCATTTCGTACAGCGATGAACGACGATTTGAATACACCAGTGGCGATGGGCGTGTTGTTTGACGCCGTGCGTCGCGCCAATGTCGCAGTTGACTCGGGCGAAACTCAAACTGCGGCGAGTGTGTCTTCGGCCGTGCGCGAAATGTGCATTGCAATTGGTTTGCAGCTTGATGTTGCTAAAGAAGTTGATGCTGACGCGCAAACACTTGCTACGGCGTTAGATAAAGCTCGCGCGGCAAAAGATTTCGCCACTGCCGACAAATTGCGTGCCGAATTGCAGGCCCTTGGCTATTTTGTCGAAACCACAAAAGCCGGCACAACCCTGCGCCGCGCCTAGGCATCGCACAGGCAGAGCCCGCGCCCTCAACAAGTCGGTTTGTGTCAATTAGCATTGGTGTTATTCCTTGCACGTTTGTGTGTTTGGTTTAGATCGGATGTTGTTTTTCGGTGAAGTTTGGGTTTCGTTCAAGTTTTGTGGCTGTGTTGTTGGCTGGTGTTGTGTTGGGTGGTGTGGGTTCGTCTGCTGAGGTTGCGGCTGGTCGGTTGTCGGTGAATCTGGGTGGTGTTTGTGTGCGTGAGGGTGCTCGCGACAAGGTTGCTGGCAAGCAGGTTGTTTGTGTTTTGAATGTTAAAAAGCAGTTGCGTTGGCGGCTTGTAAAAGCAACGACTGTGAGAGTTGTGACAGTCACGTCGACTTCTACGTCTGTCGCACCGACGACGACGGTTGCACCAACAACCACTGTCGCAAGCACAACGACTACTTCAACAACGACGTCTTCTACATCTTCAACTTCGACGACGACGAGTTCTTCGTCTACTACGTCGACGTCGACGTCTGTTGTGGGTGGTGATCGTACGGCGCCGGTTGTGACTTTGGGTCGTTCGTCTGGTAGTTCGGGTGTGGCGACTTTGACTTTTACTGTCACGGGTAATGAGCCGATTGTTTGTTCGACTTTGTCGAGTTCTGAGGGTGTTGATTTTAGGTTTACACGTATTTCGCGAATCAATTCGATTGTTCAAACCACCGAAGATGTGTGCACGATTTCTGTGCAGTCAACTGCTGAGCCTGGTGACACGAACCCGCGCGAATCTACGTTGGCTGCGGCTTCTACGTTTTCGATTACTGACACGGCAGGCAATGCACAGACCACTCTTTCTGGTTCGCCGCAAAGCATTTGGGTGCAGCGAATCGCTAGGCCGGTTATTTCTTTGTCGGCGACCACCGAAACCGTGAACTTGAATGTGGCGATGAACGGTTACACGGTTACTTCGTCTGGTGGCACCGTTTCGAGCTATTCGATTACAGGTACGTTGCCTGCTGGTGTGTCGTTCAGCACGACAACAGGGCGTATCACTGGCACGCCAACCGCGACACAAACCGCGACGACTTACACGATCAGCGCAACCAACATCTCGGGTTCAGGCACAGCAACTTTTACACTTACCGTTTTACAAATACCATCGTGCGCGAATGGTCTCGCTGCATGTGCTTTAGGCGACACAGGCCCAGGCGGTGGCATCGTGTTCTATATTTCTGCAGCAAACTTCACATCAACAGGCTCAGACTGCAACACAACTTGCAAATATCTCGAAGCTGCCCCAACAAATTGGAATGGTCTCGGTGGTGACGGAGCTCATTCATGGTCGACCACAACTGCCAAGTGTTATGCGACTGGTTCGGATACAGACAATCAAAATTGCGCACTGAATAGTATTTATTCAAACACAGTGAATCAAGCTGCTTCGCGAACTGCAGCGGCAGCAATCGGCATGGGCATGTCGAATTCTCGTGCGATTGTTGCTCGTCATGATTCTGCAACACCGTCGGTTTCTAAGACGCTTTATGCCGCGGGTCTCGCAGACGCTTATTCGGTAAATGGAAAGTCAGATTGGCATTTGCCTTCATATAACGAATTAGATCAGCTGTGGCAACAACGTGTCAGGGTCGGTGGTTTTACGAATGGTTGGTACTGGAGCTCTACAGAGGCCAGCGGCGGCGACGCTAGAAGCCTTTTTATTCCAGACGGCAGTGTTAACGGTGCTAGCAACAAAGGTTGCGGATGTAATCCGGTCCGTCCAATTAGGGCATTCGGCTAAACGATGTACGAACTGCGCCGCGCCTAGGCATCGCACAGTCAGAGCCCGCGCCCTGCGTTACTATCGCGCGTAGAATTGAGTCGTGACTTCACAGCTCGCCGCCGTTGATCAAATGCATCTTGAAGGCCTGGCGATCAAACGTGAGCAACTACGTCGTGAAAATCCGCAAGTAGATGAAACTCAGATTCAAAAGCTTTTGGTTAAGTGGCTACACGATCGACCACTTGATGCCCCGGGGCGCATCAGACCTCTGTGAGTCTCATTGCCACAGCGTCAGAAGTACTGACGCTTTTAAGGCGTGAAGGTGTCGAGGGTTGTCTCATTGGTGGGCTCGCCGTATCGGTTAGATGTGATCCTCGATTTACCCGCGATGTTGATCTTGCACTTGCGATCAAAGATGATTCTCATGCCGAAAGCATTGTTAACTCGCTGTCCAAACAGGGATTTCGCATTGATGCCGTGGTTGAGCAAGAAACAAAAAAGAGACTTGCGATGACGCGACTAGTTAGTCATGATGACACAAGTATTGATTTGTTAATCGCCTCATCTGGTATTGAAGCTGAGGTGGTCGCTGTTGCTGAGCCACTTGAAGTTGTGAAGCAAATAATTTTGCCTGTGGCTCGGGTCGGTCACTTGATCGCCTTAAAACTTCTCTCTGTTGCTCCTGGTCGAGAAACTGACCATTCTGATTTGCGCAACCTTGCTCAAGTTGCCGACGAATTCGAGTGGCAAAGAGCAAAAAGTGCTGTGCATCTCGTTGTCGAACGCGGCTACGCGCGAGATCGTGACCTCGAAGCAGATCTCGAGATCCTGCGCCGCGCCTAGGCATCGCACAGTCAGAGCCCGCCCCCTCAACAAGCCGGTTTGTGTCAATTAGTGTGAGGGTTACTCCTTGCACGTTTGTGTGTCTGGTTTAGATCGGACGTCACGCGACAATGAGGGTTTCGTTTCGCGCGAGTTTTGTGGCTGTGTTGTTGGCTGGTGTTGTGTTGGCTGGTGTTGGTTCGTCTGCTGAGGTTTTGGCTGGTCGGCTGTCGGTGAAGGTCGGCGGTGTTTGTGTGCGTGAGGGTGCTCGCGACAAGGTTGCTGGCAAGCAGGTTGTTTGTGTTTTGAATGTTAAAAAGCAGTTGCGTTGGCGGCTGGTTAAAGCAAAGACTGTGAGAGTTGTGACGGGCACGTCGACTTCTACTTCTGTCGCCTCGACGACGACTGTCGCAATCACAACGACGACTTCGACGAGTACGACTAGTTCTTCAACGACGATTGTGCCAACTTCTTCGACTACTTCTACTTCTACGACGTCTAGTCCTACTTCTACTACGTCAACTACTACGACGGTTGTGGTTGGTGATCGTACGGCGCCGGTTGTGACTTTGGGTCGGTCGACTGGTAGTGCGGTGGTGGCGACTTTGACTTTTACTGTTACTGGTAATGAGCCGATTCGTTGTTCGACTTTGTCAAGTTCTGAGGGTGTTGATTTTAGGTTTACGCGTATTTCGCGAATCAATTCGATTGTTCAAACCACCGAGGATGTGTGCACGATTTCTGTGCAGTCAACTGCTGAGCCTGGTGACACGAATGCACGTGAATCTACGTTGGCTGCGGCGTCTACGTTTTCTGTTTCTGATACGGCAGGCAACACGCAGACGACTCTTTCTGGTTCGCCGCAAACTATTTGGGTGCAGCGAATCGCTAGGCCGGTGATTTCTTTATCGGCGACCACAGAAACAGCGAATGTCAATGCGGCGATTAATGGCTACACGGTGACGTCTTCTGGTGGCACTGTTGCGAGCTATTCACTGACGGGCACACTGCCAGCAGGGCTTTCTTTCAGCACGACAACAGGGCGTATCACTGGCACACCAACCGTGACACAAACCGCGACGACTTACACGATCACCGCAACCAATATTTCGGGTTCAGGCACAGCAACGTTCACACTTAGCGTAGTTATTCCAACATGTGCAAATGGTTTTGGCGTATGTGTTGTCGGCAACACAGGCCCCGGTGGCGGCATCGTGTTCTATGTACAGGCAGATGGCGGCACATTCACATCGACAGGCTCGGCCTGCAACACGTCATGCAAATACTTGGAAGCCGCACCTTCCGACCAATCAACAGGAGTTGTGTGGGCAACTAGAGTTCAAGCTTGTTTTCATGCAACGGTTGCGGGTTTAGATTTTTGCAATTCACAGAGCATCTACCCACAACCAGAAGCTAATCAAGCCACTTCGCGTACTGCAGCAACATCGATTGGTATGGGTATGGCGAACACCAACCAGATATATTCTCGCCTTACCACGGTCGGTCTTGTTTCGGAAAGTAATTACACCGCTGGTATTGCATGGGCGTACACGAATAACGGTAAGACCGACTGGTATCTACCATCAAAAGACGAACTCAATCAAATGTGTAAATGGCAACGAGGTGTTGATTGGACATCGGATGCAACCGTGTGTACTGGTGGCACCCTGAACTCTGTTCGTTGGGGCGCAAGTGGTTTTGCGAATCAAAACTATTGGAGTTCTTCTGAGGTTGACAATGCCCACGTGTGGCGGCAGTTGTTCACTGACGGCACTCAAGCCTCCAACAATAACAAGGATAATACGTTCGCAGTCCGTCCAATTAGGGCATTCGGCTAAACGATGGACGAACTGCGCCGCGCCTGACCGTTATCGCGCAGGGCTGGCGCGTTCGAGCCGGAAGTTGCAGCTGCGTCGCAGATAACTTATAGCCATGGCTGATTTCTCACTTTCTCTCAACGACGATCAACTTCAACTCAAAGATTGGGTGCATCAGTTCGCTGTTGACACAATTCGCCCTGCCGCCCACGAGTGGGACGAACGCGAAGAATTTCCGTGGCCAGTTGTTCAAGAAGCCGCCAAGATCGGTTTGTATGGTCTCGATTTCATCATGAATGCAATGGCAGACCCGACAGGTCTGACGATGGTTGTTGCGATCGAAGAAATGTTTTGGGGCGACGCTGGCATCGGCATGGCGATCATGGGTTCAGGTCTTGCAGCAGCAGGTATCGCCGGCAACGGCACACCAGAACAAATGATGGAGTGGGTGCCGCAGTGTTATGGCACACCCGAAGATGTGAAACTCGGTGCGTTCTGCGTCAGCGAACCCGATGCAGGTAGCGATGTTTCAAACCTGCGCACACGTGCTATTTATGACGAAGCCAATGACGAGTGGGTGCTGAATGGAACAAAAGCATGGATCACTAACGGCGGCATTGCTGATGTTCATGTTGTAGTCGCCGCCGTAGACCCCGAACTAAAAGGTCGTGGCCAAGCAAGTTTCATCGTGCCACCAAAAACAAAAGGCCTGAGTCAAGGTCAAAAATATTTGAAGCACGGCATTCGCGCCAGTCATACTGCCGAAGTTGTACTCGAAGATGTTCGTATCCCTGGTCGCTGCCTTCTTGGCGGCAAAGAAAAACTCGATGCCAAACTTGCGCGCTATCGCGAGGGCACTTCGAGTGGCAAACAACCAGCTATGGCAACGTTCGAAGCAACACGCCCAGCAGTTGGTGCGCAAGCACTTGGTGTTGCACGCGCTGCATATGAGTTTGCACTTGACTATGCCAAGGAGCGCAAGGCATTCGGCAAGCCGATCATCATGCATCAGGCAATTGCGTTCAAATTGGCAAACATGATCACCGAAATTGACGCGGCCCGTTTGCTTATTTGGCGCGCATCATGGCTTGCAAAGAACGGTGGCTACAAAAACGCCGAAGGTTCGCAAAGCAAGTACTACGCATCAGAGATGGCAGTGCGAGTTACCGAAGATGCAATTCAGATTCTTGGTGGTTACGGCTACACGCGCGAATATCCAGTCGAGCGCTGGCACCGTGACGCCAAGATTCACACCATCTTCGAGGGCACCTCAGAGATTCAGCAGCTGGTGATTGCCCGCGCAATCTCCGGCCTGCGCGTCGAATAAAAAACTTGGAATTTTGGCGAAAATTATTTTCGCCTAGTCTCATCTCGTGGTAACCGCATATGAACTTGCGCTTGAAAAGGTAAAAAACGGAACAAAGCCTGAAGTAGTTGCCGCCGAACTAGTTGCCTCGATGACAATTGATGAGAAAATTCACTGTCTTGATGGTGCGGTGCCGTTTTGGGTGGGCATCAAAGATATTACAACTGGTGGCTATCACAGTCGTCCGTTCAGGGCGGCCAAAGTTGAACGACTCGGCATACCTGGTTTTCATTTTTCAGACGGTCCTCGTGGCGTTGTTGTGGGAGAGGCGACTGCGTTTCCGGTGTCGATGGCCCGTGGGGCAACTTTTGACCCCGAATTAGAAGTGCGAGTCGGTGATGCCATCGGCAAAGAACTTCGCACGATCGGCGCCGATCTTTATGGCGGTATTTGCGTAAACCTGTTGCGACATCCAGCATGGGGGCGAGCACAAGAAACCTATGGCGAAGACCCACACCACGTTGGTGAGATGGGCGCCGGTCTTACTCGCGGCGCACAGCGACATGTGATGGCAACACTGAAACACTTCGCACTGAACTCGATGGAGAACGCAAGATTCGGAGTAGATGTAAAAGTCGATGAACGTGCACTGCACGAGGTGTATCTTCCTCATTTCAAACGCATCGTTGATGAAGGTGTCGCATGCGTAATGACTGCATATAACTCAGTCAATGGTGAATGGTGTAGTCAAAACGAGGTATTGCTTGCCGACATTTTGCGCGACGAATGGGGATTTACAGGTTTCGTTATTTCGGATTGGATATTTGGCGTACACGACGGCGTCAAGTCGTTGATTGCTGGTCTGGATGTCGAAATGCCTTATCGCATGATTAGAAATGCGCCAATCGTTGCCGCGCTTTCAGAAGGTCTCGTCACCGAAGAAAACATCACCAGTGCAGTAACGCGCACTTTAACCACGATGTTGAAGTTCAATGTCGGCAAGTTGCCCGTCAGTGATCGTTCTGTAGTGCTGTGCAACGACCATGTGCTTTTGAGTCAGGAAGTCGCTGAAAAGTCGATGGTGTTATTAAAGAACGAAAGTGTTGATGGCGTCATTTTGCTTCCACTTAATTTAAAAAATAACTCAAAGATTGCAGTCTTTGGTCGTCTTGCAGCAGTGCGCAATATCGGCGACGGCGGCAGCAGCGATGTAATGGCTCCAAATGTTGTGACGCCTCTTATAGGAATTCGAGAGCATTTCGCAAACTGTGAAGTTGTTCATGACCCACAGGCAAATCTTGCGGCTCAAGTTCAGCAAGCTAGTCAGTCTGACGTTGCAGTAGTTGTAGTTGGCTACACAAAAGAAGAAGAAGGCGAATTCATCGGCGACTCAGAAGACACGGTCGACATGGTTAAGCAGATTCCGCGAAAAGATGACCCAATTTTGGCCGGCGAATATGAAAGATACATGCGTGAAAATCACCATTATGCGCCTGATGAGTTGCGAATCAAATCTCGTAACGGCACGTTTTCGATAGGCGGTGACCGAGAGTCGCTTCGGTTGTCAGATGTTGACGTTGAACTCATTCACGCAGTTGCAAAAGTACAGCCACGAACAATTGTCGTAATTGTCGCAGGCAGTGCAGTGGTGATGTCAGAGTGGATCAACGAAGTGCCAGCAGTTCTCATGAGTTGGTATAGCGGTATCAACGGTGGTCGGGCACTAGCAAGTATTTTGTCTGGCGCAGTAAATCCTTCGGGGCGCTTGCCATTTGTAATACCCAAAGACGAATCTCATTTGCCATTTTTCGATCGCAATGCCAAAAAAATTACATACGACTATTGGCATGGGCAGTGGAAACTCGACCGCGATGGCAATGAGGCGATGTATCCATTCGGTTTCGGGTGCAGTTACACACAGTTTTCTATTTCATCGCCAGAGATTGAGACAAAAGAATTGATTAAATTTACGTGCGAAGTCAGTAACACTGGTTCGCGAGATGGCGCAACCGTGGTGCAGGTGTATGCAGGTCGCAAAGATTCGCTAATCGAGCGCCCCTCTCGAAGACTGGTTGCTTTTAAACGCGTTGAGCTTCGCGCCGGCGAAACAAAGCATGTCGAGTGCACAGCGTCGTTGCAGAGTTTGGCAACTCGCGATACAAAAACTCACAGTTGGTTCATCGAAGACGGATTATGGAACTTTGAAATCGCTCAATTTTCAGGCGATCGTGAGGCTCTGCCGCTCGAACAATCAATTCGCAAACGAATCGACTTGTAATCATCTAATCGAGTATTGCGTACCCTGCTTCTTGTACTGCAGTCTTGAGTGCGCCACGGTCAAGATCAGAGTCGCTTGAAACTTTGGCCGAGACAATAATTAGTGCTCAGCAAAAAGAAATCGAACTGATTAATTTGCTTTTAGCCAACCTCGGCAATTGATTGAGCGATCATTACTTCGGTGGCTTTAAACAAAGCAACAACTTGAGAACCGGGTGCCAAAGACAAATCATCTGCTGCATCACGCGTAATTGTTGAAGTCATTGTTTGGTTAGGTTCGAGCGCAAGATAAACCGTCGAGAGTGTGTCACCGTGGCGCACTTTTGCAACTTGGGCTCGCAGTTGGTTTCGTGCGCTGATCTGAAATTGTTTTTTTATTTCGATGCTGGGCGTTTGACTGGCGCCGTCAAGTTCATCAAGAAATCTCATCGCTGTGCGTGCCTGCTCGCGCCGCCAAATCGCAGCAGGGGTTGATGCCGAATCTGCAAGCAGAGTCGTCGTGACTTCTGAAAGTGCTTGACGCTGAGTTTGAATTAAACGTTTTGTGCTGAGATTAAATGTTTGCAACAAGAGAACTTTGATCAAAAACTCGTCGCGTAGATTTCGAATATGAGAAACGGGTTCGCTGAGCCATTGCTTGGCCTGTTTTTCACCATCACTCGTGCACTTCAATTTAAATTTCAGTTGGCCACGTGAACCAAGAGAGTCAGCGCTTCGAATCAGTTTCTGTGTTTCTAACGATTTGATCGCGCGGTAAATGACTGGTCGAGTGAGTGTGAGCACTTCGCCTAATACCGTGTTTGACTCAAACTGTTTTGCCAGTTGGTAGCCATGGCTAATGCCGTTGCTGATTAGAACCAGGCAAGCGCCTTCGATCAGATCTAGTGGTTGTTTAGACGCCATTAATGCTCAATAGTACATTAAAAACTATTAAATAGTTCGTTTTTAACTAATAGCCTTCAAATTCATGTTTGCCCCTAAATCTGATGCAGTTAGGTGGTTAGTGGTACTCGCATCTCTTTTTTGGTTCTCCTCCGGTTCGTCTGTCTTGGCTCAGAGCAAACTGACTTTGCCTACTGTCAGTTGGCTTGCAACCTCTGTGCCCGAATCAGCTCGAATCGAGTTATCAAAGATTGTCGAAACTAATTCAACGGCAAAAATGAAACTCATCACTCAGGGTTCATGCGCGGTAAAAGATAATTATTTAATAACGACGAAAGTTGGTGCCTGCAAAATCGAACTACGACTGAGTTCAACATCCAAGTTTGCTGCGATTACAAGTAGATCTACTCTTCAAATAAAAAAGAAGACTGAATTAAACGTGTTGGTGACAGCGTCTCTTGCCAATTCGTTTGAAAAAATTGGCAAAGTCTTTATGGCTAAATTTCTAAATGTTTCAGTTCGATTTAGCTTTGCCGGTAGTGCAACTTTGGTGACACAAATTCAACAGGGTGCGCCAGTTGACATCGTTGCGATGGCCGACACCATAAACATGAACAAGGTTTTGTCATCTGGCGATATTGATCAAAAGTCAGTCTCGATAGTGGCACGAAACAAATTAGCAATACTCGTTCAGCGTGGCAACCCACTAAAAATAGAAACACTCAGCGATTTAGCACGCAGTGGACTGAAAGTTGTGTTATGCGATCTCGCACAACCTTGCGGTAAATATGCAGAGTCTGTTTTGAGCAAGGCGAATGTCTCATTCACAGTTGTAAGTCGAGAGGCAAGTGCGAGTGGTGTTGTATCGCGCATTGGTCTTGGAGAAGCTGATGCTGGTATTGCGTATCTCACCGATGGTCTCGTGGCTGGAGACAAAGTTGATGCAGTGAAAATTGCAGACAACCTAAATTTGACTGCCGAGTATCCGATTGGTGTCGCTGCTAAGCCAACAACAAAAGATAAATCAGCCATGGTTGCCTTCATCGCAATGGCCAAGTCTTCAGTTGGTCGCAAGGTTCTTGCCGAGAACGGGTTCAACCTTCCATGAAGCGAAGCCTGTCTACCCCAGGTGGGTTGTGGCTGATTGCCTTGCCAGCAGTTGCGATCGCAGTGGTGCCGGTGTTTGCCGTTTTTTGGCGAACTGATTGGTCGAGTTTTTTGACTTCGATCTCAAATGAGACTTCGCGCACAGCGCTCGTGTTGTCGTTGCGCACTTCGCTTTTGGCTACAAGTTTGGCTTTTGTTTTCGGCACGCCGTTGGCATGGTTGCTTGCAAATCGTGACTTCAAATTCAAGTCGCTCGTACGGGCATTTTGCGTTTTGCCAATGGTTTTGCCGCCGGTTGTGGGTGGCGTGGCATTGTTATATGCATTCGGTCGCCGAGGTTTGGTCGGCGCAAGGCTTGACGAATGGTTCGGCATACAACTGGCGTTTACCGAAAAGGCTGCAATATTGGCGCAGTTTTTTGTGGCGGCACCATTTTTTATTTTGGTGATGGAGGCAGCATTCGACCAAGTTGATCGTCGAATTGTGGGTGCTGCGCGAACCTTTGGTGCGGGGCCGTGGCGAACATTTGTAACTGTGACATTGGGTTTGGTTCGACCGTCGTTGTTGGCAGCACTTGTTTTAACTTGGGCACGAGCGCTCGGCGAATTTGGCGCGACGATTGCTTTTGCAGGCAATACGGCAGGGCGAACGCAAACCGTGCCGTTGGCTGTCTATAGCCAACTCGAATCTGGTGGCGACGATGCGTTGGCGCTATCGACGTTGATGATGATTGTTTCGTTGGCAGTGCTTATTGCGTTGCGCGGCAGATGGGTTTCTGCGTTGCGTCGGGGTGGACAATGAGCCTTAAAATTAATTGTCAGTTACGACGTGACAACTTCAATCTTGAAGTTCACCTGGCAGTCGAGTCAGGCGCGGTGCTGGCGATCACTGGCGAAAATGGCTCAGGAAAAACTTCGACACTCGACATTATCGCCGGTCTTCTTGCATGCACGACCGGCAAGATCTCTTTAAATGACAGAGTGTTCGACGATTCGACAACAAATCAATTCGTGCAACCTGAGTTGCGTGGCGTCTCGACTGTGTTTCAAGGTGGTTGTTTGTTCTCGCATATGAGTGTTGAAAAGAATGTTATTTTCGGTCGTGGCGCTGCTTTAAGAAACACGCCGAGGTTTGACTCGGCAGTTGAACAATTTAATTTGGCTGATTTGTTATCGCGCAAGCCGTCAACTTTGAGTGGCGGTCAGCGACAACGTGTGGCACTTGCGCGAGCATTTCTTGCACCTTCAGAAATTTTGTTGCTCGACGAACCGACTACGTCTCTTGATGCAACTTCTCGTGACGAAGTGCGAAGCGCGATGAAGACTTTCTTTGAGACTTACAACGGTGTGGTTGTTTTGGTTTCGCATGATGACGCCGAAATTGCCGAACTCGCCACAAGTGTTGCACGCATCACAATTTTGCGTGGCGAAAACACGACAGCCGTATTGCACGAATAGGGCAATGCGATTATTGCCTCGCGATGCGTGCAACATACAATGATTCGATGAGCGAAACCCAAAAAGTGCTGGCAAGTTTTGAAATTATTGACGGCGTTGCACTAATCACACTTGACGACGGCAAAGCCAACGCTTTGTCGCTGCCGATGCAACAGGCTTTCAACTCGGCACTTGATCAAGCGCAACAAGCCAAATTGCCAGTGGTGATAACTGGTCGTTCGGGCATTTTGTCGGCAGGCTTTGACCTCAAGACGCTTGCTGCTGGCGGTCAACCAGCAGTCGACATGCTCAACGGCGGCATCGAAATTGCGTTGCGCTTACTGAGTTTTGAAACACCGGTGGTGATTGCCTGCGGTGGTCATGCGATCGCGATGGGCGTGTTCTTGCTGCAATGTGGCGACTATCGAATTGGTGTCGCTGGCAACTTCAAATATTCGGCCAACGAAGTTGCAATTGGCATGACGATGCCGTGGTCAACGATCGAAGTATTGCGCCAGCGATTGACGCCTGCGGCACTTTCGCGCGCAGTTCTTCTAGCCGAGACATTTACGCCGACAAATGGTGTTGATAACGGATTGATTGATCGCGTAGTGGCAACCGAAGCAGAACTTTTGCCCGTGGCAATGGAATTTGCAAAACTCAGTGCATCGTTGAACGCCACCGCCCACTCAGCGAGCAAGCAACGCTTGCGTGGCGAGGCGATTGCTGCAATTCAAAGCGGACTGACCAAAGACTTGGTGGGCTGGAAAAAGCTCTTTATTAAAAATTAGTTGTCTTTTTGGCAACTAGGACAAAGTATTTTTGTCGTCTTGTCGGCGCAATCTTTGCAGACCAAAAATAAACAACGGCACTCTAAATTTGCGCAGTCATAGAATTTGTTAGTGCTAGAAGCGCAGTAGTCGCACTTGCCTAGAACCTTGGGCTTGTCGCTGAAATCAATCTTCAATCGTTTGTCAAAAACATAAAGCGAACCTTCCCACAGTGAGTTGTCGCCGAACTCTTCGCCATAGCGCACGATGCCACCGTCGATTTGATAAACCTCTTTGAAGCCTCGGTTCTTCATCAGCAGTGACAGAACCTCACATCGAATGCCGCCGGTGCAGTAGGTGATAATCGGCTTTTCTTTGAGGTGGTCGTATTTACCGCTTTCAAGTTCGCCGACAAAGTCGGGTGTTGTTGCGACACCAGTGACGACGGCATTTTTAAATTTACCGATGCGAGCCTCATGTGCGCTGCGGCCATCAAAGAAAACAACTTCATCTCCACGTTCGGCGACGAGACTGTCAACTTCGGCTGGTTTGAGATGAACACCGCCGCCGACAATGCCATTTTTGTTGACAACGATTTCTTCTGGTTTACCAAATGTCACTATCTCGTCTCGAACTCGAATCTCAAGGCGTGGAAACTCATCGCCATCACCCTCTGACCACTTGAAGTCAATACTTTTAAACGGAGCGAACTCTTTTGTGGCGCGGACGTATTTTTTTACGTTCGTCATAGGCCCGCCAACGGTGCCGTTGATGCCGTGTTTAGAAATAATGATGCGACCGTTGAGATCGAAGCGTTCACAAAGTGCGCGCTGCCAGAGTCGAATCGCCTCGGGGTCGGCAATCGGCGTGAACTTATAAAAGAGCAATATTTTTGACGGTTCTATGGTTGCAATTTTATGAGGGAATTTACGCATAACTAACGGCGTAGCCTGATTAGCCATGGAAATCATGCAGTCGCAGAAATTGGCCAATGTCTTGTACGACATTCGTGGCCCCGTGCTTGATGAAGCAAAGCGACTTGAAGCACAAGGTCACCGCATTATTAAGTTAAATATCGGCAACCCGCAACCATTTGGTTTTGAAACTCCACCAGAAATTTTGGTTGAGGTGGTTCGAAATCTGCCGACATCACAAGGATATTCAGATTCGCAAGGCATCTTGTCGGCGCGAACTGCAGTTGTTCAGAACTATCAATCGCGAGGTATCGACGTAACCGATGTTGACGATGTTTGGCTTGGCAACGGAGTCAGCGAGTTGATTCAAATTGCGCTGAATGCATTGCTTGACGCGGGCGATGAAGTTTTGATTCCGGCACCTGATTATCCGTTGTGGACGGCTGCTACAAGTTTGTCTGGTGGCACACCCGTGCATTACTTGTGTGACGAAGCAAACGGTTGGATGCCGATGATCGAAGACATTCGAGCCAAAATCACTGATCGCACTAAAGCCATCGTCGTAATTAACCCGAATAACCCGACCGGTGCTGTTTATAGCCCTGAAATTTTGCGCGAGATCGCTGATCTTGCCGCTGAGCGCGGATTGATCGTGATGGCAGACGAAATTTACGACAAGATTCTTTACGACGACGCAGTTCACACGACGTTTGCAGCGATTGCACCTGACGTTTTTACGCTCACATTCAATGGTCTATCGAAGGCGTATCGTCTGGCCGGCTTTCGCGCCGCATGGATGCTGATGACTGGGCCGCGCAAACACGCGACGAGTTACATCGAAGGCATCACGATGCTGACCAACATGAGGTTGTGTGCAAATGTGCCGGCACAACATGCGATTCAAACTGCATTGGGCGGTCGTCAAAGTATTCGTGACTTAGTTTTGCCTGGTGGTCGATTGCTCGAGCAACGCGATGCAGCAGTTACGGCGCTCGAAAAGATAAAGGGCGTTTCGTGCGTCAAACCAAAGGGTGCGCTCTATGTGTTTCCGAAACTTGACCCGACTGTTTACCCGATTGCCGACGACAGAAAATTTGTTCTCGACTTCTTGCGCGCCGAGCATGTGCTAGTCGTTCAAGGCACTGGGTTCAACTGGCCGACTACAGATCACTTGCGCATTGTGACTTTGCCTTATGCCAAAGACTTGACCGAAGCAATCGGCCGACTCGGCAACTTCTTGTCGACTTACGACCCGGCCAAAAAATAATTATCGGGCATAAGTAACGCCGCCATCGACGATGATTGTCGAGCCGACAACATAATCTCCGGCACGAGATGCCAAATAAATCGCAGCACCCGCCATGTCTTCTGCCGTGCCGATGCGCTTTGCCGGTATTTGTGAAGCAACCATTTCACCGTGATCGCGAGCAATTCTGTTCATCTCTGAAGCAAATGCACCCGGCGCAATCGCCGTGACGACGATGTCGTCTTGAATCAAGCGCAGCGCCATGCGCTTTGTCATGTGGATTAGTCCGGCTTTGCTCGCCGCATATGGATAAGTTTCCATTTCGTTGATTGAGACACCGTCGATTGATGCAATGTTGATGACTTTCGCCAAATGTTTGTTTTTTGTGGCCGCGGCGCGCAACTGCGGCGCAAGCGCCTGAGTCAAAAAGAATGGTGTCTTCATGTTGAGGTCGACTGTTTTATCCCAGCCAGATTCTGGAAACGAATCAAACTCGGCCATCCACGCGGCGCCCGCATTGTTGACCAAAATATCAATCGCAGGTTCACGTTTGGCGATTTCGGCGGCGAATGCAGTCACGCCCGCTTGGGTCGCCAAGTCACCCGGGATCGAAATGCATTCTCCGAATAGCGAGAGTTCTTTGGCTGCAGCATCGCACTGCGCTGCTTTTCGCGCAGTGATGTAAACACGCGAACACCCGTGCTCGAGAAAACCTTGCACAATCATTGCGCCGATGCCACGTGACCCACCAGTAACAATTGCAACTCGATTTTTTAAAGAGAAAAGATCTTTCATGCTCATGATGCTACGACTGGCAAACACTTGCAGACCCAGCCAAGAAATTAGGAATAAGTTTAGGTAGTAAAGCAGTAGCAATTTGGTAGTATCAACATCGATGAAACTTAGTGTGAGTTTGCCCGACGACGAATGTGTATTTCTTGACCAATGTGTTGCAGACGGTTCGTATCCATCTCGCTCTGCTGTGTTGCTTCGGGCGCTGCGGCTGTTGAAAGGTGCAGACCTCGGCAAAATGTACGCCGAAGCATTTGATGAGTGGGTCAACAGTGAAGACGGCAAAGACTGGGATGCAATAGATGCATCTGATGCGAAGACTGCGTCAAAAAAAGATTAAATGCTCAGAGGCGAAATCCGACTGGTCAATTTAGACCCGGCAATCAGAGGCGAAGCCAACAAAGTTCGCCCAGCGGTTGTAGTCAGCAATGATGTTTTGAACAACACAACTAGGGCGTTAGATCGCGGAGTTGTAACCGTCGTACCGATTACGTCCAACACTCGTAAGGTTTACCCATTTCAGGTTCATTTGCCTCGCAAGACAACGGGGCTCAGCACAGATTCAAAAGCCCAAGTTGAACAAATTCGCGCCGTCGCGATGAGCCGCATCGGCAAGCGAGTGGGTCGCCTTACTGCTGATTTAGAAGAAGATTTGAATGTTGCGCTCAAATTGCACCTGGCGCTCTGACTAAAAATGGTGTCAGGTCGCAGGGGTAGCGTGGAGATATGGCAGCCCCACAAATGCACTCAGGAATAACCACCGACGATGCGATGAACCTGGCGATGTCGCCTGGTGCCGTGCCGCTTTACGAAGCCGTGGTTGCGTTTATAAAGAACGAGATTGATCCAGTTACCGAAGAATATTTCAAGCTTGGCGAAGGCCGACCTGATCGCTGGCAATATGGCAAAGGTCAACTCGAACTGCTCGAGTCGATCAAGGCCAAGGCAAAAGCCAACGGGCTATGGAATTTCTTTTTGCCGAATTCTGAAACTGGTCAAGGTCTGTCAAATCTTGACTATGCGTATATCGCCGCTGAACTTGGCAAGAATCCAATTGCATCAGAGTGTTTGAATTGCAGTGCACCAGATACGGGCAACATGGAAGTTCTTGAGCGTGTCGGCACACCAGAGCAAAAAAAGAAGTGGCTTGAGCCGTTGTTGAATGGCGAGATTCGCTCGGCATATGCGATGACAGAACCAGATGTCGCTTCAAGCGATGCCAAAAATTTAGAGTGCCGCGCGATTCTTGATGGCGATGAATGGCTGATCAATGGCGAGAAGTTTTATATTTCTGGCGCTGGTGATCCGCGATGCAAAATTTTGATTTGCATGTTGATGACAAACCCAGACGGGCCACCGCATAGTCGACACTCTCAAATTTTGGTGCCGATGAATACACCTGGCGTTGAAATAGTCGGTGCGATGCACGTGTTCGGTGAAGATGACGCGCCGCATGGCCACATGCATTTGCGATTTACCGATGTACGAGTGCCGAAGTCGAACATGTTGTTGGGCGAGGGTCGCGGTTTTGAAATTTCGCAAGTTCGTCTCGGACCAGGTCGAATTCATCACTGCATGCGATCAATTGGTGCGGCCGAGCGTGCACTTGAGTTGATGGTGCGTCGTGGTTTGAGCCGAGAAGCATTTGGTAAACCACTCGCTCGACTTGGAAAGAACACCGAAGTCATTGGCAAGGCGCGAATCGAAATTGAAGCGATGCGACTAATGGTGTTGCGTGCTGCACGCGCGATGGACACGATGGGCAACGCTGAAGCGCGAGTTTGGGTGAGTGCAGTTAAAGCGATGGTGCCAGAGCGCGTTTGCAAAATTATTGACGAAGCGATGCAAGTTTTTGGCGCAACTGGTATTTCACAATGGACACCGTTGGCAAGAATGTATGCAGGCCAGCGCACACTGCGACTCGCCGACGGCCCCGACGAAGTGCATTGGCACGTCGTTGGTCGGGCCGAACTTGCCCGACATGAAGGCAAGCCTTTAGGCTTCGGAGAAAATTCGGCAAAATCAAAAGGGGCCAAATAATGGATTCAGTAATCAACACTTTCGGCCTTGAGCCGATGTCAAGCACAGTCTCTGGACCAAATGTCGCAGCGACGCTTGCGCAATATGTTTCGCCACATGGCACTCGCGCCTTTATCATCACCGACGCTGGCGTAAATGGCGCTGGTGTTGTAAAACCGATTACTGACGCCCTGACAACTGCAGGCATGAAGTGGCAGGTGTTTGATCAGGTGTCACCGAACCCGACCGATCTGAACGTCGCCGCCGGTGTTGCTGCGATCAATAAGTTTGGTCTCGATGGCACTGTTGTCGTATTAATTGGTGGTGGCTCAGTTATGGACTGCGGCAAATATATTGCGCTCGCAGCACCAAACGGTGTCGACCATGTTGGTTTGGCATTTGCCCCAGAACTAGATGCCAACGATCGAATTGATTTTTCGACACTGGCACCAAAATTCAGCGCCGCAAAGCCGGGCTTGCCAACAATTGCGATTCCGACAACTTCGGGCACGGCATCAGAGACAAACGGCGCTGGTTTGATCACCGACACGTCAGACCCTGCGCATCATCGCAAACTTTTGTTCATCAATCCGCTGCTTCGTCCGCGCACGATTTTGCTCGACCCGACTTTGACAGTTGGTATGCCAGCAAAGGGCACCGCTGCTTGTGGCATGGATGTGTTGACTCACGCGATCGAGGCTCATACATCAGTGAAGTCAAACCCATATGGTGATGCACTCGCGTTGCACGCGATTCGACTAGTTGCAAAATATCTGCCGATTGCAGTTAAGAATGGTGCCGACCTTGAAGCGCGAGCAAATATGCAAATCGCATCGCACTTGGCCGGTCGCGCATTTTCAAGCGGGCCGCAGCTTGGTCTCGTGCATGCACTTGGTCATCCGGTATCTGGTCAGTTGCATCAAGCACATGGTCAAACTCTGGCCACGATGTTGCCGCACGTGATGCGTTTCAATCGCGACGTGGTCGCCGAGCGATACGCGAATGTCGGTGAAGCACTAGGTACAGAAGTTGACCCAGATGCTGCAATTGCCGCCGTTGAAAAGCTCTCGTCGACTGTTGGCACCAATCGCAAACTCAGCGAACTCGGCGCAACAAGTGACAACATCGGCTCGTTGACACAAGACGCATTGCGCGACCTGACAATTTTGACGACGCCGCGTTATCCATCGCGCGGTGAAGTGCACGAACTTTACGCCAAAGCGCTTTAAGCGACTAACTTTCTAACGAATTAATAGTCAGTGGTTTGAGCGCAATCCACGATTGCTTTAATCCTGGGTGCAAGTTGAGATCTGCGACTTGTTCAATCGGCGACCATTTAGTTGCAGTTGATTCTGGGTTAGCGATGTGAGCACCCGCGTCGCTCATCGCGTGAGCGATAACCGTGTCGTAACTCCACGGGCCGTGGTTATCTGAAAATACATGTTTAATGGTTAGTGCATCAATGTTGATGCCCATTTCTTCGTGTGCCTCGCGCAGCGCTGCTGTCACTGAATCTTCGTGAGAGTCTTTTGCGCCACCGGGCAACGCCCATGTGCCGCCGCCATGTGTCCATTCGGCGCGAAGTTGCAATAAAACTTGCGGCTCTGATGTGTCGCGCCGCAAGATCAGCAAACCCGCTGCGCCGAATCGTCCCCAATGGCGATAGCCGCAATCACAATCGACCCATCCGTCGCCGTCACGTTGTCCCATTATTCAATAACAGTATTACGAAACGATGTCTAATGCGACTGCAGACTTTGGCACGACGTTGCGCACTGACCAATTGTCGCCGGCCAAAATTCGGCTGGCCAAAATTAATGTGAGCATGATTGCGCCGGTGCCGATAAAAGTTGTTGTACGACCGAGATGGTCGTAGGCGACACCAGCGAAACTTGCGGCGACACCGCCAGCAAGAGTTTCCATGCCACCGAGCAGACCTTGCGCGCCTGCTTGTCTCTCGAGCGGTGCGCTTGTACCTACCGCGACACCTGCACCAGTGACAAAGAAACCATCGTTTAGTGAGTGAAAGAGAAACACGACCATCATCAATGTCGGTGTTGGCATTAAGCCGTAGCCGGCCATGAATATGGCACCAAGAATCATGCCAAAGCCACCAGCGCGATATGGTCCGATGCGTTGAACAAATTTGCCACCAAATGGACCGAGCAAAATTAGTGGCAGCACAAAGACGGAGACTCCAAAGTTGGCCATCCATTGTGCAGCGTCAAGATCGTCCATCATCAACACCCATAATGAGTCGAACACACCGATCATGAAAAACAGTGCGACACCAATCAAGATGCCCGAAGTAATGGCGCGATTTTTTAACAAGTCAATCGCAAATCTTTCGGTTGGGTGATTCTCTTCGGCAGTTTCAGGCACAGCGATGCGACTAACTACGAATACGAATAAAGAAATAATTGTCGCTAGAAATATAAATGGGCCAGGAATGCCGAAGAACTCGGCAAAAATTACTGAGATAACCGGACCTGAGGCAAAACCGGCAACTTCAAAAGACAAAATACGACCGAGATTGCGACCAAAGTTCTCCGGGTCAGCGACGATTATCACGCGACGCAGCGCTGGCAAAGCACTGCCCGCACCAAAACCCATAATGACGCGCGAGATAAAGAGAATCATGAATGTTTCGCCGAGTGCCATGCCGATGCAGCCGATTACTTCAAGACTTAAGCCAAGAATAATTAATCGTTTAGCCCGACCGCGGTCGGCAAGTGGGGCGATGCTGACTTGTCCGAGAAACGATGTGAAGAATCCAACCCCAACGATGAACCCAAGTGCCGATTCGGCGATGCCAAAGTTGTTGCGAAAATCGTCGAGCATTGTAAACATCACGCCGTATAGGCAAGACGATGAACCGATAGCAAAAAGCAGCGTTAACACGATTCGCTGTTTATTCACCCGACAAATCTAGCGTTTTTAAATGAAGCGGCAGTTGCGTAAGACTGAACAGTATGAAAAATGAATCGGCAAAAATTGGTGCTTCACAACCGCTTGACTCTCTAATTGCAGGTAAATGGGTCGCCCACAAGTCAAAGGTTGCAGTTACAAACCCTGTCGATGGTTCGACACTGGCTCAAGTTTCGAGTGCGACACCAGACGATTGTTTGTCGGCTGTTGACGCTGCACAAAGTGCATTCAACTCATGGAAGGCAACAGCACCTCGAGTGCGTGCCGAGATTTTGCGCAAGAGTTTTGAAATTATGATCGCCGAGCAAGAATCTTTGGCGCGATTGATAACTCTTGAGAACGGCAAAGTTTTGAGTGATGCCCGCGCCGAAGTCGCGTACGCCGCAGAGTTCTTTAGGTGGTTCAGCGAAGAAGCAGTGCGCATCGACGGCGACTATCGCCGCGCACCGAGTGGCGCCAACTGGTTGATGGTCTCACGACAACCGGTCGGAGTCGCGCTTTTGGCGACCCCATGGAATTTTCCTGCGGCGATGGCAACTCGCAAAATTGGGCCAGCATTGGCAGCAGGCTGCACGGTTGTTTTGAAACCCGCCAGCGAAACACCTTTGACTGCGTTAGCAATCGCCGAAATAATGCAACGAGCAGGTGTGCCAGACGGAGTAGTAAACGTCGTTGTGCCGAGCCCGTCAGGGCCGGCAGTCAGCGCAATGTTGAAGTCAGATCGAGTGCGCAAACTTTCGTTCACAGGTTCAACACCCGTTGGTTCGTTGCTGTTAGCCCAAGCCGCTGAAAAAATTATCAACTGCACCATGGAACTTGGTGGCAATGCGCCTTTTATTGTTTTCGAAGACGCCGATCTTGCGGCTGCAATCGATGGCGCGATGTTGGCAAAAATGCGCAACGGTGGTGCGGCTTGCACGGCAGCCAACAGGTTTTTTGTGCACGAAAAAATTTATGATGCTTTTGCCGACGCACTTACTGCACGTATGAGTGCTCTCGTCTTGGGCGATGGACTTGATGCTAAGACAACTGTTGGTCCACTTGTTTCAAAGTCACAGCAGCAACAAGTCGCCAAGTTGGTAGATGAAGCTAAGGCTTTCGGTGCAAAAGTTGTATGCGGGGGCAGTGCCGCAACAGACGGGTCATACGGCTACTTTCCTACGGTGCTTACAGATGTTTCATTTGATGCACCAATTTTGCAAACCGAAATTTTTGGACCAGTTGCACCATTGGTGCGATTCAAAGACAGCGACGATGTTTTGTCACACGCCAACAATGTCGAACATGGTCTTGTTTCATATGTTTACACCCAAGATTTAGGTCGGGGCATGCGAATCGCCGAATCGCTCGAGTCAGGAATGGTCGGCTTAAACCGTGGACTTGTTTCTGACCCTGCTGCGCCTTTCGGTGGCGTTAAGCAGTCTGGCCTTGGTCGCGAAGGAGCCCATGACGGCTTGCTGGCGTTTCTAGAAACTAAATATGTTGCCGGAAACTGGTAGCGAACTGTTTGAGATGTTTTTACTCACCGGTACGTAATGCCACGAATTCTTTGCGCCATCTGAGACAATGTTTATAACTTAAAATTTTTTGGAGCAAAGATTTGGGCGAAATTACCGACACGCGAACCAACTGGTTAGATAACAACCAGCTTGAACAAGTGCGGGGTCAAGTGCCACTCGTTTATGTTGACGCAGTTCCGGTGAGAGTCAATGAACTTGGCGTCGTCACGCAAGTTGGCATGCTTTTGCGTCAAGCTCCAGATGGTTCTATTTCACGCACAGTGGTTTCGGGTCGCGTTCTACTTAACGAAAGAATTCGTGATGCGTTACTGCGCCACATTGAAAAAGATTTGGGGCCAATGGCTCTGCCGAAAATTCCACCTGAGCCGGCGCCATTCACAATTGTCGAATATTTCACCGATCCAAACATCAGCGGATTTCATGATCCGCGACATCATGCAGTCAGCCTTGCTTTTGTCGTTCCTGTTTCTGGTGACTGTCAGCCATCACAACAGGCACTCGACCTTGGCTGGTATACACCTGAGCAGGCGATAAGCGCAGAAATGCGACGTGAGATGACAGGTGGGCACGATCGTCTCGTGCGTCTGGCGCTTGCATCGGTTGGAGTCTTGCCGTGATTTCTGCAATCTTGACTTCAGCGCAGCGACAAGCGTCGTCATTGCGAATTGCACTAATTGGCAAAGATGTGACCGCGGCGACGATTGCCGAAGATGTCGCTCTTAGTCTGAAAGTTGGCAGCGTCATCGAAGAAGTTCGTGCCTTTGGTCGCGAAATCGAAATCGTGTTTGATGACGGAGTAGTGCTCAGAACAAAGATGAGTCTGCGTGGATCTTGGAAGGTTTTTCATATTGCTGATTGGCAGAGAAAAAAACGTGGTTCAGTGAAAATAGCAATACAAGTTGAAAATCTGATTGCGGCATGTATCGACCCATCAGAAGTTGAGACGTATCACGATTTTGATCCACGCCGACATCCGCTGCTGGGGCGAAATGGCCCCGATTTGTCGGACACTAAAACTGATTTAGATCTTTGTGTTGATCTGATGATCGAATATCAAGATGCCGATGCGACGATTGCCGAAGTTTTGCTAGACCAACGAGTGATGCGTGGCATCGGCAATGTGTTTCGCTGCGAATTACTTTGGACGTGCGAACTACACCCGTGGGCAAAAGTTAGTTCGCTCACTCGTGATGAATGTCGCGAACTCGTATCAATCGCAGCTGAGATGTTGCAGTCTCGGCACGCCTCTCACGAACGAACGCTTGCCGTTTACGGCCGACATGGCAAAGAATGTGAGCGTTGCACGGGTCAAGTTCGTGTTACGCATCACGGCGAAGCAAATCGAGTGCTTTATTGGTGTGCCGACTGTCAGAATCGCCACGCTGGCACAAGTTCAAGTCGCTATGTGACTGAGCACGACACGCCGCCAGGTGTGCACCCAGCCGAATTCATTTATCTCTCAGAGCTAGAGCGCGCGCGAAAATCAGGCTGAGGCGATCGCCGAGATAATTTCGGTGCGAGTTGCCCGCCATGCCGGAAACACGGCAGCAATAACACCGATTATGAATGCTCCGACCAAGATGAAGAGCGTGTTGCCGATCGGCAAAGTGAATGCGCTGAAGCCCGAGTCGTTGAGTGATACGACAATCACGATGCCGGTCAAAATGCCGAGCACAACACCAGTTATGGCGCCAAACAAAGACGTGATGACACTCTCCCAACGAACCATCGTGCGCACTTGCGAACGTGTCATGCCGACAGCGCGCAACAAACCAATTTCACGGCGGCGCTCGAAAACAGAAAGTAAAAGCGTGATGATAATGCCGACGATGGCGATGATTACTGATAAGAACAGCAGACCATAAATCAATGCTAGAAACTGATCGACCTGTGCTGCTTGTGTGTCGATATATTCGTCGCGACTTTCAAGCGTGCCGATACCGAGGTCTTCACTTACTGCAGATATCGCAGTTCGCGCACTTTCATCGCTGACACCTTCGGCGGTTTTGATGTAGACGAAACTGTCGAACAGTGGTGTCGCAGATCCTTCAAAGAGTTCGCGGCTAATTGCATAGTTTCCGTATGCGTCTGTGTATGTGCCGGCGACAGTAAGTTGCATTGATCGACCGTCAACCAGGGTGATGTTTGTTTTTGAGCCAATCGTCAAATTTTTATCGAGTGCTTTATCGGCCTCAACAAGAATTTCGTTTTTAGTTAAACCTTTTTGCGTGCCTTCAACCATTGCCAGGTCATAAAGACCATCGGCGGTTTTCGGGTCAAATACCAGAACAAACGGTGACTCATCGCCAACTTTGGCGGCTATGAAACCAACTCCGGTGGCTTGATCAACTTCGGCAAGTTGAGTGAGTTGATCGGTGACGCTGATAGGTATGCCACCAAAGCCTCGACTGTTAACGCTGAGTGCATAGTCACCACGAAACGAACTGCCGATTGACTCGCGAATTTCGTTCTTTACACTCGCAGCAAGTGCCGTGAAGGCCGTAACCAGCGCAACACCTATCAAAACTGGGGCTGCAGTTCGAGCAGTGCGCTTGGGGTTACGCGCAGCATTTTGTTGCGACATCGCGCCAGTCACACCACGTAGCGCTGAAACGGGTTTGCCGAGCAAATTTGCAACTGGTTTTGAAAGTGCGGGGCCGATTACAAGAACACCAGCAAAAACACCGAGCACACCCAGCCCTAAAATCGCAACGTCTGCACCGTTCATTGAGGCAAAGAGCCCAACAGCGCCAGCAATTATCAATACGAGACCAATTGTGACTCGACGAGTGAGCTTTTGAACGGTATCGAGAGCAGTGTCGCGCATGGCCGCCAGAGGTGGCACACGGCCCGAGCGGAATGCAGGCAAAATTGCCGAGAGAACTGTTATTAAAGTGCCGATCAAAACTGTCTGAACGATTGCGCCTGAGTTAATTGTCAAACCTCTGGTCGGAATTTCGAGACCAATCGCGTTGAGCAACGCACTAAGTGCGCGTGAAAGACCGATGCCAGCGACAAAACCTATGACCGAACCAAGCACACCAACAATCAGCGCCTCAACTAGTAACGAAACTGTAACTTGGCGTCGGCTTGCACCAATTGCCCGAAGCAATGCGCTTTCGCGTTGGCGTTGTGCTGCAGTTATCGAAAAAACGTTGTAGATAACGAAGCAACCGATACCGAGGGCGATGAATGAAAACGCAGTAAGAAACGCGGTGAAAAAACCCAGAACAGTTTTTATCTGACTAGTTGTTTCTTCAGTTATCTCAGCACCTGTGAGGGTTTCGAGTTTTGCATCAGTCGGCAGCGCAGCGTTAATTGTTTTTGCTAATTCTTCGTCGCTGAGTGTGCCATCACCTTGAATCAAAATCGCGTCAACAAAACCAGGCTTGAGCAAAAATTCTGAAGCGGTTGGCTGATCAAAGAGCGCGAAAGTTGCACCGCCTGGCGAAGAAATATCGCCGTAGTTAGCGATGCCAACAAGGGTGAACTGACGCGTACCTGAAAGTGCGGTGACTCGAACTGAGTCTCCGATTTCATATTTGCCTTTTTCTGCCGTCTCGCGGTCAAGCATCATTTCTTTTGCGCCGTTAGGCAAGCGACCATCTTCGACATTCCATAAACCGGCAATGCTTTCTGAGGCGATGCCACCGAATGTCGGCGGACCTTGATCTTGGCCGATTGGCTTTCCGTCTTTGGCGATAACTCTGGCGTAACTCTGCATGTCACCAACTGCTGCACTTACACCTTTAACTTTCAAAATAGTGTCGAGCACGGCAACCGGCGATGGCGCACGTTGTTCGCCAAAACCGGTATCGACAGAGTCGGTAGACCGAACATAGGCGTCGACATCGCGAAACACATCGGTGAACAGTCGATCAAAAGTGCTGTTAATCGTGTCTGAGAATATCGTCGTGCCTGACAAAAATGAGGTGCCGAGAATTATCGCCAGCGAAGTTAAAAAGAGGCGCCCTTTGCGGGCGATAGTCATTTTGAGCGAAAGTCGAAACATTGAACCGATTACTCGCCTAGGTGTTTTAGAAAGTCAAGAACCTTTTCAGGTGTCGGCGCAGTCATCTCGCCTGCGACATGCCCGTCACTGAGAAAGACAATTCTGTCTGCGTAACTTGCCGAAACCGCATCGTGAGTGACCATGACTATTGTTTGTTTTAAGTCAGTCACAGCACGACGCATGAATTTGAGGATGTCGCCACCTGATTTTGAGTCGAGATTGCCTGTTGGCTCGTCAGCAAAAATTATTTCAGGTCGAGTTGCGAGTGCGCGTGCCACGGCGACTCGTTGTTGTTGACCACCAGAAAGTTCGCTAGGGCGATGATCAAGTCGATCGTTGAGTGAGATCGTGTCAATGACCTGTTGAATCCACGCCTTGTCGCCCTTTGATTTGCCAAGCGACAGTGGGAGAGTGATGTTTTCATACGCATTAAGCGTCGGAATCAGATTGAAACTCTGAAAGATGAAGCCAATTTTTTCACGACGCAGTTTGGTTATTTCTTTGTCGCTTAGTTTTGATAAATCAGTATTACCGATGTAGACACTGCCAGATGTCAACGCATCGAGGCCAGCAATGCAGTGCATCAGTGTTGATTTGCCCGAGCCACTCGGTCCCATGATTGCGCTAAATTTGCCCCGCTCAAAAGTGACGCTCACATTGTCGAGAGCGCGAACTTCGCTCTCGCCACTGCCGTAGATTTTTGAGGCAGACTCGGCGCGCGCCGCAATGTTTGCTGAATCTAAATTTTGAGTTGTTTGAATTGTCTGGTTCACGGCGGTTAATTCTATGCCTCCGCGCAAACGCTTACCTTGGCCGTAGAAAATTTTTTGCATCTTCCCTTGAGACTGCGCCGCCGTTGATGACGCCTTCGTCGTGTTTCAGCAATATCAGACTCTCACTTGTTAAGTGATTCGACTGAGTCAACCGAAAGACCGATGACTTTGACATTGCGTTTGTCAAACTCTGGTTTGATTCGTGCAACATAACCCAACTCGGTGGCTGTCTCACCTAGTCGGGCAGACATTTCTGGTACTTATTTTTATTCGTATTGCCGGAATTGCTGGTATTGCCAGTTTCTGAGGGCTTTGCTTTGATAGGTGCTCGCGGGCAAGGATATTTAAATCCCGAGTAAATTAGCCATTTTTTGCTTAATGCTCATACTTCAGCGCTACACCCATTAGATAGGTTGATGGCAAGTGAAAAAATCTTTGAAGCCAGGTGTTTTGCGGCTTACTTTCAAACGGCGACGATCATGGCTGGCTTTCGCTATGTCTGCATTATTGGGTTTTCAGTTCTTACCGACACCGATCGCAGGTGCTGACGCACCAATTGGTGACTACATCGTTTTGTTAACTCAAAATGCTGATCTTCAAACAAAAATTGCTAAAGAGGCGCGTCTCGGCAATTCGATTAGCGATGTTTATGACGGGGCGGCGAATGGCTTTGTTGCTGAACTTGACGCCAATGATGTTCGGCGACTCAAAGCTGACCGCGAAGTTCTAATCGTCGAACTCGATCGCGTCATTCGCCTTGATGATGATTCAACTTCGAGTTCAACAAGCTCGTCGACTTCGATAGCTTCAACCACTACATCGACTACAAGTTCGAGTACTTCGACAACAACAACTACACCAATTTCGACAACTAGTAGTTCGTCTAGTACGACAAGTTCAAGTACAACTAGCTCAACGACAAGCACAACTTCAACTTCTTCTACAAGTTCTTCTACAACTTCGACGACCGTGCCCGCAACGGCTGGTGCAGACGACCCGCTTGAAGGCACTTCGATCGTCATGTTGCGACCAGATGTAGATGTTCAGGCGTTTGTGGCTGCAGAAAATGCGTTGGGTGGCGAAGTTATCCAAGCATTTACACAAGCAATCAGTGGGTACGTCGCGCTGTTAAGCGAAAGTCAAATTGCACGCCTTAGCAAAGACTCGCGTGTGATGAGCATCGAACCAAACCAGATAATCGAAATTGAAGGCGACCAAGCCAACCCGCCATCTTGGGGTTTAGATCGAATCGATCAACGCACTCGCTCGTTGAACGCGATGTATACATATAACTTCGGTGGCGCTGGCGTGACCGCTTATGTCATTGACACCGGCATTCGTGCCGATCATGTCGAGTTTTCTGGTCGAGTTGCTACTGGTTACGGTGCTATCGCTGACGGTTATGGCTCAACTGACTGCAACGGACACGGCACTCATGTCGCCGGCACTATTGGTGGTTCAACAACTGGTGTTGCTAAGTCGACAAGATTGGTGCCAATTCGTGTGCTCAACTGTCGTGGCAGTGGCGCGATGTCTAACGTTATTGCTGGTGTTAACTGGGCAATTAGCGACCATGCAGCAGGCACACCGGCGGTAGCCAACTTAAGTCTTGGCGGTGGTTTTTCGAGTTCTCTCAACACAGCCATTGCAAATGCAGTCGCCGACGGCATAACCGTTGTGGTTGCTGCGGGCAATAACAACCGACTGGCGTGCAGTTATTCGCCGGCCTCGGCGCCATCGGCGATAACAGTAGGCGCGACAACTTCGATTGATGCGCGCGCTAGTTATTCAAATTATGGATCATGTCTCGATATTTTCGCGCCAGGTTCGGGCATCACTTCGGCATATCATTCTTCGTCAACATCTCTGCGCAGTTTGTCTGGCACCTCAATGGCAGCCCCACACGTTGCTGGTGCGGTAGCTCTTTTACTTGAGGCTGACCCGACAATGGCGCCGGCCGCAGTTGCTGCAAAATTAGTGACCTATTCGACTCCAGATGTTGTGTCGTCGCCGGGTGCTGGGTCGGTGAATCTTTTTCTGTATACAAAGTCTGCGTGGCTTGCCCCAACGCCGATTGCTCCAAGCACACCGCGAGACCTTGTGGTCGCCGCCGGCAATTCGAGCGCGTCGCTTACATGGCTCGCACCAACATCAGATAATGGCAGCAGTGTCACCGACTATTTAATTGAACTTTCTTCGAACACTGGTGCGACTTGGTCGACGTTTAGCGACGGTGTTTCGACATCTACAAGCGCGAATGTGACGGGCCTAACGAACGCGACGAGTTACTCGTTCAGGGTTAAGGCAGTTAGTGGTGCAGGCACGAGCGATGCCTCAAATGTTGTAACTACAACTCCTGGTATTCCGGGCGAGCCCACTTCATTGCGGCCGACTGCGCTGAACCAAAGCATGCGATTGAGTTGGTCGGCGCCGGCGCTTAATGGCGGTTCGGCGATCACCGACTATTTAATCGAATACACAACTGACATAAGTGCTGGTTACACGCTGTTTGATGACGGTGTTTCAACATTGACAACCGCAACGGTCACAGGTCTAACTAATGGCACAAGTTATTTTTTCAGAGTCAAAGCTGTCAATGGTGTCGGCACTGGTCAACCGTCGGGTATTGCTTCTGGTGCGCCTTGGGCGATCGTCGTACCGAGTGCGCCACTCGACGTTCGCGTGACAAACATCGAGTTAAATCAAATCTCTCTAAGTTGGACTGCACCAGTTTCAGATGGTGGAAGTTCGATCAGCGACTACCGAATCGAGTATTCGTCGAATGCTGGTTTGGTGTGGGCGACATTCGCTGACCCGACTAGCACCATTCGTTCGACGACTGTCTCTGGTCTAGTAAGCGCAACTTCATATATTTTTAGGGTCAGTGCAATAAATATCTCAGGCGCGGGTGCTGCATCAACTGCCACAACGTCTGTTGCGCCAGGCATTCCGTCGGCACCATGTTGCGTGAATGATGTGTCAATTGGCCCACGCAGAGTGGCAATTCAATGGGGCGCACCAACATTTAATGGTGGCTCCGAACTAACCAACTACATCATCGAATATTCAAAAAATAACGGCACAACTTGGACAACATGGGATGGCAACACGGGCGTTGTCGGCTGTGTTTGTGCCAATGTTGCGCGAACTGTAAGTCCGCTAGAAGATGGCGTGCCGCATATTTTCAGAGTGCGGGCAAAAAACGCAATTGGCATTGGCGAGCCGTCTGAACCATCAGAGGCCTTCACCCCATGGACGCCAGTTGCCCCAGGCGCACCTCGAACCGTTGTGGCGACTGCGCGTACCGGACAGGTCGATCTTGATTGGGAAGAACCTACGACCGACGGTGGGGCACCGATCAGCGACTACACAATCCAATATTCGATTGACTCTGGTAAGTCGTGGACAACACTTGCAGATGGCGTAAGCGCATCAACATTCTCGGTGATTCGTTCGCTAGCTGCTGGTGTGAGTCACATTTTTAGAGTCTCAGCGACTAACGAAGTTGGCACGGGTTCGTGGTCATTGCAAAGTTCACCAGTCACCACAGTTAGCGCGTTGATTAATGATCCATTTTCTGGCGCGACTGCGATTAGTAATTCGACCGGCAATACGTCGAACTCGACGCTCACAGCAACACGCGAAACTGGTGAACCTAACCATGGCGGATACGCACCTGCCGCATCAATTTGGTACAAGTGGGTCGCCACCGAAACTGGCACTCTCGTGTTGACAACTAGCGGCAGCGACTTTGACACAATTCTTGGCGCATACACGGGCTCGAGCGTCAACGCTTTGACAATGCTCGCTGTTAACGATGACGCAGTCGGCGAAACCGGCCTATGGAGCCGTGTCTCAATTGCAGTGAATGCAGGCGTCACTTATTTTGTGGCGATCGACGGCTATAGCGGCAAAAAAGGTGCAACACGTTTGAATTGGACATTCACCGTTGCGCCAAGACCGCAAGCTCCTGATGCGCCTCAAAATGTTCGTGCAAGCGCAGGCGATTCGACCGCAACAGTAAATTGGCTAGCGCCTGTTAGCGACGGAGCCTCAAAAATTAATGCTTACGCCGTTACATCATTGCCGGGCAGCAAGTCTTGCTCAACAACAGGTGCGCTGTCGTGTGTTGTGCGTGGCTTAACCAATGGCGTGAGCTACACATTTACGGTCACTGCAACAAATTCGATTGGCACATCGCTGCCTTCTAATCCTTCGTCTGCAGTTGTGCCTGCAGCCGGAAGTGATTCTGGCATTTCTGTTTTGACATGGGGTTTAGATCGCATCGATCAACGTAATCTGCCACTCAATTCTCGTTACGTCAGCAATTTTTCGGGTACGGGTGTGAGTGCCTACATAATCGACACCGGAGTTTTGTCGAGTCACAGTGAGTTTGGCAGTCGAGTAATTTCAGGTTTTAGCTCAATCGCCGATGGTCGTGGCACACAAGATTGCCATGGTCACGGCACCCATGTTGCGGGCACCGTTGCGGGCACCAACTATGGCGTTGCACCTTCAGTCAGTGTTGTGCCTGTTCGAGTTTTAGATTGCGCGGGTTCGGGTTCGACTTCCGGAGTTATCGCCGGTATTGACTGGGTTATCGCGCATCACGAATCTGGCGTGCCAGCAGTCGCCAACATGAGCCTGGGTGGGTCGCGCTCGGCCGCACTTGACCTTGCAGTTTCTCGCGGTGTTGCCGACGGCGTCGTGTTTGTTGTGGCAGCCGGCAACTCGAGTGCTAACGCGTGCAACTACTCGCCGGCAGCAGAGACTTCAGCGATCACAGTTGGTGCGACAACATCAGCAGATGCACGAGCCAGTTATTCAAACTACGGTTCATGTGTTGATGTTTTCGCGCCGGGTTCAAACATCACATCGGCGTGGCACACCTCGACCTCTGCAACAAACACAATTTCTGGCACATCAATGGCTGCGCCACATGTTGCGGGGGTTGCTTCACTGGCGTTAAGTGCAGACCCCTCGCTTTCTGTAAGTCGAGTCACAACCTGGATCACATCTACGGCGACATCTGATTTGATCTCTGATTCTGCGGGTTCGCCGAACAAACTTGTTTACTCGCTGCTTAGTTCGACACCTCCGGCACAATCCATCAGTTCGCCGACGACTACTCCACCATCTGGCGGTGGCGGTGGCGGTGGCGGTGGCGGCGGTGGCGGTGGCGGTGGAAGTAGCGGCGGCGGCGGCGGTAGGTCAGCACCGACTACGACTACTACTACGACTACTACGACAACGACTACAACAACTTTGCCAACAAGCTCGGTTCCGACCGGTGCTACACCTACGACCGCGGCGCCAATCAATACAGTGCCAGCTAACGCACAACCAACAGCACCGCCAGCTAACGCTCTACCAACAGCATTACCAAGTAATACAGTCAACTCAAATGGCAATGGTCGTCAACCATCACTGGGCCAGCTGATGCCTCCAATCGCCGCAAGTGCACGGCGAATTGCTGCACCAGTAAAAGCAGTCGGCAACGCAGTAAATTTCAAAATTGCTGCAAAACCAGGAGCCACTGTAAACATTTATCGCAATGGCATCTTGGTCAGCAGTGTTCCGGCTGCTGCGGCTGCTGCTTTGAAAGTCACTGACAATCCGGCCGGCGAAAACTCTTATCAGGTTGTTGTTGTCGAACAAAATGGCAATATTTCAGTCTCTGAAAAATCGACGGTCATTACAAGTTCGGCACCTGACTCTGCAACTGCAGGCGAGGCAGAGAAAAATCCATCGGGTTCACTACCGGCGAAGGCAACCAACGGCAATGCAACTACACCCAAAAAAGCAGCCAACGGCAAAGCAGCCGCACCAAAGAAGACAAAATCGCAATCTAAGGCGTTGACAAGCAAGAATTCCAAATAGGCGAAACTCATTCGCTACAACTAATCTCTGCTTCATGATTGAAGCAAAACTGCCTGCAAGTCTCGCGAAAACATTGGGTGAGCTAAAGCAGTCGGGTTGGAAGTCGCAAAGCGTCAAAGAAGAAATTCGTAAAAATACTGTCGCGCGCATCGCAGCTGATCAGCAACTTTTCGCCGGCGTTCTGGGTTATGAAGAAACTGTCATGCCACAACTTGAGAACGCGCTTTTGGCGGGTCACGACATCGTTTTTCTTGGCGAGCGTGGTCAGGCAAAGACGCGAATAATTAGATCGTTGATTGATCTTTTAGACGAGTGGATGCCGATAGTCGGTGGCAGCGAAATTAACGATGACCCATATGCGCCAGTTTCGCGGCAGGCGCGTGAACTTGTCGCGAGCAATGGCGACGCAACACCGATTGATTGGGTGCACCGATCTGCTCGCTACGGCGAGAAACTTGCAACGCCAGATACTTCAATAGCCGACTTGATTGGCGAAGTTGACCCTATAAAAGTTGCCGAGGGTCGTTATCTGAGCGACGAACTGACCCTGCATTACGGCTTGGTGCCACGTTGCAATCGAGGCATCTTTGCAATCAACGAATTGCCAGATCTGTCAGAGCGAATACAAGTTGGTCTACTTAATGTGCTTGAAGAAAGAGACATTCAAATTCGTGGCTACAAAATTCGTTTACCACTTGACATCATGCTCGTGGCGTCGGCAAACCCTGATGATTACACCAACCGTGGTCGAATAATTACACCCTTAAAAGATCGGTTTGGAAGTCAGATTCGAACTCACTATCCATTAGAGATAGCAACAGAGATAGCAGTCGTACGTCAAGAGTCGCGCAATGCAAGCGTTGGTGATGTAAAAGTGCGAATTCCAAACTTTATGGAAGAAATAATCGCCACAATTAGTCACTTGGCACGCGCGAGCACGAAGATCAATCAGCGCAGCGGTGTGAGCGTGCGTCTGACAACAAGCAACCAAGAGTTGATGTGCGCAAACGCGATGCGACGTGCACTTAAAGCCAAAGAGACTGAAGTGGCGCCTCGAGTTTGCGATCTCGATGCACTGGCGGCTTCAACTGCTGGCAAAATTGAAATAGATGTAATCGACGATTCGCGTGAGTCACAGGTTTTTGACCAACTTATTCGTGGGGCAGTTTTGCAAGTTGCCAAGCAGCGCATTTCGACTGAGAACCTTCGCCTAGTCACAGAAGAGTTCGTTGAGGGCAAAGTTGTGCAAACGGGTGAAGATATTGCCTCGAGCGATTATGTCGCATTGCTCAAGACAATGCCTAGCTTGCGCGCGGTGGTCGCTGATCTGGTTGATGGCGACGAGTCTGCCGCGGTCGTTGCCAGTGCCATTGAGTTTGTTCTCGAAGGCCTGCACCTTTCAAAGCGACTGAACAAAGACGCCAAAGCAGGCAAAGCGATTTATCGCTCAAAAACTGTTTAGATTTGCGACTGCTCGCCGCATGTGCCGAGCAGATTAATTAGCCCAGGAAGGGTTGTCGAGTCCAGATTTCGCTTGTGTCGTTGCGGTCAGCAATAACAGGGCGTCCTGAGAGAATTGAAACCTCAATTGCATTATTGAAACCATGCAGTTTGAGTGCGCCGTGGCGAGTTGCCGAGACACCTTCTGGCAACTCTTCGATGTGTTCTGTGGGTATCAGCACACCTAAATTTGCTGACTCATCGCAAAGTCGCGCCGCCAAGTTTGGTGCACTGCCGATGTAGTCGTCGCCTTCGAACAGCATCGTGTCACCAGTGTCGATGCCGATTCGCAGTTGAAGAGGTGCGCAGGCCGTCTCGGCTCGTCTTGCTAACTCGAGTGCAAATGTGATGCCATCAATCTGTTCGACAGCAACGGCCATTAAACCGTCGCCGAGATATTTGTCGATGCGCACACCACGTTCTGAGGCGACTGCTCGAGCGACTGCTCGAAACTCGCCAAGAAGTTTCGTCGCTCGGCGATCGCCATTGGTCTCTGTGAAGCTTGTGAAGCCAGACAAATCAACGAATATAAAGGTTCTAGGAAAGCGCATTGCGATTATCAGTCTACGGACAGTCGTACTATCGTGCGCTTATGCCAAGTCGGTTCAATTATTCGCGCTGGGACGGAACACAGCAAGGTTTTGAAATTGACGCACAAAGTTTGATCGACGAATTGACAGATGACTTAGTTCATCATGGCGATGTCAATGCGGCGTTACGCAGAATGATGCAGGAAGGCATGCGTAATGACCGCGGCGAAAATTTAATGGGTCTTCGTGAAATGATGCAGAAGTTGCGTGATAAGCGCAACGAGATAAAAGATCGCGGCGATCTTGGTGGCGTCTACAAAGAAATCGCCGACGAACTTGACGACTTGGTCGATGAAGAACGACATGCCATTGATCAAGCGCTGAAAGATGCGCTCAGGTCCGGAGACGAACGGCGAAGCGCATTAGCGAAAGAATCTGCCGAACAAAAAAACTTTCGGCTCGACATGTTGCCCGAAGATCTCGCCGGCAAAATCAGCGAACTTGAGCATTATGACTTTCAGTCGCAACAAGCCCAACAGCGTTTTGAGGCGCTGCTAGAAAAACTTCGCAACCAGTTGATGCAACAGTACTTAGATCAAGCGTCAAGTGCGGTTGAGAAGATGACGCCTGAAGAAATGCAACGCACCAAAGACATGATGGCGGCACTGAATGAAATGATTAGCCGTCGCGAACGGGGAGAAGATCCCGAGTTCGAAAAGTTCATGGAGAAATTTGGCGACTTTTTTCCGGAGAATCCGAAAAACTTGGACGAACTTCTCGAAATCATGGCGAAGCGAATGGCCAATGCCCAAGCGATGCTCAATTCGATGACGCCAGAACAACGCGAGCAGATGCGTGAATTGAGCGAGAAACTTCTTGAAGATATGGATTTACGCTGGCAAATGAGTGAGTTAGCGCAAAAACTGCAGGCCATGTTTCCGCAACAAGGGTGGGGTTCAAAACAAGATTTCACTGGCGAAGACCCGATGGGGTTTGGTGAAGCAATGCGTTCGATGCAAGAACTTGGCGATCTTGATCAGCTTGACAATTTGTTGCGCAACGCATCCTCACCGTCGGCATTAGCCGAGGCTGATTTAGATCGAG
>JBIKVV010000036.1:0-13596 GCA_044356655.1 Ilumatobacteraceae bacterium
CGTCGAACACCATGTGTTGTTTTTTGAAAATCAGCCGGTGACCCCGAGTCAACATCGCGACCTTGCGGCGAACTTCGGGGCGTTGCATGTGCACCCGGTTTATCCGCATGACCCAGAAGTCGAAGAGGTCATCGTGCTTGATACGAACACGAAAAACCCGCCCGACAGCGACACGTGGCATACCGATGTGCCATTTATTGAAGAGCCGCCGATGGGTGCACTTTTGTCAGCGCGCGTGTTGCCGCCAACCGGTGGTGACACGATGTGGACGAGTTGCATCGCGGCGTACGACGCGCTTGATGACGAATACAAATCGCTGATCGAAAATTTGACCGCCGAACATGACATCGCTGCGGCGTTTACTGACGATCGCTACGGCGCTACGCCCGAGGCGCGAGCGCAACTCGCCGCGGCGCGCGAGAAGAATCCGCCGATGATTCACCCGGTTGTGCGCACGCACCCCGTTAGTGGCAAGCGAGGCATTTATGTGAACCATTCTTTTACAACGCGTATCATCGAGCTCGAACCCGAAAAGGGTGCCGAAGTACTAAATTTTTTGACTTCGCATGTTGCGCGACCCGAGTTTGTTGTGCGCTGGAAGTGGAAGCAATATGACATGGCGTTTTGGGATAATCGTCTGACGCAGCATTATGCGTTCGCAGATTATTTGCCGCATCGTCGCGTGATGCACCGCGCCACGATTCTCGGCGACAAACCCTTTCGCTAACTCACCCCGCGATGCGGTGTGAATGTCGGCTAATTAGTCGGAGTTTTTCTCGGCCCACTTTTTGTAGAACTTGCGAAAAGTTTTTAGTTCGCGCATAAACGCATCGCGATGTTTGCCGAAATCAGGGTCGAGTGTGAGCAGCGAGAGCAATTCGTCGCCTTTGTCGATGAGTGTGCGACCGCTTGTAATTAGCCAGTCTGAAACATTGCCGTGGGCGACACCGTCGTTGCCTTCGACTTCAGCCATGTCGCGGCGGTGTTGATCGACCTCGCGCTCAAGTGCGGCGATTTCGCCCTGCAATGTGCGCGGTTTATTGAATGCCATCACCCGAGAGTAGTTGTGGGGTGAGGCGCAGATGAGCCACGGCAAGTAGCGTGTAACTCGCTATGGCGCGCGAAAAGATCTATACACGGGCTGGTGACGACGGCACAACCGGCTTGTTCTACGGCGGGCGAGTCGGCAAAGATTCAGCATTGCCACGCGCATATGGCGCCGTTGACGAAGCGCAAGCAATTTTAGGATTAGTGCGCGCCGAGGCGGGCAAAGGCAGCGAACTCGACGACCTGCTCGTGCACATCATGCGCGACCTTTGGGTATTGATGGCCGAACTCGCGACACTGCCAGAGAATCGTCACAAACTTGTCGATGGTAAATCGCGTGTGACAGCCGAGATGGTGACGAAACTCGAACACCTGATCGACGGTCTCGACGAGAAATTTACTCCGCCAACCGAATTCGTGGTGCCAGGTGAAAACAAAGTTGCGGCACTGCTCGATGTTGGTCGCACAGTTGCGCGCCGCGCTGAACGACATTCACTCGCCGCTGCGCCTTCGCCGTCGCAAGCCTGCCCATATCTCAATCGTCTTTCAGATTTGTTATGGACAATTGCGCGCTGGCAAGAAGGCAAATCGCTGGCAGTAAAAAGCATCGACTGAATTTTGTAATTAAACATTTAAAAAGGAGAACAAAATGAAAACAAACCAGATCACATTTAAAGTTGCAAAACTTGACGACTCGACAGCCAAAGCAATCGGCTTTGCGGTCACGAGCGACACTGCGCCAGCAAAAGAAATTGGCATGACGCGAGACCAACTTGCAGACCTTGGCTTCGAAGGCAAGCTCGGCCAGACACTTGTGTTGCCGAACGGCAAAAAGCACTTGACGATTGTCGTTGGCATCGGTGAAGCAGCAAAGGCAAACCCAGACGCGATGCGCACGGCCGCAGCATCACTTGCACGCGCGAGTGCAAAAGTTGCAAGCCTTTCGACGACTTTGGCAACGGCAGGTCGCGGCGATCGCGCGGCGATTGCTCAAGCAGTAACCGAAGGTTTGATCTTGGCGACACATCGCTATGACGCGTTGAAGAGCGACAAGAAAGCGACATCAAAACTGACATCAGTAACGCTTGTTGCGCCTGGTGCGACGAACCTCGCAGTAACAAAAGGATCAAAGCGCGGTGAGACAATTGCCGACGCTGTTTGCTTGGCGCGCGATTTGGCAAATATGCCACCAGCACACTTGACCGCCAAGATTTTTGCCGAGCGTGCGCAAAAAGTTGGCGCCGAGACTGGCGTGAAAGTCGAAGTGTTCAACAAAGATCAACTGTTGGCAATGGGCTGCGGCGGAATGATCGGCGTGAACCGTGGCAGCGTGAACCCTCCGCGCATGGTGAAGATTTCGTATCGTCCGAGCGGTGCGCGATCGGCGGCAAAGAAATCCGTGTCGAAGAATGCAACGAAGTCGAAACTGCCACACTTGATTTTGGTCGGCAAAGGCGTGATGTACGACTCAGGCGGCATCAGTTTGAAGCCGTCAGACCCAAGTCACGCGATGATGAAAGCCGACATGACCGGCGCGGCCGCAGTGTTAGCAACGATGAGCACACTCAAAGCGTTGGGCTGCAAAAATCAAGTGACTGCATACATGATGTGCACCGACAACTTGCCATCAGGAAGCGCGATGGCGATGGGCGATGTGTTGACGATTCGCAACGGCAAGACAGTTGAGATTCACAACACAGACGCTGAAGGTCGATTGGTGTTGGCTGACGGTTTGTCGTTGGCTGCCGAACAAAAGCCAGATGCGATCGTCGACATTGCAACACTCACTGGTGCTTGTGCACGCGCACTCGGGCCACACATGTCGGGCGTGATGGGCAACAACCAACGATTCGTGGATCAAGTTGTGTCGGCTGCAAGTGCAACCGACGAACAGGCCTGGCAATTGCCGCTCGAGCGTAAATATCGCTCGTTGCTCGACTCGTATGTTGCTGACATGAAAAACGTTGGCGGACCAGATGCTGGTGCGATTACGGCTGCATTGTTCTTAGATGAATTCACATCGGGTTTGCCGTGGGCACACATCGACATCGCCGGACCAATGTGGGCTGATGGTGATGCAGGTTGGTTGCAGCGCGGTGCGACTGCATACGGCACGCGTTTGCTTGTAAACCTCGCCGAGAATTTCAAACGCCGCTAAGGGGCTGTTGTTTCGGTCGGCGGTGGCAAGGTTGTTGTCGGCGGCACGGTTGTCGCGGGAATAGTGGTCGGCGGCACAGTCGAAGTTGTCGTGGTTGGCGTTGTAGCGATGATGTGGCGGTCGAATAGTTCGCGCGCAAGTCGTTGATGCAGTTTGGCGCGGGCCTGATAACCCGATGGTGTTAAATGCACTTTGTCCCATGCCATCCACTTTGTGCGTTTGACAGTTTTTGAATACCAATCTTCGATAACAAGATTCGGATATTCGGGCGCGATTCGAACGAGCACTTGGTTGAACACAACGCTACGTTTTGCAATTTCTGGAGTGTCGCGTCGATTAACAGTCAGCCAAGTGACTGGCACATTGCCGATAGTTTTCAACAAATCACGGATGATCAATTCGTAGACAGCCTCTTTGGTTTCAATCGCGACATCGTTGCTGCCGAGTGCAACGATTACTGCATCGGCGCGAAGACCACTGTCGCTAAGTTTCTTAAAAGTCTTAACACCAGAATATTTTGTGGATGCATTTGGCGTCGGAAACGCAACTCGGCGCGAATATTGACCGTCGATGACGACGTTTGCCCACTGTGCGTCGGCGACAATTAGTTTTTGTGACTTGGCGAAATATTCGGTGCCCCAGGTGATGCTGTCACCGAGGATCAAAATCGACGGCCCAGCATTTGGCGTGAATGGCGTCGAGATACCCGCTGCGACAGTGAGGCAAACGGCGACTGCAAGAAGTATGGCGCGGCGAAGCCGAGTGAGGCGGCTTGCTCGAGCGCGAAGCGCGAAACGTTGAAGCTTTTTATTCATGATTCGGTAGAGAAATTAGTTGCCCCAGACGCGAAAGACGACTGAGTCTTTTTCGAGTTGCAGCACTTCGTGTTGGCGCAAAATACAGGCTTGACCCTGGTGCAAATCACCCGAATGACCTTGCACACATAAACATAGTTCTACCTCGTGATTGGCCTGAATAGTCATTGCGCTATCTGCAGTGATTTTTTGCACGCTAAACGGAGCATTGCGAATCTCGTAATCAACACTGTTTGTTGACGACTCGCGCTGCGTGACTTGTGTTGGCAGATGCGACTCAATCTTGGCTGTCGCGAAAAACTCTTGAAGGTCAACGTGTTTGGTGGTGAATGCGGCGCGCATGACATTGTCGCTACTCGACATGACTTCGACAGCCAGACCACTTAAATATGAGTGCACGTTGCCTGGCTCTAAGAACATCGCCTGACCGGGCTTGAGCGTGATGTGGTTCATTAACAATGCGACATAGATGCCGCCAGTGTTGGCGTATAGTTCGCCGATCACCCTCAGATAATTAGGCAAATTTGTCGGCGTTTTGTGATTTCTCTCTTCGAGTGCCCAGCGCACGGTATTTGCCAGACCCGTCAACTTTAAATGTCGCGCGAGTTCAAGCCATCCGTTAGTTTCGGCGAGTGCAAGCGACTGCTCAATTGGCGCAAACCCACAAAGCATCTCGAAGTCGCTAAGTGCGCAGAGTAACTCTGGTTTCGAATTTGTATCGCGATAGACGCGATTAAATGCTGCACGATCGATGCCAAGATTGTTTTCGCGAGCAAAACCAGCCTGAGCCTGCGCAATTGTCGGATGCGTTTGAATTGAAAGTGGTTTGGCAACCGCGATGAGTTTGACCAAAAACGAAAGCTCACCGACGATTTCTGAAAGGCGACTGTTGCCGTTGCCAGTTTGCACTGTTGCTTGACCATCGGGATGTGTGCCGAACCAAAGTTCTGCCCACGGCTTGGCATCTCTCGGCTGACCCGAAAAATCTGGAAGAGCGATTATGTCGCCCCAGTCATAATTTTTTAGTGCGGGCGAGAGTCGTGTTGGCATTTGTTGGTGAGTCTCTTAGGTTGCTGGCATTTTGACGACATACTCAGCAGCATCAGCGAGTGCAATCTCGCTTGCAGTGCCCTCACGACGATTGCGAATTTCGACGACACCAGTAGCAACGCCACGACCAGCGATGATGATGCGTGGTGTGCCGATTAGTTCGGCATCTTTGAAGCGCACGCCGGGTGAAACGCCTTTGCGGTCGTCAAGAATGACAGTCATATTTTTGGCGCTGAGTTCTTCGGCGAGTTGAGTGCCGGCGCCTGCAGTTTCATCGCCTGGTTTGCCGGCAATAACGATGTGCACATCGGCTGGCGAAACAGCGGTCGGCCATTTGAGACCGAGTTCGTCGTGATTTGCTTCGGCGATTGCAGCAACCGCACGTGAAACGCCGATGCCATATGAGCCCATCGTGACAACTTGAGTCTTGCCATTTTGATCGAGCACCGTGAGCCCGAGTGCTTCGGCATATTTACGACCAAGTTGAAACACGTGACCGATCTCGATGCCGCGACGAATGTGAAGTTTCGCGCTGCATTTCGGACATGGGTCGCCGTCGCGCACATCGGCAGCGTCAACAACGCCGTCAGATGAAAAATCTCGGCCGTACACGAGGCCGGCAACGTGTCTACCCGGCGCATTGGCGCCGGTTATCCACGCGCTGCCGATGGCAATGCTGCGATCGAGCAAATATCGAATGCCACTCGCATTCTTTTCGCCGAGCGCGGTCGGCCCGATGTAGCCCTTGACAAGATTTTTGTTTTTAGCGAAATCTTCTTCGGTGAAGTCGACGATTTCAGCAGGTGCAACTTGTGCTTCAAGACGCTTGAGGTCAACATCACGATCGCCAGGCACGCCGACCGCGAGTGGCTCGATGCGACCGTCGGGGTGACGCAAATTGACGACAACATTTTTGAGTGTGTCGGCGGCGGTCCAGACGCGATCACTGCGTTTTAGATCGGCGCGAGTATTGAACAAATCGACAAGCGTCGCAATTGTTGGTGTCGCTGGCGTGTCGTGCACGACTGCAGCAGCAAAACTTGCAAAGTCGATCTTCGCTGGCTCACCAACGCGAACTGCTTCGGTGTTGGCCGCATAGTCACACTTGGTGCAACTGACGAAAGTGTCTTCGCCCGATTCACACGGAAACAAAAACTCTTCTGATGCTGAACCGCCCATTGCACCAGACATCGCCGAGACGACTGCATATGGCAAACCCAAACGATCGAAGGTTCGCAAGTATGCGGCGCGATGTGCGTCGTAGCTGCGTTGCAAACCATCTTGATCAATGTCGAAACTGTAAGAGTCTTTCATCAAGAATTCGCGGCCGCGCAACAAACCTGCGCGTGGGCGAGCCTCGTCGCGAAACTTTGTTTGAATTTGATAAAGCCAGAGCGGCAAATCTTTGTAACTGCTATATAGGTCTTTGACGAGAAGCGTGAACATTTCTTCGTGTGTTGGGCCAAGCAGATAATCAACGCCGCGACGATCTTGCAAGCGAAACAAATTCGGACCGTAATCTGTCCAACGACCTGTTGTCTCATAAGGCTCGCGAGGCAACATTGCCGGAAAGTGCACTTCTTGCGCGCCGATTGAATCCATTTCTTCGCGAACAATCGATGCAACGCGATTTAACGTTCGTAAACCGAGAGGCAACCATGTATAACCACCTGGCGAAGCGCGACGAATGTATCCCGCGCGTACCAACAGACGATGACTTGGCACTTCAGCATCGACAGGATCATCGCGTAATGTCCGCAAAAACATAGTTGACATACGCAAAATCACAGGGCCTCACCTCGTAGCGCATTGAATAGCGCCTCACGAAAACTTTACTAAAACCCCTATACTTGAGATGACCTTTAAAGTTCTAAGAACCGAAGGCGTGGGTTTAGGCCCACGCCTTTTGTTCTCTATCGGGTGTCGTTTTGGTTCGCCAAAACGGCTATTTGATGGTGATTTTGTATTGATTATTGAGAGAAAGGAGAGATATCTAATGACGCAGAATACAACCGAGAGTTCAGTGCTTACGCGCATCAGCGAAATTGTCACGCCAATCGTTAGCGATCTCGGCCTTGATCTCTATGACCTCGAATTTGTCAGCGGCATAGTGCGAGTTGTTGTCGACACGAAACCAGGTTTGATTGGCGAAAACGGCAAGCCGGCTGGCGTCGATCTCGAAAAGATCGGACTATTGACCCGTTTGGTTTCACGCGAGTTCGACCACACCGAGCCCGTGCCTGGTCGATACACACTCGAAGTTACTAGCCCAGGTCTTGAGCGCAACTTGCGATTGCCGCGACATTTTGAGCGCGAAATCAACAAAGTTGTCAGCGTGCGATTGACCGCACCACATGAAGCGACTGGTGAGCGACGCGTGCACGGTGTTCTCGCTGGCGCCGACGACAAACAAATCGTCGTGCGCAAAGAAGACGGCGCTGAAGTTGCGATCAAACATGTCGAAATTGATCGTGCGAAAACAGTTTTTGAATTAGCGACGACATCAAAAGAAGATGCTCGTCACTCAAAGAAAAAGAGTGCAAACAAAATGGAGGCGAAAGCATCATGAGCAACTTAGACATGTCAGAAGCGCTGCGCATGCTCGCAGCAGACCGAGGTATTTCAATCGACGCACTGTTGCAGGTGCTCGTCGAGGCGTTGGCGACCGCCTACAAAAAGCGTCAAGGTGCAGCCGATGAAGTGATCGTGGGCATCAACCCAGACAACATGGACATCACCTTCACCGCATACGACGTTGACGACGACGGCAACTGGATTAACGAGCGTGATGACACGCCGAAGAAAGACGAATTAGGCCGAATTGCTGCGGTGACCTTCCGTCAAGTGATGAGCCAGAGAATTCGTGAAGTAGAGCGCGAGCGCAAGTTCGAAGAATACGCCAACCGCGAAGGTGACATTGTTTCGGGTGCTGTGCAAAAAACAGACACTCGGTACACGCTGCTTGACTTGGGTCGAGTTGAAGCGTTGTTGCCACAAGCAGAGCAAGTGCTCGGCGAAACTCGCGAGCCAAATGCTCGTTTGAAGGCATACATCGTTGAAGTGCGTCGTACACCGAAGGGCCCTCAGATTGTCGTCAGCCGAACACACCCTGGTTTGATCATGCGTCTGTTCGAAATGGAAGTGCCTGAGATTGCCGATCGCATCGTTGAAATCAAGTCGTGTGCTCGCGAACCGGGACAACGAACAAAGATCGCAGTTTGGTCGAACGATAAAGCGATTGACCCTGTTGGCGCCTGTGTAGGTGCTCGCGGTGGTCGAGTGCGTATGGTCGTAAACGAATTGCGCGGCGAAAAAGTCGACATTATTCCGTTCAGCGAAGACAAGCGCGACTTCATCGCCAAAGCGATGTCGCCAGCGAAGGTCAGCGAAGTTCGATTGAGCCCAGACGAAACTCAAGCCGATGTAATCGTGCCTGACTTTCAGTTGTCGTTGGCAATTGGCAAGATGGGCGTGAACGCAACTCTTGCGGCTCGTCTTACAGGCGTGCGCATCGACATTAAGAGCGAGTCAGAGGCTGCTGCCGAGGGCAACGCAGTTGTACGTCGACCTGCCGAGGCTGCGACAACCGAAACGATGTATGCAGAAGGCGAATGGAAGACGAACATCGAGACCGGCGCAATGGAATGGCATGCGGCTGATGGTTCGATTCTCAGTCAAGAACAAGTTGCTGCTCAATCAGGTGGCGCCGCAGAAAGTTCGAGAGGCTAAACACTTTGCCAAAAGCCAAACGCGTTCACGAGATCGCCAAAGAACTCGGAATGACCAACGCCGAGGTCATTGACCTCAGCGGAAAACTTGGCATTGGCGTAAAGGGCCCATCGTCGACTGTTATCGATGCTCAGGCAGATCGCATTCGTGCGCGTGCCGAGCGTGAAGGTTTGATGCGCGATGTACAGCCAGAAGAAGTCTCTGACAAGCCAGTTAAAAAAGCGGCGGCGAAAAAAGTTGCTGGCGCGAAGAAAGAAGTTGGCGCAAAGAAAGCTGCTGGCGCAAAGAAAGTTGCTGGCGCAAAGAAAGCTGCCGCGAAAAAAGTTGGCGCAGATGACGACGCAGCAACGGTTGACGTTGCTACTGACGCAGTTGAAGCTTCGGCGACACCAGCGACACCAGCGACGTCGGGTTTGCAAGGCGATGACATGGCGCCGCGCGAGGGTGATGGTGGTGCGGGCCGCGTAGTTTCATCCGCTCAGCCAAATAGGCCCGGCATTGTTACGAACGTTGCACCAGCCGTGCGACCTGCACCTGCACGACCGATTCAACCGTTGCAACCACAACCAGTTCGACCTGCTGCGCAACCACAAGCGCCAGCTGCAAGTGCACCGACACAACAACCGACGCGACCGACACAGCCGCCACAGCCAGGTGGGCGACCAGGCACACCTGGTTCGCGACCGATACCGCCACCGCCAGGTTCGTCACGACCGATACCGCCACCGCCAGTTGCGCGCCGACCAGAAGGTGGCGTGACGCGTCCGCCGTTTAATCGTGGGCCGCAACGCACTGGCACAACTTCAACGAACGCACGCACCGGACGAATTCCGGCGTCGCAACTTGGTCGTGGCCCGGCTGGTTCAGGTGGTCGTACTTCTCCAGATCGTGGTGCGCCAAGTCGTGGCCCAGGCGCGGGGCGTCCGGGTGCGCCGACAGGCGGTCGTGGTACAGCACTTGGTCGCAGCAGTCCGTCAGGGCCGGGCGGTCGTCCGGGTGGCGGTCGTGGACCAGGTGGCGGTCAGCGACGTGGCCCTCGCAAAAAAACTCGTGGTGAGCGTCGTCGCGAATTCGACGAGCAGCAACCTCAAGCACCGACAAGTTACACACCGAGTGCAACACCGCCGCCAGAAGGCATTGTTGTAATCGAACGTGGTTGCTCGTCGCAAGAATTTGCGCCGAAATTAAATCGCACACCAGCTGACGTTGTTCGCTTCTTGCTTGAGCACGGCGAAATGGTGACAGCGACGATGACACTTGTCGACGAACAAATGGAGTTATTCGCACTCGAAATCGGCGCAGAGATTTTGCTTGTAGACCCAGGTCAACAAGAAGAGCTCGAGTTGCAAGCGATGTTCGATGACTCTGACGACGACACGCCAGAGTTGCAAGCAATACGACCACCGATCATTACGATCATGGGTCACGTTGACCACGGTAAGACGACGTTGCTCGACAAAATTCGCAACGCAAACGTTGTCGCAGGCGAGGCTGGTGGCATCACACAGCACATCGGTGCATATCAAATTGAACGCGACGGCAAGAAAATTACTTTCATTGATACACCTGGTCACGCCGCTTTCACCAAGATGCGCGCACGTGGTGCTGGTGTCACCGACATCGTTGTTCTTGTTGTGGCCGCTGACGACGGTGTGATGCCGCAAACAATTGAAGCGATTAATCATGCTCGTGTTGCCGATGTGCCAATTGTCGTCGCGTTGAACAAGATCGATAAACAAAATGCCGATGTGCAACGCGTGCTGGCTGGTTTGGCTGAGCAGCAATTGACACCAGAAGCGTGGGGTGGTGACACGATTGTCGTCGAGATGTCGGCACAAAGCGGCCTAGGCATCGACGATTTGCTTGATCAGTTGAATGTTGTCGCCGAACTCGAAGAACTCAAAGCAAACCCAACAGGTCGCGCCAAAGGTGTGGTGCTTGAAGCGCAACTCGATGTCGGTCGCGGACCTGTAGCGACAATTTTGGTTGACAAGGGCACGTTAAAAGTAGGCGACCCGATCGTTGCTGGTGCGGCGTGGGGCAAAGTGCGAGCTCTTATTAACGACCGTGGCGAGCAAGTCAAAGAAGTTGGGCCTTCGGCGCCTGTGCAAGTTTTAGGTCTGTCAGCTGTGCCAGGTGCAGGTGAAGAATTCAGATCAGCGCCAGATGAGCGAACTGCTCGAACGGTTGCTGGCGCTCGCGAACAGCGTTTTAGAGCGATGAACCAACGCGGCGACGCACGAGTGCAGCGCGGCGTGAAACTCGAAGATATTTTCACTCAGATTCAAGCAGGCGAGATCGCGACATTGAACGTGATTGTCAAAGCCGATGTGCACGGTTCGCTCGAAGCGGTAACCGAGAGTTTGCGCAAACTCGAGCGCGATGACGTGCGCGCAGCGTTCGTGCATCGTGGTGTTGGCACGATAACCGAAAACGATATTTCGTTGGCTGCAGCGACTAACGCAACTTTGATCGGTTTCAATGTGCGACCAGATCGCAAAATTCGTGAACTTGCCGAGAAAGAAAACGTCGAGATTCGTACATATGAAATTATTTACAAACTGCTCGAAGATATCGAGAAGGCAATGAAGGGTATGCTCGCCCCAGAATTCATAGAAGTTGTCACTGGTGAAGCCGAAGTGCGCGAAATCTTCAAATCACCAAAGGTCGGCGCAATCGCGGGTTGCTCGGTTGTGTCTGGTGTAATCACTCGTGGTTCACGAGTGCGATTCTTGCGCGACGGCACAATTATTTGGAAGGGCAACATCAACACACTGCGACGCTTCAAAGACGACGTCAAAGAAGTGCGCGAAGGTTTTGAATGCGGCATCAGCCTGACAGACTTCCAAGATTTGAAGCCAGGCGACATAATCGAAACTTACGACCTTAAAGAGGTTGAGCGCGTCTAAAGCGCCTAATCTGTCTACGTGGCAGATTTAGATTTTTTCTTTGATCCGGGTTGCCCTTGGGCATGGGTCACTTCGCGTTGGGTGACCGAAGTTAGTGCGTTGCGCAAGTACGAAGTTTCGTGGAAGTTCATTTCGCTGTCAATGATCAACACCGATAAGGGTTACAAGCCCGGTGATGACTATCACAAGATGATTCATACATTCGGATTGCAGGCGCTGCGCGTTGCGAGTGCCGCGCGGGCAGATGCGGGTAACGACGCTGTAGCAAAGTTCTACACGGCGATAGGCACGACAGTGCACGTTGAGAAAATTCGTGAAGGTGTTGATACTGACCCGCACAAGTTTTTGAGCGATGTGTTGCGTCGACATTCGTTGCCGACAGTGTGGGCTGATTCGCTGAATGACGAGACCCATACTGCGGTCATTCGTTATGAAACCGACCTTGCGCTTTCGCGAACTGGCAAAGATGTTGGCACGCCGATTTTGACGTTTAAGCCAGGCCGGCCCAACGAGGGCAGTTTCTTTGGCCCCGTGATTTCAAAGTCGCCACGCGGTGATGAGGCGTTGAAACTTTGGGATGCCGTCGAAACGATCGCGACAACATCAGGGGTCGCCGAATTAAAACGATCACTGCGCTCGCCACTAGATTTCAGTTAGAAATTGCCGAGATAGTTCGAAAAGAAACGGGGTTTTTGTGAAAGTCGTATATTCGCCAGCGCACTTGTTGCACAACCCTGAAGTTGAAATCGAAAGATCTTCGGCACACTCGCCGTTTGAACACACCGGCCGTGCCGAAAAGATTCGCGAGACTTTGGCTGCCGACAAAGCATTCAACTTTGTTTCACCAACAGAGTGGGGCACTGAGCCGATCACCAAAATTCACAACCCGGGTTTGTTGAAGTTTTTGTCAACTGCGTGGGCCGATTATCAGCGCGATGTCAAAGAATCTCGCGAAGTTGTGCCAGATATGTTCTTCAAATCAAACCTGCGCCAGAATATGGGCGACCGAGTTGAACCAGAGTCAGTCAACGGCAAGTTGGGTTGGTGGTGCTTTGAGACAACGACACCATTGACGATGGGCACATACGAGGCGGCTCGTGGTGCGGTTGATGTGGCGATGAGCGCGACAAAAATTGTTTTAGACGGCGAAAAAAATAGTTATGGCTTGTGCCGACCACCGGGCCACCACGCGACTACCGACTTGTATGGCGGATATTGCTTTTTCAACAATGCGGCGATCGCAGCCCACCATGTTGCGAGCACAACTGGCACAAAAGTTACAGTTCTTGATGTCGACTATCACCACGGCAATGGCACCCAGCAAATTTTCTATGAGCGTGACGATGTTCAGTTTGTGTCGCTGCATGGTGACCCGGCGCGTGCGTATCCGTATTTCACGGGCTACGAAGACGAAGTTGGTTCGGGCAAGGGTCGAGGTTCGACACTTAATGTTCCGCTTGCGGCGCGCACAGATGACGACTCATATATGAAGGCGCTTGAACGGGCTTGCGAGACAATCAAAAAGTTTGGTCCGTCGATGATTATTGTTTCTCTAGGTCTTGACACGTTTATAACTGACCCGATCAGTGATTTGGCGTTGACGACACCTGGCTACGACCGATGCGGCGCACTAGTTGGTGCGTTGGGTCTGCCGACGGTGGTGCTGCAAGAGGGTGGCTACGACGTTGATGCATTGGGCGCAAACGTGCAGTCGTGGTTGCACGGTTTAGCGCGCGCAAATAATTAGCGGTCGCGTAGATACTTTTCGAATTCGGCGGCGATTTCGTCGCCACTCGGTATTGGCGCACCAAAATTAATCTCAGTCGTGCCATTGGCAATTTGTTCGTCGAATGCTTGTTCGAGTTGCGTCAACATTTGCGAGTGCTCA
>JBIKVV010000007.1:0-51408 GCA_044356655.1 Ilumatobacteraceae bacterium
GGCGATCGCTAAACCGCGAAAGCCGCTATTGCTAATCAGCATGTTGCTACCGCGACCGAGCATCAATACAGGTATTTTCACTTTTGCTAGCGCGCGCGAAGCGGCATGCAGATCATCGACGCTCATCACTCGCATAAACAATGACGCAGACCCACCAACCCGATAAGTCGTGTATGGACCAATTGGCTCGTCTTTGGTGATTCGATCGCCGAGCAACGAAGCTAAGCGATTCAAATCTTTATCGCTAGGGCGACTGAATTCTGAAATCAATTTGACTTACCTCGACGTCGCGCGATCACTTCGCTGGGCAAACTAGCGATATCACCACAGCCCATTGATATGCACAGATCACCGTCTTTGATTTCATCTGCCAAGAACTCTACGAGATTTGTACGGCTTGGTTGATATATGACGCGACTGTTTGGGTGCGATTTAAGAATCGCATCGACAACAAGCTGACCTGTGACACCCGCAATTGGCTCGGTGCCCGAAGAATAAATGTCAGTAATCACCACTAGGTCAGCAGCGACAAACGAATCGGCATACAGGTGCGAAATCACCGACATGCGATTGAATCGATTTGGTTGAAAAACTGCCACGACACGCGACCAGTTGTCTGACTCGTCACGAACACCTGAGAGCACGGCAGAAATTTCGCTTGGTAAGTGGGCATAATCATCTACGAATGTCGCGCCGTGATCTATACCTTGAACATCGAATCGCCGAGCGACTCCGCCGAAATTGCTCAACGCCTGCGCAGCCTGTTCGAATTCAACACCAAACTGCATCGCCATTGCAAGAGCGGCGAGTGCATTGCTTACGTTGTGATGGCCCCGCAACGGAAGATTTATGCGACCGAGCTCAACACTCTGCGAACCGCGATTTTGAGCAACGACAAACGAAGAACTTCCATTCTTGAACTTGATCGAAGTAGCGACAAAATCAGCTGAAGACATGTCGTTGACTGAGTATGTAATTGCATTGTGTGTTTGAGCAATCAATGCACATGCCGGGTCATCAAGACACAAGACGCGTGGTCCGGCAATGTTGCCGACATAGTCAAAAAAACTTTGCTCAATTGCGGCCTGCGTTTTGAAATGATCTAGATGATCAATGTCTATGTTCGTCAAAATTGTTGCAGCAAGTGGAAGCTGAGCATGGGTGCCATCGCTTTCATCGGCCTCGACCACGAACAGCTCACCATTCGACCACGAGGCGCCACGATTCAATGAAATTACGTCGCCACCGATTAGATAACTCGGGTTTTTGCCGGCGCCAAGCAAAATTGTTGTGAGCATCGACGAAGTTGTTGTCTTGCCGTGCGTGCCAGCGACACCAACGCTTGTGGCACAACGACAAATACTGGCAAGAGTTTCAGCTCGTGAGAGAACACGAATACTTAAATCACGTGCTTTTCGATATTCAATATTTGCCTCGGCGATGGCTGGCGAACCAGTGACGAAATCACAACCTAAAACAACTTCGGGATTATGGCCAATGTTAATTGTGATACCAAGATTCTCGAGCCGAGTTGTTAACTCTGACCGACGAATATCGCTACCCGAAACTTGATGGCCCATTTCGACCAGCACTGTGGCAACAGCCGACATTCCAGGGCCACCGACACCGACAATATGAACTCGTTTCGGCTCGCGCAAGTCAATATGTTGTCTGCCTCTTTGTTTTGCCGCACTGAAAATCAATTCGGCGAGAGTTGTCTCACGGTGCTGCTTGCCAGCCGACCGTGCGGCATTGGCAAGCACCCGAAGTTTGGTTTGATCGTCAATCAAATCGATGATTTGATCGGCGATTTCATTGTTCGAGGTTTTTCTTTCATTGATTACCAATGACCCACCAAGATCTTCTAGCCATTTTGCATTTGCGGTTTGATGATCTTCTGCGGCGCCGCTCCACGGAACTAGCACGCTGGCGATACCAATTGTTGAAACTTCAGCGATAGTGCTTGCGCCTGCACGTGCAACGACTAGATCAGACGCGCTGTATACATCTTGCATCGCTACAGTCGACTTAAGTCGGCGATAAGCGATCTCTGCGTCATCTCTAACAACTGGAAGGTCATCGTTTATATATCGCTCACCAGTCAAATGAATGACACAAATATCGCCCCGACTCTGATTGTTTTCGACAAGTGTGCGCGCAACAGAATTCAGTTTTGCCGAACCTAAAGACCCACCTGTAATGCAAATAACTTCTCGACCGCTTGGTATCGATAGTCGCATGCGAGCATCGGCTCTAGTTGATGACAAATCAAGGTTTCGCAAAACTCGGCGAACTGGCGCACCGGTAAGGGTTGCATTTTTAAGTCTTGATGGCAAATATGCGACTGCAACGCCAGAAGCACTTCGCGCCTGTAAACGGGTTGCCAAACCAGGTTGTTGATCGTAAGAAACTGTCACGACTGGTATCTTCAACTTTTTTGCCGCACGTGTTGCTGGCACGCTCGCGTATCCGCCAACCGATACAACTACTGCGGGTCGCAGACTTGATAGAAGTCGCTCGGCATGTCGCGAAGCGTTTCGCAAAACTCGTAAAGTGCGGATGTTTTGCTTAAGTGCTCGCAGAGACAAGCCCCGACCAAAGCCCTGAACGGTTAACAGCGACATCGGAATACCAGTTGGTGGCACGAGAGTCGTTTCGACGCCGTTTGTTGATCCAACAAAATGCAATTGATCTTTAGAGATGCCACTGTCTTGCAACAATTCAGCTATCGCCAGCGCGGGTATTACATGACCGCTAGTTCCTCCGCCCGTTATGACGGCAAAGAAAGTGGGGCGAGAGACGGTCAAGGGGTTCTACTTGTAAGGATTGCTCACTTCATATTACGCGCGACGTTCATCAACAGCCCTGCTGCCGACATACACACCAGCAACGAACTTCCGCCGTATGAGATGAGCGGCAGTGTTAAACCAGTCACGGGCATCGAACCGGTGACCCCGCCAATATTAATGATTGCTTGAATTGCAAACCACATGGTTACGCCACCCGCTAGAAGTGCTCCGAATCGTTCTTCTGCGCCGAGTGCGGCGCGCAAGCCGAACACGACGAGAGTTAAAAAGCCACCGATTACAACAGCGGCACCAATCAAACCCATCTCTTCGGCAATCGTCGAAAAAATAAAGTCACTGTGCGCTAGTGGAACATAACCCCACTTGCCTGTGCCCGCACCGACGCCGACGCCAGATACCCCGCCATTAGAAATAGAAAGTATCGATTGCCAAACTTGATAGCCGAAAGAGCCTTTTGTTTCATCTAAGTTCAAAAAAGCTGTCCAGCGATTTCGTCGCGATGAAGTAACCATCGTAAAAAACAATGCTGCGAGAACGGCTGAGCCGGCGATGGTGTTAACAATTCTCATCGGAATGCCAGCCATGCACATGATTGCTAAAACGATGCAAGTCAAAACGATTGCACCACCCAGGTCGCGTTGAAGAATGCACAATGCAACTGACCCAACCAACGCAATAATCACAGGGCGTGATGTTCGATTAAAATTAGTGACTTCTTTTTGGCGACGACCAAGAATGTTTGCGCAGTAGACCAAAAGTGCCAACTTCAAAAACTCTGAGGGTTGAAAGCCAACTGGACCCATTGCTACCCACGCGCGAGCACCGTTGATGCTGACGCCGATGTTTGGTGCGAAGGGCAAAAACATCAACCCGAATGCGAAGATCAAAGCTGGAAAAACAAATCGTCGCAACAACGAATAAGGAAAGCGAAAGAAAAACGCCATGCCTAGCCCGCCGACAGATGCCCACATCAACTGCTTAAAGAACATCGTCCACGGTGAAAATCCGCGATTCAGTGCGACGATCGAAGATGACGACATAACCATCACCAGACCGAATGTCACAAGTGTCAGCACTGTGAGAAAAATCATGAAGAAAGTTGTGTTGGCAGGCTTCTGCGCAACTCGACGAGATGAAAGTAAACCACCACGGTCAAGAACTGCTCGACGACGTTGAGCCAGAGTCATCGTTCGATTTGGGGTTGTTGCTGAAGTTACTGTGCTCATGTTTCCTCGACTTTGTTAGTTTTTGACTTGCTTGCTTTTAATTAATGCAATTACTTCATTTTTGAAATCAGTTCCCCGCTCGCCATAGTTTTTGTACCAGTCGTAACTAGCGCAACCCGGTGAGAGCAAAACGACATCACCCGAAGCAGCGAATTTGCTGGCGCGACTCACCGCATCGCGCATCGAACTGCAGATTTTGACCTCGCACACTTTCGAAAATGCCGTGGCAATGTCTTTTGCGGCGGTTCCGATTGCTACCACAGCTTTGACTTTGCCAGCATTCTTGGCCATCTCGCTCAAATCTAAATCTTTGTTCTTGCCGCCAGCAATCAACACAATCGACTCAAACGAATTGAGCGCGACACTCGATGCATGTGGGCTCGTTGCCTTCGAGTCATTAAACCAACGAACGCCCTCGCTCTCAGCAACAAACTCAATTCGGTGCGGCGCATTGACAAAACTTCGCAAAGCCTGCGCAACTTGATTGCGATTCGCAAGGCCAGCCTCAATTGTGATCGCCGCTGCGGCTAGCGCATTGGTCACGTCGTGCGGCAGACTTCGAGCCATTTCATCGCGATGCAAAATTTCACCCGACGGACACGTCAGCACACCGTTTGACACGTGATAATCACCAGTATCTGCACCGAAACTTACAACCCGAGCACCGCATAATTTTGCAACTTTTGTGATCGATTGATCAACTACAGGCACGACTGCCACATCTGTCGGCTGTAAGTGTGCCCAAATTTTCGTTTTGGCTTCGTGATACGTGCCAAGCGAAGTATGCCAATCTAAATGGTCGGGAGCGAAGTTCAACCACACTGAAGCCTTTGCGCGAAATGATTGAGTCAGGGCCAAACGAAAACTCGAACACTCAACTGCAAACGCTTGCGCGTCGGTACGTAACGCTGCAATCAAAGGTAGGTCGGTATTGCCTACTGCGAGAGATTTTTTGCCCGCTGAATTTAAAATCGCCGCCGCCATTAAAGTCGTCGTCGTTTTGCCATCAGTACCGGTGACCGCGACCATCGGTCGAGGTGCTGATGACTGCTGTTCGATTTGATAAGCAAGTTCGATTTCTGACATCACGGGTTTTTGCAAACGACGCGACGCATCAAACAACTGGTGACTCTCAGGCAAGCCTGGTGCGGGTACAACACGATCAGATTTATGTAAGAGTGCAGCAATCTCAGCGGCTGTTGGCCGAAATTGAATCTCGCTTTTTAGTTGAAGTGCAAACTCTGCGTTACTTTCAGACTCAAGATCATCGACCAGAATCACGCTCTCACCACGCGACACGAGCTCGCTAGCCACCGCTCGCCCGGTAACGGCAAGTCCGTAAACGAGAGTCGTCGTCATCTCAGCGTCGAAACCCATAGAGACTTTGAATATTTGTGAAGTCGGCGATGAATGCCGCCACGGCAGTTGCTACAAAGATCGCTGAGATAATCCAAAAACGAATAATCACAGTTGTCTCTGGCCAGCCGCTTTGCTCAAAGTGATGATGAATCGGAGAGTTTTTGAACAAACGTTTTTTGCGACCCGATGCTTTGAAAACGCCCATTTGAATCGCAACCGATCCGGCTTCGATCACATTGATTGCGCAAATCAGTGGCAAAAGAAGATGCGTGTTCGTCGTGACCGCAAGCAGACCAAGAGCAGTGCCAAGCCCGAGAGCGCCGACATCGCCCATGAAAATTCGTGCTGGTGCGGCATTCCACCAAAGAAATCCGCCACAAGCACCTGCCAAAGAAGCCGCAAGCACCGCGAGATCAAGTGGGTTTACAACATCGCTATAAATTTGCGGATTTCTAAACGCCCAATATGCGATGACAGTGAAGGCGATGAAACCAAACGATGCAGAGCCAGCGGCCAAACCGTCAAGTCCGTCTGTCACATTTACTGCATTTGATGTACCCCAAACCATTAATGCTGTCCAGATCACAAAAAGCGGCCAGGTAAATGTGATGCCTGGCAAATCTGCTCGTGTAAACGAAAGCGTTTCACTAACACCCGTTGCGGCCGTCAACCACCAAGTTAAAGCGATGCAAATGGCGAAAGTGATGTAGCCCTTTTTCTTCCAGAAGAGTCCACGATTATGTTGACGTTGCACTTTAAGAAAGTCGTCAAGGAAGCCGACAAAGCCCAGCACAAATACGGCGGCCCAGATGATCATCGACTGATCTGAAAAAGGCAACCCATCTCTAAGGTGGGCAACGAACCAACCAAGCGCGCCTGAAAACAAAATTGCAATTCCGCCCATTGTTGGCGTGCCTTGCTTGCTCATGTGCTGCACTGGCCCGCGATCCTCGGCACCAAGAATTGGCTGACCTTTACCAATGCGTTTGAACACGGCGATTAAAACACGTGTGCCAATAAGCGACGCAATCATCGCCACGGCCGCCGCAGTGAGTATCGCAATCATGAAGCAGCCTTCAACATCTCACGCGAGACTTGAACATCGCTGAACGGCGTTTCATTTGCGCCGATTGTCTGGGTTGTCTCATGACCCTTACCGGCGATTATCACTATGTCGCCAGGTTTAGCTGCCGCAAACGCTGCAGTAATTGCAAGTCGACGATCTAACTCGGTAATCACTTTGCTCGAAACGCCTGAACCATTTGAAACCCCTTGTAGAACTTCTTTGACGATTGTCTGGGCGTCTTCATATCTGGGATTATCTGAAGTGATGTACACGACATCTGCGAACTTTGTCGCGACATCGCCCATCTTAGGTCTTTTCGACTGATCTCGCCCGCCCCCACAACCAAAGACAACTATCACTCGTGCTTGTTCGCCGACAATTTTGCGACCAGCAAGCAAAACATTTTGTAGCGCCTCGGGTGTGTGTGCGTAATCAACAACCACAGAAAAGTCTTGTCCTTCACTAACAGACTCAAACCTTCCGGGCACAGCGCTTGCAGCAGCCAAACCTTTAGCGATGTCACTAACAGTGACACCAAGTTTGGCTGCTGCAGTCGCGGCAGCTAGCGCGTTCATTACATTGAAATTTCCACCCATCAATGATTCGATCTTTTGACCCTGCCAATCGAATGAAATCTTTGATGCATCGGCGTGAACCGCTTTCGCATCTGACATGCCAAAAGATTCAATACATAGTTCTTTACCTTTCGAGATGGTGTCGATTAGCAACGAACCCCGCACATCGTCTCGATTGATGATGCACAATTTTGTAAACTGGTTTGTGAAGAGCCTGGCTTTAGCCGCGAAATAATCTTCGATTGATTTGTGAAAATCGAGATGGTCTTGACCGAGATTTGTAAATATTGTCGCCTTGAACGATGTTCCTTCGACGCGACCCAGAGCAAGCGCGTGAGAAGAAACCTCCATCACAACTGCTTGACCGCCACGATTTAGTTCTTCAGCCAAGAGTCGCTGCAAATCTGTTGACTCTGGTGTCGTTCGCGAGCCGGTGAGTGTGCCAATCACTGATGTCGACCAGCCGTGCTGCCGCAAGATTGACGCCAACATGTGCGCAGTTGTCGTCTTGCCATTAGTGCCGGTGATACCTATTACATTCAGTTTTTCGCTTGGTCGATTGAACAGCTCTGCAGCGAGATAACCCATCGACGAGCGCACGTCGCTGACAACTACTTGTGTAATGTCGGCTTCGACGCGTCGCTCGACAAGCAGTGCGATGGCGCCATTTGTTGCCGCAACTTTTGCAAAATTGTGGCCGTCGGCGTTTTCGCCCACGATGCAACAAAAGATACTTCCGCGAGAAACCTTCGAAGAATCATGCGTAATGTCTGAAACTTTTATCTTTGCGTTGCCAATAATTTGATTAACGACAATTTCAGATGTACTTGCCAGTAATTCATCTAACTGGCGTTCCATTTTTACTGACATCTCAGTGGCTCGGCCCAAGTTCTGCGGGGCGCGAACCGACGCAACCCAAATCGTCACCCTCAGGGCGAATGTTCAATTCATTAACCAAGACTTGACCGATGCGCGCAAATACCGGTGCAGCCGCGGTGCCACCGAATCGATCGTTCGAATAAGGATCTGGTTCATCGATTGATACCAAAACAGTCATGCGCGGGTTGTTTGCCGGAAGGAAGCCAACAAATGACGCAAAGTATGTTCTGGCGCCTTCATCGTTCGTGTATGTGCCGTTGTCCTGCAACTTATAAGCGGTACCTGTTTTGCCAGCGACGCTTATTCCAGGCATTTTCGCCAGTTTGCCGGTGCCATAGCAAACGACATCTGTCATCAGCGCCGTCATTGTTTGTGCTGTTGACGCTGAAAGTACTTGGTGAGTTGCTGAAGCAGGAGTTGAAATTGTTGTGCCATCTTTGTCCGTTGACTTAAGCAACATTTTTGGTGCGACATACACACCTTTGTTCGCGACGACATTTACAGCAGCTGCAAGTTGCAGTGCAGTTGATGTATAGCCATAGCCGTAAGAGAACGAAAACTTTTCGGTGCCTTGCCATTTAGAAACCGGTCGCAAAGACCCGCGAGATTCACCTGGATACTCAACAGAAGTTTTCGTACCGAAACCGAATAGTTTTAAATACTCGTGGTTCTTTTTAGTGTCAAGAGTTCTTGAGATCTGGATCGTGCCAATATTCGACGAATCAACAAAAATCTTGCGAACCGACATGTCCTCAAGTCCGTGCGGGTACGCATCTGTCACTTTGTATTCCCATTGAGTGCCTTTGTCAAAGACTTGAGAGCCAGGAACACTGAACGACGAAGCAGTGTCTACAGCACCCTCGTTGATCGCCGCAGCAATACTGAAAACTTTGGCCACAGAACCTGGCTCATTTGCTTCGACGGCCGCAAAGTTGCCAGATTGACTTGAATAAGTGCCGTCTTCGTTGATACGAATGTTCGACATCGCATAAATCTCACCGGTTTTCGTATCCATCACAATTGCCGTGCCGCCACGCGCACCGAGACGTTCAACTTGCTGCTTGACGATGCCGTCAACTTGAAATTGAATAGTTCGATCAATCGTCGTAGTCAACTGACCGCCGGACGTTGGCTCGAGAACCTCTCCTCCGCCTGCGGCAATCGACTTACCGCCGCTATTGACTTCTCTAACAATTCGACCGTCAACGCCAGTCAATAGGTCGTGATATTTAAGTTCAAGCCCCGAAATGCCAACTCCGTCGATATCGGTTCGACCAATAACCGCTTGCAAACTTGCACTCGAAAGTGCGCGACCCGACTCACGATATGAAGAAACACCCTTCAACCCAAGAGCCAAGATGGCATCGGCGACTTCTTTGTCTGCCTGGCGAGCGATATAAACGAAACTCGAAGTCTTATTCTGCAATTTGGTTGCAAGCTCAACTTCGGCCTGCGAGTCAAGTTGCAATACGCCGGCCACGACGTTGGCCACACCAACAGGGTCGACAACCGACCGCGGGTCAGCAAAGACAGTGCGGGTCGGAACAGGAAGTGCCAATTCTCGACCATTGCGATCCAAAATCGAACCACGCTCTGCACGAATGACCTGCACCCGAGTTCGCTGCGAGACACTTGCCTCGCGATAGTCGCCGGCCCAAACAGTTTGCAAAAGCGCCACTCGAACACCAAGCAGTGAAAGCAAAATCGCCACGACTACGAACATCGAGACGATGCGTTTGTGCATGTTGCCGCCCCGTAGATCTTTTGTGAAAAAATCTTTTGTCTTAGTTGTTGCCGAAGTAGCGCGAAATGAAAGCTCAGAACTACGAACACGATTTGCATCAATTCGGTTAGTCGAGCGACCGCGACCACCGGATGGACTGCGTCCTGCGACGGTGCTCATGGCGTCACACTCTTGATAGTGCCAGACACTAAGTCTTCAAGCATTGGCGGATTCAACAACTCTTTGTCCATGTCACCAGTTGCGGCAATGACACTTGCCACGACATCTGCAGGAATTTCTTCGAACTCAGCCGACACACCTTGCGACATTCCGAGCATCATCGCTTTTTCACGCAAATAGTCGGGTGCACGAAGTTCGGCACGTTGCTGTCGTAACTCGTCATAGTGAATTCGCGCAAGTCGCACATCAGTCGTGATTTTGTCTAAACGCAGCTGTTGCTCGGCGATGACGGTTTGAAAGACAACTATCGAAGCCAAAACGCATGCGATGATTATCAATGCAGATGTGACTAGCGAGAATCGCTTGACCGGAATTGACTCAACTAATCGCAGGTCCGGTCGCTCAGTTGGTTGCGATGCAGATTTTGATCGACTGTGTGGCTGACGAATTGGTTGCACTACCGAACCTGCTGGTCGACGAAGCCGAACTGGCGCTGGTCGCGACGCAAGTGCGGTTGCCATTTAGTTGCCGACCCCGACGAGCGTTTTTTCAAGTACACGCAGTCGTGCAGATTTTGCCCGACGATTAAGTGTCTGCTCTTTGGTTGACGGATTCTTTGGGGCTCGGACACGACGAGTTAGTCGCTCTCCCGATCGTGATTCATGCAGAAATGGCGATGCCATGTTTTGCTCGTTGGGGTTACGAGCTGACTCAGAAAAGACGCGCTTGACGATGCGATTTTCGCCAGAGTGGTAAGTCAAAACAGCGACTCGCCCACCTGACTTAGTCGCGTCAATTGCAATTTGCAATGCACGCTCAAGAATCTCGAGTTCTTTATTTACTTCGATGCGAATTGCCTGAAAAGTTCGCTTGGCTGGATGCCCACCAGTGCGGCGGGCAGGCGCAGGAATCGCCGCCACAACAACTTCAGCAAGCTGGGTAGTTGTGGTTATCGGCCTCGCAGCAACTATTGCTTTGGCGATTCGACGGGCAAATTTTTCGTCAGCGTTGTCGGCGATAAGCCGAGAGAGATCAATCTCTTCGTAGTTATTGACGACTTCGGCCGCACTCAACTGACTGCGTTGATCCATTCGCATATCTAGTGGACCGTCATGGCGATATGAGAACCCACGCTCTGCGACATCTAACTGCGGTGAAGAGACACCTAAGTCAAACAACGCACCAGAAATTTGACTAATCGACATTTCTGCAAGAACTTCGCCGAGTGCGTCAAATCGCACACGACGAATTGTTAGTCGGCCTTTCAGACTCGAATCTTCGGCGATCATTCTTTCGGCATTCGCGATTGCCGAAGCATCTTGGTCAAGTCCAAGAATCTGCAACTTTGGATAAGCGTTGAGTATCGCCACAGCGTGTCCGCCAAGACCGAATGTCGCATCGACAATTACGCCCTCAGGCACAGAGGCGAAGCATTCGACAATTTCATCGACCATGACAGGCAGATGAGAGCCTTCTTGAATATTTGAGGTCGTCATATATATAGTGCAACTTGCAAACTGTCACTCGATGTTGAAGTCTCAGTTGTCTCGCTTATCAGCAGCCCCCCGGCCAACGGTGCCTCCGGGATTTCTCCCCGGATAGCGAAATGGAAAGCGGGCGGAGTTGGGGGCTATCCATTTTGTTAACCGGGAGACTGCTGATAAGCGAAACTCGTGCAACTGGTGACGGTTGCGAAAAGTTTGTTGCTTGACCCCCTTTCGCTTTACTCTGCGCCGGCTAGTTCTTGTGTGCCAGAGTCGCTGATGCGCTGATGGCGCTCTGGGTCCCAAATTTCGACTCGGTCAAATGAACCACTGACGATCACACGAGAGTTGAGTTCAAGGCCCGCATACTCACGTAGTTTCTCGTCGACGTTGATACGGCCTTGCGCATCAACTGCAACCTCGACCATGTTTGAAGACAACGCTCGCTGCTCTTTACGATCCATTTCTCCGCGGCGAACTTTCTCCATCGCATCATTGGCCACAGCCAGAAAAGTCTCAGTTGTTAAGACGTCAACGCACTTGTCTCGACCAAGGGCCAAATAACATTTCGGCTCGAATTTTGGTCGAAAAGCAGCAGGCAAGGCGATGCGACCCTTTGGGTCCAACTGTCGCTCATGCGCACCTACAAACACTGTTCCTCCGCCTTGTCCCAAAACCCCGTTAATTACAGGGTTTTAAGGCTCCCCTTAAATCCCTGCAGAGACTATATCCCCACTAGCCCCCACTGTCAAACATATTTCACCACTTTTCACCACTTTCTTTGGATATTTTTGGGCAGCAAAAACAGGGGTTTATCAACTGGTTCAGCACCGGGCCCTTTGGCGGGCAAAACAGTGGGCTTGCTTAGGTTTTTTTAAATCTTGGCAGCAAGTTCGACAATTGCTTCAGCGATTTGGTTCAACCCACCAACCTCGGCAACAGCAATGCGTGAAATCTCGGTTTCGAGCCAAGCATCGTCATCGCCCGCGTGAAGTTTGATTCTGTCGATTAACAAGTATTTGCGATAAAGATCTGGCGACCAGCGCTGGTGAACTACACACTGAAAGCGTGCCATCTCACGCGTGCGACGTTGTGAAATGCCGACAACTTTTTGTCCGTGCAATGTAACTTCACCAGGTCCAAGACCACCAAAGCAAATTAAATCTGAAAGTGCCGAGCGTTCTAAACCGCCACGGTGCACACGCAATTGATCTCGGTCTGCAATCTCGCATTTAGCCAAAGCATCTGCCCAAAGCTCCCCCACCCACCACATTGCTTCACCTACATCGTCTCGCCAAAGTTCGTCGTCTCGGGGCACCACAAAGTCGATCCATAAGTGCGCGTCAGCCTGCAACACGACTACACCACCACCACTTCTTCGACGCACAACCGACATGCCGTCGGGTTGACACGCCAACTGATTAACGATGTCTAGGTTTTGCTTCGAGCCAAGCACAACTGCTGACTCACTTATTGACGCCCGCCAAATCGCGCGCTCAGCAGGCAGCTCACGACTATGAACTGCCTCGGCAGAATCGCGCAAATGATTGAAACGCCACGAGGTCATGAATGCGTCGCCATCTTTTGCTTAAAACCAGTTTTGTTACGAGGCGAACGCCAAGTATTGCTTCCACTCTTCTGGCACTCGACCGACCGAAACAGTCACCCATGCAAGTTCGCGCGGTGTGTGTGGTTGGTTTGCCAGAGCCATACCTGCCTCTTGAGGGGTTCGATCGCGTTTTTTTAAGTTGCAGCCACGACACGCAGCAGTCACGTTCTCCCATACATGCATGCCTCCGCGAGACCTTGGCATTACATGATCGATGCTGTCGGCATGAGCACCGCAATATTGGCAGCGATGATTATCGCGAGCAAAAATCGCTCGTCGTGACATTGCGGTTCGACGGTGATACGGCACCTTGACGACATACCGCAGTCTGATGACCAATGGTCCGGGCATCACGAATGTCTCTGCTCTAATTTGCGTGCCATCTTCTTCAATGATCTCGGCTTTATCTGAAAGCACTAAGCAAATTGCTCTGCGGGCAGGCACAATCGAAAGTGGCTCGAATGTTGCATTCAGAACTAGCGCACTTCTCATCGTAAATCTCTCAACCAATTTAAATAGCTCAAAACATCTCGAACTTCAATCTGATGATTGTCGCCGCCATATTGAGTTTGCTTACGAAAGCGTATATATGACTGGCTCGGAACTGGTAAAAATGGCGATTGCCGCCACCAATTTCGCGGAATGAGGCGAAACAACTGAGTTACCCCCACAAGCCAAAGACTTGGCCTAACGGCTATCGCACAGACAATTGAGGCACCCGATTTCATGCTCGAAATTGCCGCCATAGGTCAGTTGGGTTTTGGCTCTTTAGGTAGACCAAGCACCATCTCACCAATGATGTTGCGTTGAACTTGCGACGAACCCGCATAAATCGTGCCGGCGCGAGCATTCAAAAATGTCATCGCCCAACTCATCGAACTATTTTTTGCGCCAGCCTCATCAGTTTGAAAAGTTGTCATTGGTTTGCGACCCACAGGTACAAGGCCATCAGCGCCAAGAATATCCATTGCTAATTCTGTGACTGTCTTGTGATATTCACTCCAATAAAGCTTCGAGATCGCCCCGTCTGGCCCGGGGTGATGACCTGCGACAAACTTCGTCAATGTGCGCATACCGAGATATCTCATTATCTGCACTTTGACGTAGCAGTCACTTAATCGCTGGCGAATTCGTGGATCGTTAGCGACACCGCGTTGTTGAGCCAAGGCGATTAGACGATCAATTTCAGCTTGAAATCTGATTGAAAGTGTCGCTGCTGCTTCGCCACGCTCATAGCCCAGCAATGACATTGCTACAGCCCAACCATTATTAATGCCACCGACGATGTTTTCTTTTGGACAAGTCACATCTGTATAGAAAACTTCGTTGAATTCACTCTCACCAGAAAGCATCTTGATTGGTCTTACCTCTATGCCTGGCTGACGCATGTCAACCAACATGAAAGAAATACCTTTATGTTTTGGTGCGTCAGGGTTAGTGCGTGCGAGCGTGAAAATATGAGTTGCATACTGCCCGGCTGAAGTCCAAATTTTCTGTCCATTCAAAACAAATTGATCACCGTCAAGAGTTGCCTTTAAGCCAACATTGCCGAGGTCAGAGCCCGCATTGGGTTCGCTATACCCCTGACACCAAACATCTTGTCCTGAAATAATTCTGGGTAAGTAATAGCGCTTTTGTTCTTCGGTTCCCCAGATCAGCAAAGTATTGCCAAGCATCTGAATGCCGAACGTGTCGTTGAACGAACCTGTCGGCACACCAGCGCGAGCAAACTCTTCGGCGACAATCACTTGTTCGAGTGCTGACAGGCCACCACCGCCATATTCGACTGGCCAGCCAGGTGCAAGGTACGGACTTGACGCCAAAATGTTGCGCCACTCGGCGACAAAATCTTCGACTGCTTTGCCTTCCATTGAACCGATGCCTTGCCAGTTAGACGGAAGTTTCTCGGCTAAGAATGCTTGAACCTTCTCGCGATATTCTTCGGCTTGAAGTTCGTAGACCGGTCTCATGTTTCACAGCCTAGATTGCGGGCCACTGCTGCTGCCCCAACGAGCGGCGAAAGCGGGCCAAGCCCCGCAGGACAAACCGTAAATCCTTGAACAAAGCCGATCTTCGCCGATCGGTCTAGTTCGCTTTGAACCGACTCAAAAAACGGTTTACCAAAGCCAAGAGCAACTGAACCAGCGATCACAGCACTTCGCAAATCGATGGCAGCACCGACACTTACCAAAGCACGGGCAACGAGTCGACCTGTTTCGGCGATCACCTGTGCACTCGCTTGCGCCGAAGGTTTGCCGGTTATCGCCTCAATTGACCGACCTGAAGCGTGGGCCTCGAGGCAACCGTGCGAGCCGCACGCACATAGCCTGCCATCTGGAACGACAATCACATGACCGATGTGTCCGGCATTGCCACTTCGACCGTCCAAAACTTTGCCTCGCGAGATTATTCCGCCGCCAACACCTGTAGATACAACCATGCCAATGACATCTGTCTGACCGGCAACTGCCCCGCACCAAACTTCGCCTTGTACAAGAGCCTTGGCGTCGCCGTCTATATATACGGGCAGCTGAACCAACTCTTGTAACTTTGCTCGCAACGGAAAATCACGCCACTCAGGAATATGAAGTGTCGATACGAGTTCGCCGTGCGGTGCCATCGGTCCACCACAACCAACACCGCAAGCAATGAGATCGATGTTTGAAATGGCGATTTGTTCTCTTATTAGCTCTTGCAGCACCCCCCAGACATTTACTTGGGGGGTCAGCGCTCGCCCGTGCGACAACACCTCACCAGTTGTCGAAACGACGCCAACCGAGAGTTTGGTGCCACCAATATCAACTGCAAGATAGCCGCGCTGACTCACGCGAAATCTTTACCGTTCGCGCGTAAATTTATCGCGCATGCGCTGCGCGTTAGCGCGTTGAGCGCGCAGAGATTCGGCGACATCGCGAATGCCAACTTTTGACATTGCGCGCAACTGACGCTCGACGATTAATGCACAACCCAGCATCGCCAAGAAACCTGCGAATGCAAAAAGAAAATGAAACTGCAAGCCAACGATTGTTAACCCGAGTGACGCAACGATGCCAACCCCAGCCCACCATGCGGTTCGAGCCGAGTGGCGATACAAGCCCTTTGATGAAACGGCTTGCGCAAATTTTTCGTCGGTCTTGAGATCTTGCTCAATTTGTCGAAGAATCTGCTGCTCGTTATCTGATAATGGCAAGGTGCCTCCGATTAGAAAATTTCAATCTACATCTTCTCACGATTGTACGGATCACGCAAGACAAAATTCTCTCTAGTCAAGATCGCTCGGACCCCACTTGGAGGCTCCTGGCTTTCGCTTATTATTTAATGAACTTGCAGGTTTGATCGATGCATCACCAAATTTGTGCCTAATGTCATCAACCGCTGACGTCGTCGAACTCCATGCTTCATCTAGTTCATTCGCCGTTGACGTTTCGGTTGTCTCGCCAAACAGACTTAGTTGCATTTCGGGGGCCACCAAATTTCGCGCACTAATACCCAAAAGTCGAACGCCGCCCGAAATATCTACTTCTCTCAATAACGGCTCAATCAATCGCATCATCGCCTGTGCAGTTGAAACCGGAAACTCGACACTTGCCGCGCGAGTGATAATTCGAAAATCAGAAAACTTGAGTTTCAATGAAATTGTGCGCGCGCCGACACCGGCACTGCGACATCGGGCCGAAACAGCATCGGCAAGACGCAGTAACTGATCGTGCGCAACATCAAATTCTTTGATGTCTGACGAAAACGTCTCTTCGTGACCAATTGATTTTGCGTCACGGTCTGGCTCAACCAGCCTGTAATCGATGCCCTGCGACAACTCAAACAAATGTTGACCGAGGGACTCTCCGAGAACATTGATTAAAACCTTGCGATCAAACTTGGCAAGATCACCGACAGTCTTTATTGAAAGAGCGGCAAGCTTTTCGAGCGTGACCGGCCCCACCCCCCAGAGTGACTCGACTGCCAACGGATGAAGAAACTCAAGTTCGTGACCATACTGAACTTCAAAAACGCCGTGACCTGGCTCTACCCCTTCGCGACTCGCACGGGGCTTAGCAACAACTGAAGCAAGCTTTGCCAAAAATTTATTTGGCGCGACACCAACACTGCATGTCAGTTCAGTTTGTTCTTTGACGCGATAGCGAATTTCTTCACCAATTTTGACGCCATCGCCCAACAAACGTCGCGCACCGGTGACATCTAGAAATGCCTCGTCAAGGGAGAGCCCTTCAACTAGTGGCGTGATCGTTTGGAAAATCTCAAATACTTCAGCGCTCACTTCTGAATAAAGATCGTGATCGCCCGGCAAAAAAATCGCCTGTGGGCAGAGTCGTTTTGCCTGAGCCGAAGACATCGCCGAAAACACGCCGAACCTGCGAGCCTCATATGACGCGGCCGCAACAACACCACGAGCCCCATCTCCTCCAACGACTACCGGCAAGCCACGTAGTTTTGGATTTCTGCGCAACTCGACAGCGACATAGAACATGTCCATATCGACATGCAAAATCGTTTTTACCGCTTCGGGTGGCGAAGTCTTCACGATTCAAACGCTAGTCATAAACTCTTAACCATGAGCCAACAAGACCGTCGTCTATCGGCACTGCCGTCAGTGTTAGCACGCATCGTTGCTTTCGTCTCGATAATTGTCGCTGGCTTTGCAGGCGCACTGATTGGTTTTACTCTCATAGATCTTCAGTGCCAAGGCGCCTGCGACATACCAAATTCAATTGGACTAATTCTCGGCGCAATCACCGGGGCATTCGGCATGGGAGTTGTTGCAGTGTTGGTTTTGCGTGCAATAGGAGAATGGAAAGAACTTGAGGATCGAAAGTGACCAACAGTCTTGATCCACAACTAGCCCAAGAACTGCTCGAGATGTGCAAGACCATGGCGAACACGGGCGGCAAAAAAGCGTTGGCTGGCCGTCTCTCTGGGCTGAGTCAAGTCGAAACAAAAACAACCAGCACCGATATGGTCACCGAGTTCGATCGTGCAACTGAAAAATACATTGTCGACGAAATTCGTAGCCGCCGACCCAATGACTCGATCATCGGCGAAGAAGGTGCTTCAATCTCGGGCACAAGCGGCATCACTTGGTGTATCGACCCAATAGACGGAACCACAAATTTTCTTTATGCGCTACCAGGTTGGAGCGTTTCTATCGGTGTTAGCGATGAAAACGGACCACTAGTCGGCGTCGTTTATATACCCGCACTCGATGAGATGTTTCATGCGGTGCGAAACCAAGGCGCATTTTTAAACAACAAACGAATTTTTTGCAACGACACCAGCGATCTGTCAAAAGCACTTGTTTGCACGGGCTTCAGCTATTCGCCAGAACAGCGAACAATTCAATCTCGGCGCGTAGCAAAATTCATTCACCAAGTGCGCGACATTCGACGCTTTGGCGCAGCCAGCATCGACATTTGTTTTGTCGCATGCGGCAGGCTCGACGCCTATTTCGAAGAAAACTTGCACCAGTGGGATATCGCAGCCGCCGAATTGATTGCAATTGAATCTGGAGCGCGATCCGGAAACTTTTCAGGCGGCCCTTCTGCGCCCAAAGAGTTCATGGTCACGTGCCCTGCCATGTTTGACAAGCTCAGCAATTTAGTAATCGCTAGTTCTTCGAAAGATTGAGACATCGATCGTGGGCGTAGTAGTCGCAATCGATGCCGGCACTACCGGTGTGAGATCTCGCGTTTTGCGCACAACGGGTTTGTCTGAAATCAGTTCATATCGCGAATTCACGCAGTACTTTCCGCAACCTGGTTGGGTTGAGCATGATGCCGATGAAATATGGCAAGCAGTATTGGCGACTTTGCAAGAGGTCATCAGTCAATTGAATGAGCCAGTCGTTGCGATCGGCATAACCAACCAACGCGAGACAGTCGTCGCCTGGAGTAGAAAAACTGGCAAGCCGTATGGCTCGGCAATTGTGTGGCAAGACCGTCGCACTGCTGATCGCTGTGCAGAGCTCGCTGATCATCTTCTAGTCGTTAGACGACAAACCGGTCTAGTTCTTGACCCATATTTCTCGGGCACAAAATTTGAGTGGTTGATCAAAAATCGCGAAATTAAAGTCGACCAAGATTTGTGTCTTGGCACAATTGACTCGTGGTTGATTTTCAAATTGTCTGGCCAAAAGAAATTCGTAACTGACGTCACGAATGCAAGTCGCACAATGTTGTTCGATATCAACAAAATGTGTTGGAGTGAAGAACTTTGTGGCCTGCTCGAAGTACCGATGAAGAATTTGCCGACTGTATTGCCGTCGAGTGGACGATTTGGAGAAACCATAGAACACGGCGCGCTGCGAGCAGGCATTGCAATTTCTGGAGTCGCCGGCGATCAGCAAGCAGCACTGTTCGGGCAAGCATGCTTTAGCGCTGGCGCGACTAAGAATACATACGGCACCGGCAGTTTCGTTTTGATGAATGTTGGCAATCAGTGCCCAGTGCCTCAAACCGGAATCTTGACAACTATCGCTTGGCAACTTGAAACTCAGAAACCTGTTTACGCACTCGAAGGCGCAATTTTTGTGACTGGCGCTGCAATTCAGTGGTTGCGCGACGGTCTGAATATTATTGATCACGCAAGCGAGATCGGCCCTCTTGCCCAATCGGTTGAGGATTCGGGTGGTGTGGTTTTGGTGCCAGCATTTGCAGGCCTCGGTAGCCCATGGTGGGACCCATACGCTCGCGGTTCAATTTTCGGAATAACACGCGGCACAACCCGCGCCCACATCGCGCGTGCAACAATTGAATCAATAGTTTTTCAAACTCGCGACGTGGTCGAGTCAATGAGTGCTGCATCTGGCGTAACAGTAAAAGACTTGCGCGTCGACGGTGGCGCTGCAGTTGTCGATTTCATGTTGCAACTTCAAGCAGACCACTTGGGCGTTGCTGTGTTGCGACCCAAACAGCTTGAAACTACTGCAATGGGCGCCGGCTTTTTGGCAGGACTAAGCGAAAAGGTTTGGAGCTCAACAGACGAGATTTCACGAGCTTGGCAACTTGACCAAAAATTCGAGCCAAAAAATGTCGCCGTGGGTTACGACGCTTGGCAGACCGCGGTTAAACGTTCAATGAATTGGATTAGCTAAACACCAGCGCCCAAAAGCGCCGCGCCGATTGCACCCGCGTGTTCGCCGAGTTGTGCAACACGCAACTCTGGATGAGCACGATTATCGGGCGCATAAAGCAATTCTTTAAACCACTTCTTTACGTATGGCATCACTGAATCTGCTGCTTCAGCCATGCCGCCACCGATGACTATTACATTCGGGTCAGTGATGTTGGTGAGATTAACCAAACCAATTGCAACCCATCGACCAAACGTGTCTAAATAGCCAAGCGCTTGTTTATCGCCGGCAACCGCCCGTGCGATAACTTCTTCGCCGCGTTCGCCGCCAGCGATAGTGGCAAGACCAGAACCAGATGCGTAACGCTCCCAGCAGCCGCGTTGCCCACACTTGCAAAGAATGCCTTGAGACTCGACAACCATGTGGCCGATCTCTCCGGCAAAGCCGTGACTACCTCGTTGCAACTTCGAACCTGAGACAAAACCGCCGCCGATACCCGTGCCCAAAGTAACCATCCACATATCAGTTGCACCGCGGCCGGCACCAAACTGCCACTCAGCATGCGCGGCGCATGTGGCGTCATTTTCAACATCGACAGCGTGACCCAATTCTTTTTCGAGTTGCGAACGAAGATCGAGTTCAATAGCGCCAGTCAAATTCGGTGACTCACGCACAATGCCTTCAGGCGTGATCATGCCTGGCACACCGACACCCAAAGTTTTGTACGCACCGAGTTCGCGGGCGATTTCTGCCAGCGTTGCAACTAGATCATCGGCGTGTGGTGTCGGACGACGCACCGAAGAAACAATCTGCCCACCCTCGAACAGAACTCCGAGACATTTTGTTCCGCCGACATCGATGCCGGCAACAGCCGTCACGATTCGCAGCGAACCTTTAGTTCTTTCAGGGTATGCAGAATTCGGCCTTCGGCCCTGCGCTTGATGAAACCCGGAAGTGGAACTATCAACTCAACCGACAGCGAATAAGTAACTTTTGTGTTCGCTTCTGATTGCTCGAATTTGTATGACCCATCAATCGATCTCATGATGTCACCCTGCGAGAGATGCCACGAAATCTGTTTCGGTGCATTCGCATAATCGTATTTCAATGTGTAGTGAGTGCTACGACCCAATGCCGAAGCGCGATATTCAACCAACACTGGCCGATTCTGTGAGTCACGCTCGCGCACAAGAGCCTCTTTGACATCTGGAGCCCACTCTGGATATCTCTCGACGTCAATTGCTACATCAAAACACTTTTCGGCAGACGCAGCAATTAGTTCTGTCTCAGATGCTGAATCAACCACACATATATTTAAGCACGATTGTGTGTCTATTGGGACACCGCCAGACGATGATTATTTAACGCTCAGAACCTGCCCTAGTTTTAAGGCAAGTTTGTCGTAGTCAAACAGGTTTTCGGCTCGCAATCGCGATGCTTGACCCATCTTCAAAAGTTGCGACTTATCGACCAACAACCGACGCAAACTTGACACGACATCATCAACTCGCGTTGGGTCTTCGACGATTAGACCACTTATGTCGTGATCAACAGCATCTGATGCACCGCCACTGCGACCTGCAATTTGCGGCACGCCACACGCGGCGGCTTCGGCGAATACGATGCCAAAACCTTCTTGTTCAAGACCCATCCACCGTGATCGACACAACATCGCATTTATATCAGCGCATCCATAAAGTTTTGGCAGGTCATCGTCTAAAACTCGACCCAAAAAAGTTGTCGGCGACATCATTTCACGTGCGATTCTTTCTAGGCGTGCGCGGTCGCGGCCATCACCACCAATAATCAAACGCAATTTTGGAAACTCAATTGCTAATCGCGCAACTGCTCTAATCAACACATCGAAACCCTTGCGTGGCACTAGTCGGCTGATGCCGACGATCAACTGGGCATCTTCGGCTACACCAAATTGTTTGCGAGCCTCGGCTCTTTGCTCGGATGAAAGAACTTTGAATCTTTGAATATCGACGCCAGGTGTGATGACCTCTATTCGCTTAGATGAGCGACAAATTCGAGATGCTTCTGCAGCCGGATAACTTCCGGATGCAACAATAAGTTCGGCGTTGTTCAAAACCCGAGAGAGCAAGCGCGACACAACTGGTAGCCGACCGGGCACCACTATCTCGGCGCCATGCAGAACGACCGCGTATGGCAAATTTAGGTGCGGGCCAATCAGACCAAGCGGCAACGCCGGGTCTAAAACAACAAGTTCTGCGCCTATTCGTTTTGCCATCTTGTTGATCTTGCGAATCATCAACGGGTGCGGCAACAAAACAGGCTCGCGCGTTCGACGAATTTCAAAACTTTGAGCAGCATCAAATTGCTTGCTACCAGAATATGGGCTCGTCAGAACCGCAAAACTCTCAGATGGCAATCGCCGCCACCACTCATACAACAAGTTTTGAATGCCACCGATTTTGGGGGGAAAGTCATTTGTGACTAAAAGATGTTTCACTACCACTTACTTTACGCTCGGCAAAGATCGCAATTCAGCCTGCACTAATTCATCGTCGTCAGTTTCATCAATCATGTGATTTAGACCCAAGCGCGCAGCAGCCCACACTGCATGGGCGCGAAGCACTGGGTCGGCGTTATGCAAATATCTATCTAGCAATTCAACGACAGCGCTATCGCTCGCCTCGCCAATATTGCCGAGAATGATCAGCGCATTACGCCGCAGCCACTTTGGGTTGCGGTCGGCGATGTACCACGCACCAAAATCGCTAAGTAATGACTCATCGTCGTTGGTCAATATCGCGGCCACTGAAGCCCATGGTTTTGCAGGCTTGCGCATAATTGCAACTGTTGAATTTTCGGCTTTTCTCTCAAATCGAACGGTCGGTGGACAAACCTCTTGACAATCATCGCAGCCATAGATTCGATCACCGAGCGCAACTCGATAGGCGCGATCAAATACACCAGGTTTTTGCAATAGCCATGCCAGACATTTGTTGGCATCAACTACGCCAGGCGCGACAATCGCCTCAGTCGGACAGTTATCTAAACAACGCCGACACGACCCGCAACCATCTTCGACTGCTTTGCTTGCGAAAGTTAATTCAGCACTTGTGATCACACTGCCCAAAACAAAGTAACTGCCCGCACCAGAAATCAATAAATTTGAGTTTTTACCGAACCAACCAATGCCCGCTTGATATGCCACTTCACGATCAACAATTGCGTTGTCATCGGCAAGCACAACTGCGCGATGGCCGTCGAGAACGAGCTGTCGCGCAATTTCACCAAGAGACTGACGTAACTGCGCGTAATAATCTGACCATACATATCTGGCAATTCGCGCCGAAAGTTTGTCTTCTTTTTCTGGAGTTTGCGCAGAAGTGTTGACGCCAGAATTCGAATACGAACTTGAATACGACAATGCACCAACGATTACTGACTGCGCAGAAGGCAACGTCTTGGTCGGGTCGGTACTGCGCTCGGGATTGCGAAATGTGAACTGCATTTGATTGTGCAGGCTCTGCGCTTTGCGCTGGTAAATTGCCTCACGTGCGCGATGCAAAACTGCGGCACTAGTGACACCGACTTGATCGAGGCCGGCGGTTCGACCCAGGCTAAGCAGTTGGTCTGTGTAACTGGATTTGTTATTTGTACCTGGATCGTCAGCTAACTGCACGATGCCGAAGCGTAGGCACTAAACCGGCATTTGCCAGCATTCTTAGGGTTCTTTGCTCTTCTAGGTCTAAAACAACGGCCTGGGCACCCGAATCTTCGCAAAAAAATGAAACTACACAGTCGTCGCAAGCGGCACTCGCCCGCATCACGCAGTCGTCGCAGCTAATCGAAAGCACATCGACTGACGCCTCTGAATTGCCGGACGCTGAGTTGCTGGTTGCAGTGATTGAGGGGAAATTTTGCACGAACTTTGCTCCTTTTTTTGTTGCTATGTTGCTGATGTTGTTTTACATCTTCAACACTGCCCGAAGCCTGTTGCACAGTTATATTGCGAAAAGTTCAGCCCCACTTTGCGCAATATTCAACACCATTTTGGCACCATTTGTTGGTAGCGCATCTGCAATTCGTTGAGCCGAATCGCGATCAACCATTGCTGCAATCGTCGGCCCTGACCCCGACAGCCACGCACACCACGCACCGGCCTCAACTGCGGCTTTTAGCGCCAACTTTGAATCAGGGGCTTTGGTGAAGCGCAGATCTTGATGCAGGCGATCGCTCGTCGCAATTGACAATGCACGAATATCGCCAGCAGCCAGTGCCGCAACCAATAGTGCAGTGCGCCCGACATTGAAAACTGCGTCTTCGAATTTAATTTCTGAAGGCAGTTTTGTCCGCGACTCTTTGGTTGAAGTCTGCTGTTGAGGAACCCAAACAATTATCGCTGGGTCAAGTGGCGTGGGTATACGAACTGCAAAACCGTCAACGCTTGCAACAAAACCGCCGAGCATTGACGCCGCCGCGTTGTCGGGGTGACCTTCGAGTTCGCTAGCACTGCGCAAGATTTCGAGTTTCGCTTGGTCGAAATCTTTTTTCTTCGTGCCATTTTTTTCGGCGTGTGCCAAAATACAACCGGCAACTCTTGCCGCGCCACTGAAACCCAAACCTTTGCCCATCGGCATTTGCGAACGTACCCAAAGGTCTTGCTTGCCGCCGCAGTGACGAAACGCAACCGTCAATGGATGATTTTCGTCGGCTTCACTTGATTCAGCAGGAGCATTGCCGAACCCTGCTTCGAGATGCAAGTTAAGAGCCAAACCTAAAACATCAAAACCTGGGCCGAGATTTGCCGAACTTGCCGGCACACGAACAGCAACTGGACTTTGCCCTGCATTCATAACTTTATTGTGCCATCTGTTTTGCGGCGTCAACACTGACACGAATTAGCTCATCGAGAACATCTCGTGCCGCGCCAGAGTCAATTGAGTTGAATGCAATTTCGAGCCCTTGCGACATGTCATCGGCTTTGCCAGCAACGACAATGCCAGCAGCCGCATTCAGCGCGACAATGTTGCGAACTGGGCCTTTTTCTCCATCAAGCAAATTGCGAAAAATCTTGGCATTATCTGTTGGCGAACCGCCACGCACCGCAGCAACGTCTGCGTGTGCAAGCCCGAGCGATGTTGCGTTAACTTCAAACTCGCGCATTTTTCCAGAATTTACTTCGACCACGGGGCATGGTCCGCTGAGCGATAGTTCATCCATTGAGCCATGACCGTGCACAACCCATGCTCGCTCTACGCCGCGAGTCGTGATGGCTTTTGCCATCACATTGGCTGCTGATGGGTCACCGACACCGACGACCATAAACGAGATTTGCGCGGGGTTGGCCATTGGCCCGAGCAAATTGAAAACTGTCGGCACACCAATTTCGCGACGCGACGGACCAGTGAATCTAAATGCAGGATGAAACCTTTGAGCAAAACAGAACCCGAAACCAGTTTCTTCAACACACTTGGCAACGCCAACACCGTCGAGTTCGATTGCAACACCCAATGCCTCGAGCACATCGGCAGCGCCGCTCTTTGAAGACGATGCTCGACTGCCGTGTTTACAGACCGGAATTTTTGCTCCGGCAACAACAAAACCTGCCATTGTCGAAACATTTACCGAATGACTGTGATCGCCACCCGTGCCCACAATGTCGAGTGCGTTTTGCGAAATTTGCTCAGGTAAAAACACTCGCTCGGCGGCTCGGCGAACTTCGGCCAACATGCCTTCGAGTTCAAGTTCGGTTTCACCCTTGGCACGAAGAGCGACGATAAATGCGGTTATCTGTGAAGGAGTTGCCTCTCCTGAAAGTACCGAGCGCATCGCAGCCCCGGCATGACTGGCGCTTAGATCTTTGCCGGCCAAAAGCTGTGAGATGACTTGCGGCCAAGAACCAGCAGCATCAATCTCGCTCATGCGAAAACGCTCTTAGGCGCTGCGGCGAGTGCGCAACATTTTGCGACGTTCGCGGGCAGATGTGCCGCCCCAAACGCCCTGCTTTTCACGACTGTCGAGTGCATAGGTCAAACACGCTATGCGCACTTTGCACTCGCTACAGACTGATTTTGCCTTGCTGCAGTTTTCTTCGTTATCGGGATAGAAAATCTGGGGGTCTAGACCCTGGCAAGCACCACTGTTGCGCCAAGACAAATCAAATTCAGGCACGCGAACCCCCTTGTTCTCGTCGGGCAAAGACTAGAACTTGGGTACTGCATAATGCCAATCGGTAACGCGATTTAACAATCTCACGAGCCCACAAAAAATCACTAGTTCGTTTAGGCTAAAACAATGCCTGTTGTCAATGTTTTAGCCGAGCGACAACAAAATTTAGAGCGAGCGCAAAACCAACAATTTGACGTGCTCGTAATCGGTGGCGGAATAACCGGCCTAGGCGTCGCTGTCGACGCTGCCACCCGTGGGTTAAAAGTTGCACTCGTCGAGCGCGATGATTTCGCGTCCGGTACATCCTCTAAAAGCAGCAAGTTGATTCACGGCGGCGTCAGATATTTGCAACAGGGCGAGGTTGCACTCGTTTACGAAGCACTACACGAGCGTCACCGACTTAAACGAAATGCACCACACTTGGTGCAGACTTTGCCGTTTATGATTCCGATTTTGAAGCGCGATGGTGTCGTATCGCGCAAAATCGCTCGCGCGCTGGGCAGCGCTTTATGGATGTATGACCTGACAGGTGGTTGGCGAATCGGTAAGTTTCACCGCCGACTAAAAGCCGACAAGGCCTTCACTCACCTGCCGACGATGGAACGTAAGCGGCTGGGCTCGGCATACTTATATTTCGACGCAATGGCCGACGATGCGAGAATTTGCATCGCGCTCGCACGCACTGCTGCTAATTACGGCGCATCAGTTTTAAATTACACTCGCGTTGACAAAATTTTGCACGACGCACAAGGGCGAGCCTGCGGAGTGGTTGTGAAACCACACGATGGTGAGGCGTTCGAGATAAGTGCACGCGTTGTTGTAAATGCCGCCGGAGTTTGGTCTGACGAAGTTATGACAACCGATGCAGGTAAGAACCCAGAATCAATTCGTCCTGCGAAAGGCGTTCACTTGACAGTGCCCTGGAGTCTCGTGCGAAACGATATTGCGGTGGTTATTCCGGTGCCTGGTGACAAACGAAGCCTGTTTTTGATTCCGTGGATTTCAAATTATGACGGAACTTTTCAGTACACATACGTCGGCACAACAGATACTGATTATCAGGGTTCAATAGACGACCCTCACTGCACACGCATAGATATTGACTATGTACTCAAGGCGCTGAACGCCGCCGTAACGACGAAAGTAACTGCCGATGACGTAACTGCAGTTTGGTCAGGTTTGCGACCACTCGTAAAAAGTGTGAGCGGAGAAAAATTGAGCTCTCGAACAGCAGACTTATCGCGACGCCATAAAGTTTCGAAATCAAAATCTGGCGTGATCACTATCGCTGGCGGCAAATTGACGACGTATCGAAAAATGGCTCAAGACACAGTTGACGAGGTTTTGGCAGCACTTGATCGGTCGGGGCGATGCAAGACGAAGGATCTAAAAGTAATCGGCGCCAAAACTAATGCGGCAAAAGGCTCTGACAAGCAAGCGATGCACCTCTTTGCGCGCTTTGGTAGCGAAACCGAAACCATTGTCTCAATGATCAAACAAGACCCAAGTTTGGGCGAGTCGCTAGTCGCAGGTCTACCCTATTTACGTGCCGAGGCGGTCTTCGCAGTTCAACACGAGATGGCTCGAACACTTGACGATATTTTGTCACGCCGTACACGAGCACGAATCATTAATCGCCGCGCAAGTGTCGATAGCGCCCGAAGTGTGGCCGAGCTAATCGCCCCGCTATTGGGTTGGAGCGACCAAGAAGTCAATAATCAAGTTCTGCATTACTGTAATTCTTGTGCAGATGAAGATCATGCGGCGCTTCAATTGCAATAGCGCATGACGATTAAACCTTCATCACCGATCGAATTTTCGAACTCAATCGACAACGTCACCGATCGAATCGACACGATTGCAACACAGTTGCCAACTGATTTTTTAAGCTCACTCGAAAAAATCTGCCAGAGCTCAACTTCAACTTCTGATTTGGTCGAACACGCTCGTGATTGGTGGCCGCTGGCAATGCATTGGGCACTAAGTGGCATGACTACACGACGCCCCGGTGCGGTATGCCGCCCAACTTCGACGATTCAAGTCAGCGAAGTCGTCGCACTTTGTGCAAAAAACTCGGTGCCCGTCACCGTGTCTGGTGGGCGTTCGGGTGTTTGCGGTGCAGCCGTGCCACTTTTTGCTGGCGTCGTAATCGACACGACTGATTTGCACGGCGTTGTAAGCGTTGACCAACTCTCGGGTTTGATCGAGGTTCTACCCGGAACTTTTGGTCCCGACCTCGAAAATGAAATCAATGACAAATTCCAACTTTCTGTTGGTCACTTTCCACAGTCGTTTGACATATCAACAGTCGGCGGCTGGATCGGTTCGCGCGGTGCGGGCCAATTCTCAACTCGCTACGGCAAGATCGACGACATGGTTGCCGGACTCGAAGTAGTGCTGGCCGATGGCTCGATTGTTTTGACTGGCACCGAGCCCGCAGGCGCGGCTGGACCAGACCTGACATCTTTGTTTATTGGTAGCGAAGGAACGCTCGGCATCATTACCAAAGTTTGGTTGCGTGGGCATCCGCTGCCTAGTTGCACCAAGAAAGCGGCGTATCGGTTCAAGACTTTTGCTGCCGCCGTCGAGACAATGCGATCAGCCGTGCGTCACGGTGCAACACCGGCAGTTTTGCGACTCTACGACGAACGTGAAAGCAAACGTAGCCACGGTGGCGACGGCACGACCTGCACGCTTTTGGTTCTCGACGAAGGCGTCGAGTCTTTAGTCAACGCAACACTAGAAATAGTCGCTGAGTCAGCACAAACAAACGGCGGCGAAACCGCCGAAGCACAACTCGTCGACAACTGGCTAAGTCATCGCAACGACACAAGTGGATTACAAATTCTTTCGAAAAAAGGTTTCGTGATCGACACCATGGAAGTCGCAGTCGCATGGTCACGCGTAAATCAAGTCGCAGACACTGTGAAGAACTCGATCATGCAAGTCGCGGGTGCACGCAGTGCGTCGTGCCATATTTCGCACAGTTACATTGACGGCGCGTGCATCTACTTCACTTTTGTCGCTGAACCTTCTGACAAAAATCTCGAGTCAGTCGAACTCGCTTATTCGCAAATTTGGGACGCTGCTCAGAATGCCGCATTGCAATCTGGCGCAAATCTCACCCACCATCACGGCGTGGGCATCAACCGTGCGAAATATATAAAGCGGGCGCTTGGCCCCGCGCACGAAGTGTTGAAATCCATAAAGAGCGCCCTTGACCCAAAAGATATTTTGAACCCAGGCAAGTTCGGCATCGCTTCAAAGCGTGGCGAATACAAAATTTAGGCAACACAAAGTGGCGAGAGGCTAAAAATTGGGCGTTCTAGTCATTGATATTGGTACAAGCGGCCTGCGCGCTGGCTTGGTTCGCCACGATGGCACATTGCACTTTTTAAATTACGAAGCATGTCGCCCTGACACACCAACACCAGGACTTGTCGAATTTGATGCCCAGAAACTAGCCGAGGCGGCATTGCGAGTTTGCGAAAAGACAATTGAACAGTCGAAAAAAACAGACAAAATTGTCGCCGTCGGCATCACAAATCAGCGTGCTTCAACCGTGGTTTGGAGCAAGTCAACAGGCAAACCATTTGGGCCCACTCTCGGTTGGCAAGATCTTCGTACTGTCGGTGAGTGCATAACTGCGCACGCCGAACACGGCGTCAAACTTGCCCCAAACCAGACAGCGACGAAAGCCGCATGGATGCTGAGTCATTACATCGATGCAAACAAAATCGACCATCGCGACGTTTGCATCGGCACAGTCGACTCATTTATTGCTGCAGCACTTTCGAAAAATCAAATACATGTCACTGACTCGAGCAATGCCGCTGTAACCGGACTCTGCGAACTTGATGCACTTTCGTGGTCACCACGTCTGTGCGAAATTCTTCGTGTAGATATAGGCACACTGCCAACGATCGTCTCGTCAACAGGCGTTCTCGGTAATGCAACGGCACTGCCTGGCTCGCCACCGATTTCGTCGCTAATCGGTGATCAACAATCATCTCTAATCGGTCAAGCTTGCATCACGAGCGGTGCGACGAAGATTACTTTCGGCACTGGTGGCATGTTGAACACATTCACTGGCCAAAACGCTCCGACCAAATTTGCGCGCAGCGAACACGGCACCTACCCAATCGTCGCCTACCGCGACAACGACAAAACTTTTTGGGCATCTGAAGCGATAATGCTTGCCGCCGGCACGAACATCGACTGGCTTCGCGAAGATCTCAAATTGATCAACTCGCCCGAAGAGAGCCACGAAATTGCTGCTCAAGTTCCTGACAGTGCTGGAGTTCTGTTCGTGCCTGCACTGTTTGGTCTTGGCACCCCACACTGGGATTACGGCGCTCGCGGCACGCTTCTTGGCATCACGCGCGGCACTTCACGCAGTCATGTTGTTCGGGCTGTTCTTGAAGGCATCGCCCATCGTGGGGCCGACATGGTTGACTCAGTTGTCGCTGCGACTCAACTCGAGGTTAACTCGATTCGTATTGACGGTGGCATGAGCCGCAACCCAACTTTCGTCCAAGCTCTCGCCAATGCGACAAGCCGCAACGTCGAAGTTTCACCCATCACAGAGGCGACAACGCTGGGCGCCGCGTTTCTTGCCGGGGTCGGAGTTTCGTTTTGGCCATCATTAAGCGAGGCCACCAACACGTGGAAGCCCGCGCAAATCGTCAGCCCAGATAAAGAGCTTGATCGCGCACAATGGCACGAGGCGATTTCTCGCGCACGCAATTGGATCCCCGCTCTGTCAAGCCTTGACTTCTAAATTCGTCTAGATTTATCAAATGCTTTCTGAAGACGACATCAGCCTTCTCGCGGCAGCCCAGGCTCTAGAACTGGCTGCACGAGATATCTACGCCAGTGCAGTTTCGAGAAAATCCAAGTCTGAAGAAGAACAGGGTCTACTCGAACTAATGCACAGTCACCACACGGCCTACGAACAAACACTCAACGGCGTACTCAGCAAGCGTGCAGCAACCGAGCGAAATGCTGAGGCTTACACCAAGTTTTTTGCACTTCTTTCAGACTCGAGCAAGTTGTGGTCGACCCTGCTCGAACTCGAGAACACAGCTATCGCCACACACACAGCGATCATTGCGAGGCTTACTTCAGCCAAACACGCCGCGCTACTCGCTTCAATCACCACAGTCGAAGCGCGTCATGCGGCCATGCTCGCCTCATTAACTTCGACAAATTTAGATCTCGCACTTGAAAATACCGCCCAGTCATTGGTGACGCAATGAATCAATTAAGTCGTCGCGAACTATTGCGTCTCAGCGGAATATCTCTGGCTTCAGGTTTGGTCTTAGCTGCATGTGGCAAACAAGCTGGCGTTGTCGACGATGGCGCAATTGCCCGTCTTGGTGAATCTCCGTCAACCACAGCATTGGCAGAAGCCGAAGTCACCGACGAAGTTTTGTTGCGCACAGCAGCATCCCTTGAATACAACGCCATCGATACTTACACGGCCGCTCTTGGTCTTGGCGTGTTCACCGGAGACCTTGCCGCAGCAACAGACGTAGCCAAACGCTTTCGCGACGATCACCAAGAACATGCGGACGCCGTAAATAGTTTGATTCGCGCTATCGGCGGAAAAGAACATCGTTGCGCCAATGTTCGCATCAATGATTTATATATCTCGCCGGCGCTTGCGCTAATCACAGATGACAAAAACGAAAATGTGGGTGTCGATGTGATCGCGCTGGCACACGCACTTGAAAATCTTGCTGCACAGACTTATCAAGGTGTCGTTGAGTTGATCTCAGATCCAAAATTGCGCGCCGATGCCATTCGCATCGGTCAACAAGAGTCGCGACACGCAGCGCTGTTGGCACAAGTGTTAAACCCTGGCATCGCTTCGATGGGCCCGACAAATGACCCCACCACAGGCAAGCCAAAAATCGCGGCAATTCCGGCTGCGTTCGGCTCGCAGGCCAATATTCAGTTGACAGTCGGGACACCAAAAGCAGACGGCTCACGAACGACTTTGCTGCTCGAAACACCGAGTTTGAACTCGCTTGTTTACGACAGCATCTCTTGCTGAGCGAATAAATTCGCTAATACACTTAAAGCAACGGTGAGTCGGTCGGTCGACCGCAGTGTCGCGGTGCTCGCATTGCAACATTGAGGAAAGTCGGGACTTCACAGGACAAAGTGCTGGCGAGAGCCAGGTCGGGGAAACCTGACATTACGTGCAACAGAAAACAAACCGCCGATGGAAGCGTCGCAAGACTCTTCACAGGTAAGGATGAAACGGTGCGGTAAGAGCGCACCAGCGTGGTTGGCAACAACTGCGGCTTGGTACGTCACTTGAAGCAAGGCCGCGCAGAGGGTATGAACTGTCCGTTCGCTTTCGAGCAACCCTCGGGTAGGCCGCATAGATGGATGGTCGTCGGTATCAGCAGGAAACTGCTGGTGCTACAAAATCCCGCTTATAGACCGACTCACTGTTTTTACTCGCCTGTCATCATTAGTTGTGTTGCAGTGAGCCTGTTTTTAAAAAATTGGTGCGGCGAGATTTGTCGGCGAGCGAAAAATAACGCCATGCGACAACGCAGCCGATTATTCCGACAATTTCGAGTGGCAAGTTCAGCAGTCCCCGCTCAACAGAAGGCAGTGGTTCTTGGCTTAACTTCGCACCCATAAACGGCCACCAAAAAGTTTCGGCGTTCGAAAATGCTCCGTCGAAAATTAAATGGATAAACATGCCGATCGGCACCGCAAGCAACCGCTGACGACTTGGTTTTCGCCCCGCAGTTGCAATCATGATCGCAAATAACACGGCGATACTCGTAACGACACTGTGTAGCGGGCCAACTGAGCCGCGCAACCCGTCAATCAAATCAGGCACTAGAGCGGCAATCGCAACCAGGCGATAATCAAATTTTGGGTCGCGAAAAACAAACCAGACTGACCAAATAGCAGTGGCGACAAACCAAAACAACATTGCGCTTATACAACCAAATAGCAATCACAGTTCGGGCACTCGGCGAACTCTTCAGCGCCAAGCTTTTTTAACGCCGAGAGTTCAACCACAGATAAGTCAAGATGACATGACTGACACTTCGAGCCGTGCAGGTCAGCAACCGCTGCAGTCGTACGCTTCGTTCGTTTAACATCATAAAGTTTGATCAACTTGATCTCGATAGCACTAGCAACAGCAAGGCGCTTTGCTTCGAGTGATTTCTTCTCGTCTTCACAAATCTTTAATGCCTGGTTCAAAGTGGCGGTAGCCGAAGCAACAGCCGCCGACAACTCATTTATCTGTTCAACTGTTAGGCGCAATTGCAGCTCAAAGTTTTCACTCGTTTCGAGCAACAGCAGTTCTTTGTCGTCGTTTGCGCTGCGTTCGGTGCGCACAGTTTCGATTTCGAGCTGCAATGCCTCGGCCTCGCGGGGCGCAATCACAGTCTTCAACTGTTGCGAATACTTAGCGATTTGCGCTTCGCACTTTTTATTCGCTGCCTCCAGACTTGAAATCTCGTCTTTCGCAGCAATTAACTCTGCGTTCAGCCTTGCGTTTTCGCCCTGACTTACAACCAATGCAGCCTTTGCTGCGACCAATGCTTTTCTCTCATCAAGATTTGCCTGTCGATGCACAAGTTGCGACAAAGCGGTATCTATTTTTTGCAATTCGAGCAGGGGTTGAATTGCTACCACTAGGGCGCGCCAGTTGTGGTTTGAACATAATTCGGCAATGGTTTCGCGCACTCGTAAAAGTAAATGCCCTGGTCTGTTGTCGGCACTGGCGAAAATGGGTTTAGATCTGTCGGCGAAATTGTCGTATCGGGGCTCAGCACGCTAACCACCACAGTATTGGCAATAGTCGTCTCAGCACCCACAACAGTCGTCGTCACCTTGCCATCTTGCTTTGGTGTCGGAATCGTGCCCGAAACAACTTTTGCTGGGCACTCAACACCAGGCAGGTAAAGCCGTAGCGGTGCACGAGAAGGCGCCGGAGGCGCAGCAAATTCGAGTACTTCTAATCCGCGATGAACTTCGTCCATGTACGACTTCCAGATCGCCGCCGGAAACATCGCACCTTGCACACCACCACGGTCGCCGATCACGCTCGCAAACTCTGGCACGTTGCGCTTTGTCATTTTTGTGTAACCCTTCGGGTCACCGACCCAAACAGCCGTCACATATTGCGGTGTAAAACCAACAAACCACGCATTCGTGTTGTTGTCTTGAGTTCCCGTTTTTCCGGCTGCAGGGCGATCATCTTCAAGCGGCGTTCTTCGCGCCGTACCCCGCTCGATAACACCGCGCATTACATCAGCGGCATTAATCGCAACTTCTGCTGGCAAAGTTTGCTCGATACTCGCACTTTGATATTGATACAAAACTGTTCCGCGAGCGTCTTCAATTCGCTCAATCATGTAGGGGTCGCGATGCACGCCCGTGTTCGCCAAAGTTTGTGCACCTGAGGCCATATCCATCGGGCTCAATTCGTTTGCGCCGGTTGCAAGACTCGCATACGGCTGAATCGCAAACGTCTCTTTGCTTAGCCACGGTGACGACGACATGCGATACATCGTTTCGACAACGCGCTCGAGGCCAACTATCTGCGACAACTTCGCATACGCACAGTTGATCGACAACCACGTCATCACCCGCAACGGTGCTGTCGGCTGACTTACGCCTTTGGTGATCTCAAATGGTTCGTCAAGATTGCCCGGGTTCGACAAAGTGCATGGCAAAGTGCCGTCGATCAAGTCGTCAGACTGTACACCTGCTTGCAACGCTGCAGCAAGGATAAAAAACTTGACACTAGAACCAGTTTGCCGACGACGCAGCGCCAAATTCACTTCGCTCTGCCCCGCCTCGAAACCCGGCCCACCGACCATCGCCCGAACAGCACCAGTTTTAACATCAAGTGAGACCATCGCCGCAGTAATGCCCGCTTTGTTGGCTGGCAGTTGATCGCGCACCGCCTGCTCTGCGGCAAGTTGTGCCGACGAATCTAACGTCGTAAAAATTTTTATCCCGCCTCTAAATAGAGCGTTGTAGCGCTGCTGATAATTAGTGCCCAAAATGTCAGAGCCATTCAACAAATAGTCTTTTACTTCTTCTGTGAAGTATGTTCGCGAAACATCTCGTTGCGCCGCTTTATTGATCACCTCAGGAATCGCCGGTTTATCACCAATCTCATCACGCTGTTGTTGAGTCAGCAAACCAGTATCTACAAGTCGATCGAGTACCTGCAAATATCTTTGACGCGAACTGTCCGGATATTGAATCGGGTCGTAATTCGATGGTGCTTGAATCAGCCCTGCCAAAAATGCGCCGTCTAGCATCGTCAGCTCGCGAACATCTTTGCCGAAATAAACTTCTGCTGCTGCTTGCAAGCCATATGTGTTGTTGCCGAGATAAATCGTGTTGAGATAACGCTCAAGTATCAACTTCTTCGGCACTTCTTTTTCGAGCATCGTCGCATAACGTGCCTGCAAAACTTTGTATCGCCCATCTCGCTCGAGCCCAGCCAAAAATTCGTTCTTGACGACCTGCATCGTGATCGTGCTTGCACCCTGCTTCGAGCCGCCACGCGAATTGGACAACACGGCCCGAGTAAACGCCCGCAAATTCACACCCTTGTGGTTTTCAAACTCGCTGTCTTCAAGCGCCAAGATCGCCGAGACGACATCGGTCGGCACGGTGTCAATACTCATCATCTGACTGTTCTCTAGTTGATATGTTCCGATCTGCTTTCCGGTCGCATCAAACACGCTGCTGCGTTGGGCAAGCCCCGAAAAATTGGTCAAACTTGGTGGCACTTCGGTATGGGCATTTAACAAACCCCACATCCGAGGCGCCATCGCTGTAATCGTGCCAGCAATAAACAAAGCCCCGGCGATACTGACCACAAAAATTCGGGCGAAAGTTTGCCGACGTGCCTGCAATTTTGCAGCGGTTTCGCGAAGAAGTTTGCTCACCTTGGCACTAATTCTACAAGTGCTAACACGCACGGGCTTTGCGTTAGAAGCGTGACTAGTGCAACCGATACTGTTGCTATATGGCTTCTAAACTTGCAGATATTCGCCCATTTAGATTTGGCATTCAAGCCAGCAAAGCGTCGTCACAAAAAGAATGGACCGAACTCGCCAAAACTGCCGAGTCACACGGCTTCAGTTCTCTGACGATGCCCGACCACTTCACCGATCAACTTGCGCCAGTTCCAGCACTCATGGCTGCCGCCAACGCGACAAAAAACTTGCGTATCGGCGCACTCGTTTGGGATAACGACTACAAGCATCCAGTTGTCTTAGCAAAAGAACTCGCCACTCTCGATTTGCTCTCAGATGGTCGCCTCGAAATCGGCATTGGTGCAGGTTGGATGGCAACTGATTATGTTCAGTCAGGCATGCAATACGACAAGCCTGGTGTGCGCATTGACAGATTTCTTGAGGGATTAGAAATCATCAAGCGTGCAATGACCGGCGAGAAGTTTTCGTTTTCAGGCAAGCACTACACAATCACCGACTACACCGCGACGCCATTACCGGTGCAAAAACCATGTCCACCAATCTTGATTGGTGGTGGCGGGCCACGAGTTTTAAAACTTGCCGCTCAACTAGCCGACATCGTTGGCATTAATCCATCGCTAAAAGACGGTGTTGTCAATGCTGACACGATTTCAGAGATGAGCGCCGAAGCCGTCACCGAAAAAGTTGACTTGGTCAAAAAAACTGCCGGCCCCCGCATCTCGAACATCGAATTGAATATTCGAACTTTTTTGGTCAACATTCGTGACAGCGCCGAAGAAGCAATCAGCGGCACTGCAAACATGTTCAAAGTTGCACCCGAAATGGTCGCCAATTCACCGTTTGCTTTGATGGGGCCGCCTGCAAAAATTGCCGAAGATCTGCTCGCCCGTCGCGAGCGCTGGGGTTTTTCTTATGTCATCGTCGGCGGCGAAGACATAAACAGTTTTGCGCCAGTCATCAAAATTCTCGCTGGCAAATAGAGAGTCAACCTTTTCGGTTTGTCTAATCTGAAGAGTAGGTGGCCGCTACAACGACGAATCTTCCCTGGTTTTTTGTCAACTTTGAAATCGGATTACTGGTTGTATTGAAAGTTGCTTTTACACCAAGACTGCGCAACTTTGCGCAAACCGATGTGGCTCGGTTTCGCGCAAGACTTTTTAAATTTTGACGCTCGCCAAGTGTCATTGTTCCACTACAAGTAATCGAAATATTTGAGGCTTGATTGAGTCGATTAACAAGTAGTTGAAGATTAGTTTGGGCAGGTTTTGAAAGACGTCTCGACGATGGTGCGAACGAAACTTTTAGCGACAGCGATTGTTTTGACAAGACCGTAGGAGAAGTAGTCGGAGTCGAAGTTTTCAAAGGAGTCGTCGTCGAAGTAGTAGTCGAACTAGTCGCGGGAGTTGTCGTCGAAGTAGTAGTCGAACTAGTCGAACTGGTAGAAGTAGTAGACGAAGTAGAAGTAGTAGACGAAGTAGAAGTAGCAGTCGTTGTGGCATTGCCAGGCCACAACGGGCAATCATTAAAAGCGTGATTTGCTTTTCGACAACGTTCACTCAATTCAAAAGCATTGCGACTTTCTTCTAATCGACGGGCTTCTTCAGCTTGTGCAGGGGTTGTCGTTGTAGTTGAAGTAGTAGTTGTCGTCATAGAAATCGCTGCGCCTGCCGAACTAAGTTTTGAAACAAACACATCAGCGTCTCCGGCAGAAACTAGGTTCGCGGTACCCGCACCAGGATCAAAATCGCCGGTTCCCTCAAATCGTCCTGTCGTATAAACATTGCCCGATGAATCAACCGCAACAGAATAGGCAATGTTAAAACGCCTACTACCAAGCTTTTTGGCCCAGACAAACTCACCCGTCGAATTAAGTTTCGAAACAAACACATCAGTCCAACCAGCAGAGATCAGGTTCGCGGTATCCGCACCAGGATCAAAATCAACAGTCCCCTGAAAGTAGCCTGCCGTGTAAACATTGCTCGACGAATCAACCTTAATTGCATAACCATGTTGCCCTGGATCTCCATTGAACTGTTTGGCCCACACAAAATCCCCTGTCGAATTAAGTTTCGACACAAACACACCGTCGCCGTCGGCCATAGTAAGATTTGCAGTACCCGCACCCGGATCAAAATCGCCGGTTCCCCAAAAATGTCCTGTCGTGTAAACATTGCCCGACGAATCAACCGCAACCGACTTCCCCCAATCTTGATCTGTGCCACCGAGTCTTTTTGCCCACACAAACGCACCTAGCGAATTAAGTTTCCAAACAAATATGTCACCTACACCAGCAGAAGTCAGGTTCGTTGTACCCGCACCCGGATCAAAATCAACAATTCCCGAAAATTGTCCTGTCGTATAAACATTGCCCGACGAGTCAACCGCAACCGAATCTGAGCTCGACTCCTCTATGCTTACTGCCCACACAAACGCACCTAGCGAATTAAGTTTCGACACAAAACTTCTACAATTCAGAATGAATTCACCTGCTCCTGGATCAAAATCGACAAAATTCATACATATACCTGTCGTATAAACATTGCCCGACGAATCAACCGCAATCGAATAGCCCCGATCGGCGTCGGCGGCACCAAATTGTTTCGCCCACACAAACGCACCAGTCGAATTAAGTTTCGACACATACACATCAGTTCCACCAGCAGAAGTCAGGTTCGTTGTACCCGCACCGGGATCAAAATCAACAGTCTCCGAAAAAAAACCTGTCGTATGAACATTGCCAGAGGAATCAACAGCAACCGAATAACCCATGTCATTGCCGGTGCCACCAAACTGTTTGACCCATACCAATTCACCTGCCGAATTGAGTTTCGACACAAACACATCATTTCCACCAGCAGAAGTCAGGTTCGTTGTACCCGCACCGGGATCAAAATCAACAGTCCCCGAAAAATGTCCTGTCGTATAAATATTGTCCGACGAATCAACCGCAATTGCCCGGCCAAAATCTTCGCCGACGCCACCGAATTTTGCTACGGATATCTGGGGCGTTGTCGGCGACCAGGCCAAACTATTTGTAGCGACAAAACCAAATGCCAGGCACGAAGCCAAAACAACGCGCCGCATCTTTTAAATCATATTTATTACGAAGTCACCAATCAAACATCTAAGTTCGCGTTGCTAAGCGCCAGGCACCACTGCACGTTTGACGGGTCGGTCCCAACCAGGTTGCCCAGTTGGCCTCGGGCTCGGCCACAAACCCGGGCCCATCTCCATGATGCCGTGGTGTGTGTTGTATTCACCAAGCAAATTCAAAAACGGCACTGCGTCAAATGCTTCAGGTCCGCGCACACCAGCGCCCTTCCAACTTCCGTTTGCCAACAATTCAAGTGCCACAACCGGGCACATTGCAGTTTGCCAAAGAACTGCCTGCGAACCCCAGTCGCGCATTGTCGTTTCGTTGTCGGCAACGTGATACAGATAAACCTCTCGAGGTTTGCCGTCATACGTGCCCTTCACCCAGGTGCCCGCACAAGTTCGACCATGCATCAAGTGGCCCAATTTGGCCGGGTTCGGCAGCACTGCAGCCAACACATCTCGTGGTGATACCGATACATCGCCGACACGAATTTTTTCATTGCTATCTAGACCCAGGTAAGCGAAAGTCTTTAACCAGTCGATGAACTCGGCACCAAGGCTGTATTTAAACGTCACACGATTGCAATCAATCTCGCGCGGAATCATGATTACTTCTTCGTGCTCTACGTTCACGCATTCGTAGGCGCCAATACCTGCGGGAAAATGAAAAATCTCCGGCTCACTGAAACAATCAGTCGTATACAAACCGCGATTTTTCTCCCACACGATTGGCGGATTCAAAGTTTCTTCAATGGTCGTCCAAATCGAAAATGTTGGCGCAAAATCAAGACCGTCAATCGACAAATTCGAGCCGTCGCGAACACCAATTTCGTCGATCGTGTCAAAAAGATGATCTGATGCGTAACGCGCAAATACATTGCTCAAGCCAGGCTCTACACCCATGCCAACCAAAGCAAGAAGACCTTTTTCTTTCCAGCGATTGTCAGCAGAGATTTGATCTTTGCCAAGAGGCTCGCCCACCTCTTCATACGGATTCGTCGGGTGCGGCTTGCTCAAGTTCATCGCCATGTCTAGATATGTGCAACCTGCTTCAAAAGCAGCCTCAAAGATTGATTCGTTGAGTCTCGGATCACACGCATTGACAATCACATCGGCTTTAACGCGCTGGGCTAACGCAACAATTTCTGACTTGCTTCGGGCGTCAACCTGCGCCGACGAAAATCGACCCGGCTGTTCAAGTTTGGCGATGATTTCGTCACCGCGACCAGAATTAATGTCTGCCAGCACGAAAGAATCGAAGAAACTTCGCGTCTCGGCAATCGAGGCCATACCGCCACCGACCCCACCAGCACCAATGATGAGAATGTTTGCCACAAAAACCTAAATACGTTTCTTGTTATTGCTCGGGTGCAACAACACGATCAGTCTACCGTCGTGTCATCAAGCAAAAAGCCTTGAATCTAAAGCGATTGACGCAAAAAATTTAATGCGCTTATCACCGAGAACTGTCGCATCTGTTCGCGCCCATAAGGCAAACTAAAAGTTGTTGAGCGAACATCACCATTCGGCATCGCAAGACCAACACAAAGAGTGCCAACTTTCACTCCGTCTTGTTCGGCTGGTCCGGCAACGCCAGTTAACGCCAACCCAATGTCGCTGCCAAGTGTTTTGCGAACACCGATAGCCATTTCTTTTGCCGCAGATTCACTTACGACGGGCCCGTTTGTCACGTTCAAAAGATCGAACTTGATTTCACTGTCGTAGCTAACGATCGCACCTCGAAACACATCGCTCGCACCCGCAATCGCCGTCAAACGGCCGGCAACGAGACCACCAGTCACTGACTCGGCAACCCCCAAGGTCAACTTTTTCTCGCGCAGTTTTTGCAGAACTACAGACTCCATGTTTTGTGCATCAACGCCAAATACCAGATCTTCGACTTGCCCTCGCACCTTTGCGTCCCAAGTGTCGAGCAATTCAATTGCTTGATCTTCAGTGTTTGCTTTTGCTGTAAGTCTGACTTTGATTCCTTCCCAGCCACTTGCCAAAAAAGCCAACGTCGGGTTGCCCACTTTTTCAAGTTCGTTGATCACTCCGACAAGTCTTTCGTTAAGTCCACTTTCGCTGTCGCCCCAGGTTCTTAGAACACGGCTCTTAATAACAGATGCCTCACCGCTTCGCGCCAGCAAATCGGGCAATATCGCCCGCTCGAACATCTCGTAAAGCTCAAACGGCACGCCAGGAACGGCGTACATGACTTTTTCACCGACAGGACAAATCAAACCAGGTGCCGTACCTCTTCGTTGCTCGATGATCTTTGCACCCTTAGGCACCATGGCTTGGCGCAAATTATTTTGCGGCATGCGGCGACCGCGCGAAGTAAACAATTGATCGATCACGAGCGCCACCTCGTCGTTCATTTCAAGTTCAACCCCCATAATCTCGGCAATCGCTTCGCGAGTTATATCGTCATGGGTTGGCCCCAGGCCGCCGCAGATGATTATCGCATCGGCGTCGGCCAAGGTTGACCGCAACGTCGCAACGATGCGAGCCAGGTTGTCGCCTACTTTTACTTGAAATAACGAATCAATACCTGCGGCCGCGAGTTGCTCACCTAGCCATGACGAATTCGTGTCGACAATCTGCCCCAATAAAAGTTCGGTGCCCACCGCAACAACGCTGCAACGCATTATTTGGCTGCCCGACGCAGATTAAATGCCGGGCGTAACGCACGCACCGCGTATTGCAATCCACTAATGATTGTCAACCCAACTGCGAGCCAAAGAGTCGTGAGCCATGCATAAGTCATATCGACAGCGCTAAATGGTGCCAGAGCAAAACCAATAGAAACTTGCTGGCTCAGGGTTTTGATTTTCGCCAAGCGACTCGCGGGCACTGTCACACCTCGTGCACCTACAACCACGCGATAAATGCTGACGACAACTTCGCGTACGGCGATGATCACTACGGGCCAAATACCGAACATGTCACGACTAACGAGTGTAAACATTGCGCCGAGTACTAAAACCTTGTCAGCAAGCGGGTCAAGAAATGCGCCACTCTTGGTTGTGCCGTGACGACGAGCCAAATAACCATCGAGTACGTCGCTGACACACAAACCAAACCACAACCATGCCGCCAACCATGAACCGGCATTGTCGTCGGGCACAACAATAAACAGCAACGGCGAAACCAAAATACGCGACACCGTCACGGCGTTCGCCCAAGTTGCCAGCGCATTCGGATTAACGGGCATCGTCTACCAGTTCATTAGCTTCATCATTTACTTCGGCACTCGCGCCGACAGCAACCAAGTCTGGGCCAAGCGCATCTGCGATTTCGACTTCAACAAATGTCGCCACAGACAAAGTTTCGCTTACGTGCACAACGCCGTCAATTTCTGGAGCCTCTCGATGGCTGCGTGCAACGCCAATCTCATCTATTAAAACAGTCATCTTCTTGCCGATCAGGTCATCGCGACGTTGCGCTGTTATCGAGTCTTGTAATTCACGAAGCTCAGCCAACCGCTCGTTCATGAGACCTGCTGGCACACGATCAGGCAGTGAAATAGCATGAGTGCCTTCTTCTGGGCTAAACGCAAAGAACCCACACCAATCAAGTTGTGCCTGATTGACGAAGTTCAACAACTGATCATGGTCTTCTTCGGTTTCACCTGGATACCCGACAATAAAGTTGCTGCGCATCGCCGCATCGGGCTCGCGTTTGCGAATGTCAGTAATTCGATTTAAAAATCGCTCGCCGTCGCCCCATCGCCGCATTCGTCGCAAATGAGCCTTTGAGACGTGCTGCAAAGACAAGTCAAAATAAGGCACGCCCGTTTCGCAGATTGCGTCAATCAATTCGTCACTCAAGTCGCTTGGGTATAGATATAGCAATCTGGTTCGCTCAACTTTGCTCGCGACCTGTTTCACCAAATCAACAATCGAACCGGCCCCGAGTTCGGTCGGGCGATCTTTGCCATAACTCGCGAGGTCTTGGGCCACCAAAACAATTTCTTTGGCTTCAAGTTGCTCAACTTCGGCCAAGATCGACGCGACATCGCGGCTGCGTTGTGGCCCGCGAAAACTTGGTATCGCACAAAACCCGCAATTGCGGTCGCAGCCCTCAGCGATCTTCACATATGCCCATGGCGCTCGCGACTTGGGTCGCGGCAAATTTAACAAATCAAATGCAGGCACATTTTGACTTGTCACGGATACAGATTTTTTTGTCAACATGATCGGCACACCAAAACCAGCAATGTGATCGGCTTCAGGCAACGACTCTGCAAGTTCAGAACCGTATCGCTCGGCCATGCAACCGGTTACGACAACTCGGGCCCCAACTTTTTTTTGATTCGAAAGTTCGAGAACCGTGTCGATTGACTCGCGTCGAGCATCTTCAATAAACGCACAAGTGTTGACAACGACCAAATCGGCTTGGCTGGCATCGTCGGTTTGCACCAACCCATCGGCGAGCAAAGTGCCAATTATCTTGTCTGAATCGACATCATTTTTTGGACACCCCAGCGACTCGAGATAAAAGCGCTGTGTCACAACATTTAATGCTATCTATTCGACGTCAATCGATGATTCAAAGAGCGGTGAATTAACTCGCCTTTTGAATGATTTCGAGTTCTTCAACGGTCATCAACACTTCACGAGGGCGCGAACCTTCGCTTGGCGCAACGACACCGCGTTGTTCAAGCATGTCCATAAGCCGACCAGCGCGAGCAAAGCCAACCTTAAGTTTTCGTTGCAACATCGAAGTGCTGCCTTGTTGAGAGCGAACTACGAGATCCATCGCTTGACGCATCAACTCGTCGTCATCTTCGTCTCCGCTGCTGCCACCAAATATTTCGCCACCACCCGATGATTTATTCGCATCGCCTTCAATGCCCGACACATAAGTAACTTCTGGCGCTTGACGGCGCCAATGTCCGACAACTTTGCGCACTTCGTTTTCACTAACCCATGCCGACTGCAGACGCTGCGAAACCGAAGTATTGCCCGGCAACATCAGCATGTCGCCCATGCCGACCAGTTTTTCTGCACCGGGTTGATCAAGAATCACTCGACTGTCGGTCAAACTTGACACAGCGAAAGCCATTCGCGCTGGAATGTTCGCTTTAATCACACCCGTGATCACGTTCACGCTCGGGCGCTGAGTTGCGACAACCAAATGAATGCCAACCGCTCGCGCCTTTTGCGCAATGCGCGTGATGCAGTCTTCAACATCTCGTGCTGCCACCATCATCAAGTCATTCAGCTCATCAACGACAATCAAAATGTATGGAATTCGCGAAAACTGCTTGTCAGATGGTTGACCATCTTGTGGCACCATTTCGCCCCGATCGTAAGCCGCGTTATAACCCGCGACGTCTCTGAAGCCTGCCTCGACAAGAACGTCGTATCGACGCTCCATTTCTTTTACTGCCCAACCAAGTGCGTTCGCTGCCTTCTTCGGGTTTGTAACTGGCGCCGTCAACAAGTGCGGCAAACGAGAATATTGCGCCATTTCAACTTGCTTCGGGTCGACCAAAATTAACTTCACTTGGTCTGGTGTCGCACGCATTAGAACAGACGTAATAATGCAATTGATAACGCTCGATTTACCTGCACCAGTCGCGCCAGCAATCAACAGGTGTGGTGTGGTCGAAATGTTCAAGAAAACTGGACGACCAGAAATATCTTTGCCAACCGCAACATCAAGCGGATGACTCGCCGTGCGCGCTTCTTGCGAAATCAACAAGTCGCCGATTGAAACAAGTTCGCGTTGCTCGTTTGGCACTTCAATACCAATTGCCGAACGACCTGGTATCGGCGCCAGAATTCGCACATCGGTTGCTGCCATCGTGTAAGCAATGTCGCGCGAAAGTGTCGTAACTTTTGCAACCTTCACGCCGTCACCAAGCGATAGTTCATAACGCGTTACGGTTGGGCCGCGCGTGTAACCCACCAGTTCTGTGTCAACACCATGCGATGCAAGTGCCGCAACGAGTTGATCGCCTCGTTCACGAATTGCTTCTTCGTTGGCTTTTTTGTTGCTGGTCAGCGACAAAAACTCAAGTTCAGGAAGCATCCAATTGCTCGGCTGACCACTTGGACCAAGCGGAATCTGTTGTGGCTCACCTTTAACCGGCGCAAGTTTCGCCGCTGGTTTTGCGACTGGCTTTGCACCAGCGTTTGACTCGGCTTTTTCGCGACGTTTGCGCTCACGTCGCGGTTGTTTTTCTTCGTCTTGATATTCGTCGTCAAGGCCGTCTTGGGCATAGTCGTAAAGCGCGGGTCGCTGATCATCTTGCGCCGCAAAACCGCCGGGCATATCAGAATTTTCACCACCATGAATTCGACTTTCGTCTAATGCACCCGACAGATTTTCAGTCGCCAACGAAACTTTGCCACTCATTTTGCGCCACGCATTGCGCAACACCGCGAGCAACTCTGGTGCCGACTTTCCAGATACGAGCATTATCGAACCAATTAGCAATGCGGTGAGCAAAACTGTGGCACCAATATCAGATAACGAGTTTTGCGTTGGCTCACCCACTACATAGCCAAACCATCCACCCGTGCGATTTTCGGTGTCGCTGAAAAACACATGGGTCAGACCGAGCAGCACACCAGTTAGCGATGTCCAGCCGATTGACGTTCGCACTCGATTTTGCCAATTCTTGCGTCGTGCAAGCGCAACACCCAAACCAATGCACAAGATCGGCAAGAAGAATCGACCGACACCGATAGTGACCGACGCGAAAGTGTCAAGCCCCCGACCCAGTGGGCCGGCCAACTTGAGGTAGACCGACAAAACAAGCAACGCACCAAAAGCGATTAAACCTAAACCGCTGAACTCATGTGCTCGACCCTCAAATAATCCACCAAAAATTGGGCCGTGCTGCGAAACAACTCGATATCGAGTTGGGTCATCATCGATGTCGTGTTCACGCAATGCCCGAATCGGGCGAACATTGTCGGCTCGACGCGGCTCGCCCCGACCCGACGTTCTCGCCTCGCCCCTGCTGGCGACGCTGCGCGAACCCTTACTCGGGCGCGCAGCTCTAGATTTGGGCACTTTTGCCATAAATCAACAGTACCAATGGGGCCTGTTTGCAAGTGGGATTACTCTCCTAGCCGAAACTCGGCAACAGCTAAGAGCGACTAGTGCTTTTTGGGTTTCTTAGTTGGTTTGTCTTTCGATTTTTTGCCTGCACGTCGCGACTTTTGTGGCACAACAAATTCGGCGGGAATGCGGCCAGAAAAATCAATGCCGCCGTCGCTAATTTCGATCAGGTCACCGTCTTCGCACAACAAAACATTTCGCGGTGCAACACCCATTATTTTCGCCAACTCGGCATTGGCAACCATATGGCGATATTCGCCGTGAATCGGCACAAACCATTGTGGTTCGGTGACGTTTAGATATGTCTTCAAATCTTCGGCTTGAGCATGACCAGTTGCATGCACATCGGCAATGCCCGAGTGCACGACAGTCGCCCCTCGGCGCAATAGTGCATCAATCACCTTGTTTACATTGTGTTCATTGCCAGGGATGGCATGACTCGAGAAAATTACGACATCACTCTCGCCGACTTTTACATAGCGGCTGTCACCTTTTGCAAGATTTGTTAGCGCCGACATCGCCTCGCCTTGTGATCCCGTTGAAATAATGCAGATTTCTTCGTCGTCATATTTGCCGAGTGTGTCTGCACTAACCAAACTCTTTTCAGGAATCGTCAAAACTTTCAAATCACGAGCGAGACGAATGTTGTTAATCATCGACCTGCCCAGAGGCACGACAACTCGACCTGAATCAATTGCTGCATCAGCAATTTGCTTAACTCGATGAATGTGGCTGGCAAAACTTGCGGTGATTATTCGCTTGCCTCGATGCTCGTTGAAGATTGCTCGCAAAACAACACCTACGTCAGACTCACTTGGTGCATGACCACGCTCACCAGCATTTGTTGAGTCGAGCATCAACAACCGAATGCCTTCGTTCGAAGAAAGCGAGCCAAGACGAGCCAGATCTGTGCGACGATGATCAACGGGCGTGAGATCAATCTTGAAGTCACCAGAATGCACGATCACGCCTTGGGCTGTGTGTAGCGCAATCGCATGAGCATGTGGCACCGAGTGAGTGACTGGGATGAACTCAACATCGAACGGCCCAATTTTTATGCGATCGTTGTCGCTGACTTCAATAAATTTGGTCTTGTCGGTAAGTCGTGCTTCGGCAATTCGGTTTCGTGCGAGGCCAAGAGTCAGCGCCGAGCCGTACAACGGAAACGACGCATCTTGCAGCAAATATTGCAAAGCGCCAACATGGTCTTCGTGGCCATGGGTTGCAACGCAACCGACAATGCGATCTTTTCGTTCAAGCAACCAAGTGAAGTCAGGAATTATCACGTCAATGTCATCGCCATGTTCGGCCTTCGGAAACATCAAACCGCAATCAATCAGCAAAATCTTCTTGTCTTGCTCGACCGCCATACAATTTCGGCCAATTTCGCCTAGACCGCCAAGAAATGCGATGCGAACTGGTTTAGACATTAGATAGCGATAGCTGATTTATATACAACGAATTTTTGCGACACTATTTTGTTGCCGCAGCACGTGCTGCTTGCAAATTGCTGAACACTTTTTCAGCACGCTCAGCCAAGCCACTCGGTGGCGGACCCATTGGTAATCTTGCTTCACCGACATCAAGACCAAGATGGTTCATCATCACTTTGCTCGGCAGTGGGTTCGGATTATCGTCACCGGTTTCATAGGCAAAACTCTCGAGCATTCGCGAATTCACGGCGCGAGCGCCAGCGATATCGCCTGCATTCCACTTTTTGAACATTTCTTGATGATCAACACCTGTCCAGTGAGTCGCGACGCCAATTACGCCGGTCGCCCCAATTGACATCAACGGCAAAGTTAAACCGTCATCACCACTGAGCAGTTCAAAACTTTTTGGCACTTGGGTCATCAACATCGCAGTTTCGGCTGGGTTGCCGCTTGCGTCTTTTAATGCCGCGACGTTTTTTACTTCGTTAGCCAACTTCGCTAACGAGGCAGTTGAAATTTTTCGCCCGGTTCGCACCGGTATGTCGTACACGACAACCGGCAACGTCGTCGCTGCGCAAACTGCTTTCATGTGAGCAAGAATGCCCGCCTGTGACGGTCTGTTGTAATAAGGACCAACAGCGAGAATGCCAGCGATGCCAAGTTTTGACGCCTCTTTAGTCAGATGAATTGAATGTTTCGTGTCGTTGGTTACCGTGCCGGCAATAACCGGAATCGTGACTGCTTCGACGGTTGCGGCAAACAACGCAAGTTTCTCGTCGTCTGTAAGCGTCGATGCTTCGCCTGTTGTGCCACCAACGACGAGACCATCATTGCCGTTGTCTTGCAGCCACTTGGCCAGCCGACGCACGCCGTCGAGGTTCAACTCACCGTTCTTGTCGAACGGCGTCACCATCGCGGTGAGAACTTGACCGAATCTTGGCATGGCTAGATAGTAGTCACTTGTACTTGCACGCGACTAACGAGTTTTTGCTCGTCAGTCGCAATGCATCAAAGGCAATTCGACAACTAGTGACGAATTTCGACGTCTTTGCCGATTTCGAACTTGAGATATTCGTCGTCGGTGTTTTCCCAGTCTTCGAACTGGATGACGCCCATCTCTTCGAATCGATGGCGCAACCACTTGTCGTTACGGTCAAGCAAGCCGAGTTTCTTGCAGTTCGGCACGATCTTGGCGAACAACATTTGTTGGAAGACTTTTCGCGTTGGGTCGTTGACCAACAACGGAATCAAAGTCTTTGGGTCAACACCCATGTGGTGCCAAACTTCTTGTTGCAAGAAGCGATCTCGCATACGAATGCTTGCTTCATAAGCGAACTCTTGGCGATCCATGATTTCTTTGTCGCTCATGCCATCATAAACCTCTTTGAGGCTGAGAACACCGAAGGCCACATGGCGTGCTTCGTCGCTCATGACATAGCGCAACAGTTTTTTCAACAATGGTTCGCTGGTCAATTGGTGCAAGTAGCCGAATGCCGCAAGCGCCAAACCTTCAACCATGATCTGCATGCCGAGATACGTGAAGTCCCAACGTGAGTCTTTGACGATGTCATCGAGCAACAAACCAAGGTGCGGATTGATCGGGTAACCGCCGTCAAGTTTTTCGTCGAGATAACGTGCGAACACTTCTACGTGGCGAGCCTCGTCAACAACTTGAGTGCTGGCATACAACTTTGCGTCATACCATGGCACAGTCTCGACAATTTTGCTGGTGCAAATCAGCGCACCCTGCTCGCCGTGCAAAAACTGCGAGAGGCTCCACTTGCGGCTATGAACACCGAATTCGAGCCATTCTTTGTCGCCCCACTTGGCGAGTTTTGTATCTGCGTACCATTCGGTATTCACGCCAGTGCCGATTGCGGCCTGGTCGATTGCAACTGTCTTTTCAACATCGACTTCTGTATTCCAATCTAAGTCGTATGTGCCGTTCCATTGGCTCGTCTTGGCCTTCTCATAAAGTTTGCGCAATGGCTCACGAGTTAGTGAGTAGTCCCAGGTGAAAACCGAGTCAGCATTGTTTTTCACAACATGTTCGATTTCGTTTGCCGGCGTGAGCGGAATGCTCAAAATCGCTTCGATGTTATTGATCTGATCACGACCAATGATTTCTTCGTTTTGCTTTTCTGTGATTGACATGATTATCCCCTTTTTATTGTTTAGTTTTGTTTTGTTAATTCGTGAATGTTGATGTGAGTATTCAAAAACTTGGCAACGCTCGCTTCGCTTGTGAAGTCGTAGCGATCTGACGGCGTCAAGAAATAAGAAATTACAAGACGAGACAAAACTTCGACCAACGCGTCGGCTTCACGCTTCGGCAAAAAGTCTGCAACAAGTGGCGCCAAGTACGAAGCAGCAACTCGGACAATTCGCGACAAACCAGCAATTGTGAACTGCATCAACGTTGTGCCTGGTTCGGTGGCCAACATCATCGCTAAGTGCTCGTCGTTACGCAACTCGGTAGTTGCCGACACAATGCACCGCACTAGAAGATCTTCGAGAGACTTTGCGCCTTGTGCACGATCTAACAATGTTGTGAAAAACTCATCGAGCGAACGAACATGAAGTGCTTCAAGCAAAATTTCTTTGCCACCCGGAAACATGCGATACACAGTCGCACGCGAAACGCCCGAGAGATCACAGACATCGGCGACCGTGAACCGTGAGACGCCCCACTTTTCGATGGCCAATTTGGTGGCGTCAAGCACGCGCGATTCAACTTCGGTGAACGCCGATGGGTTTACAACTTCAGCTACCGCCATAGTGAGACAATAAGACTCTAACTGTCTCATTGTCAAGTAACGCCAGTTTTGCCCTTGAATAGCGGCTATTTGGCCGAAAACACCTGGGACAACGGCTTGCTAGCGCAAGCGGCGAACAGACATCAAAGTTTGTGTCGGGTTAATTTCTAGATAGTCGGCAAGACATAATCTGCGAACCTGTCACGCAGTGTCTTTTTAGAAAATTTGCCGACACTCGTTTTTGGTACTTCGTCAATGAACACGACGTCATCTGGCACTTGCCATTTCGCCAATCTCGGCCGAATGTAGTCGAGCACCTCATCTTTGCTCAGTGTTTCACCGGGGTTCAGCACTACGCAGGCCAACGGGCGCTCTGACCATTTGGGGTGCGGCACACCGACAACCGCTGCTTCTTTAATTTTTGGATGCGACATCAGTTCGTTTTCAATTTCAACAGACGAGATCCATTCACCGCCAGTCTTGATTAAGTCTTTCGTTCGGTCAACAAGCCGAATGCGACCTGAAGAATCCATCGTTGCGACGTCACCGGTGCGCAACCAACCATCTTCGGTAAAACTCTCTGCAGCGCGAGGGTCGTTGTAATAAGTCGAGGCAATCCATGAGCCTGCGCATTGCAACTCGCCGCTCGTTTCACCATCCCACGGCACAGGTGTGGTCGTGCCGGGCAACACAACTCGACAATCGACGCCGAAATTAATTGTGCCAACTGTCGTTCGCAACTCTGCTTGTTCTTCGATTGGTCTCTGCTGATCAGCAAGCGACAAGTTGCAAGTGGCTGCGATCGGGCTCGTTTCGGTCATGCCCCACGCTTGCAAAATCGGCAGACCGATTGTTTCGCGATACGCCTCGCTCAATGCTTTTGGTACTGCACTGCCACCAACCGGG
>JBIKVV010000037.1:0-13275 GCA_044356655.1 Ilumatobacteraceae bacterium
TGTGCGATCGGTCGCATTAGTCGTGTCGTCAAGATTCTCGTTATTTGTGTCATCGCTCATTTTGCGGCTTCTCCTCTAAAACTTCGTTGATTTAACTTTACACCTCTAGTAGTTCTTGCTCTTTGCGGGCAAATGCCTTGTCGACAGCCTCTACTGTCGTGTGAGTTATCTGCTCAAGTTCTTTTTCGGCTCGATCTAAATCGTCTTGCGAAATGTCGCCATCTTTTTGTGCCGTCTCGAGAACTTTGCGTGCGTCGCGACGAATGTTTCGAACAGTAACACGGCCTTCTTCAGCCATGTTCTTGACAACTTTTACGAACTCTTTGCGCCGCTCTTCGGTAAGTGCCGGAAAATTGAGTCGAATTACGACACCATCGTTGCTCGGCGAAAGGCCGAGATCGCTCGACTGCAATGCGCGCTCAATCGCCGTAATCGAACCGCGATCATGGGGTTTAACCACGAGCATTCGAGCCTCTGGCACCTGAAACGACGCAAGTTGTTGCAGTGGCACATATGCGCCGTAGTACTCGACTTGCAACTTTTCGACCAGCGAGGCGTTGGCGCGACCGGTTCGCACACCGAGAAATTGTGCCTGGACATGCTCAACTGCTTTGCCCATTTTCTCCATCGCATCGAGCAGAGTTTCTTCTATCACTCGACGAGGGTTCCGATCTTCTGGCCTTCAAGAATTTTTCGAACATTGCCTTTTTCAAGCAAATTAAAAACCACGATCGGTATTTTGTTATCCATACAGAATGTGATCGCAGTTGAGTCCATCACTTTCAAACCTTTGCTGATCACATCTAGATAAGTGATCCTGTCGAAGCGAGTCGCAGTTTTATCATGCTTCGGGTCAGCCGTGTAAACACCGTCAACTCCAGAGTGGGTGCCCTTCAAAATCGCTTGCGCTGAAATTTCTGCGGCGCGCAATGCCGCGGCAGTATCAGTTGTAAAAAACGGGTTTCCAGTGCCACCGGCAAGAATTACGATTCGTCCTTTTTCGAGATGACGCTCGGCGCGACGTCGAATATATGGCTCGGCAACTTTCGGCATTTCAACTGCGGTCATGACTCGCGAAAATTGACCGACTCGCTCAAAAGCGTCTTGCAAAGCCAAAGCGTTCATCACTGTTGCGATCATGCCCATATAGTCGGCTTGCGCTTGGTCCATGCCTTGACCCGCACCCTTGAGACCACGCCAAAAGTTTCCACCGCCTACAACAACTGCAATGTCGATGTTTAGGTCGCGACGAGTTTCGTGCAATTCGGTTGCAATTTGATGCAATACATCTGAATCGAGACCAAAACCAGAAGGTTCGGCCAGAGCCTCACCAGATAATTTCAAAACCACCCGCTTCCAACGAGGATTCGCGGACGACGCACCAGCCATGGCTCTAGCCTATTTCAACCTGCGCAAAACGAAGAATTTTGGCTGCGCCAATAACTGCCGAGACCGATTGTTTGTCGTCTTTGGCATAAGGCTGTTCAAGCAAGCAAATATCTTTGAAGAAACCAGTAACACGACCGTCGACAATTTTGGCGATCGCTTGTTCTGGCTTGCCTTCATTGCGAGTAACCACTTCGAGTGTTGCGCGCTCTGCGACAACTACAGACTCAGGCACATCGGCTTTTGCCAAATACTTTGGTCGGGCAAATGCAATGTGAACTGCGACGTCGTGGGCCAATTCATCGGTTGCACCACTCATTTCAACAAGCACGCCGTTGATACCGCGATTGCCTTGAAGGTGAGAATATGAGCCAATTGTGTTGCCTGCGGCACCTTCGATGCGAATGACGTCGCCAATTTCAATTTTTTCTTTGAGCAAAATCTTGAGGTCTTCGAGTTGTGTCGATCGTTGCGAAATTGCGGCTTCGCCTTTTTCAAGCACCAGGGCAACCAAAGCATCTGCCTCGGTTTTAAAGCCATCACTACTTGCGACGAAATCGGTCTCACACTTCAACTTGACCATCGCACCAACATTGCCCTTGACCAACAACGCAACAACACCTTGGGCGTTGTCTCGATCATCGCGTTTGGCACTCGCCGACAAACCTTTTTCACGAAGCCACTGCTTTGCAGCCTCCATGTCACCGTTTGCGTCTTCGAGTGCTTTCTTGCAATCCATCATTCCTGCGCCAGTTGCCTGACGAAGTGCTTGTACTTCTTTTGCTGAAAATGCCATCTTGATCAGTACTTCTTTTTCTTTTGGGTTGGTTTCTAAATTTTATTTACTCTGACTTCGGTGCAACTTTTGCGTCACGCTTTGTCATCTCGGCTGCTGCTTGCGCTTTTGCCGCTTCTTGCTGTGCCTCAAAAATTGCTTGTTCGGCCGGTGTGCGCGTGTTTACTGGAGCCGCAGGTATCGTCGCACCAGCAGCAGCCGGAGCAACTCGCGGGGTCATCTTTTCGGCGATATAGCGACCTTCGATCACGGCTTCGGCGATAACGCGAGCCATCAATTCGTTTGCACGAATCGCATCGTCGTTACCCGGAATTGGATAATCGATGATGTCTGGGTTGACGTTTGTATCAACGACCGCAATAACTGGAATACCAAGTTTGCGAGCCTCGGTCACGGCGATGTGCTCTTTCAAAGTATCAAGCACGAAAATTGCGTTCGGGCGTCGACCCATCGAGCTGATGCCCGACAAGTTGCGCTGCAACTTCTCGAGTTCACGATTGATCAACAACGCTTCTTTCTTGGGCATCAATTCAAATTCGCCCGTCTCACGAAGACGTTCGTACTCTTGCATCTTGCTGACGCGCTTTGAAATCGTGTCGAAGTTTGTCAGCATGCCACCTAGCCAACGCTCGTTGACATACGGCATGCCACAATGTTGGGCGAACAATCGAACAGGGTCTTGTGCTTGCTTCTTTGTGCCGACAAACAAAATGTTGCCACCGTTGGCAACAAGGTCGCGCACGAAGCGATAAGCCTCTTCAATTCGCACAAGAGTTTGTTCAAGATCGATGATGTAAATGCCGTTGCGCTCACTGTGAATGAAGCGCTGCATTCGCGGGTCCCAACGGGCTGTGCGATGACCGAAGTGAACTCCGGCCTCAAGCATCTGACGCATGCTGATAATTGCCATAAATGACTTCCTCTCTGTGGTTGCAAACACGACCTTCGGCGCCGAAGCGACCACATGATGAAAGTCGTGCAAATAAATAGTGGGATATGAACTTTTATTACTTCAACTAGCCCCGAAATCCTAGCGGTCGGGCACTTAGTTCAGCACTGTGAATTCGAAGGATTTTTAGCGCCCGCCAGGCCGGCCTTGCCGCCAGTCAAAACGTCACTAATCAAAACGGCTCTCCCGCCACCACTCGCAGTCGTCGCCAAAAACATCATTGGGTCTAGATATTGGACAACACCATTGACAACTTGGCGAATGCCAAAATAAAGACTTTCTCCCGACTCAGCAATTTGCTGCCCGGCAAATACTCGGTCGCCGGCACGCACATTGCTAACAGCGATCTTGCCATATGTGATTCGGTGATTGTTACTGGTGAAAATCACGAGGTATTTTGTGCGATTAACTTCGCCGCGAAAGCTAACGACACCATCGGCTACTGCAAAAACTGGCTGACCGCGTTGTAATTGCAATTCAATGCCACGATTACCCGAGCATTGTTCACATTTAGGCGCCCGAAAATAATCGACTATTAAATCAGTGCTGAAATTCGCAATCGGGCTTCGCATAAAGCAAAGCCCAGCACCAACGGGTTTTGCAAAAATCACTGATACGAGAATCGCTGTTAGAAGAACCGTAGTTATCAGTGACGCAGAAAGACCTGAAATGATTCTTGTGCAAAGGTTGACTAAGCGATATCTGCAGCGGCAAGACGCGAGCGCAACTGCAACACCGCCTTGGTGTGAATCTGCGAGACGCGACTCTCGGTCACACCCAGTACTTCGCCAATCTCGCCGAGCGTCAAATTTTCTTCGTAATACAGAACTAATACTGTTCGCTCTCGTTCAGGAAGTCGTTTAATCTCACTGCGCATAATTTTTCGCAACTCAGAAGCCTCGACAACCGAGTCTGGGCTCGGTACATACGACGCTCCTCCATGTGTAGATGCAGGTGTGTTGTCGGCAACAACGTGATCAAGCGGACCAACCGCGCTAGATGCGATTTCTGTCAACCAAGTTTCGAGATCACTGCTATTAATTTTTAACTTTGCAGCCAACTCTTCGTCGGTTGGCGCGCGCTTCAACTCGTGTTCTAAGTCAGAAATTGCGTTCTCTACTGTTCTCGCCTTTGAGCGCACACTACGTGGCACCCAATCGAGTGAACGCAAGCTATCTAAAATTGCGCCACGAATTCTGGGGATCGCATAAGTCTCAAATTTGAAACCCATCGCCGGGTCAAATCGATCAATCGCATTCATCAAACCAAACACGCCAGAACTTACAAGGTCACCAATTTCAACTCGCTTCGGCAGACCTGCTGCAAGTCGACCTGCAACGAACTTGACCAGTGATGCATAGTGCACGACGAGCCACTCGCGCGCGAGCGGATCTTTCTGCGCATGCCACTTCTCCCATGCTTGATTAATCGTCAGTCGAACAGGCAGAGCGTTCATGCGCGTGGGTGTGACGCGCCATATGCAGATTTAAGGCGCTCTTTGCTGACTTGTGTATACCGCTGAGTTGTTGCCACATCAGAATGTCCGAGCAACTCTTGCACTGCACGCAAATCTGCACCGTTGTCAAGCAGATGCGTGGCAAAAGTGTGGCGCAACGCATGCGGATGAGTTGGTGTTAGCGCTCGTTCGTCAATTATTCGCCGAACATCACGCGGCGCCAACCGCCCGCCGCGTGAGTTCAAAAATAGCGCGACTGAATCGCGCTCTTCGTCGACAACTTCACGGCGTAGTTTGACCCAACTTTTCACTGCATCAATACTTGGCTCGCTGACTGGAATGCGGCGTTCTTTAGAACCTTTGCCCATCACCGTCACCGTATTATTGCGAACATCAATGCTGTCGATTTCGAGCGAGCAAAGTTCGCTCACTCGAAGACCGCTGCCATAAAGCAGTTCGATCACAGCCGTATCGCGAGTCGACTTCCACTCGGGCACTTCGGGGTCTTTGCAAGTTAACAAAGCATTGAGTTGCTCTTTGGTCAAAACTTTCGGCAGTCGCCCTGTGCCAGACGGCGTTCGAACGCCAACAGTTGGGTCTGACTTGATTGTCTTGTTTCGCACTTGCCACGCAAAATATCTACGAATCGCCGCGAGTTTGCGCGTGACACTGCGCTTGGCTTGACGGTTCGTCGTTAAGAAACTCAAATATTGACGCACCATATCTCGCGTCACATTTTTTGGCGAAGTGACTTTCTGTCGTGAAACCCACTCGGCAAATTGTTTGACATCACTGGCATAAGCACTGGTCGTGTGCGCAGAGGCAGCCGTCATCGAGCCAATAAAGTCGTCAATACTCCACCCCGCCGCCATAACAGTCATAACGGTATCTCTTTGGCTGTGTTGCTACCCGAATTCGATTACTTCCCACCACCCAGAGTTATTGACAACCCAACCCAGAGCCTCTAAACGACCGAGCGAAATTGCGGCCTCTAGAAGTGGCACACCCGTGCGAATAACAAACTCGTCTAAAGAAAACGGTGCACCAACCATTACAGCCACAAGATGTGCATCTTGCTCAGAAAGTCTCAGACGCAGATCAAAAGTTTCAGACTTGGCGCGCCGATTATCTAGGCCAAGCGCGACCAAAATGTCGTCAACACCAACAACAGGCAAGCAACCTTGTTGCACAAGCAAATTTGTGCCAACCGAGGCAATATTTCTTGGCGACCCGGGCACTGCCAGCACCGTTATGTCGCGCTTTTGTGCTTCGTCGACTGTGATCATCGACCCACCTTTGTCGCGACTCTCGACAACAACCAACACTTCGCTTAGTGCCGCCAAAATTCTGTTGCGCAACGGAAACCGAAAAGCCTCAGGCGGCGCCCCAGGTGCTGACTCACTCAAGAGTGCACCGGTCTGAGCAACCTCTCGCCACAAATCGCCGTGTTCTTTTGGATACACATAATCAAGCCCAGATGCAACAACACCGACAGGCGGCGCCAAGTCACCAAATGCAGATTTTGATTTTTCTGTATCTGCGCTGCTCTTCTTTTCGTGTGCTCGAAGTGCGCCACGATGAGCCCACGCATCGATACCTCGAGCCAAACCCGAAATGACACAAACTCCGTTTCGCGTCAATTCAAATGCCAAATGTGAAGCAAAATATCTACCCGATGCAGTTGCACTGCGCGTGCCGATCATGCCGACGCGCCGAGCTTTGAGTGCGTGTAAGTCACCTTGGTGAAACAACACAGCAGGTGGCGCCAAGTCATTTTTTAAACAAGATGGATAACTCGACTCGCCATGCAGCACAACATGAATGCCTACTTTTTTGCATCGCGCCAGAATCTGGTCTTGTAAGTCGCGTGTCGCATTTGCTCGCCACATTGCACCAAGACCACTTTCTTGCATTAACGCAGCCACAACCTCGTGAGGTTTTGCTCGACCTTGAACAACCGCCCACGCAGTTTGCGGGTCGTGATATTTGAGCAAAGTAGATAATCGTTTTGGCCCGATTTTGGGCAACGCCGTCAATGATGCCGCCATCAAATGATCGACATTCAAGAAACTCTGTGCGACGACACTCACTTTTAGAACATCAATTCTCTTGCACGCAAACCAGACGCAAGATCAACACGCATCATCAAAGCAAGATTCAAATGTTCTTCGTTGACAACGTCGGGTGCTCCGTCAAGATCAGCAACAGTGCGTGCCACACGACGCACACGGTGATAGCCACGACCCGTCAAACGACCGACCTCAAGTTCTCGACGCAATCGCTTTTCTGCGCTTCTTGATAGCGGCGCGACAAGATCTAACTGCTCGCGACTCAAAGCCGAGTTGGCGCAACCCGACCTGAAAAGTGCAAGTTCGCGTGCCGCCGCAACACGCTCAGCAACATCTGCAGTCGACTCACCACGTTGTGGGCTAACAAGTTCATCGGTTTTTGGTCGCGACACGGCGACACGCAAATCAAATCTGTCGAGCAACGGCCCAGAGAATCTGCGCAAATATCTGGCCCGCGCCGTGTCGTCGCACGTGCAGACACCCGGCGAACCCTCACCACACGGGCACGGATTCGTCGCCGCGACGAGCAAGAACTTTGCTGGCATCACCACACTTGTTCGTGCTCGCGCTAGTCGAACTATGCCCTGTTCAAGTGGTTGGCGCAACGCATCAAGCACCGACGGTGCAAACTCACCAAGTTCGTCGAGAAACAAAACGCCGTTGCTTGCGAGTGAGATTTCACCTGGTCGCATCAACGCCGTGCCGCCGCCGACCATCGACACCATTGAAGACGAATGATGCGGTGCTCGAAATGGCGCACGACGGATTAAACCGGCATTCGGTGATTCAAGATGAACTGAAGAGTGAACCATCGTTGTCGCTATCGCCTCTTCGTCTGTCAGCGGTGGCAAAAGCCCGACAAGGCGTTCAGCCAACATCGTTTTACCCGCCCCGGGTGGACCAACGAGTAACAAATGATGCGCGCCCGCCGCAGCAATTTCAAGCGCGCGCCGTGCCACAGGTTGCCCCTGCACGTCGGCCATGTCTAAGACGCTTGCACGCTCAACACTCGAACTCGCTGCCGCTTCGCGATTTTGATTGCCGCGAAGCCGACTAGACGTATCGGGTGATTTGCTATCGCGAACTTCGCGTTGCCATTCGGCACGCCCGCCCAAGCACTCGACAACATCAAAAAGATTCTGAGCACAAAGCACATTGCTCGGCGTTGCCGCCCTTGCTTCGACAAAGTTTCCGGGTGCGACAATTGTTGTGCGATCAGTCAATGCCAAAACGAGGGGTGTAGCACCGCGCAATGGCCGCAACGAACCATCTAGGCCCAACTCGGCAATGAAAGCAAATTCAGACAAGACATCAACGCTGACAATTTCTTGTGCAGCCAACAAGCCAATTGCGATCGCTAAATCTAAACATGCCCCAGACTTTCGATCGCCAGTCGGCGCAAGATTCACCGTCACACGACGCGTCGGCCAAGGCAAGCCTGCTGATAGCAGTGCGGCCCGCACTCGATCGCGACTCTCTCGACACACTTCGTCTGGTTGCCCAACAACCGTAAAACCCGGCAAGCCGATGCCTGCATGCACTTCGACATCAACACGCGAGCCACGCACACCCAACAAAGTGGCCGACCTTACTGATGCAAACACTTTTACTTCCTTTTATATTTTTGACTTGTAATTCGGCTTTAATTTTCAATGCTGCGACCAACTAGTGACATGACGCCAAACTCATTGATCAACCTGAGATACTTGAGCGCAATGACTTTTTTAAAAATCGCTGGCACTGATTCGTTTCGTCAATGTGTGCGTAGTCAAACCCACATGGCAACCCGAGTCGCCGCAACAGTCTTTACATTTGCCGTACTCACCAATGCGTGTGCTGAAACACCACGAACAGCGACAAACTTTTGCAGACAGTTGGCTCTCGAGGTGCCCGCAATAACTCAGCCGACGGCGACACCAGCCGAAGTTTCGCAGATGCTTGATCGCTACAAAAGACTGGCCAAAGTGGCGCCATTAGCAATCGAGGAAGACTGGAAGTCACTCACCGAGCTACTGACCGTGGCGTCTCGCGTCAACCCGAATGACGCCGAAAGCGTTCAAACAGTTATCGATATGTCGTATTCAACACAAAAAGCCGCCGATGCATCAGCAAAATGGATTCGCGAAACTTGCGGTGTCGATATATCAACCGGGCTAAGCGTCGGCCCAACCCCGTAACAACGTAATTGCGCTAGCGAATTTCTCCGCGCTTGACAATAACTTTGTCAACCAAACCGTAATCGCAGGCTTGCTCGGCTGTAAACCAACGATCTCGTTCTGAGTCAGCCTGAATCTCTTCAAGCTTTCGACCCGAATGGTGGGCCGTAAGTTTTGCCATGCTCAACTTTGTGTAAGCAAGTTGTTCGGCTTGAATCGCAATGTCAGATGCCTGGCCTCGCAAACCCGCAAGCGGTTGGTGCATCATGATCCGCGCATTTGGCAATGTATATCGCTTGCCAGCAGCACCGGCAGTTAATAAAAACTGGCCCATCGAAGCAGCAAGACCCAAACACACTGTGGCGACATCACACGAAACAAACTGCATCGTGTCATAAATCGCCATACCTGCGGTCACCGAACCACCAGGACTATTTATATATAGCCAAATATCTGCTTTAGGGTCTTCGCCTTCAAGAAACAGCAACTGGGCACAAACCTGATTGGCAATCTCGTCATTGACGTCGGTGCCGAGCATGATCACTCGACTCTTGAGCAGTCGCACGAAGATATCGCTGCGTGCATCGAATCCGCCCTCAAGGGCTACAGGAAGAATATTTGACATGCCTTGCAGGCTAGTGCGCGCGCAACTATTGCCGACGGACGCCACTGAAAATAACAATCACACGTTCGTCATCGGCGATTTCTTCGCGCATTTCCAACAACCCCGCAAGCCCAGCAGCGCCAGTCGGGCTGACATCAATATTTGTCACACAATGCGCCAGTTCAAAACTTTGCCGAACCAGATCTTCGCTTGCGACAACGGGGCAACCATCGCTATCGGCCATCGCATTACACGCACCAACCCAGTCGTATGTTTCGTCGTCCAAAATTCCGTCGGCAAGAGAAACGGGCGTGGTCTCCCACGGCCACATGCACTGCGACCATCGCGAACCAGCGTTACGTGCGCCGCCGGTCTTGCATGCAATCTCAAAAGCGCGAGCCAACGGCGCGCATCCTTGGGTTTGCACGGCATGCACTTTTGGTTTAGTCGCACCCGCAAAAAAACCATTGGCAGCGCAAGTCACAAATGCGCCGCCGCCTGCTTGCACGAACATTCGACTAAACAACGAACCTGCAAGGCTTTCAGCGACGACTGCCATCTCCCAGCCAATAGTGCGACCGCCATCAAGGCACCACGCGTTCTCTGGTCCTTGCACACCAAAAGGTATTGCACCAGCGACGATTGCTTCACGAAATCTAAATACACACGGATCACCAGGTGCGTCGGTCGCGAGTCTCGCGCACCGCACAACGTTCGCATCCAGCGCACTTAAAATTTTTAGTGTCGGCGCATCTGCGTGCTCAGGCACAAACACTTGAATTGGCCAGTTCACTGCTCGCGCCAAAGTACTGGCAGCAATCGCCGCGTTTCCACATGATGCAATCGCTAATTGTGGTCGCTCGCTCTGATTTAGCCAAGGTGCTCGACCCACATTTTCAACAGCGATCAAATGCAACAACTGTGTAAACAAATGTCTGGCTTTTTGCGAGCCGGCAACGGTGTGCGTCTCGTCTTTGATCCATACACCGCCCTGCTCGGCAAAACCCAAAGCGTCACTTAACGAGTCGTTGCGCAAAAACGGAGTGGTTCTAAAACCGGTGCCCGCAACTTTTGCAACTGCATCATCTAGATCACGAATTATTTTCGTTCGTGAATCAAACTCGAGATCCAATGTTGCAGCAAATGCATCCCACGCCAAATATCGTTGAAAACCAACGAACGGATTCGCATCGCCGTTACTACGTAGCGGCGCAATCGAATTTTCTATTTCAAGAACATGATGTCGATCTGAAGCGTTCGAATTTGGGCATCTCCAAGAAAAAACATCACTAATCGGCACCCGAGCCCCACAGGCAGCACATCGCCAACCAGTCACTACTGGTTTTAGGGCATTCACGGTGGCGATACCGCTATCGACAACTATTTTTTAGCTGCAACACGACGATTGAACTCACCGATGAGGTCATCCCAAACTGGCAAATACTTGCGCAAATCACGCCAGAACGACTGTGAGCGCCGTGCCTCAAAAACTTCGAGTGGCGTGTCTTGTTGTTCAACCCACGTGTAATAGCCAAGATTGAAAATGCGCGTGCGATCTCGCTCGGTGCAGTCAATCATCGCATCGGTGTTGACAGTTGCCAAGTGCTCAGCGAAAACTTCAGCGGCGTCAATCTCGGTGAACGAATCATTAAATCTGCGACTCAAAGTTTTGACTCGCTCGCTTGGATACAAATCGGCGCCGTCCGTGGCAATCGTGATCAACGCATCGTTTTCACCAAGCCCGAGCAACTTTGCCGTCTTGATCGCCGCGATCACGTTGCAAATTGCCGAAAAACCAAAATGTTTCAGTGTCTCGACGATTTCTACTGGCACACCTTTGCGTTCTGCCAAGTAACGGCACCCAGCGTCAGTGTTAAACATCACGTCAAGTTCGTCTGTGGCTCGATCTGAAACACCAACGACAACATCGGTGTTCATCACGTTGTGAATCAGCGGTATATGTTTGTCGCCGATGCCTTGAATGTTGTGTTCACCAAAACCATTCTCGAGCATCGTCGGACACTCAAGCGCTTCGACCGCAACAATCTTTGCGCCGTAATCGTCTTTCAACCTGTCTCCTGCACCAATCGTGCCCGCCGAACCAGTCGCCGAAGTGAACGCCGCCAGTCGCAACTTGTCACCAGCTGACTTATTGACATGTTCAAAAACACTTGCCAAGGCACGACCAGTCACTTCATAGTGACCAACATGATTGCCAAATTCACAGAATTGATTGAAAATAAAATTCTGCGGGTCAAGTTCCATCTCGTTACATGCGTCATAAATTTCTTTGACGTTGCTCTCGGTGCCAGGTGTGCGCACAATGTCGCTCGGGTCACTCACCCATTTGTCAAGCCAATCAAATCGCTCTTGCGACATTCCCGCAGGCAGCACCGCAACTCCACGCGACCCCATGATGCGACTAATCGCCACACCTCCGCGCGCATAATTGCCAGTCGACGGCCAAACTGCACGATGCCGACTCGGGTCAAACTGCCCAGTAATTATTCGCGGAGCCAGACACGAATAAGCCGCTAACACTTTGTGTGCGGTAATCATCGGAAACCGGTCACCAAACATCACGATGATCGGGCTCGCAACGCCAGTCAAACTGGTTGGCAACACCACATGGTCTGGCACCGAAACGCGGTCACCGCGCATGTTGTTGTACCAATGCACTCGAAACAAGTTGCGCGCATCAGGCGCATTTTTATCGACGCCTTTCGCATAGTTGGCGTCAATTTTTGAAGGGTCGGCCAACTGTGCAAACGTGGGCAATACAACTTTGTTTTTTGCGCAAAGCGCAACGCTGTTTTCAAGCGCCTGCGAATCGACGATTTTGTCGGCGAGACCCAATTGCCCTGCCAGTGCCGAAGCATCCAACTGACGCTTTGGGCTTTGATGTGCCGTCGTTATTGAAGTCAAGGTTTACATTATGTCAAAGAACCGATATCAAGCACTACTCTTACGACCCAAGGCATACGCAAGCCGACGTAGCCCAATGGCAGAGGCACGGCGCTTAGGACGCCGCCAGTGAGAGTTCGAGTCTCTCCGTCGGCACAACATGCAACCACGCACGACATCTCAACTCGCAACGCCCGCGTTGTTAATCGATCTTGACTCGCTCAATAGCAACCTGCGAACAATGTCACTTCGACACCCAGGCAAAAAACTGCGGCCACATACGAAAGCACACAAGTGCACCAACCTTGCCAATTTGCAATCACAATACGGACACAAAACCTTCACATGTGCCACACCTCGTGAAGTTATCGGCATGGCCGCAGCCGGTGTTGGTGAAGATTATTTGCTCGCCAACGAAGTTGTTGACGCCGACCGATTGAGCGCATTGGCAAAAGTTTCGCAATCAGCGCGTGTAACAATCGCAGTTGATTCTGAAATAACAGTGATGGCAGCCGCGAGTGCAGGTCTGCGCGATGTACTAATTGACGTCAATGTTGGTCTACCGCGCTGTGGCATAGCGCCGACACTTGCTGGTCAACTTGCAGATTTCGCACGCAAACAAAAACTAAACGTGCGTGGCGTCATGGGTTACGAAGGTCACCTAATGATGATCGAGGGTCACGAAAAACGAAAACAGCGCGTCGCCGAATCGATGAAACTTCTCGCGAGTGCAGCCCAAGACGTTGGCGGTGAAATCATCTCGGCGGGCGGCACCGGCACGTTTGACCTGCACGATCAAACTTGTATCAATGAGTTGCAAGCCGGCTCTTATGCATTAATGGACACCCACTACGCAAAGTTAAATTTGCCTTTCGATCAGAGTTGTTTTGTCTTGGGCACGGTAATTTCAAAATCCAGCGACTGGCTCGTAATTGATGTTGGCCTGAAATCTCTC
>JBIKVV010000008.1:0-48658 GCA_044356655.1 Ilumatobacteraceae bacterium
ACAATTTTGCCGAATGCTTCACCATCGTCTTCGATGACTTGGCCGGCTTTACGTGCTTCGGCCTGTGTCACGCTGACAATTTTTTGTCCGGCGGCTGCCCAACCAGTCGGTGTAATAGCAAGGTCACCTGCAGTCACAACATCGAGTGGCTTTTTCTTGGCATCCATGATGCCTTTGAAACTTGGATAGCGCGGTTCGACAACACCGGCAGTAACGCTGATGACTGCTGGCAATGTGCATTCGACTTCGTCGTAACCCGATTCGCTCTGACGATCAACTTTCAAAACTGAGCCTTCAACTTTCACTTTCTTGGCGAAAGTTACAGACGGCAAGCCAAGGCACTCTGCAATTTGCTCGGGCACGGTGCCGGTGTAACCATCAGAAGATTCGGTGCCGGCGATAATCAAATCTGCGCCGCCGAGTTTGTTAACTGCCGCAGCCAAAACTTTTGCAGTGGTTAACGCATCTGAACCAGCGAGAGCAGGATCGCTCACCAATAATCCTTTAACTGCACCCATCGCCAACGCGGTACGCATGCCAGATGTTTCGCCGTTCGGCGCCATCGACACAACATAAACTTCGCCCGACCCGGCAGTAGCAACAAGTTGCAACGCCATCTCAACGCCGTAAGCGTCTGACTCATCGAGAATTAATTTTCCGTCACGCTTAAGCGCGTGAGTTGTGGCGTCAAGCGCCCCCGGACTGGCTGGATCTGGAATCTGCTTTACGCATACGACGATATTCATGACTTCTATTCTTACCGTTAATCTCGCCCACAACCACGCGAAAATCTGATCTCAAAACGCTGATACCGTTGGTGATCTTGCAGATCTTGCTAATTGTGAACTCGTTCGCATCTTCGGTTAATCCAAGAAATACCGTTGCAGTGCATCAATACCTGGCCCGCCACCACAGCGTGCAGGTTGTCGAGACCAACGAACGCGGTCATGCCACGCGCTTCGCTCAAGATGCAGCCGCCCGCGGGGTCGAATTAGTAGTTGCATTTGGCGGCGACGGCACACTCAACGAGGTCGCAACGGGCCTGGCCGGCAGCAACACAGCCTTGATGATGTTGCCCGGCGGATCAACAAACGTTTTCGTGCGCAGTCTCGGTGCGACGAACGATCCGATCGTCGCATTGCAGCAGTTCAGTTCTGGTCTCGACCACAACAACATTCACCCAATTAGTTTGGGACGAGCCAACGGCCGCTACTTCTGTTTTCATGCCGGCATTGGTTTTGACGCTGCGGTTGTTGAACTTGTCGAGAGACGAGCCTCACTGAAGCGGATAATTGGCCAGCCGTTGTTTGGTCTCGCGACAATGCAAGCCTGGTTCGGCGGTTATGACAGAAAATACCCACACTTCAGCGTCGAGATTGACGGTGCAAAAATACCGAACAGCTATTTCACAGTCGTTCTAAATTCGAACCCATATACATACGTTGGCAAAATGCGTGTCAGTCTTTCGACGGCTGCGTCGATCGACAAGAAATTGGTTGCAGTTACTTTTCGAAAGTTAACGACGCCACTCATGGTGCGCACAATTTTGCAGTCGGTGCGCAACGATCAGATCAGCGCATCACCCGGCATCGACATTCGCACCGAAGTTGAAGATGTGAAAATCAATTTCGCTACACCGTTTCCGTATCAACTCGATGGCGACTGTCTCGGCGAACAAACTTCGCTACACATCGAGCACTGCCCCGACGCCCTTCGCCTCGTCAAACCAATAATCGTCTAAAAATTGTTAGTGCGTCGCGTTGACGACTTGCAGGGCGAGGTCGGGTACGTTCGTGCAAATACCGTCGACTTGCCACTCAATTAGTTCGCGCATTCTTCTCGGATCGTCGCAAGTCCAAGTGTTGATCTGCAAACCGTGGCGGTGAAAGACATCGACCATTCGCCGACTCAGTTGCTTTACCCACGGATGCAACGCGGTGTGGCCTTGACTAGCCATCGCGCTCGCAACACTCTCAAGCTGTGCGTCGTCAATCGTCATCACAAGCCAAGCTGTTTTTAGCTCTGGCATCAGGCTGCGAATTAGATCAACGGTCTCACGGCGAAAAGACGAAATAAGCCAGCGATCGAGCGAACCTCGTTCGCGCAAAAAGTCGACAACTTTTCGAGTCGTTACTTCTTGTGAGTCGAAATCGGGCTCTTTAGGGTCGTTTTTGATTTCAATATTTACCAACATCGACCCACATGCGTCGAGCGCCTCACCCAAAGTCGGAATATGGGTCGGCAAATCTCTTTTGTCAACAGAAAAAATCGTGCGACCATCACTCAACTTTGGATCATGATGTATGACTAATTCACCCGAACCACATCTGCGTACGTCAAGTTCGACGGCATCTGCACCCATTTCAAGAGCGCGCGCAAATGCCAGCGTTGTATTTTCGAGTTCGACCTTTGAAGCACCGCGGTGTGCCATAACTTGGGTCACGCCCGCAGGCTACAAGAAGAAAACTCTCCGACGGACACAAAAAATAAAAAATATATATTTGAGAAATCGTCTACAAAGTATTGCGAACCCAACAATTGCTCTCTAGCGTGAGGCGAAGATAGAACAAGAAATCACAATTTTGTAATAAGGGGTTTATAAATGTCTTTTCTCGCGACAAGCCTGGCTCTCGGTTCTGCAGACTATTCGTGGAGGCGAAACGCTTCTTGCAAAGACACTGATCCCGAATTGTTCTTTCCTATTGGCACAACTGGCCAAGCACTGATTCAAATTTCAGAAGCGAAAACAGTTTGCGACGAGTGCACAGTTCGTGGCAAGTGCCTCGACTTTGCTCTCGAGACAAACCAAGATTGGGGCATCTGGGGTGGCAAGTCAGAAGATGAGCGCCGAGATATTCGTCGTCGGCGAGCAGCCGAACGTCGCAACGCGCGACTAATGGCCTAAGCCCAAATACGCCGCCAAATTAGCTATTCACCGACGATCGGTATCACTAGGTCGACGACCGTACCTTCGCCGTCGCGAGCAATCTTCAGATCTTTTGTTGAATCAGCAACCGTTGCCCCACGCATCTGAATAGTGCCCGCCAACTCGGTCGTCACCAACGTGCGCACGATCGACAGCCCGAGCCCAGTTACTTTCGCCATTTCAAAATCAGATTTCAAACCTTGCCCGTTGTTGATAACGCGCACGTTCAATTGACCGTCATCAGATTGCCCAAGTATGACGAGCACCGAACCACCTTTGCTGCCTTCTGGAAACCCGTGGTCAACCGCGTTTTGCAATAACTCAAGGATCACAACAGATAGCGGTGTCGCAATTGTCGCTGGCAGTCGACCGCCGTCGCCGATAACACTAAATTTCACAGGCCGATCAGCCGACTGCAAACCCTCTTCAACCAATCGCAATAGCGGTCGCACGATCTCAATGAACGAAATATCCTCACCGGCCTCACGCGAGAGAGTTTCATGCACGAGAGCAATAGTTCGAATACGACGCACCGACTCTGTAATTGCCGAAATTGCCTCTTCGCTCTTGAGCCGACGAACCTGCAGTCTCAGCAAAGACGAAATTGTCTGCAAATTGTTTTTGACACGGTGGTGAATCTCGCGAATCGTCGCGTCTTTTGTCAATAGCAATCGATCACGTCGTCGAAGTTCTGAGACATCGCGTAGCAACACAACACCACCAGTCACTGAAATCTGTCGACCTGTTCGCTTCAGCGTCGGAATAGTTCGCGTCAGCAGAGTTACATCTGCTGTCTGTTCGAACTCTTCGACGACTGGTTCAAGTCTCTCGAATGCGTGACGTGCAGCAGTCTCAGCGATGCCAAGCTCTGCCAGTGTTTGACCGACAGCGTTGGCGCTAATACCGACACGATGCATTGCCGACACCGCATTTGGTGATGCATAACGCACCCGCGTGTCGGCGTCGAGCACAACGACACCATCGCCCACTCGCGGTGCGACCGTCGCATCTGCGCCACGACCATCGAACGGAAACAACCCTGTTGAAATCATCTTTGCGAAAACTTCAAAGATTGCCAGATAAGTTCTCTCAAGTTGGCCTGGCTTTCGACCCGTGCGTTGCGACCATTCGCGGGTCAACACTGCGATTATTCGATCTTCGAATCTGACGGGTATCGCCATCAAATTGATCGGCTCAGCGATCGCATCAACTCTGATCTCGCCGGTTGTTACTTTTTCTGACCTGTATGCATCGTCAATCATCACCCGCTCGTTAGGGTCGGCGACAATGCCAACGAGATCGGTGTCATAAAGCGTCTGACCAGTTGCGGCACGCACTTGCGCTGCGACTATGAATTGCGAGTCTTGTGTCGGCAGATAGAGCAACATGTCAGCAAAACAAAAGTCAGCCAGCATGCCCCACTCAGAAAGCAGAGAATTTAAATGTTCTAGCGACGACTCATCGAGATTGCTGTGCTCATGTGCAATCTCAACGAGTGTTGGCATAAAAATTAATTAATTAACTGCCAAAGCCCATCTTGCGGTCACCGTTTGGTGCACCAAACTCAACGAAAGCAATTTTCGCTGAAGGGATTGCGGTTTCTTTGCCACGCTTGTCTGTAAGCCAAAGAATCGCAGACTCACCAGCGAGAGCCGCTTCAACGGCCGACTTGGTCTTGCTGATTGACTTGTCATCGTCTGGCATTTCAAGAGAAATTTCTCGCGTTGCGTGCGAAACGCCGATTCGAATATCCACTGTTTGCTTCTTTCTTTTGATGGGTATGCAACTAACAATTAACTATCTAACACACTAGGCGCTACGCGCTAGTTAACTTTAAGCGCTGCACTGAATACTTTCTTTGGTTTCATATCTTCAGCGATTCGCTTTGCAAGTTGCGCAAAAATCAAACCCACCTCTGATTCTGGCGCAACTGCAGCAATTGGTTTGCCTGTGTCGCCGCCTTCGCGCAACATCTCGACAAGCGGAATTTGCGCCAACAACGGAACCTTCAATTCGTCAGCGAGCAACTGCCCACCGCCACTGCCAAATAATTCGTAGCGCTGTTTGTCTTCACCAATGAACCACGACATGTTTTCGATGATGCCACGAACAGGAAGATTTACTTTCGCTGCCATCGCCGCCGATAAACGAGCAACTTTCTGCGCTGCTAATTGCGGAGTTGTCACAACAAGAACTTCAGCACGCGGCAAATATTGACTCAGGCTCAATGCGATATCACCGGTGCCTGGCGGCATGTCGATTAACAAGAAATCTGGTTCATCCCAGTAGACATCGGTCAAGAATTGTTCAAGCGCCTTATGCAACATCGGACCACGCCAGACAACGGCCTGACCTTCAGGAACGAAGTAACCAATCGAAATGCAGCGCACGCCCCATGCTTCAGGCGGCAGCAACATATTGTCGATCGCAACCGGATCGCGATCAGTGCCCAACATGCGAGGAATCGAATATCCGTAAATATCGGCGTCAACTACGCCAACTTTGTGACCTGCGGCGGCCAAAGCTACGGCGAGATTTGTGGTGACACTGCTTTTGCCAACGCCTCCCTTTCCTGACGAAATCAAAATTGGTCGTGTCTTCGAACCGGGTTGAGCAAACGAGATTTTTCTGCCCTCAGAGTGGCCCTGCGCCGGGCTGCTGCCCGCAGTCGCCGCAGGATTGCCATGCACAAGTTCGCGCACTTTGGCGCGTTCTTCGTCGTTCATCACACCAAAGTTGAGCGCGACGTTTTTTACTCCGTTAAGTGCGCGCAACGCGGTGTTGACTCGGGTTTGAATTTCGTTACGTAACGGACAACCTGCAATCGTCAAGACAACAGTCAACGAAACATCGCCCGAAGACTGAATCTGAACATCGCGCACCATGCCAAGATCAACGATTGAACGATGCAATTCAGGGTCTTGCACTGGGCGCAGCGCATCAATAAGTTGGTCGACTTTTGGCAAAGACATTTGGGGGTTGATCCGATCGGGTCGCTAAATAATAAACACTATGGCTATAGGTAGAATATCTCTCGTGAGTCAGAAAGCACCTGCTGCAAGCCAAACTTCTAAGTCGAGTGCTTCGTCTCGCGAGGCAACTAGTCCTTTAAACAACAACGACTTCACCGCCACAGTGTCGGCAATCACATCTGCATTTGGTGACCCAACTCGTAGAGCAATTTACTTGTTCACGCGCGAGTCAAAAGATGGTGTCACGGCGAGCGAAGTTGCCGAGAAATTCAAATTGCATGCGAATGTTGCCCGACACCACCTCGACAAACTTGCCGCTGGCGGATATCTCGAAGTACAAATCTCGCGACAAGATGGCGCAGGCGCTGGTCGCCCATCAAAGATCTACACTGCGACAAACCCCAACCAGTCACTTGAGTTTCCAGTTCGCAGCGACGATTTAGTTTTGTCGCTACTTGGCAAAGCCTTAACTCTTTTGACACCAAAAGAAGCGACCGAAATGGCCGAAGAAGTTGGTCAGCAATACGGACGCGCAATGGCAACGAGTCTCACTGGTGATGACATCAACCAAACCCAGCGTTCACTACGTTCGGCATTGCAGGCCGTCGCCGATGCACTAACTGCACACGGTTTTGCCGCGCACGCCGACCAACGCAATAATCAACTTCGCATTGTCAACAATCACTGTCCGTTCGGCGATCTGGCGATTGAACACCCAGTGATTTGCGCAGTTGACCGTGGCATGGTCAAAGGTATGTTGACCGCTCTTTACGGTGAGACGAACCCAGAACTTTCTTCATCGTTGCCGATGGGCGACACTTTCTGCGCAACAACTATTTGATTCGCAACTCACTTCTCAAACAGTTTTCAGTCGCCCCAAAATCTCTGTTCTAAAAACGGGTCACCATACATGTGGTAACCGTTTTCTTCCCAAAACCCAGGAGCATCGCCCGAAATCAGCTCTATTCGGCGCAGCCACTTTGGTGATTTCCAAAAATAAAGTTGTGGGATCAACAGCCGCACTGGTCCACCATGAATTGGATCAATATCTTCGCCCTCATACGCATAGACCACGAGCGAATCGTCGCGCATGATGTCTGCAAGTGGCAAATTCGCGGTGTAGCCATATTCGGCGTGCCCCATTACATGCGTTGCTTTGTCAGAGATTTTGGCTTGATCAAACAAATCACGAACGCGCACACCTGTCCAGGTCGTGTCGAACTTTGACCATTTTGTGACGCAGTGAATATCTGTAGTTAATTTCGTTGCCGGCATCGCGCGAAGTTCTTCGAACGAAATCGTGAACGGTTTTTCAACAAGCCCGTCAACTGTCAAGCTCCACTCGCCTGGCTTGTAAGTCGGCACATCGCCGACATGTAAAACAGGAAAACGGTCAGTCAGATATTGGCCAGGCGGAAGACGAGACTTGTCGTAACCTTTGGCCTCTAACTCATCGCGATTTCGGTCAAAAAATCCCATTGGTTAATTCTGCCTTAAATCTTGCTGAGATGAACTCTTTCACGGCAAACATAGATACATTTTCGCTGTGACTGTTTATATAGTGCGGCATGCCAAAGCAGGCAGACGCAGCGAATGGCACGACGATGATAATTTGAGGCCACTAAGCCCAATCGGTTGGATACAAGCCGAACTTGTCGCCGAGCGTCTCAAAGATCTTTCGATCACCAGCCTGATTTCAAGCCCGGCAACACGATGCCTTCAAACTCTCGAACCGCTGGCCAAGGCGACGAAACTAAGTGTGCAAGTCGACAAGCGGTTACTCGAACATGGCGATATCGATGACATGCTCGAAGTCGTGCATGACGCTGAAGATTCGGCTGTGCTTTCAAGCCACGGCGACATGATCCCCGAGTTGATCAAAATTCTCGAGCGACGTGGAATGGAAATCAAGTCAAAGCCAGACTGGCGCAAAGCCTCGGTCTGGGTTATCGAGCGCACGAACCGTGGCTTTAAGTCGGCGACTGCTTGGCCACCACCACAAGTCGAAGACTAAAAATTATTTATCGAGTGCAGCGTCAACCTCGGCGACAATCGCATCAACAAAACTTTTTACTTCTGCCGGCGGATTCTTTTCGGCGCAAATTGTTAACTGCTCTTTTGCACCTTTTGCATCGTCATTCAAGCGAAATAGTGTGATGCCCAGAAAGCAATGAGCATCGGGATAATTCGGGTCAAGCGCAATTGCGCGCTCGAGATCGCTCGAAGCCGAGGCAAATGCAAGTTGCTTTACTTCATCACCAGCGCTGCGAGAAATCAGCACCAGTAGCCAGGCGCGGTACGTCAAAGCCTCGACATTGTCGGGGTCAACTTCGAGTACTTGCGTATAAAGCTCGATTGCGACTTTTGGATCAACAAAATTTGTCGCTCTGGCGCGCGAAAGAATCGACGCCGTCGAGTCTTCGATTGAGCCCGCAAGCGAGTCGCCGGCAAGCCTTTGCCCAGATTGTTGCGCCACAAACCACCCAGACGAGCCAGCCACCGCAAGAACAATGCACAAAGTGACAAGCGTGCGACGTAAATTGCGCTTGTTCGAAACATCTGCTGCGGCGACACTCGCATCGGCAACAGACTGCGACTGAGTTGTCGATTTCTCGATCTGCTTAATTACTGCGGCGGCTCTTGACACATATTCTTTGCGCAATGATTCGTAATCTTGATCGTCAATGTCACCAAATTTGTGTTCACGCTCAAGATCACGCAACGAGTTGAGTAGAAAGTCGCGCTGCTCTTGCAGTTCAACCAGCGATTCTGAACTATTGCTCATCGGTATTTGTGTTTAATGCACGAGCCACGATCTGCTCGTCATAACTGGTCGGAGACTCGGGTTTATTGCCACGCCACTTGGTGAAAGCCGAATAAAGCAAGAAGATCGAAAAGACAAGCGCGGCTACCGGTAAGGCCCAAACAAGAGCGTCAACACCTGTCGCGCGCGGCACCAATAACACTTCACCGCCAAAGCGCTGCTCGATGTAGCTCAATATTTGCTCATCGGTGCGCAAGCCTGCAGAAACCTGGCGCGCAACTTCTGCCCTGATTGACTCAGCCGCCACAGCTCGCGAAACAAAAACACTCTCACCAGAGCAAGTGGGGCAGGCCAAAACAGCAGTCAACGAATCGATGCGATCTTGTTGTGTCTGCGGACCGCCAGTGCGAGTGGAGCCGAATATAAGAAGTACGGCCACGAGCAGAAACATCGCTAACCAAACCGACCTGCGAGTCTTCATGATGTAAAACCGTCGCGCAATTTGTTTACTTGCTCAGACAACAAACCTGGGCTCAACTCGCCTGTGATGCGCAAACGAACTAGACCATTCGGGTCAATGATCCAAGTTTCTGGCACTCGTGCAACACCGAATGCAACTGCGATCGCACCGTTGTCATCTTTGACTTTTTGCCAGTCGCCACCATTCTTTTTGAAGAAGTCTCGAACTGCATCTGAACTGTCGTCGTTAATGATTGTGTAGATCTCGGCTGCATTCGGATTCTCCGCTTCGGTGTCAGCAAAATCAACCAACAAGTCATGCTCGTTAATGCATGGCACACAAGTCGAGTTAAAAAAGTTCAACACGACCCACGAGCCCTTGCGACGCTCTAAGACAAATTGGGCGCCGTCGATAGTTTCGCTAGCAACAGCAGGTGCCGGCTGACCCAGAAGCGGAGACCGCGCAACGATGTCTTGACTCGGGTCAGCAACGACCAAAACGACAAAGAACATCGCGATAACGACGCCAACAATTGTTGAAACAATCTTGACGAGGTTGTTTGACTTCATGATGCGGCGACTTCGACAGGTGCGCTTGTTGCATCGGTTGGTTTACGCCGCCGACCAGGAAACGCCGCAAGCACCGTGCCGACGGCCATCAGCGCAGTGCCGATCCACAGCCAGATAATCATCGGCTTGATAAACACTTTTATTCGCGCCTCGTTTGCGTCTTGACGAACCGGCGGCTCGAGAGTCAGATAAATATCTGTGGTCAGCGAAGTGCGCACCGAGGGTGTGCCTACATTCATGCCGATGCGCGTGTATTTAGTTATTGCTGGTGCATAAATCTTTTTGCCGTCGACGAGCACGAGTGCTTTGACGCTGATACTGCGGTCGTCGCGAACCTCAACGACATCTTTTAATTCAAAAGTATGTCCTGAAAAACTCGCTTCGACATTTGCGACAAGCGACAATTCTTGGCTCTTGCTGAAACTATTCGAAGCGCCCAATGCAACTGCGATCAAAATCACACCGAGGTGCACGATCATGCCACCGTTGGCACGACCCACAAGCCCACGCCAACCTTGTCGACGTGTTGCCAAAACAACCTGCCGCATCGCAGCACCAGCCGCAATACCGCCCAGAGTAAAAGTCAAAAGTGGCGCAAGACCATAAGCGCCGAGCAACAAACTCGCGACGAGTGCAGCTACGCCACACCATGTCGGCCAGAAAAGTCTTTCACGCAAAGTTTCAGTTGAAGCTTTTCGCCATGGCAAAACAGGCGCAATCGCCATCAGCGTCAACAACGCCAAACCGATTGGCATCGAGAGTTTGTCGAAGAATGGCGCGCCAACTGCGATCTGGCGATTCTGTAGCGCTTCGATGATTAGCGGAAACACGGTGCCCAACAAAACGACGAAGGCAAACACGGCGAACAATACATTGTTCGCCAAGAAAGCCGCTTCGCGCGACAGAGGTGAGTCGATGACACCGGGGCTGCGAAGTTTGTCACCGCGCCAGCCGATTAAGCCGATCGAAACAACAAGTACCACTGCGAAAAATGCCAAGAACCACGAACCGATGCTGCTTTCACTAAAAGCGTGAACGCTGTTCAAAACACCTGAGCGAGTTAAGAAAGTGCCCAAGATCGTCAAACTAAAAGTTGCGACAAGCAGCGAAATATTCCAGACGCGCAACATGCCCCGGCGCTCTTGCACCAAAACCGAGTGAATGTATGCGGTGCCCGTTATCCACGGCAAAAGCGAAGCATTTTCAACTGGGTCCCATGCCCAAACGCCGCTCCATCCCAAAACTTCGTAACTCCACCAACTGCCGAGTGCAATGCCAAAAGTTAAAAACCCCCACGCGAAAAGCGACCATCGACGAGTCGCAACGAGCCAACCCTCACCGACGCGACCCGTAATCAGCGCTGCGATCGCAAATGCGAACGGCACCGTCACGCCGACATATCCGAGATACAAAATTGGAGGATGAAACATCACCAAGATGTGATTCTGCAAAAGAGGGTTCGGGCCAGGGCCGTCGAGCACGCCAGGCGCACCCGCGGCAAATGGATTCGCCGGAAAAAATGAAACTAGAAAAAAGAATGCTGAGACGACGAACATCACACCAAGCGCCCACGACGCGATGAGATCTTGCATGCGCTTGCGAACCCAAAACGAAACTGCAGCCGTGTAGCCGGCCAATATCAAAACCCACATCAAGATCGAACCCTCGAGAGCACTCCAGACTGCAGCGAAGTTATAAAGCGCAGGTGTTGACCACGAACCAACTTTCTGCACATACGCAAGCGAAAAATCGCGAGTGATCATCGCGTATTCCATTGCCGCGAATGCACCGACTGCGGCGGCAAACGAGAGCGTTGAAAACCTCGGGATTAGTCGAATTATCTGTGGGTCGTTACGGCGCGCACCCGTAAACGCTGCGAATGCACCGAAAACTGCACCGATGAAACCAACTAATAGAAACGCACGACCAACCGTGCCGCTTATCCCTGCGCTTGCGAACATGCCGCGCTCCCAGAAGAGTCAAGACGATCGGCGTTTTTTTCTTCATACTCGTTTGAGTGCTTCACTTCGATGCGATTCGATTCGAAAGTATTGTCGATCATGCGACCGTGTGCGACGACTGAAATGCACTCTTGAAATACTCCGCCGGGGTCGCCGGCGTAGACGACATCTATTGATTTGTTATTGAAAGTCATAATAAAACTGGTTTTGCCATCAGTTTTTTGCAAAGAACCCTGTTCGACTGTGCCTTGTACTCGCAGCCGTGTTGACTCTTCACAACCACTGCGAACACCGATCTCATTGACATTGCAGTAATAGTCAATTGCTGATGTTAAAAACTGAGTGACAATAACTATGCCACCCACACCGACCAATGAGAGCAGAATAATCGGCAACCATCTGCGTGGTTTTCTCGACGGCTCTGATGCTCTTGGTGTTAGATCCACTACAACCAGGTCTTATCTTTTTCAGTTACAGATTGCGATGAATCTTTAGCGCGACGCAATGTCGCAAACGTAAACATCAAGATTGCGCCTAGCGTCACGATGTAAGAACCGAAGATGAAGCCGGCGTCTTTCATTTATTTAACCAGGCTTTCGGTTTGCCGAGCCGCAATCGCCGCATCAAGACCTTGTCGATTAGCGACGTCAACAAGCAACATTGTGCGCTGACGATGCAAGACGAGCCATACAAATACAAGCGTGAAGCCGACGACGCCGCTGAACAAAGTGAACAGCATCAGATCATCCATTTTTACATCACCATTCGGATTCAAAACCGTCGCGCCTTGATGCAAACTGCGCCACAACACAACACTGAAATGCACGAGCGGAATCTCGAGAACTGCCAACATTGCAACAACCGCCGAACGACGAGCGCGTTGTTCGACAGAACCTTCAAGTCGACGCACAGCGAGATAGCCGACATATGTCACGAACAGAAACGCAGTTGTTGTCAGGCGCGGATCCCATTGCCAAAACTCGCCCCAAGTCAATCGACCCCACAAACTTCCGGTAATCAACGTGATCGCCATGAACATCACACCAACTTCGGCAGATGCGCCAGCGAACCGATCAAAACCCATTGAATGTTTTTTGCTGATCAACCAACTTGCTGATGCAACCGCCGTGAAAATAAATGCCAGATATGCAATCCAGGCTGATGGCACGTGCACATACATAATTCGCACCGACTCACCCTGCACAACATCTTGCGGGGTCAGAACCAAACCACTGACAACCACCCAAGCCATCACCAAAATCGCCAGCGCGCCGATCACTTTTGTCGTGCGTGTGCCAGTCGGCGAGGTGCGTTGAAAAACTTGCGACATTAAAGCATCTCTCCACAACCGCTTTTCACAACATTAAAACTATTCATCGATCAGCGACCCAAAAGCCAATGACCCGCCAACACCGAACACTGCGGCGAATACTGCCAGTAAACCAATCCATGCCCATCCTTCTGAAGTTTGCGCACCGCCACTGCCAAAAGCCGCTTCGGTGGCTCTCGTCGCTGCGATTAACACCGGTGCCACCACCGGCAACAACAACAAAGGAAGCAAAGTTTCGCGTCCTTTTGCGCCAGCAGTGAGACCGCCATAAAGAGTACCAACGAAGGCCAATCCGCTTGTCGCGCATAACACACAAGTGACCAACAACACCAGACCGGTCGCACTCACATCGACCCTATATAAAATGACGGCACTGCAGATCAAAACGATCTCAAGCGCAATCAGTTTTATAGCTAGTGCAATTGCCTTACCAAAGAACACTGCCGACAAATCGATGCCCGCAACTCTCAACGAGTCAAGCGCACCGTCGGCCGTATCAACAGCAAACGACCGTTGCACAATTATGAACAAAGAAAACAGTGTCGCCAGCCAAACCAGGCCACCAGCGACACGCTGCAATACATCGTCGTTGTCAAGCGCAAACGCAAACATCACCATCACTAAACCAGCGAAAGGCAAAACCTGATTTGTGACGACACGGCTGCGCAGTTCGATTTGAACATCTTTCAAAAATACGGCAGTAACAACTTTGCCTTTCCCGACACGTGTTGGTGAATCAGACTTCATGATTCGGTCACCAACCCACCGACAACTGTCAAAGAGCGTGTCGCTAAGTTTTGCGCTCGATCAATTTCGTGGGATGCAAACATGACAGTCGCCCCCGCCTCTCGCGCCGTTCGCAATGTTTTATCAAGCTCGTCGCGACCTTGTGTGTCGAGACCAGCATGTGGTTCGTCGAGTAACCACAATTGTGCTCGGCGCACGATCAACGTCGCCAATGCACAACGCCGCTTCTGCCCCGCCGAAAGATTTGCCACGCGTGTTGTGCTCAAGCGATCAGACAAGCCCATTATGTGCATTGCTGTCTTCACATCTTGATTCGATGCGCCAATTAGCCGCGACCAAAACGACATATTTTCTTCGACCGTCAAGTCTTGAAACAACCCGTTGGCATGACCGAGCAAACCGACTTTTCTGCGCACCGAATGACGGTCGCTCGTCAAGTCGCAACCTAAAACATTGGCTGAACCACGAGCAATCGGCAACAAACCCGCACATGCGCGCAGCAATGTTGTTTTGCCAGCACCGTTTGGTCCTTGCAATAAAACGATTTCGCCGCTTGACACCTCGAAACTCGCACCGGCAAGTGCCGGAAAGTTGTCATAGACAACAACGACATCAGAAAAACTAACGATCATCATTCGCCTTTAAATTTGGCGGCGCGCTTTTCTAAAAATGCCGCTCGACCTTCTTCAACATCTTTGCTCGCCCACGCATGGTCTCTTGTCCACCGCACGATTTCGTCAATCTCTGGCTCGCGAGATGAAGCATTCAGCGCAGCCTTGTGTCCAGCAATTGAAAGTGGCGCAAGCGCAGCAATCTCACGCGCCCAACCGAGCGCCACATCAAAATCGCCGATTTGATGCACTGCTCCAAGATGAGCAAGTTCTTCTCCTGAATAATTTCGCGCAGCAAGCAACATCGCTCTTGCAACTGGCCACGAGCACTCACGGGTCAAGCGCTCGACAGTCCAATGGTTTACAACCAAACCAAGTCGAGCCGCCGGCACACCAACAACAGCTCGGGCCGTTGCTACACGCAAGTCACACGAAATCGCAAGTTGTGCACCCGCACCCAGCGCGTAACCGTCAATTGCCGCGATTGTCACGCATGACGAAGTTGCCAATTGAATCAAAACTTTATGCAAAGCATCAGTGAATTCGACTTCTCGCACACCCGACAAATCTGCGCCAGAACAAAAAGTATTTTCAGCGCCCGTCAACACAATGACTCGAGTCGATTGCGTTTCTGCCTGCTTTAACGCGTATGCCAACTCATCCAAGGTCTCTTGATCAACTGCGTTCTTGCGTGCAGGTCTGTTGATCGTGGCAATCAGCACCGAATCTTCTGATTCAAGTTTCAACGCCATCGAAGAACGCCCCGTAACATAAACACAACGCTATGGATTCTCGCACACAACCCGATAATTCAAACCGTGAGCCAAAAGATGCGCCAAATCATGACCCGATTCTCGTCAAACGCGCCTTAATTTCAAATTGGGCCAAGCGCGCCACCAACCTCGGTTATTCACTATTTGGTGTTTCAATGATCGCTGTCATCTGGGGCGTTGTTGTTGATTTCACACCCAACGTGAGTCGTGTCGCCACAATTTCACTAATCAGTGGATGCATCGTGCTCGCGCCTGCAATTCTCGTGCAATATTCGGTCAAGGCTGCAGTGCGCGACGAGCGCGAAAACGCCTTACGGTCACCAAAAAATTCATGAAATTTCTTCAGATATAGACTGACGCTATGCATGCAAGCACCGAACATCATCCGGCGTTCGAAGAATATTGTGAGTGCATTTTCGAACTTGAAGAAGACAATGTTGAACTAATTCAGGCGCGCATCGCCGAAAGACTGGGCGTCTCTCGCGCTTCAGTTTCAGAAATGATCAAGCGAATGGAGGCTGAAGGCCTTATTAATTTGTCTGGTCCACGAATTGCTCTCACCGAGCCTGGTCGAAAACTCGCCGAGGGCATCGTGCGCAAACATCGTCTGGCCGAATGCTTCTTGATTGACGTTCTCGGTCTTTCTTGGTCAACTGCACATCACGAAGCATGCAAATGGGAGCATGTAATCACCGACGAAGTCGAGGTCGCCCTGTCAAAAATGCTTGGCAGCCCAACTGCGTGTCCGCACGGCAACCCGATACCTGGTTCAGGTCATCGCAACATGTTGCTCACCCCACTCAACACGATCGAAGTCGGTGACTCGTTTACCGTGGTGCGAATTTCTGAAGAACTTGAAGAAACTGTTGGGGCGCTCGACACGCTTGAAGCCAACAAAATGTTTCCTGGAAAAGTAGGCACAGTCTCTAATCGCAGCAACGATGGTGCCGTCAGTGTGACGATGTCTGACTCTGCCCAGTCTGCACCAACAGCGGTCGACTCGTTTATCAGCAGTCGCTTGCTCGTTTCGAACAATAAATAAGCTCCTGCGTTATGCGATCAAATTTTTGTCGCAATCAAACTCGCAGTGCCACACTCGTATTTGTTGCATCAATAGTCAGTGTCACTTCGCTATTAAGTGGATGTGCAACCACGATCAACGAGTCGGCTCCTACAACTCTCGCCGACAACGTCGTTACTGAAACGACAATCGCAACTATTGATCAGCAACTTTCGACCGAAGAACTTCTCGGTCAGATGTTTATAACTATCAATGCGCTCAGCGAAGCGATGCAAAAGTCTGACCGCGAGACAGCCACCAAGAAAGTTGATCAAATTTTGCTAATCAACAATGCAGTGCGACCAAAAATCCTTACTTTGAGCGACCAACTCACAGCCGACTTTGACCGCGTCGTAGCGTTGGCAAAAAGTTCTGTTGAGCGCAATCGGCCTGCCGATGCTGACAAAGCACTGCGCTTTTTGCCACTGATTATTGACTCGCTCGGCAACTTCTAGCGAAATACTTTTATCTCAGCGAATAAGTGCGTTTGGCAACGGCGCACAATGCACCACGGTCAGACGACGTGTCGAACGTGTCAGCGCAACATACAAAGCACGAAGACCCTGTGTCTGTGCGGTCACAATTTTTGTCGGTTCAACCACGACCACACCGTCAAGTTCTAAACCTTTAACAACACTCACAGGCACAACTGTCAAACCATATTCGATACCTGCCGCGCCCGCACGACCATAAATAACCTTCGCACTATCAAGTGCGCGACATATCTCTTCGGTCATTTCGTCTGGGCAAACAATTGCGACGTTGCCGTCACTTAACTCTTCAACAAGACTGTTCGTTTCTTCAATCAACCTAGAAACCAACTCACCCGCAGTACATTCAACAAATTTTGGTGCTTGGTCACCTTCACGCACTGAAACAGGCGCAACCTGATCTGGCGCAGCCGCAAGCATCACTTTGGTCGCTAAATCCATAATCTGTTTTGGAATTCGATAGCCAACAGTGAGCCCGATAACTCGCGACGGGTTCTTCTTGGGTAAATGTGCAAGCACTTCTTGCCACGACGCCGGTGCGTGCGCCGAAGTTGCCTGTGCGATATCTCCGACAATCGTCATCGAGCCGTTCAACGAACGCCTCGAGATCATGCGCAACTGCATTGGTGAGAGGTCTTGCACCTCGTCAATGACGATGTGACCGTACGTGCGAATTTCATCTGCTTCATTGATTCGACCACTGCGTCGCGGACGCGGCCCCAAAACTGCGAGCGCTTCATCAATCACAGCAACATCAGCGTCGCTAAATTTTGCATCAGCAAGGCTCGCCGCTCGTGGGCGATACATCGATTCATAATCTGCTGTCGTGCACACTTTTTGTGCAGCCAATCGCATCAAAGCCTTCGACGAATAAAGGTCGTGCAACAACTCTGCTGGTGTCAGCACTGGCCACATGTAATTAATGACAGCCTGAAATTCTTTTATGTCTCGCAATGCATCTCGGGTTGACTCAAGGTCAAGTTCTTGATTGTGACTTGATGCGATCATCGCTGTCACAACTTCTGTTTCGACCCAGTGATGAGCTGCATTGTGGCGACGAAAGCGACGACGAGCCTCGCGCACAATCGTCGCCGACTCACCACTTGTCAACCGCAGGTAACCCGCACCAAAGCCAATTTCGACATCTTTGCGCAGGGCGCGTTCACGATCTCTGACACTGTTGGCAACAATCTTTGCCATTCGCAGGTCGCCTTTGATGCGTGCGACATCTTCACTGTCTTTTACAGAAAAACTGTGGCCTCGAACTAAATCGGCCAATACAACTTGCTCGACGCCCGCCTCACCCAGCGATGGCAAAACTCTTTCGATGTAGCGCAAGAAAACTCGATTTGGGCCGACAACCAACACACCCTGATCTTCAAGCGGAAATCTAAATGTATAAAGCAAATATGCCGCTCGGTGAAGCGCGACAACTGTCTTGCCGGTGCCCGGGCCACCTTCGACCACCAACACACCTTGTTGTGATGACCGAATGATTTCATCTTGTTCTGCTTGAATCGTCGCCACGATGTCACCGAGTTGACCTGTTCGACCTCGCGACAAAACAGTTAGCAACGTGCTGTAACCACGCAACTTCGGCGCGACAGACGCTGGCTCGCCATCGAGGCCTTCATCATGGCCCACGCCAAGATGGCCCGCGCCGAAAAGTTCGTCTTCAATGCCAAGCAACTCGCGCCCCTGCACAGCAAAGTGTCGTCGTCGCGCCAAACCCATTGACTCTCGACCCGTCGCGCGATAAAACGGTTCGGCTACAGGCGCTCTCCAGTCGACAACAACTGGCTCGCGACTCGAGTCGGCGACTGCAATTCGCCCAATGTGAAAACTCTCAAAAATTTCGGGTGACTCGGTTAACCGGTCAATTCGTCCAAAAACCAATGCAGCATCACCTAAGTCGAGTTGGGTCAATCGTCCAACCAAAACCTCGTCAAATGCGTTGCGCTCGTAGCGCGCCTGAAACGTGCCGCCCGTCGATGCCTCGTTCATCTCGCGAATCTGCCATGCGTCATTTCGCGTCTGCTCTAGACACTCATAAGCGTGATCAATAAACCGCTGTTCGTCGGCAAGTTCGGGGTGCTGTTGGGTCATCTAATTTCACAGATCCTTGAAAATGGGGTCTATCTACTCTATAGACGAAACATCACAATCTTGTAATTTTCAGCACAGTTTCACACTGGTGCACACATCAAGAAACACTGCGTCTATGAACACCAGATTTCGTACAACTCGCAAAGCCGGTCAACTAATCACACTCTGCTGCTTCATCATTTGTGGATGTTCAACTGCGAGCAACACAAACACTCGCGCCACACTAAATTTTTCATCGATCACTTCGCTGGCAACTCAGACATCAACGTCACAAGCCACTTCACCCGAGTTGCCTACCCCTAGTTCATCTGTGACTCAAGAAACAGAGCCACTTTTGATAGTCGCGCCATTTGAGCTCGTTGCCGAAAAATTCGAGGCATTCGTCAAATGGCGTCGCGACTGCAGCTACAAACCAAGGCTCTGCGATATCGGTGAATTCACAATTATTGGCACGCAGTTCAGCGATGACTTCGCTGCGATGATGCGCGAATTCGCTGCAAACAATATCTTTGCTCGACCTGGTGATGGCGAACGCAAAGTCACCGTCGAAACAATCTCACATGACAAAACTGCGATAACGGCAATCGTGCACGGCTGCGTCTATGACACTGTCGTTTTATATATGGGTGCGGGCATCTACGACGACAAAGTCGCCTCGTCACTTTCAAGTTGGACAATGCAGTGGCACAACGATGACTGGTTTTGGACGAACTACCAAATTCACAAAAAGGTCTACTCACAAAACTTGTGCAACACATGAAACTTAAACTTCTCGCTGCAATCACCGTTTCATTATTGGCGGTCTCAACATCTGCAAATGCCAGTACCGAAGATTCAAATTTGATTCGCGATATCTACGGTGAAGTTGTCGACAGAACAATCATTGCTGGCATCTTGATCGGCGATAACGAAACGACTGGCGAGCCAAGCGAATGTGAGTGGTCGCCTTCGCTGCCCCGTGATTCTGGTCGTGATCAAACTTTTGGTGATGAAGTTGAAAAAACTGTTGGCTCAATTCAGTTTCGTCTCTACGACAGAAACTGTTCAAATGAGAACACGACTTATCACTGGATCGCCGAAGTATCTTCTGAAACAATCGCACGCAATGCCGCAAGCGTCGCCTACGACTTGATACCCGCACCCTTCGGCGAATTCGCGCCACCTGCGCGTCAAGGTTTGATCAACATCGGCACATGGTTTTGGGTGAGCCCATCTATTTGGCAACCAAAGTCTGTGACTGCATGGGTTCCGACACCTGCCGGCCCAATCACGGCAACTACGACAGCAACGCCATACAAACTTGTCTTCAATCCAGGTGACGGAATCTTTGGTCGTGGCAAAACGACTTGCATCGGCCCCGGCTTGCGATGGAGCCCAATCATTGGCGACTACGCACCGTCTCCGTGTATGTATACGTATAAACACTCTTCAGCAATCGACCGGTCTGGCTTATTTTCGGCAACCTTGTCAATTGTCTGGAAGATAACTTGGCGCTCAAATACAGGCGCTATCGGCACTTTGCCCGATGTAACTACATCATCCTCACATCAAATGCGAATCCGCGAGTTTCAGGCACTTGTAACTTCGTAATATCTCAACAAAACTTAGGAAACACCCCTATGCCTTGCTACCCTTGTCACAGCGCTTTCGATCATGGAAGTGCAATACAAATATCAAGAAAGAAGTACAAGCTATGCCAACCGGTACCGTGAAATTTTTCAATGACGAAAAGGGTTACGGATTTATCTCGCGCTCTGATGGAGAACCAGATATTTTCGTTCACTTCTCGAACATTGAAGGCACCGGGCGTCGCACCCTTGTTGCAGGCCAAGAAGTCGAGTTTGAACTCGGCCAAGGTCGCAAGGGCACCGAAGCCAACAACGTCCGCGCTATCTGAGCCCCGCGCTTAATGCGCAATTCATTTGCGTCGCTTGTTCGACGCGAATGTTTCTTCTCAATAGTTAGGTAGATCACCAGAAGTCGGTGACGTATGCGTTCGCCCCCGATATAGTTTCGGGGCGTGTCAACATCAAAAGAACAGATCCTTATCGACCGTCGCTATGCGGCAGTCTTAGCAACAATCTCCGACGACTCACTTGCCGAAATGGCAGTGAGCCTTCCAGAAAAATTGCGCGATCCATTTGCGAAAGTCGCTGGCCTACCGGCCGGCGCACTTAGCACCAAAGACGGGCTCGGCGCCAAAATTCGCGCAGGCTTTATATCCCGCAAATCGTTTATCAACGTTGGGGTTTTATTGAGCGAACCTTGCACCGAATATTGCATCGAAGAACTCGGCACCGCCGCTGACGATCCAAACGTTGAACACTTGAAAGCAACGATCCCAGGCGCGATCGAGAAATTCGGTCTCGATGCAACACGACTGATGGCAATTCAATATTCGGCCAGCCTTAATGGTTTTAAACAACTCGTCGCCACAGATGAACGATTCATGATTCCAAAATCTGAAAACTCGTCGAGTGCGACAAACGCTTCTGCGGTGGCTGGGCAAGCACGCAAAGACGCGCCTGCCGATGCCGAAAAGCGCCGACTTCGCCGCGAGCGCCAAGAAAAAGAGCGCGAAGAAAAACGACAGGCCGAACTGCAACGTCGAATCGCTCGCAACAGAGTTTAGAAATGTCTGCTGCGCGTTTTGGGTGCGTTGATGGTCGCGGTGTCTTAATCACCGAATCTCTCGACAGTTACATTGATATCGAGAAGTTCTCGGGCGGCAAGTTGCCGAGCGATCCGATGGCGTGCATCAGCCGATGGTCTGAGGTCTGCAGTCTTGCCAAGTCGCTCACCTCGGCTAAAACAAACGATTTGATTGCCCTCGACTTCAACAACCTCGACTGCCCCGCGCCACGACCCCGACAAATTTTTGCCGTCGGCGTCAATTACAAAGCCCACGCTGCCGAGATGAACCACGGTCTGCCTAAAGAACCGCTTGTGTTTACCAAGTTTCCGAGTTCACTCAATCGCCCACACGGGCAGATCAAACTTGTCGGAGAAAAATGCGACTACGAAGCCGAACTCGTGGCAATTGTCGGCAAAGGTGGCCGCAATATCTCGGTCGCTGATGCATGGTCGCATGTTGCTGGTCTGTGCGTGGGTCAAGATTTCTCAGATCGCGCACTGCAATACGCCAATACCCCGCCTCAATTCAGTTTGGGCAAGAGTCGCGAAGGTTTTACCGCTATCGGGCCTTACATCACAGACGCCGCAACCCTTGCCACTCGTGGCAATCTCGAAATGTCGTGTCGTGTTTCGGGCGAAGTAATGCAACACACTCAAACTGATGACATGATTTTTGAAATTCCCGACATCATCTCGTATCTGTCGGGTATCTGTGAACTATTTTCTGGCGACGTAATTTACACGGGCACGCCTTCGGGTGTCGGCGCTGGCCGAACACCACAAAGGTTTTTGCGTACCGGTGACATCGTCGAAACCACAATCCAAGATCTCGGCACCCTCCGCAACACCTGCATCTAATAAGCAGCGATAATCTCTTCTTATGTCTTGCGAATTGATCGCCGAATGTTGTCAGAACCATAACGGTTCGCGAGAAATTTTAAAGAAAATGATCCATGCGTCTGTTGAAGCAGGTGCGACATATGCCAAGATCCAGGCCCTTAGATCCAGCGAATTGACATTTCGTGAAAGATTTGAAGAGGGTCAAGTTTCGCCCGACGGCACAACAAAAGTCATCAAGCGGCCATTTCAAGCAGAAAAAGACCGACTAAAAAAGTTAGACCTTAGCGATGATGACGAGGTTTGGTTTGTCGAAGAGTGTAAACGCGCAGGAATTAAGTCGATGATTACGGTGTTTACTCGGCTGTCAACTCAACGGCTTGTTGATGCTGGTTTCGATGCAGTGAAAATCGCCAGCTACGACTGCCGATCTACATCTCTTCTAAAAGAAGTGAGTCAAAATTTCAGAAATGTTGTCGTGTCTACGGGTGCTTCATTTGACAACGAAATACTTGATGCGGCAAAACTATTCGACAAGAAACAAGTTTCATTCTTACACTGCGTAACTATTTACCCGACCCCACTCGACCAGCTTCATATGAACCGCATGGATTGGCTCCGCCAGTTCTCAGTCAAAGTAGGGTTTAGTGACCATACAACCCCAGCCACAACCAATCTCAAAGCTTCAATGCTCGCAATCGCACTCGATGCAGACATAGTTGAGCGACACTTCACCGTTCTCGAACCACACGAGACACGAGACGGTCCAGTTTCAATTAACCCAAGCCAACTTCGCATACTTTGCGATTTCGCGAAACTCCCTCGTGAATCACGCATAGAGAAGCTTTCGGCCGATTGGCCAGAATGGAAGATAGGTCTTGGTGCACAGACTCGTGATCTTTCTGCGACCGAACTACTTAATCGTGATTATTACTCGGGGCGCGTCGCCGCTTGGCACGACGGCCAACAAATCTCCAACCAATAATTACGTTTCGTATCTTTTCAAAAACTCGTCAACGATAGAAGTCCTAGTCATCTCTACAGCGTCGTGGGCCCAGCCACCAATGTGCGGAGTCACTATTACATTGAATCCATCTCGCATGGCACTCACAAGCGGTGAATTTCTAGCCTCAAACTCATCGACACTCTCATTGCTAAGCACATCTACTCCAACACCGAAAAGTTGACCGCTTCTCAACGAGCTTGACAAAGCGAGCTCATCGACTAATTCTCCTCGAGAGGTATTGATAAAAATCGCTCCACGCTTTATTTCTGAAATCATCGCTGCATTAATACAATTTTGGTTTTCGTCATTAAAAGGAATATGAACCGAAACAACATCCGAGAAATTAAGTAGTTCTACGAGTGAGTCAATCTTTCTAAATGGTGCAATCAGTGCGTGTTTGGCATTATCGGTCTCAAATACAACGACATTCATCCCAAAGACGCTTCCATACTTTGCTACTTGCTGACCAAGTCGACCAAAGCCAACAACTCCTAAAGTTCTTCCAGAAAGCTCACGCCCAAGAAATTGAGTTCGATCAAAATCTCCCTTCTTTACCGAGCCAACAGCCAGGTTCATGCGCCGCGCACATGCAATTATGAGCCCCCACGCCAACTCGGCTGTAGCAAATACATTTTGAATCTGGTTTTTAATGTCACCCAATTTGATCACCGAGATTTTTTGCGAGTTTAAATAATTGAGGTCTAAATGATTAATCCCGGTTGCTGGTGATACTAAGTATCTAAGGCTCGTCACCTTTTTGAGAAGATCCTCACCAATATAGATTCCGAGTCCACAGAAAAAGGCTTCAGCATTTGAATCTCGAAGCTCGTCACCAAGTTCACCCGCATTTTTTGCGCTCGATCTGATCACGTTGAATTTTGACTTTAGTTTCGCGACAGAGTCCTGAGGATAGAAATCAAAATCAGAAACTAATACAACGGGCGTCAAAGTAGCCCTCCACTTATCAAGGCGCGAGCCACCAAAAGATCAAACTCCGAATCGATGTTTAATGATCGTGACCTTGGCATTATCAGCGCTCGAGACTTGCTTCCTTTGAATGTGCGGTTTTTTAAGTCGCCCACAGTTGTTAAATAGATAGCACCGTTTCGAATATACATTGGTCGCAAATTTTGCCTTGGCATGTTTTCGACTTCCTCAACAAACGGAGGATCCACTAAAAATCCGTTTTCAATAAATTTCATTCTTGCAGGATGCGTCCCATCAACAGGCACAACACTTATGACACTCGACCCATCGTGATTCATGGTCAATGCCATATTGATGTCTTCATAAGTTCTAAAAGGCGAGGTCGGCTGAAGAAGCATCACCGCATCAAACTGCTCATCAAGAGCGTCTAAAGCATGAAGTACAACATCAATCGATTGAGCTTCGTCACTCGCCAACGAGTCTGGTCTAACAAATGGAACCTCGACACCAAAGTTTCGGCAAGCGTCCGCGATTTCTTTGTCGTCGGTTGAAACCACAACCCGACTTAAAGTCGACTTACTCGCCGCATCAATTGTCCACTTAATGAGTGGACATCCGCCGAGGTCAACCATGTTCTTGTTAACGATTGATTTTGAGCCGCCGCGAGCTGGTATCAACCCAAGAACTTTCATTTTGCTAGCTCACTCAATTTCCAATGGTCTGCGAGAAAGTCTGCAGTCTCAACTATTCCATTTCGCACACATTTTTCAAAAGCGGCAAGATACGAAGATCTTTTTTCAATCGAGAGGGCCTCTCTCGCCAAGTCAACTAGTTGATCGCTGCTAAGCCCATCGGCAAAACCGTGAGCGAGACCCAGAACGGTCAACCTCTCTGCTATAAATTCTGCCTCGGAGTTCTCGGAATCTCTCAAAACCACCATTGGAATTCTCCACTTCACGCACTCAGTTGCGGTGCCCGCGCCTGGCCTACATATAACCACGCCGATAGTTCTCCAAGTTTCGTCACGATAATCAAAACAGTCTTGATCATCTTCGATATCGGTAAAAACTTTTAAACTTGAATGGCGTAACTTTTTAGCGATTTCAAGAACTTTGCTATCAAGAGTGCGCGTTCCACCGCCGTGCACCAATATCGAGCTCCGTGAATTCGTATTTGACTGTTCGACAATGTCATCGATCATCCACGAAACTTCAACTGGGCTAGTAAGTTCAATCACAGCACGCGAGGCAAGACTCTGATTACAAATCATTTTTGGCGAATTTAGCTTCAGCAGTGAAATTTCTCGGTCGACAAACCGCTTACATACTTCATTTCGATTTGAATATGCAGCAATCACCTCATGCCACAAGAAAGAACCACTCAATACCGCATCGGGCCGCTTCTCTAGAACGCCAACGAGATTATCGCTAATTACAAAGTCAGAATTGACAAGCCTTGAATGACTAGTCCACTCTGCTTCCCACCCGTTTAGATTTGCGTCGGTATAGTTTTCTGGATTATGTCGCCAGCGAACACTGTCCTCGGTTACGCCAGCTACAACGTCGGCCATTTCGCCGAGTGCTTCAATCTCTAACTTAAATCGTTGATATTGCTTGTCAGTTAGGGCGAAAGTAATCCGAAAATTACTAAATCTGCGAAGCAACTCTCTCGCAATCAAAATTTGGCGTCGAATATGGCCGTAACCATTCGCACTTACCAAGATTGTGAGTGTTTTAACCCCCGCCATTTGATCAAAAGGCTAACAGACAACACAAAAAATCTTTCGCGCACAATAATTGTTATAGAACCAGTTACGAGCCGTTGTGGCGAACGAGTTCGAATTCGGTGTACGCCGAAACGCCCATCTCGCTATCAAGACCGGCAATTTCGTCAGCAGCACTTGAGCGAATGCCGCCCTTGGTCAATCGATTCTGCAATCTAAAAAACCCGTACGACAAACTAAAGTTCACAACAAGAATCGTCACCGCACCAAGTGCCTGTGCGCCAAGTTGACCCCAGTTTCCGTCGATGATTCCTGAAACTCCAGTCGACTCAGAGCCGTTCCATCCAGCGCCATATGATCCGTTGGCAAGCACGCCGACAGAAAGCAAACCGAACATTCCACAAACTCCGTGCACGCTAATCGCACCACATGGATCATCAATCCGCAAACGTTCTTCAACGAAATAAGTTGACTCAATCACCAACACTGCGGCAATCGAACCAATAACTGCAGCCGCCCACGGCGCAACGAATGCGCACGGCGCTGTGATCGCCACGAGCCCTGCGAGCATGCCGTTGATCATCATCGCGGGGTTCGGTTTGCCCGACCGTTTTGTGATCCACAACATTGAGGCCACCGCACCGAACGCGCCAGAGATCGCGGTGTTCGTCGCCACTGTTGCAAACTGCACATCAGTTGCCGAAAGTGTTGACGCTGCATTAAAACCAAACCAGCCGAACAACAAAATAAATGTACCGAGCATCGCCATTGGCAAATGATGCCCTGGCATCGGCAGAGATTTTCCGTCGCTCGAATATTTGCCAATTCGTGGCCCAAGAACCATTGCCCCAGCAAGCGCGGCAACGCCGCCGGTCATGTGCACGACACCTGAGCCTGCGAAGTCGACGTAACCTGCGCCAAGCGACATCGTCGCCCAAGTTTTCGACAACCATCCGCCGCCCCATGTCCACGCAGCAATCAACGGATAATAAATTGCGCCACAGAAAAGTCCCCACTGAATGAAACTGTTCCATCTCCAACGTTCAGCCATCGAACCAGTCGGAATCGTCGCTGTTGTGTCCATGAACGCTGTCATGTATAGGAAAAAGCCAAGTAGTGCTGGCGTGATGTTTGGTCCGGTCAAAGCCCAACCACCGCCCCACGCGAAAACCCAATTGCCTGAGCCGATTAGCGCTTCGCCGACCGGATTATCAAGGCCCATCGCACCATAACTAAAGCCGCCAAAAGCGAGTGGAAAACCGACAAAGAAGAACGCAACAAAGCCCAAACCGAAAACTGCGAAGTTCGTACTAACCACGTGCGCCGCGTGTTTCGCGCGGCAAAATCCGGTTTCGACCAATGCAAAACCTGCCTGCATGAAAACAACCATTGCAGCGCCAATCACCACCCAAAGCAGCGAAATTTGTGTGCCTAGAACTGTTACATCTGAATTCATAATTCCCCGTTTCTTGAAACTGATCGAATGAACAACCACACCCCAAGGGCGTGTGCACGACGCTGTGACTAGGCAGAAAGATAGACCAGCATTGTTTCGTGATTGTCTGAGAATTGTTACGGGAGTGTGGCTTTTTTAAATCTGATTAACTTTTTGTATACCCTCACGAATTAGGATGTAAAAATGACAACTTCAGCTACTCGCTCAAAGGCCTATCTCGACGACCGCGCCCATGTATTTCACTCGTGGTCAGCACAAGGCACTCTCGACCCGATTGACCTTGCTAGCGGTGAAGGTTCATACTTCTGGGATTCAAACGGCAAAAAGTATCTTGACTTCTCAAGCCAGTTAGTCAATCTAAATATCGGTCATCAACATCCCAAATTGATTGCCGCGATTCAAGCACAGGCTGCCAAACTTTGCACCGTCGCGCCACAATTTGCCAACGAAGCACGCAGTGAGGCTGCACGATTGATCACCGAACTTGCGCCAGGCGATTTAAACATGGTGTTCTTCACCAACGGTGGCGCCGAGGCTGCCGAATATGCGTCGCGAATGGCAAAACTTCACACTGGTCGCCACAAAATTCTCACTGCTTATCGCTCATATCACGGTTCAACAGCGGGCGCGATTGCCCTCACTGGTGACCCGCGCCGATGGCAGAACGAAACCGGTGCCTCGGGTGCCGTCAAGTTTTGGGGTCCGTATCCATATCGTTCGGCATTTCATTCGACAAGCGACGCTCAAGAGTGTCAGCGCGCACTCGAGCACCTTGAAAATGTGTTGATGGTTGAAGGTCCGCAGACTGTGGCGATGATTGCACTCGAGTCAGTCGTCGGTACGAACGGCATTTTGGTTCCGCCAGATGGCTACTTACAGGGTGTTCGAGATTTGTGCAACAAACACGGCATAGTCATGATGTGCGACGAAGTTATGGCAGGTTTCGGTCGTTGCGGCGAATGGTTCGCCGTCAACCATTGGAATGTCACACCCGACTTGATCTGCTTCGCCAAAGGTGTCAACTCTGGTTATGTACCACTTGGTGGTGTCGTGATCAGTCAAAAGATTGCCGACACTTTCAAAGATCGAATGTTTCCTGGTGGCCTTACATATAGCGGTCACCCACTTGCGTGTGGTGCTGCGGTTGCATCGATCAACATTTTCAAAGAAGAGAGAATTGTCGAACATGCTCGCATGCTCGGCAAAGATGTCATTGGTCCGGCACTCGAAAAACTAAAAGCCAAGCACCCAAGCGTTGGCGATGTTCGTGGTCTCGGCGTCTTCTGGGCGATCGAACTGGTCAAAAATCGCGATAGTCGCAAGCCATATGTGCCATACAACGCTGCAGGCGCTGACGCCAAGCCAATGCTCGAACTCGCTGCGGCCTGTAAAGAACGCGGTCTTTGGCCGTTTACTCACTTCAACCGCATGCACGTCGTTCCGCCGTGCAACACACCAGTTGAAGATGTCAAAGCCGGCCTCGCAATCATCGACGAAGTTCTCGACATCGCCGACAAGCACTACGAAAACTAATCTCGCACTTATCGCGAGAATAATCGACAATGTCTAAGCGAATCACCGTGCCGTCTGATCGGCCATTAAATGTGCCAAGTGCGCTCAGACTTGACCCCGCTAACAAGAACTACGTCAAGATAATCGCGGCTCACGACGAAGCATTATCAAAAAACCTCGACGGATACATTGATCCGATCAATTCGCTTTTCGTGCTCACTGCCGCTTCGCTCAAAACGCGTGGTTTCTGTTGCGAAAACAACTGTCGCCATTGCCCCTACTGCGAATAATTCAAATCACCAAAATTTGGGCAAACAAAAAGGCGGGCCGCCGAAGCGACCCGCCCGTTTGTACTTCTTAACTAATTACTGAACTTAGTTGCCACCTTCGGCGAGTTCAACAGTGATTGGCATGTAAGCCGAACCCGTTGTATCTACGCCCATTGCATCAAGCATCGCAAGCGCTGCTGTCACAATGTCGTTGGTGTAAGCGCCAGCATCTGGTGCTTTTGTCAACACGGTACCGCCCTCGAGGTTTTTCGCTGATTGCGAAAGGCTCGCTGTGCGCTCCCATGCTGCTGAGTCGATCATGCCTGCGCCGCCAGCGGCTGGCCAGATCAACTTGTTAACTTCGTTCATTTGCCACAACTGGTGACTTGCACCGAGCTTTGAACCCTTTGACACGACGATGTCGCGGCAGGTTTCAACGTTGTCGCGGCAGAATGCCCAACCTTGAAGTGATGCAGCAACAAACTTGGTTGCAGTATCAACATAAGCAGGGTCTTCAAGGCGTGAGCCGTCAGCCCAGATTGCGTCTTGCAACATACCAACACCTTCGGCCTCATACGAAACGACGTTGAAGTCGTCTGCTGTGTAGAGAGCGTTTGTTGCTGGGTTGATTGCTTCGAGCACCTGTGCATATTCGTTGTAGGTCATTGCTTCTGCGGCGTCAATGTCGCCTGACAACAAACCTGCCATGTCGAACTGTTGCTGAACAAGAGTCACATCTTTTGCTGGATCAAGACCGGCTTTGGTGAGAGCAGCAAAAATTTCAAACTCGTTGCCGAAACCCCAGTTGCCAATCTTCTTGCCCTTGAAATCAGCGGCAGTTGTGATGTTCTTGTCTTTGAACGAAACCTGCAATGTGCCTGATCGTTGGAAGACTTGACCGATGTTCACGATGTTTGCTCCACCTTCGCGACTTGCAAGCGCCTTGGAAACCCAAGAAATTGCAAAGTCAGCTTGGCCGTCGGCAAGCACGTTCTGTGGTGTGATGTCTACAGCGCCTTCCATGATTGTTACATCAAGGCACTGATCGGCGTAGAAGCCCTGATCTTGTGCTGCGTAGTAGCCAGCGAACTGAGCCTGAGTGAACCACTGAAGTTGCAACTTCACCGGTGTTGGTGTTGTGCATTCTTCTGCTGGTGCTGTCGTCTCTTCTGTTGCTGCGCTTGTATCTTCAGTTGCCTCATCATCACTGCCGCCACATGCGCCAACAACGAGAGACATCACTGCGATGCCTGCGAAGGCAAACTTCAATGTCTTTTTCCTCATTATTTCTCCCCCGGGTTTTAGCCCGCATTTGTTTTTATTTAGCTTCACCCTTTCGAGCAAGGCTCTCCAAAATAATGGAGACTGTGTAGAACGCTAGTCCAAGCAGGCACGCCCCTAAAACGTAAGCCCACGCCGCAGCATTCTTAGAATTCGCAATATTGCTCGTAATTCGACTGCCCAGACCGTTCTGTAGGCCTCCAAAATACTCGCTAACAAAGGCCGTAATCACCGATGCAGGTGCTGCAACCTTCAAGGCCGTAAACAAATATGGCACTGCATTAGGCACGCGCACTTTGCGCAAGATCGCAAACTCACTTGCTGCATAACTGCGCATCAATTCAACATGAGTTGACCGAACTTGAGTCAGACCTTTAGCCACGTTCACTAAAACGATGAAATAAACCACCAGCGTCACCATCACACGTCGCGGAATCTCACTAGTGATCGAATACATATTGTTGAGAATCGCCACCAACACAAAAATCGGAATTGCATTTAGTGCAATCGCCAACGGAGTAACCAACTCACCTAAAAAGCGATAACGGCTGAGAATAAAACTCATTGCAATACCCAAAACCGTGCCAACGACTAGCCCAACAAGTGCGTTGCCACCAGAAACTGTTGAGGCATCCCAGATGCGTGAGTAATTCTTAAAAAACTGTTCACCAATCTTTGATGGCGCTGCCAAAAAATACGGCTTCAGATCAAACCCACGTACTGCTGACTCCCATAGGGCTAAAAATGCAACACCAAAAACAACAGCGGGACCAACCTGCCGCACGCGACCAAAGCTCCGCACACTAGTTGAGGTCGTATTCGCACCAGACATGATCAGCGGTCTTCAACTCCGCGAATGGCGTTCGCTGCCGCATGTTCAGCATGGGTGCCGCGCAAAGCTTCGCGCACGGCGGTAATACTGCGAAAGAAACCATCAGCGGCGCGTGTATCTTCGTTGCGCTTTGACCCAAGATCAACGTCAATTACTGATGTGATTCTTCCTGGTCGTGGCGACATCACAACGACACGATTCGACAAATAAACCGCTTCAGGTATCGAGTGCGTTACGAACACGACTGTTGTTGAAGTTTCACCACAAATGCGCAGTAACTCACCTTGCATGTATTCGCGAGTCATTTCGTCGAGCGCACCAAAAGGTTCGTCCATCAGCAACAAGGGTGGGTGTGCCGCAAGAGCACGAGCAATTGCGATTCGCTGCTGCATGCCGCCAGAGAGTTGCCATGGATACAAGTCGGCAAACTCTGGCAACTTAACAAGTTCGAGCATCTCTTTTGCCCGCGCTTCACGTTTGGCTTTGTCCCAACCCTTAAGTTCAAGCGGCAACTCAATATTTTTACTTACAGTTCGCCAATCAAAAAGTCCGGCTTGTTGAAACGCCATTCCGTAATCTTGATCAAGTCGCGATTGCGCAGCAGTTTTTTTGTTCACGCTCACCGAGCCTGAAGTGGGTTCGAGCAAATTAGCGACCAAACGCAATAATGTCGATTTGCCGCAACCCGATGGGCCGATAAGCGAGACGAATTCGCCAGGATTAACAGTCAAATTCACATCAACAAGTGCGTCAACTTGCTTTGCCGTGCCTTGATTAAAAATCTTGCTTACACCAACAACTTCTAAAGCACTCACGCGCTTGTCTCCTTTGGTCGATTTCGCATTAACAAAACATCTGAAAACGCGACTAACCCCGACATCGTGATGCCGAGTACCGCAGCGCCAAAAACTGCCGTGAAAACCTTCGCCGGGTCACCAGTTGCTTCGCGTGCATATTCAATGATCAAACGACCAATGCCACCTTTTAGACCGGTGCTGATCTCGGCGACAACAACACCCACAACAGCACCCGAAGCACCCAACTTGAATGCCGGCACCATGAACGGCACCGCGGCAGGAAACCGCAACTTAAACAGCGTTTGTTTCCACGATGCGGCGTAACTATCCATTAATTCGACCGCGGCGGCCGGCGCACTCGCCAGACCCCGCAATGTGCCCACTGCAATCGGAAAGAATGCCAAGAAGGTTCCGAGGATTGATGCCGACAACCATCTTGGCCAGATGAACGACCCGATTTCTAGCTTTCCGCCCCAGCTGACCACCAACGGTGCAAGTGCAATCAGTGGCACAGTCTGCGACATCACTAAATATGGCAAGAGTCCGCGCTGCACCACTTTGAACCGCGACATCAAAACCGCAAGACCAACACCGATCGTTGTGCCTAGAAAAAAACCAACGAGCGAGAGTCGCAAAGAAAACAGAGTGCCCGACAAAACAACAGACCAAATTTTTGTGTCAGAACCGCGAACCTCGGGTCGCCCATACCGACTGAGCATCGTCCATACATGTGGCATTGCGGTGTTATTGGCTCTTGGCAAAATGCTGACGCCAAACAGTTTGCCGCCATCTTGCGGGCCAACAATTTTGTAACCTTCCCACAAGGCAACCACCGAAGCGATCGCCAAAACAAACATTGACGAGCGATACGCAATTCGGCGCATCAACATTTTTACTTCTTTGCCTGGGTCAGTGCCGCAATCTCGGGCAAAATTTGTTTGCCATACGCCTCAAGAGTTTGTTCTTTGCCGTCATGTTGTAAATAAATTGAGAACTGATCGACACCCAAGTCTTTAAGTTCTTTAAGCCGAGTGAGGTGATCTTCGACTTTGCCAAGAATGCAAAAACGATCAACAATTGAATCAGGCACAAAAGTTGTGTGCGTGTTGCCAGCCTGGCCGTGCTGTTTATAGTCGTAGCCTTCACGGCCTTTGATGTAGTCAGTTAGTGCTTTAGGCACCGCGCTTGAATCGCCATAACGCGCCACGATGTCAGCAACATGGTTGCCAACCATTCCACCGAACCAACGACATTGCTCTCGCATGTGTGTCATGTCGTCACCAACATAAGCTGGCGCAGCAACACAGATTTTTACTGACTTCGGATCTCGACCTGCATCGCGAGCAGCTTTACGCACGGCTTCAATTGTCCATGCGGCAATATCGATATCTGCGAGTTGCAAAATAAAGCCGTCACCGACTTCACCAGTCAACTGCAACGCCTTTGGCCCGTAGGCGGCAACCCATACCTCACATTTGCTCTTTGAAGCCCACTCGAATTTGATTTTTGATCCGTTGTAGTCAACTTCGCGACCATTTGAAAGTTCGCGAATTACATCGATGCTTTCGCGCAGTGTCGCCAAAGTTGTTGGCTTGCCGTTGGTTACTCGCACCGCAGAGTCGCCGCGCCCAATGCCGCAAATTGTTCGGTTGCCATACATCTCATTGAGAGTGGCAAACAAACTTGCGGTTACTGTCCAGTCGCGTGTCGCGGGGTTTGTCACCATCGGCCCAACGATTACATTTTTGGTCTCTGCGAGAATTTGGCTATATATAACGAACGGTTCTTGCCACAAAATGTGACTATCGAAAGTCCAAACGTGCGAAAAACCATGGCTATCTGCTTTGCGTGCGAGATCAATCACCTGACGCGCAGGCGGAGTCGTCTGCAATACAACGCCGATATCCATTTGCTTACCTGTTCTGCGGAAAGCCGAGGTCGACTTGCGATGTACGTGGGTCTGGCCAACGTGATGTCACGACTTTGCCACGTGTAAAGAAATTGATGCCCTCTGGCCCGTACATGTGCTGGTCGCCGAACAAACTCGCCTTCCAACCACCAAACGAATAATACGAAACCGGCACCGGAATCGGCACATTGACACCGACCATGCCGACATTGACTTCATATTGAAACTGACGAGCCACTCCGCCGTCGCGTGTGAAAATCGCCGTGCCGTTACCGAATTGATTTTCGTTGATCGCTTTCAAACCTTCGTCATAACTCTTGACGCGCATCACGGTCAAGACTGGGCCGAAAATTTCTTCGTCGTAACACTTCATGCCTGGCTTGACATGGTCAATCAAACTTGGGTTCAAGAAGAAACCTTCGTCTTTGGCTTTGTCAGTGCCGTCAAGCACAACTTTTGCGCCTTCTTTTGCCGCATTCGTTACGTAACTTGCGACCTTGTCGCGATGCTCACGACTAATCAACGGACCCATCTCACTCGCAGGGTCAGAACCCGCGCCGACTTTAATGTTCGGCACACGTGATTTAATTTTCTCAACCAACGCATCGGCGACACTATCGACAGCAAGCACAACCGAAACGGCCATGCATCGCTCACCTGCAGAACCATAAGCAGCGCTGACTGCGGCATCTGCAGCCATCTCAAGATCTGCGTCTGGCAAAACCAACATGTGGTTCTTTGCGCCGCCGAGTGCTTGAACCCGCTTGCCGTTTTTTGTGCCGGTCTCATAGACGTATTTTGCAATTGGTGTTGAACCAACGAAACTGAGTGCCGCAACATCTGGGTGTTCGAGCAAGCGATCTACTGCAACTTTGTCGCCGTGCAAGACGTTGTAAACGCCGTCTGGTAAACCTGCTTGACGCAACAAGTCGGCGACAAACATTGACGCTGATGGGTCTTTTTCACTTGGCTTCAAAACGAAAGTGTTGCCACACATGATTGCGTTGGCGAACATCCACATCGGCACCATCGCCGGAAAGTTAAACGGTGTAATACCGGCAACAACGCCGAGCGGTTGGCGAATTGAATAAACATCAACACCCGTCGATGCTTGTTCTGAGTAGCCGCCCTTCAGCAGTGCTGGCACGCCGCAAGCAAACTCGATGTTTTCGAGACCACGAGCAACTTCGCCGAGTGCATCGCTCGGCACCTTGCCGTGTTCTTGGGTTAGCAACGAGGCAATTTCTTTTCGGTTTGCGTCAACTAATTCGCGCATCCGAAACATGATCTCCGCGCGCCGCGACAAGTTTGTTGCTCGCCATGCCGGAAACGCCGCCTTCGCCGAGGCAACTACTGCGTCTACATCAGCAATGTTTGCAAGTTCAACTTCTGACTCTTGCTTACCAGTGGCTGGATTAAAAACCTTGCCAGTCTTGCCCGAAGTGCCAGCAACTACTTTGTTGTTGATCCAATGACTAATGCGATTCATGATTTTTCTTTCTCCTAGTTGTTTACTTCTTAATAACTAATTCAAATATTGACAAAGCCCACGCTTAATAAATTTGCCATGGCCTTTTCGCCCGAGATATTTATCGTTCTCAATCACAATCATGCCGCGCGAAAGCACGGTATCAACTTTGCCATCAACAACTGTTCCTTCCCATGACGAATGGTCCATGTTCATGTGATGTTTATCATTGATGCCAATCTTTGTCTTCTTGTTCGGGTCCCATACCAAGATGTCAGCGTCTGAACCTGGCGCAATGACGCCTTTCTGCGGATACATACCAAACATTCGAGCAGGCGTCGTGCAACAAGTTTCAACCCATCGCTCGAGGGTCAACTCGCCAAGCACAACACCCTGATAAATAAGTTCCATACGGTGTTCAACGCCACCCATGCCGTTCGGAATCTTCGAAAAATTGCCGAGACCAAGTTCTTTTTGGTCTTTATAACAGAACGGGCAATGGTCTGTTGAAACCACTGCGAGTTCATTCATGCGCAAGCCCTTCCATAAATCGCCATGATGGTCGTGCGTGTCGTGCTTGCTGCGAATCGGCGGCGAGCAAACAAACTTTGCACCCTCGAAACCGGGGCGTGCCAAGTGATCTTCGAGTGTCATATATAGGTATTGCGGACAAGTTTCACCGAATACGTTCAAACCCTCGTGGCGTGCTTCGGCCAACGCATTCAACGCTTCAGACGCCGACATGTGAACTATATATAAAGGTACATTGCCTGCGACTTTCGACAACACGATCGCGCGATTCGTTGCTTCACCTTCGAGCAAACTCGGTCGTGAATAAGAGTGATACTTCGGATCGGTCTCACCACGGGCGATGTGCTGTTGAACAAGAACATCGATTGCGATGCCGTTTTCTGCGTGCATCATGATCGTCGCGCCGTTTTCGCTTGCAGTTTGCATCGCGCGCAAGATCTGACCATCATCGCTGTAAAACACACCCGGATACGCCATGAACAACTTGAAGCTCGTGACACCTTCGTGTTCAACCAAGTAAGTCATATCTTTCAATGACTGTTCGTCTACGCCACCAATGATTTGGTGAAACGCATAGTCAACAGCACAGTTGCCGCCTGCTTTTCGATGCCACTCGGCAAGACCTTCGTGCACGTTTTCGCCATAGCGCTGCAACGCCATATCGACGATTGTCGTCACACCACCCCATGCCGCAGCAATCGTGCCGGTTTCAAACGTGTCAACTGCTGCTGTGCCACCAAACGGCAACTCCATGTGAGTGTGCACGTCAATGCCGCCAGGCACAACATATTTGCCTGTGGCGTCGACAACTTTGTCGGCGGCGATATTCAGCGACTCTGCTTTGCCTCGCTCAAGTAACGCAAGAATTTTCTCGCCCTCAATCAAGACATCGACCTCATGTCGACCAGTCGGGCTGACGACGGTTCCGTTTTTAATTAGTGTGCGTGTCATTTTTCCTCCCCTGTTCTTTGATTCGTTGAAACTCTCTAGCGCTCTACTAACTCGTCGTATGCATCTGGACGACGATCGCGATAAAACGCCCAGCGATCCCGCACCAACTTGATTTTGTCCATGTCAAGATCGCGAACGATCAACTCTGGTTTGTGTGGGTCGCCTTGGTTGCCAACAAATTTGCCTTCTGGGTCGACGAAATAGCTCTGACCATAGAAGTCGTCATCGCCAAGTGGTTCGATGCCCACTCTGTTGATCGCGCCAACGTAATACATGTTTGCAACCGCAGCTGCAGGCTGCTCGATCTTCCAGATGTATTCGCTTAGTCCACGACTTGTCGCCGACGGATTAAACACAATCTCTGCACCATTCAAACCGAGAGCGCGCCACCCTTCAGGAAAGTGTCGGTCGTAGCAAATGTAAACGCCAACTTTGCCAACCGCTGTGTCGAAAACTGGGTAACCGCCGGTGCCTGGTGTGAAGTAATACTTCTCCCAAAAACCTTTCACCTGCGGAATGTGTTGCTTGCGATATTTGCCAAGATATTTTCCGTCGGCGTCGATCACTGCAGCAGTGTTGTAGTACAAACCTGGTTGCACGATTTCGTACATCGGCAACACAAGTACCATGCCGAGTTCTTTTGCGAGCGCCTGAAACCTCTTAGTTGTTGGTCCATCAGGAATCGGCTCGGTGTACGAGTAATACTCTGGCTCTTGCACTTGGCAAAAGTACGGGCCATAAAACAATTCTTGAAAGCACATTACTTGTGCGCCTTGTTTCGCGGCTTCACGGGCTTGCGCCTCGTGCTTGTCGATCATCGACCCTTTGTCGCCGGTCCAATCTGTCTGCAATAACGCCGCGCGCACTGTGCGAGCCATGATTTCTCCCCTTAATTTCTTGCTATTTGCTCTCCAAACTATCAGTCAATACGCCCTCTACATAAGCCCGAATCTTCGTATTGCCGTAGTCGTGCACCATCAACTGATCCCGTATCCAGCCGCTATCACGCTCCCACTGCTCATCACTCACATTGTCTAAATATGCAAAAACCCGTTCGTGCTCGTGCGGATCGTCGCTTCTGCACCAAAAAGCACCAGATCTGTCAAGACCACTTGAAGATTCAAAGTCACGATCGTCGAAAATTTCAGAACTTGGCAAAATGAATCCAACTGGAACTCCGGTCACCAAGCTCTCATAACCGAGAGTGCTGTGACCCGAAACTATCCACTTGTTACTTTGCAACTTGTTGTACGAGCCGTTATCGTTTCGAAAAAATCCCAACTCGTAATTAGTTCGAGAAAACACGGTTGAGAAGAAGTCAGATTCAAGCTTTTGTTCAAATACGGATAATGCATTACCGATTATCAAGAGTTTGTAACCTCTATGAGTTAAAAAATTATTTAGCGACTCGTACACAACTTGTTGCGCGTCATTCATTTCGCTCTCTTTTGAGCGAAAAGTTGAAATTAGAGCAACTCTTTGCCCATTATCAAAACTCTGATCTTGCGTTCCAACACCGCCAAAGGAAAATTTATTTAAGAGAATATTGCCAATTTTTTCAAAATCTGTCGATAAACGTTTTTTAGTCAGATCGATTGTGCTGTTGCCAAATACAAAGTATTTATCTGTTTTCAATGTTTCAGAATTCGCGTCCGATCGCAACCCAACCGACATTGAACGTACGTACCGAGTGCGCCAGCCGTTTTGAACGAGGGCGACTTGGTAGGTGACATTTGGGCGGCGTTTGAGTTGCCACAAAGTGTGATTGTTGTCGGTGCGCGAGAGAATCAATTTTGGCTTAACGAAATCGATGTAGGCCTCGAGATACGCGACAGCACCGAGGTGAATTTTCGGCAAGGCGCGAAATAGCGCGAGCATGTTGACGCTCTCACCGCGAATCTCCATGATGTGCGGTTTGTGATGTGCAAACATCTCGTCAAGCGGGCTCGCAGTTCCACGATCAATTATCAACAAACTTGAGCGCGGCGGCCGACGCCAAACGCGCTTGGTGTTTCGAAAATATTTAAATGCCCGCTGCAAAAACTGCAGGAAAGCCTTCATCGCTAATTACGAATAATACGGATTCGCGCCAGTCGAATGATCCGTAATATCGCGCACTCGCGTAATCGCCGGCACCTGCTCGACCAACATCGTCTGCACACCCTCAAGCATTGTCTGGCGCGACATCGAGCAACCGTGACAACCGCCGCCCATCGTGAAATACGCGGTGCCTTCTTTGTCGTGCCCAGCAAAAGTCACGAATCCGCCGTGCGCCGACAACGCCGGATTGACATCATTAAACACAATCGCCTCAATCTGCGCCGAAATCTCGTCATCAGCAACAAGCCCTTCGAAACTCGCCTTCAGCGGCTTATTTGGATTGCGAATCAGCAAACCCTTGGCGTCATCGTGGTCGAGCTCTGCCCCGCGCAAAAGATCTAAATCTTTCGCACCGATAATTATCTTCAATCCATTAATCGTGCGCACTTCATCTGTGAATGCCGCCTTCACGAACTCATCAAAAACCAAGTCGTAGCGAAAATCTTCACCAGGCCCCGACAAAATTTCAAGACGCAACCCAAGTCGCTCACGCTCAGACTCGGCATCGCGCAACTCAATCAACTTTGCATGCGCAATAGGCGTGATCGTAATTATCGTGTCGCCAGACGCCGGCGCAGAACTTACAACAGGCGACGAACCTGCGAGGGGGCTAACTTGACTCATTGAATAAGCAGGCTACCTGCGCTCGCACCGCGCAACTTGCAACTACCGCACACTTGCGACACTCAAGTTGTTATAGTGATCACACACGCACGGGGAGTCCACTGGTTCGGTGGGCTGAGAGGGTGGCCGCCACCACCGACCCGCACACCTGATCTGGGTAATGCCAGCGGAGGAAGCGATTATGCCCAACACATCTCTAATTTTTAGCGGCGGTCTCACTCCGAACGACGCCACGCTCAACATTGCACGCACGATTCAAAATGTAGATCTCGTCATCGCCGCCGACTCGGGTCTGCACACGGCACAAAAACTCAACATGCATGTCGATTTTGTAATCGGCGATTTTGACTCAGTGGATGCATCTGCGCTCGCCCGCGCCACATCCGAGCACACACAAGCCATTCGCCACAGCACAGAAAAAGATTTCACTGATCTCGAGTCGGCGTTGTTGCTCGCCGTTGACAAAAACTCACAACACATCATCATCGTCACTGCTGGCGGTGGCAGGCTCGATCATCAATTCGGTTTCGTTGCCGCAATGTTCAACCCGAAATTACGCAACTGCAAAGTTGAGGCACTGTGGCACGACAACCGACTCTTTGCACTGCAAGGCCCAGCAACTTGCAGCTTTGCAACACAAGTTGGCGACACAGTTGGGTTGCAAAGCTTTAGTAACAACTCAGAAAAAATCTCAACTACTGGTTTGCAGTGGCAACTCACCAACGAGTCGCTCAACAATTTTGAGACACGCGGTGTAAGCAACATCGCAATCAAAGAACAAGTTTCAGTATCGGTCGAACTCGGTCAATTGCTAGTTATTCATCAACCGAAGGGCACATCATGAACATCATAAAACCCAAAAAAGTCACAAGATTTTTCGCACTAGTTTTCGCCGCCTCACTGCTTGCCGGCGCTTGCAGCAATAATCAATCAACTAATCCTGGTGAGACCTCAGACCAAGCAGACACACCAACTACCGACTCGACAACTGAACCAAACACCTCTGACAAAGTCACACTGACACTTCTCGCATACGACTCATTCACTCCGTCGCCAAACATTTTTGACGACTTCACCGCACAAACCGGTATTGATGTCGAGATCAGTCTCGGCGGTGATGCCGGCGAACTCGTAACGAAAGCCGGCCTCACATCTGGCAACCCAGAAGCCGATGTTTTATGGGGTGTCGACAACACACTGCTCTCACGCGCGCTATCGAAAGACATTTTCACGCCATACGCGACAAAAAATCTCGCCGACCTCGACGAATCAGCACGCAAACTTGTGCCGAACAACGAAGCAACACCAGTTGATACAGGTGACGTTTGCATCAACTACGACGTCAACTGGTTCAAACAACGCAACATCGCACCGCCACTCACACTGCGCGCACTAACTTCGTCAAACTACGCAAACCTGCTCGTCGTGCCGAGCCCAGTCAGTTCATCACCAGGTTTGGCGTTCATGCTCGCAACAATCGCCGAGTTCGGCGAAGACGGATGGGACGAATATTGGAAATCGCTCAAGCAGAACGGCACACTCATCGTTAGCGATTGGACGGCCGCCTACTACACAGAATTCTCTGGCTCATCGGGCAAAGGCGATCGACCAATCGTCGTCAGTTACGGATCAAGCCCACCCGCCGAAATGATTTTCGCGAACCCCCGTCCGGCTACCGCCCCGACTGCGGTTGCCGCACTCACATGTTTTAGACAAGTTGAGTTTGCGGGCATTCTTCGCGGCACAAAACATAAACCTGAAGCACAACTGTTGATCGACTATTTAACCGACATTAAATTTCAAGAAGATCTGCCGCTGACGCTATTCGTCTACCCTGCAAACAGCAAAGCCAAAATGCCAGACGACTTTGTCAAATACTCACTACGACCAGAGTCGCCATTACAACTTGACCCAGACCTCATTTCGAACAACCTTCTTTTCTGGTTAGACGAATTCACCAACATCGTTCTTCGTTGATATTCGTGACGACTATCTATAGCCGCAGTCGAGCCATTTATTGGCTGGCGCTAGTGCCAATGATCGCCATAATTACTTTTGTCGTTCTGCCAACCTTCAACATTTTTGTTTCATCGCTGAGGCTTGAGTCGTTAAACCTTCTACGCACAGAAACAATCCGCAATGTCGTCTGGTTCACAACTTGGCAGTCTCTCGTGAGTACCGCATTCGCCTTGGTTATTGCCCTACCGCTGGCATTCGTCACGGCAAATTTCAGATTTAAGGCTCAACGCTTGACAACAAGCCTGGTCAGCGTGCCGTTTATTTTGCCGAGCATCGTAGTCGGTGTCGCTTTTCTGCAAATTTTGCCGAACAGCTTTCATCGCACAGCATTCGCACTCATTTTGGCTCATACTTATTTCAATTTTGGTTTTACCTCGCGCCTCATAACTGCACGTTGGCTACAAATTCATCCGCATCTTGACGACGCCGCACGAACTCTCGGTGCTTCTCCGCTCAAGTTATTCACTACCGTCACGTTGCCTCTACTCGGCAAGGCAATCACCAATGCAGCACTCATTGTGTTTACGCTTTGCTTCACTTCATACGGCGTAGTTCGCGTTCTTGGTGGGCCGTCACGATCAACTCTTGAGACAGAAATCTATTTTCGTGCCATGCAACTTGGCGATGTGTCTGGGGCAATGTTGCTCAGCGCACTGCAAATAGTGATCATCGTTTCGCTGTTTCTCGTGACAACAAGAGCAAACCGAAACAAGTCTGAACAATCAACTAGATCAACTATCTCGCGGCAAAAGTCTCTGCAAACACGCAAGCAAAAAGTGGTAGCGGCAACAATCATTTCAATCGCCACATTGTTTGCGTTAGTCCCCGTTCTTGCCATCGCGTTCAAATCAATAAACACAAACTCAAGATTTACAACCACTGCTTGGCGCACGGTCTTCGCCAGCCCCGAAATCACCCAATCAATCACAAAGACTCTTATATATGCAGTTATCGCCATGAGTCTGGCCACAATTCTCGGCCTGCTCAGTGCCTGCAGCGTCGCCTACAGCAACAACAACTTTCGCTTCATCTCTGGTCTCACAACTTTGCCGATCGTCATCTCAGCCGTCTCAATTGGCCTCGGCATCATCATCACCTTCGACACAAAACCATTCGACTGGCGCGGTACTCAATTCATGTTGCCGCTCGCCCACGCACTCGTCGCATTGCCGCTTGCTATGCGAGTTATCTTGCCTGTACTTCAAGCAATTCCTGACTCACTACGCCAGGCGTCAAGTGTGCTCGGTGCATCGCCACAGCAAACTTGGCTCAACATCGACCTCAAAATCATTCGCCGCGCCGTCATCTCAGCAGCCGCAATTTCTGCCACCGTTTCAATCGGTGAATTTGGCGCGAGCAGTTTTCTCGCTCGTCGCGGCGCCGAAACTTTGCCAATAACAATTTCACGCTTGCTCTCGCGCCCGGGCGACTCACTACAATCACAAGCCTTCGCCTTGGCGACTCTGCTGGCAATATTCAGTCTGATAACTATTTTCGTAATTGACTCGTTCGTTAACACCAAATTCGCACGAGAATCTCATGCTTGAAATCGACAAAGTCTCAATAATTTATGATTCGTCTCAACTTTTCGCCAACCTTTCTCTCACGATCAAACACCAAGAAATCGTTGCACTGACCGGCCCAAGCGGTTCGGGCAAAACAACTTTGCTGCGTTGCATCGCGGGTCTCGAATCAATTAGCACGGGTTCAATCCGCCTCAATGGTCTAGAGATCACCAACAAACCAGCCCACTTGCGCAATATTGGCATGGTATTTCAAGACAACCAACTGTTTCCGCACCTGAGTGTTGGCCAAAACATTGCATACTCATTAAAAATCAAACGCACTCCCAAGAAAAATACGGATAAAAAAGTGCGCGAAGTTCTCTCTCTCGTCGGTCTGAATCATCTCATCGACCGAACAGTCATCAATCTTTCAGGTGGCGAAGCGAAACGTGTTGCTGTCGCACGCGCCTTAATCGCTGAGCCTCAGGTGCTGCTGCTCGACGAACCGCTAACTGGCTTAGACGTAGAGCTGCACGGTCGCCTGCTCGAAGATCTGAGCAAATTATTGCGCACTCGTGGCACAACCGTTTTGCATGTCACTCACGACAAAGCCGAAGCATCGGCAATCGCCGACCGAGTGCTCGACTTACGCCAACTAATCTCATAAATCGTGGCTGCGCATAATCTTCAAGTCGTAAAGATTTCGACCGAAGAAACCTATGCTCTGCGCACCGCTGTATTGCGCGCTGATACACCAACTAGTGACCCGAAATACGCCGAAGACTCGAAACCGGGCACAGTTCACCTCGGCATCTTTGATGAAAATAAAAATCTAACTGCCACTTCAACTTGGGTAATCAACCCGTGGCAAGACGATCTTTCAGCCATAGCAATTCAACTCAGGGGTATGGCAGTAGCAACTAAACATCAGAAGTCTGGGCTCGGCAAACTACTGCTTGATGCAGGGCTAACTCACGCAAAAACACACAACGCCAAATATGTTTGGGCTAAGGCCCGCGACTCGGCGCTCGACTTTTATTTGCGCAACAATTTCATTTCGGTCGGTGATGGCTTTACCGAAGGCATCACCCAAATGCCTCACCATTTGGTCGTTCGAAAACTTTTTTAATCGTTTATCGCTACCACAGTGCTGAACCGCAGACTCTTGCCGGGCTCTGAATTGACAAATATCTCTAGCAGCCAATCGCCAGCGCGCGGCACAAGCAGCGCCGCCTGAAAATGATTTGTGCCGACCAGCTGCACTTCAATCGGTATTGCCGGTATTTCTTCAGCGACTAACGAAATTCGTGCCGTTGCTTCGGTGATTGACTGCAAACTGCCGCCTGGTGGCGACAACAAAATATGCACTTCGACTTCGCCAACTCGCGCTGGGGTTACACGAATATCTGCAATCACATTTGCTTGCACGATTGATGTTTCGAAGGCCGCCGCACCACTAACCGACAACGGCGGCACTGAAACGAGCACTGCAGTCACCGCCAAAACAGCAATACCAATCATGCTCTCAGCAAGAACAGTTCTTGAAAATTTGATTTCTCTCAAATCTTGCTGATCAACTTTTTTGGATTTAAACACTTGACGAGCACGAGTGCCAGCGGCAATTGCAACAACTACCAATAGAACTTTGATGCTCAAGACAATGCCATATGTCGTCGAAAAAATATTTTGAAAACCTTCCATCATTCGCCACGCTTGAGCAACGCCGGTCGCCACCATAATCGGCATCGAGATCGTCGCCGTAAATGAAAACCACGAAATCACAAGCGACGACTCACTTTGCCACTTTCGACCCAAGAGAACGAGAGTCACCAACCCACCCATCCATGCCGACACAGATAAAAAGTGCACGATGTCGGTGCCAATACTCAAGGCTGAAAACTCACGCATTCCGGGGTGGCCAGAAATTGAAAAGGTGGCAAACAACCCGATGCCCAAAAGAATGGCCGCCATTCGATAAATCGATTTATCGTGCAAATTTCGCTGCCTGATCAAGATCAAAAATGCAAGCAATATTGTGCCGCGCACAACTAGCCAGGTGCCAAGTCGTGTCTGCAAAACGTCATCTACAGCACTAAAAACTTCGCCAACACTCATTGCCTGACCCAGCGCATACGGTGCCTGCAATAGCAATACCAAAGTAGAGCCAACAAACGCAGTTATCCAAGAGCCAAAGATTATTTTGTCAACCCGCGAAAAACCGACAATTCGGGTCGCCAACAACATCGCGCCGACCATCACCATCACACCTAAAAAACTCAGCCATCGTGCAAAACCCATCGTCAACCTCACGGCGAACGGCGCGCTGCTTGAAGCCAAAATTTCTTCGCTCAAACTTTCGAGGTTCAGGCCTTTTGTGCCAATTTGAAATGCGAAAGCCCCTTGCACAGGATGACTATCAGCAGACACGACTCGCCATACAACCAAATAACTTCCGGGTTGCAGTTCAGGTATCTCGACTTGAATCGTTTTGGCGTCAATCGCGCCGTTCGCTTCGACGAATTTCGGTGTCGGCAACGCAACTGATTGCGAGTTTGAGTCAAACAATCTGATACTGCCAAATGAAACTTCAACTGCTTCGCCAAAGTTGAGCACAATTTCTTTCGGTGATTGCTCTAACACCGACGATGCCGCTGGTTCGCTCGACTTCAATCCAGCGTGGGCCTCTACTACATCGATTGAACTTGCAACGCCGCCACAAACAACAAGCGTGACAACAAAACTGAAACTAAAAAACTTTCTCACAATGGTTCAGGTTTAGCGAGACCGTCAACTTCAATACGACCCATCAACCATGCCAACCGTTGCGACGGCGATAACTTTTTTGCAATCTCTGGTATCTCAGTCATACCCATCGGTTTGCGACTACGCCACAGCATTATCTGCTGATCCAATTCAAGTCGCACATACAACGGCGTTAAGTCGTCATAACCGAAACCCAAATTCAAGTCTGCATGATGAATCTCAACTTCACGCCAACGCAAAAAAACCAGTGACGACATCTCAATAACCCGACCACTCAAATTGCGCCCTTGTCCCTGCCACGCTTTTTCGTTGGCACTCGCCCACGCGGCTTCAAGCCCGTAAACGCTGAGGCGCAGATCCATCACTAACTCTTCTGCGCTACGTGTTGACCCGCGCTCAATGTCGCCGTTGCGTTGCTCGGCGCTCGCATATTGTTCACCCACCTCTCCCCGCACAGCGGCTTGTAACAAATTCACATGACTATCTGCGTTACGCGCCAAATGAGTCAACACATGCCCGCGCGACCAATTCGGCAGAAGTGAACCTTCACGACATTGATTGTCAGTCAAATTTTCAAGCGCGCCAAGCAATCGCTGATGTGCAACAGCACAACCTGAGACATGCTCGTTTAACGTGTTAGCAAATTTGCGCTGATCAGACTCAGACATCTATTACAAACTAGTTGCTGTTCGCCCTCTGCGGAATAACAACGACTGTGCCATCAGCCTCGTGATGCACTCGGGCTGATACACCATAAAACTCAGCGAGAGTCTCTGATCGCAAAACAGTTTGAGCATCACCCGACGCAACACACGAACCTTGGTGCATCAACACGAGTCGATCTGCGTACAAACCTGCAAGTGTCAAGTCATGCATTGCCGAGACAACAGTTAGGCCATGCTCGCGCCGCAAGTCGTCGACTAGTTCTAGCGCTTGTTGTTGATGGCCAATGTCAAGCGCCGCTGTGGGCTCGTCGAGCAACAACACTGGGGCTTCTTGTGCCAACGCGCGTGCAATTACAATTCTCTGGCGCTCTCCGCCAGAGAGTGTGCCGACCATTCGTTTTTTAAACTCTGTCAAGTCAAGTCGCTTCAAAACTTTCTCAATCACTTGCTTGTCATGTGCCGACTCAGAAGCAAAATGTTTGATATACGGATTACGCCCCAACAACACATATTCATACACCGACATATTTTCTGGCATCAACGGCGTCTGTGGCACAAACGCAATGTGTTGCGCACGCCACTTTGCTGACGTAGCAGGTATTTCTTGCTGGTCAATCGCTACAGAACCCGAGTATTCGACCAAGCCTGCCGCCGCTCTCAACACCGAAGATTTGCCAGCGCCGTTCGGGCCAATTAAACACAGCCACTCACCAGAATGCAAAATGTCGTTAAAGCCGTTGACCGCTATCACGCCGTCGTACGCAATCGATAAGTCACAAAATCCGAGTGTGCTCATGCTTGATTCTTTCGCACTCTCAGTAACAATAAAAAGAACGGCGCACCAAAAAACGCTGTGACTACACCGATCGGTGTTTCAGCAGGGTCAGCCAACACGCGGCTCGGAATATCCGCCAAAACCAAAAAAATCGCGCCACACAAAATGCTCAACGGCAACACGCGCCGATAACTCGAACCAACAATCAAACGCACTGTGTGAGGCACGATTATGCCGACAAAGCCAATCAAGCCACTAACTGCAACAGCCGCTGCCGTGCCCAATGTGGCTGCTAAAACAACAGTTAATCGCACCCGACGAATATTCATGCCAAGCGCGGTTGCTTCATCATCGCCAACTCGCAACACATCTAACAAGCGACGGTGCATCAACAAAACGCCACAACTAAAAACGACATACGGCAAGATCAAGCGCACATCTCCCCATGTTGCACTCGACAACCGACCCAAAATCCAACTGTAAACCTGGCGCACAACATCGTTGTTGCGTTGCAACACGAAAGTCTGAATTGCAGTCGTCAACGATGTCACTGCAATACCTGCCAAAACTAAAGTTGCGCTCGATCGTGCCTTGCTAAACGTGTTACCAATCATGTACGTCGCAAAAACTGCAACCAGTCCGCCAGCAAATGCAGCCAGCGGCAGCGGGTCAATCAACCAATTTTCGGTTGCTGAGCGGCGCAATGTGAAAACAAGTGTCGCACCTAATCCAGCGCCAGCTGCAACACCCAACAAATATGGGTCAACCAACGGGTTACGAAATACTCCTTGGTAACTTGCACCAGCAACCGAAAGCATCGCGCCAACCAGCACAGCCAACACAACTCGTGGCATACGAATTTGCCAAACAATATTCCATTCTTCAGGCGAGACACCACTGTCAACTGTGATCATCGGCAACCGGTCAACTAACTCAATAGGCACTCGCCACCATTGCGGCCCAGCCGGACCAATCATTGTTCCAACCAGAACCGCAATAGTGAGCAGAGCGAAACTCACCAACGATAAATAAGCGACCCGTGTCCCTGCACGCGGCACGAAATTATCGTTGGCGCGTAACATTTCGGGCTATTTACCTGCTGAGACTAAAGCAAGAGCATCACTAATGCTCTTGACAAGTTCGACCACACGTGGCCCCCATCGAGATGCGATGTCGTCGTCTAGTTGCACGATATTTTTGTTCACGACAGCATCCATTTTTTGCCATCCATCACGAACAGAAACGGTTTCTGGTGTTTGTGCGCAACATTTAGTATCGGCAAGAAAGATCATCGTCGGGTTACT
>JBIKVV010000009.1:0-47120 GCA_044356655.1 Ilumatobacteraceae bacterium
GGTCTTGTGAAAAACACGGTCACAAAATTGATCGGTTCAAACGAAGTGTCAATCAAAATTCCACATGTTGGCTTCAACAGAGTGCAAATGCCAAAAGAATCAAAACTGTTTGATCAGATCTCAATTGGCGCGTCTTTTTATTTCGTTCATTCTTATGCAATGCAAATCTTAGATGATTCCAGTAAATATGCGACTACGACGTATGGACATAAATTTGTAGCCGCAATCGAATCAGGGCAAATTTTTGGCACCCAGTTTCATCCTGAAAAGAGTCAAAAGAGTGGCCTAAAAGTTCTCGAGGGTTTCTTGCGCTGATGCTCACCAAACGTCTGATCTTCACGCTTCTCTATGACAGTGGCTCGTTTATGTTGTCGAGAAACTTTCGCCTACAAAAAATTGGTGATCTGGATTGGCTAGAAGATAACTACGGGTTTTCGACGGTTGGTTATGCGATTGATGAGCTCGTAGTTATTGATGTCAGCCGGCAAAGCAGAAACACTCCGCAGTTTTGTGAAGACTTGAAGCAATTGACGCGTGACTGTTTTGCGCCAATCACAGCAGGAGGTGGCATAAGAACAATCGAACATGTGCACCAACTGTTGCGATCAGGAGCTGACAAAGTAGTGATCAACACTTCACTGCACGATCAACCAGAACTAGTCGAAGAGATAGCCACCGAATTTGGCCGCCAGTGCATAGTCGCATCGATTGACGTCCAGAAGATTGATGGTACGTATCAAGTTTTTAAAAACAACGGCACAGTTAAAGTTGGCGAATCACTTGAACATGTTTTGTTGAAGTGCGCAGGTTTGCCCGTCGGAGAGATTCATATTGAGTCAATCGATCGTGACGGCACTGGCAACGGTCTCGACCTTGAAATACTCGAGTTCGTCAAACATGTCAAAGACTTGCCCCTGATTCTCATGGGTGGCATTGGCAATGCTGACCACATAATTGCGGGACTGAAAGATAACCGAGTTGATGCAGTGGCTACCGGAAACTTGCTCAATTTTATGGGCGATGGTCTAGCAAGAGCACGAGAACTAGCAATCAATGGTGGCGTTGTTCTCCCTAGGTTTTGATTGACAAGTAGATTTAAGCGATGGCGATTTTCCCTAAAACGCGAGTGGTTAATCATGCCGAATTTCAAACCACCGATGATTCGCGAGCAGCAAAATATGGTCTACCCTCCACGGTGACTTTTTGTCAGCGTTGTGTAACTTCAAATCAGAAACCGATCTCGGCGATTGAATTTCAACATACGGCGGCCTCAGTCAAACAAGCAATTCACTTGGACGAAACAAATATTTGTGATGCGTGTCGAGTCACTGAAAGAAAGACTTCTATCGACTGGCAGGCCCGAGAAGAGCAGTTGCGGGCGCTTTGCGATAAGCATCGCAGCACTGACGGGTCATACGACTGTTTAGTTCCTGGTTCAGGTGGCAAAGATAGTTTCGTCGCTGCACACATGTTGAAATACAAATATGGCATGCATCCACTTACGGTTACTTGGGCGCCACACGTTTACACCGAATGGGGTTGGAGAAATTTTCAACGGTGGATTCATGCCGGCTTTGACAACTACTTGTGCACACCAAACGGACGAGTGCATCGGCTGTTGACTCGACTGGCGGTCGAAAACCTGTTTCATCCGTTTCAAGCTTTTATTCTCGGTCAAAAATCACTTGCGCCGAAAATGGCTGTGCTTCATCAGATACCACTCGTTTTCTACGGTGAGAACGAAGCCGAATACGGAAACCCGATGGGCGATGCAGATTCTGCAATTCGCCAATGGAAATATTTTTCAGCCCCAGAGAAATCATCAATTCACTTGGGCGGCACATCAATCAAAGACTTGACCACAGACTTTGGTCTCGAAGAAGTTGACCTTGATCCTTACCTGCCCGCTAATCCAGACGGTTTACAAAAACTCGGTATTGAAGTTCACTACTTGGGTTACTACATGAAATGGCATCCGCAAAGTTGCTACTACTACGCAGTTGAGCATGGTGGCTTTGAGGCGTCACCTGAGCGAACACCAGGCACGTACAGCAAGTACAACTCGATCGATGATCGAATTGACGACTTTCACTACTACACAACTTTCATTAAATATGGCATTGGTCGAGCCACATACGACGCGGCCCAAGAGATTCGATCAGGAGATATCAACCGCGAAGAAGGTGTCGCGCTCGTGCAACGCTTTGACGGTGAATTTCCAACTCGTTTCGCAGAAGAAATATTTGCGTATCTGAGTATCCCTGAAAAAGAGTTTCCGAAGGCCTCAAAAATGTTCGAGCAGCCAACCATCGACATGGCTTATTTCAACAACTTGGCTGACTCATTTCGTTCTCCTCATCTCTGGTCGTACAAGGATGATCAATGGTCTCTGCGTCACCAAGTCAAGTAAAACCACAGGTAGTTAGAACGGCGCTTCGCCTAATCGCCCGCCTCGACATCAAAGGCGCAAATCTAATCAAGGGTGTTCAACTTGAAGGTTTGCGAGTTGTTGGTGACCCACAGATTCACGCGGCGAAGTACTACCAAGACGGTGCCGACGAGATTATCTATATGGATACCGTTGCCAGTCTTTACGGTCGAAATAATTTGGTTGACGTTGTTTCGCGCGCAACCGAGCATGTTTTTGTGCCGATAACTGTCGGTGGCGGCATTCGCTCAGTCGAAGATGCTCGTACCTTGCTTCGTGCCGGAGCCGACAAAATTGCAATCAATACTGCGGCGGTAAAAGAACCAAAACTGATCAGTCAACTCAGTGATGTTTGGGGGTCGTCAACCGTTGTTTTGTCGATTGAAGCCAAAAAAATTGGTGAGAAAAAGTGGGAGGCGTACACCGACAATGGTCGCGAACGCACAGGTTTAGACGTTGCGCAGTGGGCCGAGACAGGCGCGAAATTGGGTGCTGGCGAAATTTTCGTAACCTCCGTCGATCAAGAAGGCACCAATAAGGGCTTTGATTGCGAACTGGTTGAAAGCATCACCCGAAATGTAGACATTCCTGTTATTGCCAGCGGAGGTTTTGGATCGCCCGAACATCTCGGCCAACTAGTCGACTTTGCTAATCCAACAGGGGTAGCTATTGCAGATTCGCTGCACTACAACCGCTATTCGTTTGAGCAGATTCGATCATTTTGCTTGGCTAACGGCATTGCAACTCGTGACTTTAAATCGACTACAAAGATCGGTTCATGAATCTAGATCTCAAACACTTCAATTCGTTTACCAACGACATCATTGTTGTCGATGGCTTTTGGGGCGGAGGAAAGTCGGTAGTCACATCAATTATTGGCTCAATGACCCGTGTTGAAAAGAAAAAAGTAGAGCATGTTTACGAATACGTTTGCATCGCTCATTCGACAGGCAAAATGAACACTGACGCTGCCAGCGCATTTCTAAAGATTTACGCCGACTTGTCTCAATACAACAACTTGATCGGGCGAGAGGTCAACCTTCGGTGGTCCGACGATTCGGGTTTGCGCAATAACCCCGGAAGCCTCACCTATCTAAAGCGATTATTTCATGCTGGTGGCGACAATATTGCCGACCAAATAAGTGAAAGAAACTTGGCGTTGCTGATTGCCTCTCACGAATTGATCTCGGTCTCAGATCTACTTTACGAGTCTTACGGTTCGCGTCTAAAGCTGGTTGAAGTCGTTCGTCACCCTGTTCACTTGTTCAACAACGTGCGTGACTACACGGCAAAATTTGAACGAACACGAGAGTTCACGCTTTCATTTGAAGTTTCCGGTGTCAAGGTGCCTTGGTTTGCCGCAGATTGGGCCGATGAATTTGTAAGTTCCTCGATCACTGACCGAGCATTGCTATCAATTGCGCGCATGCAAAGTGAGATGTTTAGCTCTATTGACTCAATTAACGCAGCACAAAAGCCGCTACTTGTCTTGTCTTTTGAAAACACTGTGCTTCGACCAGAAGACTCAATTGAAAAGCTTGAAAACTTCTTGAATCGCCCAAGAACACGCCGTACAAATCGAGTTCTAAGGCAACAAAATCTACCTAGAAAACAAATTTCCGCCGGCAAAGCGACTTCGAGCTTTTCTTTCACGTCAAATAGTGCAAGCTCGGAACACCAGACATACAAAGAGATTTTCAAAGAAATTGAAGACGGTGGCTCTTTGAGTGCAATCAACGAATTTCGATCTGCGGTTAACGCTTATAACTTGCGATGGCCGAGTCAACTCAACGAATTCGAAAAATACTAGGCATAATGGTTCGACTTTGGCGACTGTTTAAGTCGCTGTTGCGACTTAAACCGTGTTTTAAACAACCAAAGCAACGCGATGTTTTGCTTTTTTTCAAAACTGGGGCCGAAGTAATTGCCCCATACTTCAAGTCTCACGAGTTTCAGGTTCTCGACCTGCGTGAATCTGAGGTAAATATCCCCGTTGCCCTTAGATGTCTATTCGATAGAGATCTAAGCGCCCACAACTACGCACGAAATTTCATTCGAGTTGCTAAACCCCGACTTATATTGACTTTTATCGATAACTATCCGACTTATTTTTTGCTTAAAAACGAGTTTCCAGAGATCGATATTTGGCTGATTCAAAATGGAATCCGCAGTGATCGTGGAGATTTGTTCGGGTTTTTGAAGCCACTTTCTTCAATCCAAGCCAACCGAGTTGACAAAATGTTTGTCTTTGGTTCTGCTGTTGGCGATGAATATCGCAAATTCATATCTGGCGAAGTGATTGTCCACGGAAGCTTCAAGAACAATCTCGTGCCCCTCGCGCAACCAAAGAAGTCATCGGTCGCTTATATTTCGACCTATCGTCCAAACCAAAAGCGATCATTCGTCGTGCCAGAAAGCAAACCAGAATCGCCAATTGCCTATGAGCAAATAGTTAAACGGCGCGAAAAAGCAATTCTCTGGCTAGCGAAATACTGTGCAGAAAATCAACTTCAATTATCAATTATCGGCAAGCACGAAGAACCTCACCACGAAGAGGCCTACTACAGATCATTGCTACAGAGTTTCTCGTTCGAATTTTCGCCCCGAAACTCTCCGACTGCAAGCTACGTATCACTTGACCAATCTGAAATAATTGTTTTTACAAGCAGTTCACTTGGTTATGAATCGCTTGCCCGTGGAAAGAAAACGGCGGCGCTAATGCTCGACGCCGAGGTTCTCGAGGCTGAAGCGCTTAAGTTTGGTTGGCCTGCAAAGCTTCCTGACGAGGGCCCATTTTGGACTCATCAATTGAGCGAACAACGCCTTCGTGAGATAATGGACTTTCTGCGAACCGCCAAAGATCATGAATGGAATCAGATTCGAACCGAAGCAATAAAAGATGTCATTTATTTTGATCCGGGTAATTCACAATTTCTGACCGCGATTGAATCAATGCGTCATTCATGGCAACAGCGGCAATCAAACAACTGATTGCCGACTAACGTTATATGTGACCTTCCAGGAGAACCATTTTGCAGATATTGATCTCCACATCGAGTTTTAATCTCGACAATTTCTCTGAACTAAGCGTCATAAGAAGTTCTGGTATTGAGGTAAAACTAAATCCGTTTAAAACTCGCCTGACCGAAGATCAAGTCATCGAATTGCTCGGTGCTGAGTCGGTGGGTTTAATAGCTGGTCTCGAGTCGCTTAATTCACGAGTTCTCAGGTCGGCAACGGCGCTGAAAGTTATCGCCAGAGTTGGCACTGGTCTTGACAGTGTCGATCTAGGTGAAGCCGCAAAACTTGGAATAAAGGTTCTAAACACTCCTGACGCGCCGACTTCGGCGGTTGCCGAACTGACGCTCGGTCACATTCTTGGATTGCTGCGAAATATTGCAAAATCTGATCGTCAAATCAGAGACAACAAGTGGCAAGGCCAAATGGGTACGTTGCTTGAGACCAAAACAGTTGGAGTTGTCGGTTTCGGACGCATCGGTCAAAGAGTTGCCAAACTTGTCGCATCGTTCGGGGCAAAAGTTATTGTCTCTGACCCTTATACAGACACAACCGAGTACGAAAACTGTGCGCTAGATGAGCTCTGTCAACTAGTTGATGTTTTGACTTTGCATCTCCCTTACGTAGAAAAAACTCATAATTTGATTGGATCAAGACAATTTCAGTTGATGAAAAAGGGCTCGTTCGTTATCAATGTTTCCCGCGGCGGACTGATCGACGAAATTGCTTTACTGCAAGCACTTGAATCAGAACATATTGCAGGCGCAGCGCTCGACTGCTTCGAGCAAGAACCATATTTTGGTCCTTTAAGTAAACTTAAAAACGTGCAAATGACAGCACATATGGGCACTTATGCCCGTGAAACACGAGACCAAATGGAGCGAGAAGCCAGTCTTTTATTAGTGAAAGCACTGCGAGAAATGAAAATAGTCAAGTGAAAGTTCTCGCGCTGATTCCTGCTCGTTTGGCAAGTACCAGGTTTCCAAACAAGCCACTAGCAAAAATACTTGGTAAGTCGATGCTGCAACACATCGTTGAGCGAGTGATGATGTGCGATGAAATCGACGACGTCGCCGTTGCAACTTGCGACAAAGAAATCATTGAGCACATCGAGGGCCTTGGCTTCAAGGCCGTAATGACAAGCAACACACACGAACGTGCTTCAGATAGATGCGCCGAAGCAGTCACCAAATTAGAAAAGTCTGAAAAATCTGACTACGACATAATCGTTATGGTTCAAGGAGATGAGCCAATGACCGATCCCCGGATGTTGTCCGATGTTTTGCGACCATTTGCAGAACAACCCAAATTAGAAGTCGTAAACCTCTATGCCGATATTCAACCAGGAGAATTCACGAGTCAAAACTGTGTAAAAGTAGTCATGGATTTGGCAGGTAACGCGCTTTATATGTCACGTGCAGCGATTCCTGTTTCTCAAGATGGCATCGAACGACCATCAGGCAAACAACTCGGATTAATCGCTTTTAGGCGAGAAGTGCTACAGCGATTTACCCAATTGGCACCAACTCCTCTTGAGATAAACGAGTCAGTTGATATGTTGCGGTTTTTGGAGCACGGAGTCAAGATTCGGATGCAACGCACAATTTTTCGCACGCATGCAGTTGATGTACCTTCTGATATTGCCGAGGTTGAACGCCTAATGACATCTGCGGCGCACGATCAGTAGATGTTCAAATTACCCAATAATTCGGCTCAAACTTTAACTATCTGGGATTCAGATTCAATCTGCGTACTCAAACCTGAGCAATTAGTTCTCTGGCGACAATTTGTAGATTCTTCGCACGATAAGACAACTGTTTCAATCTGTGAATTAATAGAACTAAACAGTACCAATCTGAGAGCAAGACTTTTGCAGTTTATTTTTGATGTAGGAACATCAATTACCACTAACTCAAAAACAAATCATGAGTTCAGATCTGGTTTTGACTATTTCTGGATGACTCAATTTCACTCGCGGCCCTACACGCCATCTGCTCAACTAAACAATTTGGCAAAAGTTTTTACACTTATAGAACTCGTCCAAGAAAACAAGACTAAAAAACTGGTGATCCACTCTGATGACAAAGCTTTAACACAGGTCTTATCGAGCGTTGCAGCTTCTTTGCACATAGACCTGAAAGTCATTCGTGTTAAATCAACAATCAAGAGAGCACCGATTAGAACCCAAGTTAAAACGCGTATGCCGAGGCCCTTGCTTGCAATCTTGGCATTTGTTACACAAGCTAAAACATCGATGTCTCTTGGGTCTAAGCAACCAAACGCCACCCACTCGAATTCGATTTCGTTTTTTGATTATTGGTATCGGTTCGCCGAATCAGTTGGTGATGACAGAAAGTTTGGTTCGCAATATTGGTCAGGTCTTGTCGCCCAACTTGAAGGCACGAAGGTCAATTGGTGGCACAACTTGGTAGACCAGAACTCGTTTAGTGAACTTAAAGATGCAAAAGATTTGTTGAAGAGTTTTAATCAACAATCAAACCATTATCACGAGATAATTGACTCAAGGATTAGTTTGAAAATTCTATTTAAGACGATTTTTGATCATGGAAAACTAGTTTTAAGTTCGATACCGGGCAGAAGATATAAGACAGCCTTTATAGACCCCGAAACAAGAGTAAATTTCTGGCCGCTACTAAAACAAGAGTGGCTTAATTCGATGCGAGGGTATGAAGCATTAATCAATTGTTTGCGCTTCAACCGCCTTGATTCTTTGATTTCAGCGATGCCGAGGCAAAAAACGGGTGTCTACTTAGCTGAGAATCAGCCATGGGAAATGGCGCTGATTTACCTATGGAGAAAACACAACCACGGCAAGTTGATTGGTGTCGCACATTCCACGATTCGTCATTGGGACTTACGTCTGATGTCGGATACGAAACAGTTCTCAAGTCAAAGCAAGATGCCACGGCCCGATTGCATAGCAGTAAACGGTGTGCTTGCAAAAAAATCTCTTCTCAACGCTGGATATCCAGATTCTGAAATAGTTGAAGTCGAAGCTTTGATGTATTTACATCTTGGTACGAAAAAGATACAACCTAAAAGAAACCAGCCGCTGACAATACTTGTCGCCACTGACTATCTCGAATCAGCAACCAAAGCACAAATGCGCCTTCTCGAAGAACTCGTCGCAACAGACCCAACCAACTACCGCATCTTGCTTAAACCTCACTGGAGTCAGTCGCTAGACAGTTTGCGCTTTGACGCCGAAATTGTTTCGGGCAAAAAGGACCTCGCGCAATTTTTTGAGGATGTAGATGTGCTGTATTGCAGTGCAATTACTTCTGCAGTGATTGACGGCGTCTGTGCGGGCTTACCAGTAATTCAATGTCTTGACCCGATGTCATTCAATTTAAGCCCACTGCGTGAAAATGATTCTGTTCAACTAGTGCGCACCTGCGCCGAATTGGCAACGGCACTCGCGCAGATTGATCGATTTGTTCCGAATGTAGGCCCAAATGACTTTTTCAATCTTGACCGCAGCCTGCCTAGGTGGAAGAACCTCCTACAAATCTGAAGATGTTTTGAGTTAGCAATCTAGAATTATGAAGTGGCAAGCAACGGAGACTTATCTTCGCGCGATTTACGGGTTCACCTTTTCCCCACCGACAACGAAGCCTTTATGGCTACCGCGGCGGCAATCACCGAAATAATCAAGCTCAATACAGATAAGAACCAAACTTCGAATGTGATTCTTGCAGCCGGAAATTCAGTCTCAAAAACTCTAAGTTTTTTATCTCCTTCTGCCACAGATTGGCAAAGAGTGAACTGGTACCTTGCCGACGAACGACACGTTGGCACAGAAAACCCTTTGCGAAACGACAAACAAATAGCTGTTGCCCTGAGAGATTCTCTTGGCGAAAGTCATGGTCGTGTATTTTCACCTAGTCCGCTATTGGCACTCAAAGAAGCAGCAGCAGAATACGCAAGTAGAATTGAGCAAATCAATATGTTTGATGTATGTCTGCTTGGTATGGGAAACGATGGCCACATCGCCAGTTTGACACCAAAACATCCAGCGCTTAATTCGAGTCAACTGTGTTGCGAGATGACTGACTCGCCCAATCTGCCAAAAGAACGCATCACTCTGACGCTTAAAACTTTTAGTCGTACTCAAAATCGCATCTTGGTCACAACTGGACCAAGCAAAGTCGCAGCAGTTCGCAAATACATCACTGACTCGCAATCACCAGTACGGCTCTACAACCCGACGGCCATCTTCGCTAACCAAGCCGCATACTCATGAAGACCGTCTTATTGTGTGGAGGTTTTGGAACTCGCATTCGAGATGTCGCCGATGACATTCCGAAGCCACTTATCAAAGTCGGCCAGATGCCAATTCTTTGGCATCTGATTGGCTACTACGCCAGTTTTGGCTGCACCGATTTTGTATTGTGTCTCGGTTATAAATCAGAAACAATCGTTAATTTTTTTAAAGACCAAAATGGTGAGGTCAAATCGCTGGGTAAGCAAACAGAGCTTGCCAGTGTCCACAAGTTTTCGGGCTTGATTAACAACATCGAATGCAGTGTCACAATGGCTGACACCGGACTAGAAGCAATGACCGGAGCACGCTTACGCAAAGTCAAACCTTTAGTTGATAACGAAACCTTCATGCTCAGTTATGGAGATGGACTAAGTGATGTCGACATAACAAAGCTCGTCGAACATCACCGATCTCGCAAGAAACTATTAACAGTCACAGGCGTTAGGCCACCGAGTCGCTTCGGTGAGTTGCAAGTTGACGAGAAGAATAACGTTATTGGTTTCAACGAAAAGCCCCAGGCTTCTGGCGGACGAATCTCAGGTGGATTTTTCGTTTGCGAACCAGATGTATTCAATTATCTTGAGAACCGTGAAGATCTGGTCTTCGAAAAAGAACCTATCCAATCAATTGTTCGCGACAAACAAATGGACATGTATACCCATGATGAGTTCTGGCAATGCATGGATACATACCGCGATTGGGAACTATTGAATCAGATGTTTGCTTCAGGCAAGGCACCATGGGTTCGTTAACCGCGGCTTTTGCCAAACTCAAGGGAAAGCGAGTCGTCGTTACTGGTGACACCGGTTTTAAGGGCTCGTGGCTATCACTTTGGTTACATATGGCGGGCGCGGAAGTCTTTGGTTACTCGCTGCCACCAGAAAATAACCAAAGTCACTTTTCGCAGCTAGAACTTGGGCGACTGATCAAGCACGAAGACGGCGATGTGCGCGATGCCGATCACTTGACTCGTTTCATGCAACAGTCACGTCCAGAAATTGTGTTCCACCTCGCTGCACAGGCTCTAGTTCGAAGATCGTATGCCGACCCAAAAACAACTTACGACACGAATATCGGTGGGGCAATCAACTTGATGGAAGCAGTAAAACAAACTGATGCAATACGTGCACTCGTATTTGTAACTTCTGACAAGTGCTACAAAAACATTGAAGTCAGTCGCGGCTATCGCGAGACCGATGAGCTCGGCGGACGTGACCCTTACAGTGCATCTAAAGCCGCTGCTGAGTTGGTTTTTTCTTCCTTTTTTGAGTCTTTTTTGGTAAAGCGAGAAAATTTTGGCGCCGCAACCGTGCGCGCCGGAAATGTGATCGGTGGTGGAGATTGGGCTGAAGACCGAATCATCCCTGACTGCATTCGTTCACTCTCAAATAGCCAGCCAATAGTCTTGCGTTTTCCTAACGCAACACGTCCGTGGCAACACGTACTTGAGCCTTTATCGGGTTACATCCAAATAGCTGACTACTTGCTTGACTCACCTGCAAAGTTCAACGGTGCATGGAACTTCGGCCCTTCAGAATCTGATAAGTACAGCGTCTTAGATGTTGCCAACAAAGCCGTTGAAGTTTGGGGTTCGGGTGAAATCAAGATCGACAAAGTGTCGCCAAAGATGCATGAAGCCGGCTTGTTGCATTTAAATTGCGACAAAGCGAAATCGCAAATGAACTGGTCTCCAATGTGGAATTTCGAACAGACTTTAACCAACACAGTTTCTTGGTATCGCCAGGTTCACGATGGAAAACGCATTCAAGAACTCTCGGAGTCACAAATTAACGAATACATGGGGACAAAAAATGATTGATGGAGTCATAATCACGCCACTTTTACAAATTGCCGATGAGCGCGGAAAAGTTATGCACATGTTGAAATCAACCGATCCACACTTCCAGCAATTTGGCGAAATTTATTTTTCGTGCGTGTTTCCAGATGCGGTCAAAGCGTGGCATATTCACGACACTATGGTGCTGAACTACGCGGTGCCTTTCGGACGAATCAAATTCGTTCTGTTTGATGATCGACCCGAAAGCCCGACCCGTGGCGAGGTGCAAGAACTTTTCTTGGGCGAAGAAAATTACTGGCTAGTTACGGTTCCGACGCGAGTATGGAATGGTTTCAAAGGTGTCGGTACCCAAGTTGCGGTGGTTGCTAACTGTGCGAGCATCGCCCATGACCCATCTGAGATTCATCGACGCGACCCTAAAGATGAGTATTTTCCATACAACTGGCAACTAGTCCATCGATGACCAAGAATGTCCTTCTGACAGGTGGCTTCGGAACTCTTGGCGGACGACTAGCAGCAATACTCGCTCAAGACGAGACGATAAATCTACGACTCGGATCACGCGTCAAAAGAGTGTCACCCATTTGGGCCCCGCAGGCAGAGACTTTTGCAGTCGACTTTGAAGACAGTAACTCCATTAAAGAAATGCTTAATGAAATCGACTATGTCGTGCACTTTGTGGCGATGACAGACTTTGAGTCTCGCGCCGAACCAGAAAAAGCACGCCAAGTAAACACAGAATTTACCCGTCGAGTTATTGAACAATGTTCAAAAAACACTCGCTTTATTTATCTATCGACAATTCAGGTCTACGGTGCCGATTTAAATGGCGTCATTACTGAATTAACTGCAACAAATCCAGCCGACGTCTACTCACAGACACATCTAAATTCAGAAAAGTTAGTTGAGTCTGCCCACGAACAAGGCCTAATTCAAGGAATAAGTCTGCGCAACGCAAATGGATTTGGCGCACCAATGTCTGCTGATGCCAAAATCTGGCAAATAATTGCCAATGATTTATGTCGCCAGGCCGTCGAGAAAAAACAGTTGACACTGAAGTCCCATGGTTTGCAATATCGCAACTTCATCCCGTTCACAGATGTATGCGGCGCTATTCGCCATTGTTTGTTCATGCCTTATGAACAAATCAAAGGTACAACTTTTAATTTGGGAAGCGAATCAACAATCAGGGTGCTCGACATGGCCAAACTGATTGCGACGCGATGTTCAGAAACTCTTGGCCATAGGCCAGAACTAAATGTTTTGGGGGCGTCACCGAAAGATCTGCCGGCCAAGTTTGCATACGATTCAAGTAAATTACGCGCAACTGGTCTGGCGCTTAATACTCAAATCGAATTTGAAATAGACCGTCTACTCACTGCCTGCCAGAAATGGTTCAGATATCAGCAATGAGCGGTCAACCATTCGTCACTGTCGTGATACCCACTTTCAATCACGCAAAGCTTTTACGGCGCGCACTTGATTCTGTAGTCGCACAAACTTTCGACAACTGGGAGGCAATAGTCATCAACAACTTTTCAACAGATGAAACTATCCAAGTTGTTGAGTCTTTTCAAGACGATCGAATCAAGTTGATTAATTTCAAAAATAATGGTGTTATTGCTGCATCGCGCAATCAAGGAATCAAAATTGCAAGAGGAAAATACATTGCGTTTCTTGACTCTGACGACTGCTGGTACTCAGAAAAGCTGCAAAAGTGTGTCGAATGCACAAATCAGGGAGCAAAATTTATTTGCCACGGCGAACTATGGATAAATGGTGATCTTTCGACACGAGAGATAATGTACGGGCCGGCAAACAGAGCCACCTATTTAAGTCTTCTATTTCGCGGCAACTGTATTTCAACATCTGCAACCTGCATTGAGGCCGCTCTACTCAGATCAGTCGATGGATTCGACGAAGCTACCGAAATCGTCACCGCCGAAGATTACGACTTATGGATGCGCCTCGCCGCCACAAATCCAAAAACGGTGTTTATTCCCGAAATTCTCGGTGAATTTCATCGATTATCAGACAGCGCAAGCAGCGCAGTATTGCGCAACTTTGCGAGCGAGAAGACTGTTCTACAAAAACACTTTGCCCTGCAGCCCAAAACAATTTTTACCAAGTTGAAAATTCGCCATCGATTAGCAACTGCCAATTACGGTGCCGCTCGTCAACTCTCACACCAACCACGTCGAGCCCTAGTTCTGTTTTTTTTGGCAATACGTCTCTCGCCTGTTTTTATCAGGACATACCCTGGTTTGATTATTTTGGCAAAACGCGCACTCTTTAAAAGGGCCGAATCATGACGGTTCGTTACTTCAGTCTGGGACGCTTTGCGATGCGCGAAGCTTTTAGTCTCATCGGTGTCGGCGCAGGCGATCTTGTGATGCTGCCGAGTTACATTTGCCGCGATGTTCTCGCCTCAGTGCACGAACGTGGAGCCAAACCAATCTTTTATGACGTTGATTCAAATTTGCAGCCAAAATTTCTTGATCCTGAGACAAAATCAAAAGCAATCATTGCAGTGAATTATTTTGGTTTTCCTCAAAATTTAGAAGCATTCGAGAAATACGCTCGAAGTTGCGGGTCGGTGATCGTCGAAGACAATGCCCACGGTCTATTGAGCAGAGACGAAAACGGCAATTTGTTGGGTCAGAGAACCGACTTTGGCATCACAAGTTTTCGAAAGACTATTCGAACCCCTGATGGTGCGATTCTGAGGACTTCACTGGCCGAAACACAAGTTTCTGCCCAACTTGACTATGTTTTCAGGCTAAAAAATGCCCGAAATACAATTTTGAATTTTTTTGCCGCTATTCAAAGGTTCACTAATCTTCCGTTGCTCAATTGGGTTCAGGCTGGCTTGAAAAGTGTTCGACTAGGTGTGACCGGTTCGGCTGTCCCCTCGATCGATGCGACCGTAGAAAGAAAAATTCCCGGAGTTCCGAACCCGAGTCGTTCGAGTGTCAGAAAATTTTTGAAAGTAAACGAAGCTGCTGAAATTTCCCGACGTCGCAACCTTTACAACACTATTTATCCAGAAATCATTCGACTTGGCATCAAGCCCGTGTTTGAATCACTCAAAGATGGCACTTGTCCTTACGGAATTCCTGTTTTTGCAACTGCCGATTCACAATCAGAGTTAAGCAATCTAGCCAGAAAGTATCGGGTGACTCTGATGAGTTGGCCTGACCTACCACTCGAAGTCTTGCCAACTGCCCCAGACCACTACAAACAAATTCGGTTGCTAAATTTCTTGTGACAGCACAAAAGGCCTCTCGTTTTGAATGGTCTGAGTGGATCGGCACCGACCTTGAATGGGATCAAAAGTTGATCAAACTCGACGACTTCACGATTTATCAGGCCACCAATTGGGCAAAGCACAGGGCCGACTTTGGTTGGCAAACCTACCGGCTGACTTATCAAGGACCCGAGCAATGCCAGGCACAAGTTCTGATAAAGAAGGTTTTGGGTACGACTATTGCGTGGATACCTGGTGGCCCAATCTGCAACTTTGATTATTTGGACTCACAGTTCATTGACTGCCTTTCCACAATCACCAAAACTAAGCGACTCTTTGTTCGACTCAATTCGCTTGAAACTACAAGTGATCTAGCTTGCGACAAACTCAGAAAAAATAAATGGAAACAAGTAACCACGCCGTTGTCAAGCGGTTTGAGTTTGCAACTTGACCTGACTAAATCTGATTCGACCCGAAGAGAGATGCTCTCGAGCAACTGGGCGAGAAATTTACGTAGGGGCGAGGCAAAAAACTCGAAGCCCTACGAATGGACAAACTTCACACCAGAAGCTATCGCCAACATTTACGGTCAGTTGACAAGATACAAAGACCTCGACTCGGTTTCAGATACCCCAAGCTTCGAAGTAATCAGGTCAATAATCGACAAATGTGTTTCAAACTTAAAAATTTTTCGCTGCGATAACGAGCACGGTGAGCCACTGGCTATACGTGGGGCAATCCTGTTGGGCAATAAAGCTTGGGATATCTTCGCCGCAGCAACACCTCAGGGACGAAAGCAATATTCGTCTCACGTAACCACGTGGGCGCTACTTAACTATTGCGCCTCCGAGCACTGCACAACCTACGACCTCAGTGGCATTGACCCAGTCAACAATAAAGGTGTCTACGACTTTAAACGTGGCACCGGCGCTACTGAAGTAAAATACATTGGCGAATGGGAAACAGGGTCACCCTTCTACGTTCAGCCAATTGTCGGTAGACTTCTAAGGTATCGCAAAACTTTTTAGAGCTCAGAGTTGCGACTTCAGAATCACTGAACGATTGACTTCAAAATGAATCAGGTTAAGTATCGTCTCGCCAAACTAGTTGCTTCGGCGCAACGAAATAAGCCGAATTATCAAATTCATCGTCGTGTGTTGATGTATCACTCAATCAGTGAATACAAACCATCTGGCAGAAATATTTACACACTTTCACAGCAATACTTTGCTCAGCATGTCGAGTTACTGCACCAACTTCATAAAACAGAAAACTCAAAGATAGTTAAGTTAGACAGCGTCGATAATTCGGGGATCACAATTACTTTTGACGACGGCTACCGAGATACTCTAACTATTGCTGCGCAAATTCTCAGCGATAAAAGTTTCCCGTTTACAGTGTTTGTGTCGTCGGTCAATATAACTTCAGGAGACTCAAAATTTTTGAATCGCCAAGAGTTGATTGAACTCAGTAAAACTTCAGGTGTGACAATCGGAAGCCATGGTCATGCACATACTCATTTAGGCGAGTTGTCGCCGAGTGAAGTCTTCAGCGACTTGCAACACAGCAAAGACTGGCTTGAGCAAGTAATTCAACTACCAGTTACGACACTGAGCTACCCACATGGCTCTTATAACTCCGAAGTGTTACGGATTGCTGCTGAAATTGGGTTCGAGTACGCAGCAACAAGCAAGTGGGGTGTCTACGAATTTGGTACCCAAAAACTTGAAATCCCGCGTATTGACATCTGGAGCAACGACGACAGACGAGGTTTTGAACAAAAACTCTCGGGCAAGTGGGATTGGCTGAAACGATTTATCTGATGAATGCTCAAAACATCTCTGTTTCGGTGATTGTCCCCGTATTCAACAGTGCCACAACAATCTTGCGTGCGCTCGATTCGATCTTTACACAGACGACTCAACCTCAAGAAATAATCATCGTCGATGACGCGAGCGCCGACGATAGTTATGCCGTAATTGAAAAATACATCGAAAACAAACCAACTACAAAACTCTTGCGCTTTGCCTCTAACCGTGGGCCATCGGCCGCACGAAATGCCGGATGGTCTGTTGCATCTGGCGATTACGTTGCATTCTTAGATGCCGACGATGCATGGCACAGAAAGAAACTTGAGACACAGTTTTTATTTATGCAAGACAATCCAGAGTTTGCGATTACTGGTCATCAATATCGGGTAGTAACTAAGTTCGAATCTGATGAAACAAACTTGAATGGTGAGTTTGACGTCTCGATATTCAATTTTCGAGATTTTTTAATCAAAAATAGGTTCAGTACTCCGACCGTGATGATCCACAAATCAGTTGACGAGCGATTTGACGAACAACATAGGTTTTCGGAAGATTATCTACTCTGGCTTCGAATAATCGCCAGACATAACCGTGGCGCATTCATCAAACTACCGATGGCTCACCTGTTCAAGCCGACATACGGTGCTGGTGGAATCAGTGGCAGAATGTTTGAGATGTATCGAGGCGAACTCGCAAACGCAAGTGCGCTTCGGCAGCAAAAACTAATCTCGAGGAGTACCGGCCTGATCTGGCGCATTTGGTTGACGATCAAATTTGTGGTTCGGTTAGCACAACGACCGTTACGAAAATCAAGTAATTAACCATGACTCTTTATTTTGTTCAATCGGTACTTTTGGGTGGAGTGCTGGTATTGATCGCCAGAAAGCCGCGTGGCTTTAATACATATCAGCTATTACTCGCAGCTGTTTGGACTGCGGCCGTGATTGCAATTCGATTCAAATATGGCACTGACCAAGTTACTTTTTATTCAAACGATCAAGTGACACAACTTTGGCTTGTCGAGAAGTTAACTCGCCATGGACTATCGTTATCGCCGAATGCGGTAATTAGTGACCGATATTTGGTTGTGATACCAGTCCGAATGTTGGACCTCTTTGGAATTGATCAATTGCTGGCGTTCAAATTCTTACAGGCAATTAGTCTTAGTTACGTCTACAAACTTTGCAGCGATTTCTTAACACGCGAAGGCATAACTGTAAAACTATGGCACGCCATATTTTTCGCTGGACCGTTGTTCATCTTTCTCTCAACTATTGGTTTGCGTGACCTTGAAATCGCCCTCTTTGCGACTTATTTTTTTATTGGTCGATCAACTCCACTCAAACTTGTTTCGCTTGTTGCAACGCTGCTCTTACGTCCTCACTTGGCTTTGGCTCTTATCTTTGGATGGATAGTCGCAAAATATCTTCAAAAATTTCAACCCAAACGAATCTATTTCGCCATTATCGGGTTGGTCGTGGGCGCGTTTGCCATTGGCGGTTACGGGTATTCGGCTGGTAATTTTCTAAAGTATCGCAATGATCTTTTGACGCCTCGCGTCTTCGAACAAGTCGCTTGGTGGCGGTTTTTTTCGAACTTGGTTGGTTTGCAGTTTCTCACCTTTACAGATCTCGTGGTAAAGATGCCTGTTAGTCAATTGATTGCATTACGACTTTTCTTTGTTGATACATTTGCAATTCCGTTGCTATTTGTTTTTACATTGTTTGCAACCTCATCCAAGTTTTCAGTGATGCGCATTCAGGTGTTCGTGTCATTTGCTTTCTTTCTGGGTCTCGTTGCGCAAACAAACTTCAACAGTTCGCGACAAAATTTGCCTTTCCTCTCGGCCATGGGCGTTCTCGGATTACTGGGCATACTCAAATCAAAAAACACTGATTACGAACCACGCCTATCAGATGTCCGGCGTGTCAAATCGAATTCATGAATGTTGTGCCAAGACATCTCGTATACGTAATTACTGAAGATTGGTTTTTTGCATCGCACTTTCTAGATCGAGCAAAAGCCGCTGTTGGTAAGGGATATAAAGTAAGTGTTATAACTCGCTGTCGTGAAACTGCACGAGAGTTTCAAGAATATGGTTTCGCCCCGATAAATATTGAGTTTTCTCGTCGTGGACTCAACCCGATTACTGAGCTGATCACCATTTTTCAATTGCGTACGATTCTTAAACGAATCAGGCCCGATATTGTGCACAATGTCGCCTTGAAACCAGTCGTGCTTGGTTCGCTGGCAGCCCAGTTTGCCGGAGTGCGAAACATAGTCAATGCACCAGTTGGTATGGGTTATGTTTTCACCTCGGAAGAAAATAAAGCCCGAATTTTGCGTCCGATTGTTAAGGCTTTGATTCGCTATTCACTCGGCCGACAAGCGCGTCGCGTGATAATCGAAAACAACGACGACTTCAAAAACCTGGTTGCTGGTGGTTTTGCCAAAAATGATTCGATTGCTCTGATCAAAGGTGCTGGGGTCGACACCGAGAAATTCGACTACAAACCAGAGCCCGATGGTCAAGTGCGAGTGATCATGGTCTCACGGTTGTTACGCGACAAAGGCGTACAAGAATTTGCCGACGCGGCGAAACTTGTCAAAGCACGCGAAAACAATGTGCAGTTCGTATTAATTGGTGATGTTGACGACGGCAACCCGACATCCTTGACTGCCGAGCAACTGACCGAATTACGAAGATCACGAGATGTGACCTGGCTCGGGGCGCGAACTGACATAAATGAACTTCTTGCCGCTAGTCACATTGCGTGTCTGCCGTCTTATCGCGAAGGTCTACCAAAGTCATTAATTGAAGCCGCTTCAGCCGGCAGACCAATTGTGACTACCGATGTGCCTGGGTGTCGTGAAGTTGTTACTCATATGGTCAACGGCCTGCTGGTGCAACCACGCGACGTAACGGCATTAGCTTCGGCGATCGAAAAACTACTTAACGATCCGAAGTTGCGGCAGTCAATGGGTAAAGAAAATCGGAGTAAAGCAGAGTCTGAGTATGCGAATGAAATCATTATTGCTCAAACCCATAGCGTTTACCATTCGTTCTACAAATCATGAAAATTCTTGTCACTGGCGCAACCGGATTTATCGGCTCTCACCTTGTGCCGTTTTTAAGTAGTCATCAGCACGAAGTCGCGACACTAAATGCGCGCACAATTGGTGGTGACAGCACTGACTGGTGCGCGCAAGTCGACGCGTGCGAGGTGTTAGTTCACTTGGCAGGTCGAGCCCATGTGTCTTCAAACTCATCTGATTTAGATATGTATAAAGCGATCAACACTGACTTGACTGAAACACTTGCCAACCAAATGTCGCTGACAGGTAAGCACATGGTTTTTGTCAGCACCTCGGTTGTCTACGGAAATCAAAGCCGTGAGGGTAAACCATTCATAGTCAACGACCAGTTACACGTAGCTTCGCCATATGCGAATTCAAAAATCTCTGCAGAGAATGTACTGCAAAAAATCAGTTCGCAAAGTCGTTTCACCTTCACGATTATTCGCCCACCACTCGTTTATGGCCCCGACGTCAAAGCAAACTTTTTGTCGATGATGAAATGGGTAGATAGTGGCGTACCTTTGCCGTTAGGGAGCGCTCGAAATTTGCGCAGTTTTGTGAGTGTGCGAAACCTGGCCAACCTGATTGAAAACTGTGCCACAAATACAGCAGCAAGGAATCAAGTTTTTAATGTTTCAGATGACCACGATGTATCAACAACAGAATTACTGAAAGCAATTGGCGCTGCAATGAATAAGCCAGCACGCTTAATCAAAGTGCCGCTGTCGATCTTGAAATTGGGCGGTCAAATTATCGGCAAACCTCGCGCGTACGACGGACTCTGCGGTTCGTTTCAGTTAGATATTTCTCAAACGAAACAAAAACTTGACTGGCGACCACCTTTTAGCTTGCAAGAAGAAATAGCCACGACAGTTGCGTGGTACCAAAGCGAGAAAAAATGATTTATTTAGTTCTGGTTCTAGTGGCTACCAGCTTTGTGTTGACTGCGGCAACTAGAAAACGAGCGATCATAAATAATCACCTTGATATACCCAATGAGCGAAGTTCGCACTCTTTGCCAACACCACGTGGCGCGGGCATTGCAATTGTTGCAACATTTTTTGTTGGGCTTTTGATTTTATTAGTCAATGACACAATCTCAAGTCGAGATTTCTTCACACTTGCAGCACCTGGGTTAATAGTTGCGTTAATCGGACGACTAGACGATCTGGGTCGGGTGACATCCGCAAAGTTACGACTAGTCGGACACTTTATTTGTGCATCAATCGCCGTTTGGCTTGCTACTGGCCTACCAGCGTTACCGCTGAGTGAATCGATAATTGATTTCGGCGTTGCTGGCGACATTGCTGCTGTTATTTACTTGGTTTGGATGCTCAACTTATTCAACTTCATGGATGGCATCGATCTGATCACCGGTATTCAATCATTAACGACATGTCTGGGCGCTGCGATTTTGCTAGTGGTCAGCACAGATAGCGACTTATGGTTGCTTGTCGCCGTGATGGCAGCTGCAATATTTGGTTTTATGTATTTCAATTTGCCACCCGCAAAAATATTTCTTGGTGATGTTGGCAGTGGTTTCATTGGGTTTACCATCGGCGCAATATCGCTTGTCGTCGGCAAAAACGAACCTTTAGTTGCATGGGCGATGATTATCTTGCTTGGTGTTTTTGTTACAGATGCGACAGTTACTTTGCTTCGAAGACTCTTGACTCGTGAACATGTCTACGTTGCACACCGCACACATGCGTATCAGCACCTGAGTAAAAAACTAAACCGTCATTTGCCAGTTTCGGTAGGCATTGGGGCAATTAATATGTTTTTCTTACTGCCTATCGCTTGGCTCGTCTCTGAGTCAGTGATTGTCCCGATTTTCGGATTACTGATTGCCTATGTGCCACTCGTAATAGTTGCCGTGTTGCTCAAAGCCGGCAAAAAAATCAACTAACTTTTTTTAGACAAACAAGCGGAATACGCCGGGCGGTTTTGGTTTGATATTCTGCGAAGCCAGGCCAAATTGCAACTAGTGAATCCCAAACTTTTTGACGGTGCTCGCCTGCAGCGCCACTCTCTTCATAGGTAGAAGCCTCACAATCAAAAACTTCGGGCCCGACTTGAATCGTCACCTTTTGATCTGCCACGAGGTTTTCGTACCAAAGTGGATTATTTGGTGCTCCGCCTTTTGATGCAACGATCACAAAATTTTCGCCATCTCGACCATAAATCAGAGCTGTGCGCCGCAATTCACCTGATTTTCGCCCAGTTGTAGTCAATAACAACGTTGGCACACCACGCCAGATATGACCTTCTTGGCCGTTGCTATCAACATATGAACGAATGTGATCTTGCACCCAGCCAACTGGGCTATCCACGATTTTTGCTGATGTCATGTGGTCAATCTAGCGACACCCCCATGCCACACTGTGATGATGGAGATAATCGTTGGTTTATTAGTCGTCGTTATTGTCAGCCTTGGTTTGCTTTTGTTTCGCCAGAATAGTGTTGGCAGTTATTCTTCAACGCCACAAAATTTTGACCAGACTGCATTAATTGACGCGGTAAAGACCGCCGTTGATGCCCAGGTGGGTAAAGCGACACAACAAGCCCTCGAAAACGTCAACTCACAAATCGACCGTACTTATCAGGCACGCACACAAACTTTGGCAACAGAAACAAAGAGCCTTCTCGACCCAGTTGCGACACAAATGAATGAACTGCGAAATGCCGTTACTTCTTTGCAGTCAAACTACACAAACACAGTTGGCGTAACAGAAACTATAAGCAAACAAATTGACACACTGAACCAGACGACTTCTGCCCTTCAATCGGCACTCAAGTCAACAAGTGCGCGCGGCGCATGGGGTGAACAACAGTTGCGCAATGTGATCGAGCTCGCCGGTATGTTGCCCTATTGCGACTTCTTTGAACAGACGACGGTGACCAGCAACGACCGAACACAAAGACCAGACGCGGTAATTAAATTGCCTAACAACGGTTGCGTCGTTATTGACTCAAAAACACCACTCGACTCATATCTCAAAGCCCAAGAAACTTCAGATCCAACAGTGCGTCAACAACTATTAAGCGAACACGCCAAGGCACTGGCTGGTCACGCCAAAGTTTTGGCCGACAAAAAATATTGGGAGCAATTCAATCGCTCGCCCGAATACGTAATTATGTTTATTCCGGGCGAATCATTTTTGGCAGACGCGTTGCGCTCAGATAGCAGTTTGTTAGAAGTTGCGATGCGAAGCCGAGTTTTAATCGCCTCACCAGTCAATTTATTGGCATTGCTTCTAGCCGTTGCCAAAGGCTGGCAGGCATTTCAAATTGCCGAGCATGCCGAAAAAATTGCGGCGCTCGGCCGTGAGTTATACGAACGAGTAGACACGGTGCTCGAGAGTGTCGAGAAGACCGGCCGTGGCCTCGAGTCTGCAATTTCGGCATACAACAAGATGGTTGGGTCAATTGAAGGACGCATGTTGGCCACTCTGCGCAAATTCAAAGACGCAGGCGTGACTTCTTCTGAACTGACTGAAATCTCAAACATTGATTCTGCTCCGCGACAAATTTCGGCCCCTGAACACACAAGAGAACTAGGCAGCTGATTGGTCAAGCAATCAAAGTATCGCTAGCATTACGGCGATGATTGCAGCAGTTGTTTGGCATTGGTGGTTAGGTGCGGGTTTATTGATCGCCGGCATCGGTGCGTTAGTTGGTTTGGTGGTTGGTTACTTGAAGTCGGTTACCGCCCTTAAACACCCAAACCGTCGCCAGAGACAAGCTCAGAAATAACCAACTTGGGCCAATGAATGCCCTCGATAAAAAACTTTGTTCAAGTGAGTTTGCTGCTCAACTTTTAGCACGATGTAACTTTCCATCGCCAGGTACAAAGATTGATTGCGCTGTTTCGGGTGGCCAAGACAGCATGGCGATGCTTTTGCTCGCTGTTTTGAATGGCTGTGAAGTTACTGCTTTTCATGTAGACCATTCTTTGCGTCATGGTTCAGATCAAGAAGCGAAGATTGTTGCCAAACTTGCTGAGCAAATCGGCGCGAGTTTTGTTAGCAAGACTGTCAAAGTTGAGCTTGGCGCAAATCTCGAGGCGCGTGCTCGTAACGCACGATTTGAAGTGTTGCCTCAAGAAATTGCTACTGGTCATACTGCCGATGATCAAGCCGAGACTTTACTGATCAACCTATTGCGTGGTGCCGGCCTGCAAGGACTTGCTGGAATGAGACAAAGCAACAGTCACCCGATATTGAATCTACGTCGTAGTGAAACCGAGATGCTGTGTCGCGAACTCGAAATTGAATGTGTCGTTGACCCAACGAATGCGGACATGAAGTTTTTGAGAAATCAAGTTCGCCAACAATTACTGCCACTAATGAACCAAGTTTCACAACGTGATGTCGCCCAGGTTCTTGCCCGCCAGGCTGATTTATTTCGAGATGACAATGACTTTCTTGACGACTTAGCCAAACAGATCGACCCCACCGATGCCAAAGCTCTTTTGGTTGCGCCAATCACTTTGGCACGACGTGCAATTCGAATTTGGTTGACCAATATATATCCACCTGACGCAGCGACAGTCGAACGTGTACTTGATGTTGCACGCGGTAAGACAACCGCCTGCGAAATCGGACTAAACCGCGAGGTTCGCCGCAGCAGTCAGCGGCTGCAAATCAACTCGAAGCAGTAATTTTTAATTTGGGTGCTCACGAATCAATTTAAAAAACCCGAACACGACCTGAATTTGCTGTGGTATTGTGCTATTTCAATGTTCGAATCAATAATGTGCAGCAAGCCAATTTCGAAGGCTTGCTAGTGCCACAAAAACTGCGCGGTAAATGGGCTCTTGGCATTTTGCCCCGAAACCTGACTTGGATCATCAAAGACAAACTCGCAATCTGTGAGCGGCCTGGTGGATTCGGTGTCAATCACCGGCGGGTACGACGACAAGAAGAGATCATTTGGCTACGCGAAAATGAATTCGGCTGCGTGATTTCGATCAGCACCGCACCCCACAATCTGCACAGTTACGAAGAGTTACAAATGCCTTACCAGCACCGCCCGATGCCACACCCAGATGATTTAGACCCGTGGTTGAAGACTCTCTACACAGAAACTTCAAAGCTGTTACAACGTGGAATGAAGATCGTGGTTCATGCCGAAGAGGTCAGCGAGCGTCTGCATGGGTTGATGGGCGGTTACATCAGGTGGTCGGGTTTGGTCGACGACCCTGCTCAGGCGATAATTCTCACTGAGCGAATTGCTGGTCGCCAACTTGACCCAGATTCGCGCGAATTGATTTTGCGTGTTCACGAACTTCGCTAATTAAGCGACTAGCCGAAGAACGGTTATGGACGAAAAGTCTCTAAAGGTTTTCAACCTGACAGCTTTTTCAGTGCTTTTCGCACTCGGTCTTTGGACATTAATTGGTGATGAGCTATCACAACCGCTAAGAACGCTGTCTCTATTCGAAAAACTCAACTTATTTGAAATTCGAGATCGGCTAAGCCCCGCAATAGTTGTTTTCGTAATCATCGCTATTTTGATTTTTTTTCATCGAATAAAAATTGACTCGGTAAACACCAAAGTGGTTGTTGCTGCACTTACATCGGTTGGTTTTTTGCTGTCAATCTCTAGCTACTTGATTGATGATGATGTGGCCTGGGCCGGAATCGGAAAAAGTGTTGCAGTCGTAGGTCTCGCGCTTGCAATCATCGTTTTGTATTCTCAACCAAAAATTGAACAATCCATAGTTGGCAACAAAAAAATCGTCACTTTAGTTAGTACGTTGTGTCTAGTCATTCTGGTGGCCGCATATTTACCGTCAATTGCTCAGTTCTCCGGTGGCATCATTGACATTTTTCATTCGTCCACCATTTTTAATGAGTTGCTCTTGCCCGTAACCGGCATCACGCCATTAGGAAATTTTGCATCTCAATACACATCGATGCTCGGCTGGCCGCTGCTCACCTTGAAGGGCTTCTCGCCCGAGGTGATCATGAACGGAGTTCTAGTTTGGCTTTTCGTGCTGACCATCTTTCAAATCATGGTTATCGCTGGCATCGGAAAGTCAATTTTTAGAAAAATTCCGTACCCGTTGATTTTGTTATATGTGAGTTCTTTAATCTTGATGAAAGGTGAAAAGCAAGACGAAATCGCTGGATCAATTGTTGGTTCATTTTTTTCGATTCCTTCACGGACATTTTTTCCATGTGTTTTAGGCTTGATAGTTGTAAATGCGTTGTTTGAAAACAAAAGAAAACAGGTTTACCAGATAGTTCTCGGTGCACTTTTGCCAATTACGGCTCTCAACAATCTTGAATTCGGTGTACCTGCAGTAGTCGCAATAATGATCGTCCTTTTAGCGTTCTACCGACTGCACATGGTTGAGCAAAAAGCGATCGTGGTCATTTTTGGAGCAGCCGTTGCAACTTTTGGAATAATCGCTTTGGTTTTTTTGTTGCGGTCTGCGCCGCTTGACCTTGGCCTTTGGACTGCGATGGTTCGCGCTCAAGGCAGTGGCGGCTATATGAACGTGCCTATGCCAGTTCTCGACACATACTTGCTGGTCTTTGCAATTCTTTCAGCAGGCATTGTTATCGGGCTGAAGAGTATGTCAGCGGCAAATAACCCGAACGTTACGAAATCATCGGCTATTGCAATTTTTGCGGGGGCGTGGGGCGTGATGTCGATGCCGTACTACACGGGTCGCTCATGGCCATCTCATATTCAGGTCTTTTTTATTCCGCTGATAATTTGTATCTTTGGAATCGCCGGTGTTTTCTATTATTCAAATTATTTTGCGACCAAAAAACTCACTGCCTTCGAAAAAATCGTACGGTTGCCACTCATGCTCACTCTCGTGCTGCCAATCGCCACCCTGCTGATTGCCCCAGACCCAACTACAGAATGGCCTCGCGCCACAGGAGGTGGATCTGAGTGGTCGTTCGAAAATCAAAGCAAAACTAAAGTCATGACTTCGGTTTTTGAAGCAATTAAAAGATACGAACTTGAGATCGACGAATCTGTTTATTTTGGTGATCAATACGCATCGACAGTTGAGTTGATAACCGGAATGCGAAATGGATTAGGCGTGAACACTTTGGAGTACTCGCTGGTGTCAGCAGATCTTCGTGAATTGGCTTGCCGCCGACTACCTGAATTGAACCCACAATTTGTGGTCTCACAAAATGATGACACACGAATCAATTTTGTCGGACCCTCACGTCTTGACTCATCGTGCCCTGGCATGACGGTCTTACATGCGCCCGACGACATCGGTGTAACTATCTTCAGCTATTCCAAACCCAACGACTAGTTGGTGTTAGCGGATAACTGAATTGAGCAGGGCTCGTGGAGCTTCGCGCAAAGCAGTTGTAGCCCTTGATGCAGGCATTTTGGCGCACTCATTTTCGGCAATTGCGACATACTCACTTGCGGTTTCAATCGCATGAGCAATGCCCGAATTTGAGCGAACAATTGCTAGCGCCATATCACGATCATTTCCAGAAAATGATTTTCCGAGAAGGTCTCGCAATTCAAGCGCATCGGTTGAATCACTCTTAAGGGTCAATAACACGGGCAAGGTATAGATACCCTCTTCCATGTCGTGGCCTGCGCGCTTGCCGAGTTCGGCGTCTGTGGCAATCACATCCAAAATGTCGTCGACAATTTGAAACACCATGCCATATGCGGCGCCATAGTTTGTCAACGCTTCAACGACAACACGTTCGTGACCAGCGACGAGCGCACCTATGCGAGCAGATGTCGAAAACAAAGAAGCAGTCTTGCCCTCGATGCTGACCAGATATGAAGGCACAGAGCGTGACACATCAAACGCCTTGGTAAGTTCTTCGATCTGACCTTCGCAAAGATGACCGATTGTTTGAGCCAAGAGCGTTGCAACTTCGGTGCCAAGCGCCGCAGCAATTTCTGAAGCCTTCGCCAACAAAAAGTCTCCAGCCAAAATGGCTTGCAGGTTTCCCCATCGAGCATTTACGGTGTCGACGCCACGACGAGTAGCGGCTTCATCCATAACATCGTCGTGATAAAGCGAACCAAGATGAACGAGCTCGCAAGAGATGCCGCCTTGAATGACATCGTCGCTCACGGGTCTGTCGTTGCCAACTGCAGCGGCTGCAATAGTCATCACGGGGCGAAGGCGCTTGCCACCGGCAATGATGAGATGCGCGGCGAGTTCGTTGAGATGTGCGTCACGGGTTTTTACCGCCGTCAACAGCGCCGATTCAACTCGCTGACGATCAATATCCATAAGTGGAAGCGAAAGAAGCGGCGAAGAAACTGCCATATCCACAGGCTAGGCAACTCGCCTTGTGAATTTACGAACTAAGCGTTGTGAGGCTCGTCACGCCAACGCAAGCAGAGGCGAGAAACCGCGACCTTGCGTCGGGCCTACGTCACGCGACATAAATCGCGACGGTTGCAACGATACACTTTACGACAGTTACCTCATTTGACGCACAAGGCGGTCAGAATTGTTCGAACGATTTACAGACAGGGCTCGCAGAGTCGTAGTTCTCGCCCAAGAAGAAGCCCGCCTGCTCAATCACTCGTACATTGGCACAGAGCATATTTTGCTCGGTTTGATTCATGAAGGCGAAGGCGTCGCAGCCAAAGGTTTAGAAGCACTTGGCATTTCACTCGAAGCGGTGCGAGCACAAGTTGAAGAAATTATCGGACAAGGTGGCTCGTCGCCATCGGGGCATATTCCGTTTACGCCACGTGCCAAGAAAGTTCTTGAGCTTTCATTGCGCGAAGCTTTGCAACTTGGTCATAACTACATCGGCACCGAACACATTTTGCTTGGTCTGATTCGCGAGGGCGAAGGTGTTGCCGCTCAAGTATTGGTCAAACTAGGCGCCGACCTCGGACGTGTTCGCCAACAAGTCATTCAGTTGTTGAGCGGATACCAAGGCCCTGGTGGCAAGAGTGAAGGCGAACCAGTTGGGGCCAAAGACACACCACAAGAAAAAGGTGGTAGCCAAATTCTTGATCAGTTCGGTCGCAACTTAACGCAACTTGCACGCGACAAAAAACTTGATCCAGTGATTGGTCGACACAAAGAAATGGAGCGTGTGATGCAAATCTTGTCACGACGCACCAAGAACAATCCTGTGCTGATCGGCGAACCTGGCGTTGGCAAAACAGCAATCATCGAAGGCCTCGCCCAAAAAATTGTGGCCAATGAAGTGCCGGAGACTTTGACTAACAAACAGCTCTACACCCTCGACCTGGGTGCGCTCGTCGCAGGTAGTCGCTATCGCGGTGACTTTGAAGAACGACTGAAGAAAGTTCTTAAAGAGATTAAAACTCGTGGCGACATTATTTTGTTCATCGACGAGATTCACACACTTGTCGGCGCGGGTGCTGCCGAGGGTGCGATTGACGCTGCGTCGATCTTGAAGCCAATGTTGGCCCGAGGCGAACTGCAAACAATTGGTGCGACAACTCTTGACGAGTTCAGAAAGCATTTCGAAAAAGATGCAGCACTTGAGCGTCGCTTCCAGCCAGTAAAAGTTGATGAGCCATCGGTTGCGCACACGATTGAAATTCTTAAGGGCATTCGCGACAAATACGAGACTCACCACCGCGTGACGATCACCGATCAAGCGCTTGTCTCGGCAGCCAATCTCGCCGACCGCTATATCGCCGATCGTTTCTTGCCAGACAAGGCGATCGATTTGATTGATGAGGCAGGCAGTCGTTTGCGAATTAAGCGCATGACGACACCACCTGACCTCAAAGAAATTGAAAACAAGATCAATGATGTTCAAGAAGCAAAGAAGCGCGCAGTTGAAGAGCAACGCTTTGAAGAAGCCGGTCGTTTGCGTGATCAAGAACGTTCATTGCTTGAAGAACGGGCTCAAAAAGAAGTCGACGTCAAAGCACAAGGCATTGACCTGTTCGACGAAGTGAGCGAGGAGTCGATCGCCGAAGTTTTAAGCATGTGGACAGGCATCCCAGTCTTTAAGTTGACCGAAGAAGAAACCGCGAAGTTGCTAAATATGGAAGGTGAGCTTCACAAGCGCATAATTGGTCAAGAAGACGCAGTCAAAGCGGTGAGCCAGAGCATTCGCCGTACTCGAGCAGGTCTAAAAGACCCGAAGCGCCCGAGCGGTTCGTTTATTTTCTTGGGACCAACCGGCGTTGGCAAAACTGAACTCGCAAAAACATTGGCTGAGTTTTTGTTTGGTGACGAACAAGCGTTGATCGCTCTCGACATGAGCGAATATATGGAAAAGCACACAGTCAGTCGCCTTGTCGGCTCGCCTCCTGGTTATGTGGGCTACGAAGAGGGCGGTCAGTTGACAGAAGCTGTGCGACGCAAGCCATTCTCGGTGGTGTTGTTCGACGAGATCGAAAAAGCACACCCTGATGTGTTCAATACGTTGTTGCAAATTCTTGAAGAAGGCCGTTTGACCGATGCTCAGGGTCGCAGCACAGACTTTAGAAACACAGTGCTGATCATGACTTCGAACTTGGGCACTCAAGACTTGCGCAAAGCCAATGTAGGTTTCGGAAAAAATGACGAAGCACTCTCATATGCGCGTATGCGCGACAAGGTCAACGAAGCACTGAAGACGCAGTTCAAGCCTGAATTCTTGAACCGAATCGACGAAGTCATCGTGTTCCATGAGTTGGCGATGAACGAAGTTGTACAAATGGTCGACCTGATGAGCAAGCGCTTGACCGGTCAACTTGAAGGTCTTGGTTTGGGTCTTGAGCTAACAGTTGAAGCCAAAGAACTGCTTGCCAAGCGTGGCTACGACCCGCAACTCGGTGCTCGACCTTTGCGTCGAGCGATGCAACGCTTCTTAGAAGATCCGCTATCAGAGAAACTCTTGAACAAAGAGTTTCATGCAGGCGAAATCATTGTGATTGGTGTTGAAGATGACCCAGAAAAACCAGACGAGAAACGCTTCTCGTTTAAAGCTGTTGAAGGTTTCAAGCCACCGGTTGCAGTTGAGCTTGCAGGTGCCGGCGAAACAACGCCGACACCCGAATAACTCGCAACCCGTCTGACACAGCCTTAGGTTGTTCTGCATAAACTATGCAACGCGTGCATAGAAAGCTTCTGAACATAAAAAATTTTGGCTTGATTGCGGTTGCGACAATTTTATGCTCGTGTCAAGTAAACGCTGTCGTCACTCTTGACGTTGCCCAAAGTGGTGCAGGGTTGGTGACGGTCAATCTGATTGCCGACTCAGAAGTGGTGGCAGAAGCACCAAATCTCGCCGACGACTTGCGATTTGACGACGCGACTGCGGCTGGTTGGGTAATCGCTCGACCTAATAAAACTGCAGATGGCGGACTTCAAGTTTCTCTTAAACACACATTTGATAACGCTGAACAAGCCGGCGTGTTGCTTAACCAACTGAGTGGCGAATTCGGACCGTTCAAACAGATGTCGCTATCTCGAACAGGTAAAGACACTGATTCAACTTTCAAACTTGACGGTATTTTGCAAGTTGACGGCGGGCTAAACGCATTTGCCGATTCGCAGATGCTCAAAACTATCGGTGGTGCACCGTTCGCCGACAACGTTCAACAGGCGGGTCTTGATCTCGGTAAAGCGATGACAATTGACTTTATCGCCACCCTGCCAGGAGTTATCGAACGAACCACCGGCATTGATACTGCAAACACAGTGACCTGGCGAGTGCCCCTCGATGGCAGCGAGCAGTCTGTATTGACCACATCGCGCAATACCGCAGTCAGAGCAACAGTGGCGCGACTTGTCGCTGGTCTATTTAAGTTTTTATTATTCGCATGGCTAGCCCTAATGGCTGTTGTCGTAGCGAGAGTGATTTATCGGCGCCGTGGGGCGAGTCGCACACCCAGCGAATAATGTCTAGTGCGAGATGGTAAAACTTCGCACCGTATATAGATGCACCGAATGCGGTGCTGGGGTTCCGAAGTGGGCAGGGCGATGCGGTGCTTGCGGCGCATGGAACAGCCTTGTCGAAGATGTTGAAGGTGACGAAGAGCTAATTTCAATCGCAACTGGCATGGCCCTTGTGCCACCTGGTGAACCAAAACCAATTGACGCTCTAGACGCCAAAATTTCTAAACCCACCATGACTGGGGTCGAAGAACTAGATCGAGTGCTCGGTGGCGGTCTCGTGCCGGGTTCGGTGACTCTTCTCGGTGGCGAACCAGGCATTGGCAAATCGACTTTGCTATTGCAATTGCTTGCAGCATGGTCAGGCAAAACGCTTTATGTAACTGCCGAAGAGTCGGCCCAACAAGTGCGCCTACGAGCCGAGCGACTTGGTGCAATAAAACCAAACTTGTGGCTTGTCGCCGAGATGTCGCTAACAAACATTGTCAATGCAATCGAACAGGTAAAACCCGAACTTGTGATTATTGACAGTATTCAGGCAATTGCTGATCCGCAGTTGAATTCGGCGCCAGGTTCTGTTTCGCAAGTTCGCGGTTGCGCGCATCGACTTGTGCAAGAGGCCAAGGCGCGCGATCTGCCGATCGTGTTGGTTGGTCATGTCACTAAAGATGGTGGCCTTGCTGGGCCGCGTGTGCTTGAACATATTGTTGACACTGTTTTGTCGTTTGAGGGCGAACGACATCATGCGTTGAGATTGTTGCGAGCTGTAAAGCATCGCTTTGGTTCAACAAACGAATTGGGATTATTTGAGATGACCGAACTTGGCCTTCGCAGTGTGCCTGATGCCAGTAAATTGTTTCTGGCTGACCGCCGTGCTGGTGTGCCTGGTTCGATCGTTGTACCTGCTCTCGAAGGCCATCGCCCGTTACTAGTTGAAGTTCAGGCACTGACAAATCTGTCACCTTCACACGTTTCGCCGCGTCGTTCGGCCCAAGGTGTCGACTCAGGTCGACTGGCGATGTTGTTGGCCGTACTTGAGCGTCGCGCTGGTGTCAATCTCGCACAACATGAAGTTTTTGCTTCAGTTGTAGGCGGCGTGAAGTTGAGTGAACCAGGTGCTGATTTGGGTCTATGTCTGGCACTTGTTTCTGCGGCGACCAACACGCCATTGGCTGAAGATCTTGTTGCATGCGGCGAAGTTGGTTTGGCTGGCGAATTGCGTCAAGCCAGCAATACAGCGCGCCGACTTGGTGAGGCCGCACGACTGGGTTTCACTCGCGCGATTATTCCTGCGAGCAGTGCTAAAGATTTGAAAATTTCTGGCATCAAACTTCAACCAGCAGAAACTGTCGCCCAGGCGCTAGCTCTTGCTGGTTTAATCACCAAGTAGCGTTTAACTAGTGCGCGCAGTTGTAATTATTCCGACATATAACGAAGCCGAAAACATTCAACGGTTTCTAACTCAAGTACGCAGTGACGCACCAAACACAGACATTTTGGTTGTTGATGACAACAGCCCCGATGGCACATCACAGATTGCTAAAGAAGTTGCAGATCGACTGGGCCAAATCAAAGTCATGACCCGCACCGCTAACCGCGGTTATGCTGCTGCAAGTCGCGATGCGATGCGTGCAGCGATTAACGATAGCTACGACGTGATTGCAACGATGGACGCAGATTTTTCGCATGATCCGGTGGTTCTTGAGCAACTCGTATCTCGAGTAAACGAAAACACTGCCCTGGTAATCGGTTCGCGATATGTTGTCGGTGGTCAAGTGACGAACTGGCCTCTATTTCGTCGATTACTCTCGCGATGGGGAAATTTATACACAGCATTTTGTTTAAAACTGAAAATCAAAGACTGCACGAGCGGCTTTCGTGCTTATTCAGCCAAGCAATTAGCCCAAATCAACCTCGCTGAGTTGACAGCAGATGGATATGCGTTTTTGACTGAATTGGCTTTCGTAATATCACGCAACAATCTTGGTGAAGTTGTCGAAGTACCGATTAATTATGTTGATCGTGCATATGGTGACTCAAAGATGAACGGACGAATTATCCGTGAATCGATGTTGTTGGTGACGCGTTGGGGTATTGCACTGCGAACCGGCATCGGTCGCAAGCACTTACCGCGCTAGAGAAGCTGATTTTTCGGCAACTTGATTGTTCGTGAGTTGGTTAAGCAAACTGACGAGCTTCGGCGATGGCTCGCTGAATGAGTATGAATCAGAGTTGATCGCCCGCGTGTACGAATCGAATTCGAACTGCACACCCGCCAAGTCACCCTGAAGTGCATGCGCTTTCATGCGCAAGGCAAAGAGTTCTTCATGTGCGCCAAGAACTTTGAGACCTTGCGCCGTGGCCCAGAAAACGCCCTCAACTTTGCCTCGATTTAGGTCAAGTTCGGCAGACATGGTCGCTGCTGTAATTACAGTCATCACAAGTTGTGAAGTTATACCTTCGGCGTCAGGCCACAGATAGTCGGTACCGGCAAAAGGTAAATCACGAACAAGTTCAAGTCCACGGCGCAATTCAGCCACCGCGGCTTCAATGGGTAAATTCTGTGCGTGATCAATGCATTTGTTTAACACCTCACCGTCGCTGACAATTGATTGGTGAAACGGTAAGTGATCACTAAAAGTACGAGGAATCCATTCTTCAAGCGGCGATAACAATTCAGTTTGCTTAAGTGTTCGTCGAATATCTGACACAACATTGGTAAAAGTTGCATCAGCCACGGTGAACTCCCAAAGTGCTGTGCGAGCCGCGCTTCGTGTGGGTCGAGAACGGTGGTTTGTCAACCAAGCCAATAGTTCTTTAGTTTTTGACTTCTCGAATTCGACCGCTGTGCCGTCGGCCAGTTGAATTTCAACTGGGCCAAGCGTACGCACCAGAACTTTGTAATCTTCAACATTTTCTATTGCAATAATCGAATTAGCGTGATCGGCTTGCCTAGCAATTGGTTCATTGCCACAACGAACAACATCAGTTAAAAGCTCACCCAATAATGCAACCTGAGAAGCCGACAAGCTAAATGGGACAATCGAATCAGCGCACGAAGCGAGACGCCAAGTCGAGTCATCAAAATAAAGCTCTGTGGTGGACTTTGTCGTTGGATGGAGGCAAACAACTGACAAACCAGAGTTGCACAACTGCATGACTTCATCGTCACTAACTTCGTCACGGCAGAATACAACGCTTTGGAAATTCGCTGTCTTGGCAGATTGAATCAGTTCTGCAATTGATGACGCGGTAGAAATGTCAATATTATTGGTTGACTGGTTAGGTTTTTTTGAATAAAGCATAATGTTTGACTTTTTGCTTGAGGCAAACAGTGCTGAGATGATTAGTGCATTGAGCACAGATAATTGTTCAGTCTGATTATTGCCTGAGATGCTAATGACAGAGTTTCTACCGAGATCTACAAATTGCAAATGCGAATCACGCAAACCTAGTGGCACATAAATTGGTGAATCTGAATTAGCCAATAGAAAGGTTTGCGCATACTTTTCGTAGTCTGTCGCTAGAGAGTTTTGCGTGGCTCGAAGACTCAGTTCTGTGAGTATTGCCGGCGCCGAGGGGTGATTAAGCCGAGAATGAGCCTCGAGTTTGCACAACTGTCGTCCCCGAATTTTGCCAATTTCAAGCAATATTCCGGCTACAACAACTGAACACGTAAACAGCGAATTGACTTTATCGAATTGATTTTTCTGTGAAGCAAATTTAACTTCGATCGGACTGACTGATTGTGAGATATCGATTGCTTGACTGCGAGCGGGGGTCAGCAGCGTCCACAAAGATGCCCCCACGATAAACAACCAACTACGTGGAACAAAAGACTGTCGAAATTTGAAACGAAACGCCAAATAGCAAAGCAAATCGAAGACGGTATGTGCAACGATAAACAAAATTACGACACCTAGTGATAAAACGAGAATGTTTATTGCAAGTTGTGTTTCAGGTAGAGCAAATTGGTCATCTGAAACAAAGCTCATAACTAATGATCGCTTGGCGTGACAGTACGTGTAACGGTCAACAAATGATTCGTTGCGCCAAATAACTTGAGAAGCGTCATATCAATTTCGCGATTGACGGTCACGGATACTGAATTAGAAGTTGTTGCTACTTTGCCATCTAGGTCGTATGTGGCCAAATAACTCGGGTAGCGCATTTTGGCTTAGTGCAATGTCGGGCACAGTGACTATTCGCACCTGATCACCGACTGCAAGATCAATTGAATAATTGCCCTGCTGAATTGCAGCACTGGTCAACGCTTCGTTAGGTAGCAATTGCTGTTGATCGCTAAACATCGACACTGTCAATGGTGTTAAAGCTCGAAGATCAACTAGGGCGGTTTGGCCAATCAACGCTGAAGCCTGAGCTTCTGTGATAAATGAACCAGAAAGAGATTGCGATGTTTCGACGGCGACTAGATCTTTTGGCGTAATTTTGTCGCCGCGCTGCAGATCGTGTGCAGCACCGACAACAACGACAATCGAATCACCCGACCGAGACAAGAGAATCGCGCCGAGTGCGCCGCCCAGCATCAAAACAAGACCGACTGCGAATTCAGGAATACGCCACCGTCTTTTCGCAGTATGTTCACTTTGAGTCGTTTCAACGCGATCTTGCATTGCCCGTGCCCGTGTTCGTGTCAAATTTTCGACAACGGCTTGATTCGCCACGATTTAGCCCTTCCGATAGTTGTTTTGGCGAGAATGTGTAATTGATGTTCTTGCTACGGAGGTTCTATTACCTAGCAAAAACTCGCGCCAAACTTTGCGCAAGAAAATTATTAATTACATTCGGGTAGTTCATACACTTTGGTAGCGAGGATTGCACGATGGCTGAAAATATGGCGATGAATTACGAGCGAGTCGAGTTCGAGTCAGAGGGTGCAACTCTGCGAGGGCGCTTGTATCGACCCGCTAAAGCCACCACAGACGCGCCTGCGATCGTGATGGCACACGGGTTTGGGGCACTGGCGATTTGGCTAACCGATCTGGCAGTCGACCTTGCCCAAGCCGATTTTGCAGTGTTGCTGTTTGATCATCGAAATTTTGGCGAAAGCGAGGGTGAGCCACGATTTGGTTTCGACACTTTGCTGCAGATTCGCGGCTATCGCGACGCAATATCGTTTCTTGAAAAACAACCTGGCATCGATAAGCAAAAAATAGTCGCCTGGGGCGAAAGTGCTTCGTCGCTTGTCGTGCAATTCATTGGCGTGTTTGACGATCGTGTGCGAGCAGTAATCGCCCATACGCCCGTGTGCGGCAACAACGCAACAAAATTTGATGAGAGCCCTGAGAAATTCGAGTGGCTGCGACAGAACTGGTCGGGTCTCGACCTATCGACTGTGCCTGTGCGCGAACTGGCAGTGCGAATGAGCCGACTGCACGAGGGTGACGGGCCTGTAATCGTTGAGGGCGGTGCGGCAGTTAGTTATGTGACGCGGATGCGACAGAAATATGCAACCGAATGGTCGAATCAAGTTTTCATCTTGCAGCGCAAACTCGAAGCACAGTTCAATGAACAACGTTTGCCAGCAAAACATTTGAAAGTGCCGACCTTGTTTGTGATCGCCACAGATGACGAAGTGCCACTGTGCGAGTTGGCCACGAACCGCCAATGTTTTGACTTAATCGAAGCGCCAAAGCAGTTAGTTGAAATAAAAGGCGGACATTTTGGACTTATATATCAGGGCTCTGAGCCATATCGACAAGCAGTAGAAGCCGACATCAAGTTTTTGCGAAGCGTTTTCGGGTAGCGGTTGTTAATCCGTTGCTCTGATTGATGCACGGTAGAATTTGAAGTAGCCAAACCAAGAGAAAGTTGGCAAACCTGCGATGAATATTGTGACCCAACCCAGCGTGATGCCCGCGGCGAACGACGCGTGCTGGTGCGGAAGTGGTCGCAAATATAAGCGTTGTCATAAAGCCCTTGAGGGCCGCGTGCAACAAGGTGTTGTGAGCCCAAGGCGAAGTGTGCCGAGCAATATCGCTCGCCCACCGTATGCCGATAGCGGCGAAGTGACTCGATGGAATGAATCAGCGATTAAGTCGCCAGAAATCATTGAACGCATGCGACACGCTGGTGCAATTGCTGCTGAAGTTTTGCGACTCGCCGGCGCGGCCGTGAAACCCGGTGTCACTACCGACGAGATCGATGCTCTTGTGCACGAGTTGTGCATCGCGCGCAACGCATACCCGAGCCCGCTGAACTATATGGGTTACCCGAAAAGTGTTTGCTCTTCAGTGAATGAAGTGATTTGTCATGGCATACCTGACTCGCGCAAACTCGAAGACGGTGACATCGTGAATCTAGACGTAACTTGCTTTATCGGTGGCGTGCATGGTGACACGAATGCGACATTTGCAGTTGGCGAGATCGACAACGAAAGTCGTGACTTGATCAAAGTAACCGAAGAATGTATTTGGCGCGGAATTGAAGCCGTGAAAGCTGGGCGTCCGTTAAGCGATATCGGTCGGGCGATTGAAGACCACGCAAAACTGCACAAACTTGGTGTGGTGCGGGCATTTGTTGGTCACGGCATTGGCGAACAGTTTCACTCAGACATTCAGGTGCTGCACTATTTCGATTCGCGCAATTCTGTGGTGATGCGACCGGGCATGACGTTCACGATTGAGCCGATGATCACGCTTGGCACTTGGCAACACAAAATGTGGGATGACGATTGGACTGCCGTGACAGCCGACGGCAAACGCACCGCACAGTTTGAACACACGGTTTTGGTGACCGAGACTGGCGTTGAAGTTTTGACTGGTGGCACTGGCGCTGTGTCAGGGTTTTCGCCTTTTAGTAAATAACCGTCGCGAATTTCGTACATTGGTGCCCTAGTTGTAGCGTTTGGTCAACATCAAGATTTCAACAGTTGGGGGCAATTGTGGCGACAGGGTTTGCAAAAGTAAACGGTCAAGAAATTTTCTACACAGATTCTGGTGGTAACGGACCAGTCGTGATTTTGGCGCACGGCTTTTTGATGGATCAAACAATGTTTAATGCGCAAGTAAGCGCGTTGTCGCCTGAGTTTCGCGTAATCACATGGGATGAACGCGGTTTTGGTCAGACAAAATGGGATGGAAAAAGCTTCTCATATTGGGATTCTGCTCGTGACTGTCTTGGGTTGATGGATCATTTTGGAATCAAGAAATGTGTGATCGGTGGAATGTCGCAGGGCGGATTTTTGTCTTTACGTGCGGCACTAACTGCGCCAGAGCGAGTGACTGCACTCGTGTTGATTGACACGGCTGCCGACAACGACAACGAAGAAACTTTGGCGGCGTATCGAATGATGGTCGACACTTGGGTGCAACATGGGCCAGTGCCAGATTTAACTGGCGTAATTGCCAACATCATTATTGCTGAGCCTCGCGAAAACGAAAAGTGGATTGCCAAGTGGCAGAACTTTTCGCGCGAAGCAGTTAAAGCCACAGCCGACTGCTTGCTTGGTCGCGACGACATCACATCGCGACTCAACGAGATTAAGTGCCCGGCGATAATTTTTCACGGCACTGCCGATACGGCAATCTCGATGGATAGAGCAGAGGCTCTGCGGGCCGGTCTAGTCGGCGCAGGCAAGATCGTGCCGATTGAGGGCGCGGCACATGCCGCTAACTTGACGCACGCGCAGTTGGTTAATCCACCTTTAATTGAGTTTTTGCGTCGGGTAACTGCTGCATAGCAAATTAGATTTAAGGGTGTGATTTCGCCCAACGATCAAGAACGGTATTTAACGTTTGACCGCGAACAATGGGCGGTGTTGCGTGCGCAAACGCCGCTGACACTCACCGAAAAAGAACTCGAAGCGATGCGTGGCATCAACGATCGCATTGACCTTGAAGAAGTGGCGACGGTCTATCTGCCTTTGACGCGATTGTTGAATTTGTATGTTGCGGCGACGCAAAACTTGCATCGTGTGTCAGCGACGTTTCTTGGCACGATGGCGCCAAAGATGCCCTATGTGATTGGCATTGCGGGCAGCGTTGCCGTCGGTAAAAGCACTTCGGCACGAATTCTGCAGGCGCTGTTGATGCGTTGGCCAGAGCATCCGCGCGTCGAACTAATAACCACCGACGGTTTTTTGTATCCGAATGCCGTGCTTGAAGAACGCGGGCTGATGAATCGCAAGGGGTTTCCGGAAAGTTACGACACCAAGCGTTTGCTGCAATTTGTGCGTGACGTCAAAGCAGGAACACCCGAAGTTTCGGCACCCGTATATAGCCATGTGATTTACGACGTGCTGCCTGACAAAGAAGAGATCGTTCATCAGCCCGACATTTTGATTGTTGAAGGATTAAACGTGCTTCAAGTGGGAAGCGCCACGACCGATTTCGTTTCTGACTATTTTGATTTTTCGATTTATATTGATGCCCGCGAAGACGACATTGAGGCTTGGTTTACCGAGCGATTTCAGACTTTGCGCAAGACGATTTTTCAAGATCCTGATAGTTTCTTTAAACACTTTGCCGATTTCACGGAAGAACAGGCACTTGCTTTGGCCCATGAGATTTGGGTCAGCATCAACGGCAAAAACTTGAAAGAAAATATCGAGCCAACTCGGGCTCGGGCATCACTAGTTCTGCACAAAGGCGCCGACCACAAGGTCGACGCAGTTCACCTGCGCAAACTCTAAAAAGTTTTTAGAAAACTCAGCGGTGAAGTGAGTTGAGATAGTTATAGACAGTGATGCGCGAAACACCCATTGAGTCGGCGACATCTTCAACAGCTCGGCGCAAAGTGAACGCGCCACGCTCGTCGAGCAAACGAATAGCACGTTGTTTAGCCGTGCGCGACAAGTCTGGAAGCTTGGCGCCGAGTTCGCGTTCGACCGAATCGATCATCCGCTCAAGTGCGCCGTGAAGCGCGGGCAACCGAATGCCGACAACGACTTCGCCGTCGACTTCAATTGGTACGTCACTTGGTTTGATTACCTCGGTCTCGACAAACGTGGCGCCGATTGCAGTAATTAATGGTTCGATGGCTTTGATGATCGAATCTTGGCGAGTGGCTTTCATGAGTCGAATCGCGAAACAGAAACATTGACAAACGTTGCGCCGTTGCCATAAGCCACACGCAACAAATCAGCGATCACGACAGGCAAAGTTTCGGCGTCGACACTAAAGAGCGACCCAAACGGACCAAAGTCGACAGCGATGCCGTGCGCTTCGACTGCTGCAACCGCAGCAGTGACATGCGGACCTGGGTCGCCTTCGACAAACGGTTCGATTGTGAATTCAACGGTCAACATATGTCTGTCAATCTACACAGGCAATTTGTGGGCAGTCAGGTCGAATTGCGTTTATTTGAGCACCGCTGCTGAGCGTACGCTTGGCTCATGGCAAAAGCAGGATCAAACAAACCAGTTTCAGCAGCTCAAGAAAAACACGGCACAGCAGCCTCATTGAAAGACCAGGTCGGCGGGCTGATGAAGACGACTGTGGCGTTGCGACGTGAATTGCACAAGTGGCCCGAAATTGGCAACACATTGCCAAAAACACGCGAACAAGTTTTAACTGCGCTTGAAGGTCTGCCGCTTGACATCAAGTTGCACGAAACAACGAGCGGCATTGCAGCGATGTTGACCGGCGACAAACCAGGGCCGACCGTGATGTTGCGCGGAGACATGGACGCACTGCCGATGCCCGAAGACACAGGTCTTGACTTTGCGTCACAAACAGACGGCTGCATGCACGCATGTGGTCACGACACGCACACTTCAATGTTGGTCAGCGCAGCAAAATTGCTTAGCGACCGTCGCAGCGAGATACCTGGTCGAGTGTTGTTTATGTTTCAACCAGGCGAAGAGGGTTACCACGGCGCAAAGTTCATGCTCGAAGAAGGCTTGCTCGATGTTGCGAAAAACAAAGACGGCAGCGAGTCGCCAATCACGGCGGCTTATGCCCTGCACATAACTTCTTCGATGCCCGCTGGCACGATCGGCACTCGCAATGGCCCGCTGATGGCTTCGAGTGATGTGCTGTCGATCAAGATCACAGGCAAAGGCGGTCATGCTTCAGAGCCGTTTAGAACTCTTGACCCGATACCAGTGGCATGCGAGATTGTTCAGTCTTTGCAGATGATGATTACCCGTCGCATCGAAACTTTTGATCCTGCAGTTGTGACGATCACAAAACTTGTGGCTGGCACAACAACAAATGTGATTCCTGAATCTGCACTAATCGAAGGGACAATTCGTGCAGTAAGCGAAAAGACCCGCAATAAAGTTCACGATTCGATTCGCCGAGTCGCCGAGGGCATCGCCGCCGCATATGAAATGCAAGCCACTGTAGAAATCAGAATCGGTTATCCAGTCACTGTGAATGACACACCAAGCAGCGACTTTGCACTTGAAGTTGCCGAGTCGCTTCTTGGCGAGGGCAAAGCGGTGCGCATGCCTGCGCCAATTATGGGCGCCGAAGATTTCAGTTATGTCCTAAATAAAATTCCTGGTGCGATGATTTTTATCGGTGGCACACCAGAAGGCATAAATCCTGCGACAGCTGCACCGAACCATTCGAACCGCGTGATGTTTGAAGAGTCGGCGATGGCTCATGGTGTGGCTCTGTATGCGTCGTTGGCGTTGCGCACGCTCGGCGTCACGCTGAACTAACTAATGCGCCCGCTTGAAGGGGTTCGAGTTCTTGATTTCACTCGTGTGCTGTCGGGCCCGCACGCAACACGAATGCTCTGCGACCTTGGCGCCGACGTAATCAAAGTCGAACAGCCGACGGGTGACTTGACCAGATTCTCGAGCCCGCGAGTAAATTCGAATTCGACTTACTTCATTCAGCAAAATGTCGGCAAACGAAACATTTCTCTCGATTTAACTAAACCAGAGGCAGTCGAACTGATAACTCGATTAGTCGACAAGTGTGATGTCGTAATCGAGAACTTTCGACCCGGCGTGATGCAGCGATTGGGTCTTGGTCAAGAAACTTTGCGTGCCAAAAATTCGCGGCTTATCTATGCATCAATCACGGGTTATGGCAGCACCGGCCCGTGGGTTAATCGTCGCGCTTTTGCACCCGTGATTAATGCCGAGATGGGCATGACCAAGCGCCAAGGCGATGCGCGCGGCGGCGACTACGCCAATGACCCGTTTAGTCACGCCGATGTTTACACAGCTATCGAGTGTGCGAGTGCGATTTTGGCAGCACTATTTCAACGCGAGCGAAATGGCGAGGGTCAATATATTGATTTGTCAATGGCACAAACGTTGCTTTATGTCAACGAACATGCCCACGACGACTTATGGGATCAACCTGTCTCGCCCGATGCGATTCGCTCGTTTCGCCCTGAAGATTACGCCGTTTTGACAACACGTGACGGCATAACTTCTGTTGTCAGCGGCCACCCCGCAGAACGCGGCACGTTTGATTTTTTTGTCGCCGCAATGCAACAACCACAACTTCTTGAAGACTCGCGCTTCAAAACAGTTTCGTTGCGCATCGCCAACCTGAATGCGCTAATGCAACTAATAAAAGACTGGGCCGCGACCATCGAAACTGTTCATGAACTTGAACAACGCCTTGCTGAGCAAAAGTTGGCGATGGGTCAACTGCGATCAGTTGCCGAAGTTGCCAAAACAGATTGGGCAAAACAGCGCAACGCGTTCGTTGAAGTTGATGATCGTGGTGAGTCAATCGTGAAACTGCCGAACTCACCGTGGCGATTTTCTGGTTCTGACACTTCGACGCGAGGCACGGTCAAATATCGCGGCGAAGACAACGCCGAAGTTTTTAGCGAGTTGCTCGGTCTATCGCCGAGTGAAATTAAAGAACTGCATCAACGCAAGATTCTCGTGCAGCGTCTCGCGAACAACAAATAGAAAGTATCTAGCGCCCCGAGTGGCCAAAGCCACCGCCGCGATCGTCACCGTCAAGTTCGGCAACAACCTGCCAAGTTGTTGCCACGACTTCTTGAATAATCAACTGGGCGATGCGATCACCGCGCTTAACTTGATAGTCATTAACCGGGTCGGTGTTGATCATGATCACTTGCAACTCGCCGCGGTAGCCACTGTCGATAATGCCCGGCGTATTGACAAGTGAAACGCCGTGCTTTAATGCCAGTCCGCTTCGCGGCACAACTTGTCCAAAAAAACCAATGGGTATCGCTACAGCGATGCCCGTGGCCACAAGCACTCGCCCACCGCGCGCAGGCAAGAGTGCATCAACGCGCGCATGCAAATCAATACCAGCGTCACCGGCGTGCGCAGTTGCTGGCAAAGGCAGGTCAAGGTCGAGTCGCTTAACGGGCACATTTGTTGGTTGGCGCGATGTGTTGCCAGCGTTTGAATTTGTCACGCCTAAGACGATAGAGCCCGCACGCATAGATGCCGAGATTGCACCGAAGTGCAGTGTTCAGGCTGAAAACTAATAGATTGCTTGGCGTGCTTGTGTGGATGGATCTTGAGATGACAGGGCTAGACCCCGCGACCGAAGTCATCGTTGAAATCGCCACGTTGATCACCGACGATGAACTCAACATTGTGGCCGAAGGTCCAGATTTGGTTATTCATCAGCCAGAGCCCGTACTCAAAGCCATGGACCCATTCGTGGTTGAAATGCACACGACTTCGGGTTTGCTGACTGCGATTCGCGAATCAACCGTGACTCTCGAACATGCTGGTGCAGCGACGCTCGAATTTATAAAGCAACACATTGCCGAACCACGCACGATACCCCTGTGCGGAAATTCAATCGGCACTGACCGAAGATTCTTGGCGAAATATTTGCCAGAAATCGAAAGCTTCTTGCACTATCGCAGCGTCGATGTTTCGACAATCAAAGAACTCGTAAAACGATGGTATCCAGGTCTTGAAATCTCGCGGCCAACAAAGAGCGGCGCGCACCGCGCACTCGATGATGTGCGTGAAAGCATTCGTGAATTGAAGTTTTACCGCGAAAACGTGTTCAAAGAAATTACTGTTAACCCAAAATAAGTTCGGTCACCGCAGCAACAGCGTTGTCGGCGAGCACATGACGCAGCACAACTCGACCATCAAATTTTTGAGTGACGATACGCACCTTATTGCCTGGGTCGATTGCACCATGATGCTCAACGGTGGCTAGCAGTGGCGCGCGCTGACCAGAATTAGCGCCTAGATATTCTTCGAGTACTTCCCAATAGGCGGCGTTATTCAAGTGACCAACTGCGTCCATGTCGCTAAATCGAATTGGCCAATCTTGCGATGTCGCGTTGTTGCTATCTAGGTTTGGCAAATTTTTGCCAATTTCGAGTCGCGACGAGATCTTTCGACCGCCAGTTGCAGTTTGCAACAATTCGATTAGTTCAGGCGACAGCGCGACAGGTTTCATCGTTTTGAAATCAACTCGCACCCATAAGGCAGCACATTCAATTGCCACAATGCCGTCACACTTAATTTGCGTGCAACGCTCTGCCCAATGCGAGCCGAGTGCCCCGCACCAAGTTGTCAGTTCGATTTGATCTAAATATTTCGGAAAATTCGTCACCCACATCTGTGTTCTGCGCACGACCCACGAGTGCGGTTCGTCGTAGCCGCCATCAAGTGAATCGTCGGTAGCGACGTCTTGTAAATATCTCGCTACCGCATCTAGACGTAAGCGGCCTTTCGGCGTTACGTCACCCAGCCGAACCTTGCGCACGACAGAGAATCTGCGACCCGACTCGGGCAAAACACTTGGCAGTTGACGAGTCTGATATTCGGGTTTTTGAGTCGATTGCACGCCTTGAGCGCCGTCATTCGGGCTAGCTGCAGTCATGCTGAAACCCTAGCCAGTATTGGCTCAAATGACTTTATAGCCAGATCAAAATTAAATCGCTTGGAATTAGTTCGCAAACATGGTTGCATAGAGGTTTCATGTTCACCGCGATTTTGAATCCATCAGCACTAGCCACTGGCAACGTGCTCAACGTCCGTGCGAAAAGTGCACGCGTGTTCAAGTCGCGCGCGGCGAAATTTACCAATTTCGCTACCAAATCAAGCAAATCACGCTGGTTTGGTACAACGAAAAGTTTCGTTGATTATTCAACCAAACCAGCGGCCCGACATCTCGAGGGGCTTACGACGTAAATAGATTTCACGTCGGAGAGATCCACGAGACCGTCGGGTGAAAACCCGGCGGTCTTTTTGTTTTTCCGGCGTGAAGCCAATCTGGCTAAATCAAGCAAAAATCACAACAAACGAAAGGAAAAGAAATGACAATGTTAGACACTCAGATCAAAAATGAAATGGCGAGCGCAAACTTTAAACTCGCGATCGACGACAACCCAGAATTCGTGCTGTCGGCAATGCGCTGTAACGACGGCAACGGAACATTGTCGTATCTGTTTTTCTCAGATGAGTTCGCCGATATGGCGCGAGCCAAAGCAATTTGTGCACGCTGCACAAGCAAGGCCGATTGCTTAGCCGGCGCACTTGCTCGCAGTGAACCGTGGGGTGTTTGGGGTGGCGAACTGATTGAAGAGGGTCGCATTCGCACCACGAAGCGACCACGCGGTCGCCCGGTCACGAAGTCTCATGCGGTGTTAACAATCACAGAGGTGCCTCTCCCCGAGCACTGGGTTGCTTAGCTGCGTCATAAACACGTGTTCTGGTGGGTGTCAAAAGCAGTCGGTAGTCTGCATTTGTGCCTGCCAGAACGCGTTTTTCTAAACAAGCACTAGTTATTTTCTTAGTTATTTTTTTAGGATTCGCCGTCACCCGAGTTTTCAACAACACAGACACGCCAAGTTATACGCTGTCAAATTCAGTAGATCTTTCTAGCGACAGCATCGCCACAAACAGTCTTTTAATTGGTTCACAGTTGCCAGAGATCAAACTAATCAGCGTTGACGGCCAAGAAGTTTCAACCCAGAGCCTGCTCGATACACCACTGATTATTAACGTGTGGTATTCAACCTGCGAACCATGCCGTCGTGAGTTACCAGCCTTTGCTGACGCCGACGCGCAATATCGCAATCAAGTTCGATTCGTCGGCGTCAATATCAAAGACTCGCCGAGTGTGGCCAAAGAGTTCGCTTCGCAATACGGCGTAAAGTTTGAGTTACTCCTCGATAAAAACGGGCAATTTATCTCTCAGTTGGGCATCGCGACTGCCCCAGTCACTTTGGCTATTAATCCACAAGGCGTGATTGTTGGTCAAAAGGCGGGCGAAATAAGTGCAGGCGAACTCGACGAACTCGTGAAAGAGTTGTTGAAATGATTTTCGCTATTGAAGGCAACTTTGCTTACTCGTTTGTTTTAGGTGTGCTCGCAGCCGTGAACCCTTGCGGCTTTGTGCTCTTGCCAACATATTTAATTTTCTTTCTTGGCACCAGCGAAGAACCAAACTTAACAACAGCTGAGCGACTGCGACGCGCTCTGGTTGTCAGTTCAGGAATCTCACTTGGATTTCTCGGAATATTTTTTGTCATTGGCGTCATCTCTCGACTATTCACCCAATGGATAGAACTGAACGCTAAATATGCATCTCTCGCAATCGGCGCAGTTTTGCTTATTGGTGGTGCACGCATGCTCACCGGTTGGACGCCGAAGTTTGCGACACCGCAATTTGGCACTACGCAAACGAAAACTTTTCGCGCAACAATTATTTATGGCGTCGCATATGCAATC
>JBIKVV010000010.1:0-47011 GCA_044356655.1 Ilumatobacteraceae bacterium
CAAAATTTTGGTTGCGTTTTCGCGCAAGGCACCAACAGTTGGGTTGATTTGGGCAAGCCCTACGCGAAGTTTGGCGAATTCGGCCACGCAGTCAGGCTACCCAGCCAAAAACTTCACACTCCGTTTACAAACGGGCAACGGATGAGAAACGGCGATCGGCAAAACTAACAGGGTTAGAAATTTGCCGCCGTGGCGAATTCAAGATTGAGAGGAAACTTAATGGCATATCAAGCTGAATACATCTGGATAGACGGTGTCGAACCAACGCCAACATTGCGGTCTAAAACCAAGATCATCGAAAACGGCACCAAAGCTTTACCGATCTGGGGCTTTGACGGTTCTTCTACTAGTCAAGCAACCGGCGAAGCATCAGACTGCGTTTTGAATCCGGTTTTCAGTTGCAAAGATCCAATTCGCGGCGGAAAGAACGTTCTCGTCATGTGCGAAGTTCTCGTTGCTTCAACGGGCAAACCCCATCCAACTAACACACGCGCGCTTTGTGCCGAAACTGCCAAGCGATATGCAGAGCAAAAAATGATTTACGGAATCGAACAGGAATACACAATGATGCGCCTTAACGGTCGACCATTTGGATTTCCTGAACTTTCAGGTGAACCAGCGCCGCAAGGTCCTTACTATTGTGGCGTCGGCGCAGGTCGAGTCATGGGTCGAGAGATTGTCGAGATTCACACCGAGATGTGTCTCGAAGCTGGTCTGCATATCTCTGGAACAAACGCTGAAGTTATGCCCGGCCAATGGGAGTTTCAAATTGGCCCTGTAGGCGCACTTCAAGTTAGTGACGAGTTGCATGTCGCAAGATGGTTGTTGCATCGCATCGCCGAAGACTACGACGTGGTCATCTCGCTCGATGCGAAACCACAAAAAGGAGACTGGAATGGCGCAGGTTGCCACACCAACTTCTCGACGAAAGCAATGCGCTCGAACTACAAAGCGATCGATGACGCTTGCAAAGCACTCGGCACACGAATCAACGAGCACGTCAGCAACTATGGCCACGATATTGAAAGTCGTCTGACCGGCAAACACGAAACAGCCCCGTACAACAAGTTCAGTTACGGAGTTTCAAACCGTGGCGCGTCTGTGCGAATTCCTTGGCAGGTTGCGCGTGATCAAAAGGGTTACGCCGAAGATCGCCGACCAAATGCGAACATGGATCCATACGTCGTCACACAGTTGATTCTCGAGACTGTGTGTGGTCAATCTTCGCCAGCAAAAGGCACCAATAAAAAGAAGGCAAAGCCAGCCACAAAGAAAAAGGCGAAGAAGAAGTAATCACGAATTTGTAATCGCAAAAATCCCAAATATCCAATAGTCCTGCCGCCGTTGCCCGAGTGAAACTCGAGGTTGCGGCGGCAGACTGTATTTATGCAAATTGAGCGAAAAGAGCGCTGAGATGATTGAGCAGCAACGCGACTATGTACTTCGCACAGTTGAAGAGCGCGGCATTCGCCTAGTTCGTTTATGGTTCACCGATGTTCTCGGCAACCTAAAAAGTTTCGCCATTAGCCCAGCCGAAATGGAGAACGCACTCAATGACGGCATGAGTTTTGACGGCTCGGCGATCGACGGTTTCAGTCGTGTGCAAGAGAGCGATGTTCTAGCACTGCCCGACCCAAACACATTCGAGGTTCTACCCTGGGTCGACCCTAAAGGTGCTGAAGCCCGAGTGTTCTGCGACATAGCAAAACTTGATGGCACTGCGTTCGACGGCGACCCTCGACAAGTGCTGCGCCGCAATTTAAACAGCGCACGAGAACTCGGATACCAGTTCTATATCGCGCCAGACATCGAATACTTTTACTTCGATCCACCAAAGGTTGATTCACGACCAGTGCCGCTCGACGAAGGTGGCTTCTTCGATTTAACGAGTAACGACATCACTAGTTCATTGCGTAAAGAAACAATTCGAACGCTCGAGACAATGAGCATTCCGGTCGAATACAGCTTTCACGAAGACTCACCTAGTCAGCACGAAATTGATTTGCGCCATACCGATGCATTGACGATGGCCGACAGCGTGATGACATTTCGACTTGTGGTTAAAGAAATTGCCGCACTTCACAATGTGCATGCAACTTTTATGCCCAAGCCGCTTGAAGGTGTGCAAGGTTCGGGCATGCACCTTCACTTGAGTTTGTTTAAAGACGAACAGAATGCCTTTTATGACAGCGAAGACCCCTACAACTTGTCGGTCACAGCAAAACAATTTATGGCGGGTCTGCTGCGACATGCCGCCGAGATAACCGCAGTTACCAACCAAAATGTAAATAGTTACAAGAGGCTTGTGCCTGGCTTCGAAGCGCCCGTACATATCTCGTGGGCACGCAATAATCGCAGCGGCCTGATTCGTGTGCCGATTGCTAAACGAAATAGCGACCAAGCAACGCGCATCGAATATCGATCGCCCGATCCGGCGTGTAATCCTTATCTTGCATTCTCGGTGATTCTCGCCGCAGGTTTGCGGGGCATCAAAGAGGGTTACGAACTTCCAACAGAAGCAGACTCAAACTTGTTCGAAATGGGCGACGACATGTTGGCCAAACTCGGTATCGAGCAGTTGCCTCAGTCACTTTCAGATGCTCTGCGCGTAATGGAGCGATCAGAACTTGTCGCTGAAGCACTCGGTGAACATATTTTTGAGTGGTTCCTGCGCAATAAACGTGCTGAATGGCGTGGCTACAAAACTCACATCAGCCAATACGAACTAAATCGCTATCTTCGGTCGCTCTAAATTTGACCATGCCTAGCGACGACGAAAAACTGCTCGCAGTATTTCCAGATCCCGCGCCGATCGACGTCGCGCGAACACTTGATCTCTCGGGTTATTCATGGAAAGCGATAAGTTCCGGTCAAGCACTAGACAAACTTGAACCAAGTTCGGGTTGGTTTGGCGCGGTGGTTGACTGCAGTCAAGACCCAGAATCAGCATGGGCAATTTGTCGTGCGCTACGTCGTCGCGAAAATCGTGTCGATCGCATCATTGTCTTAGTGACTGGTGCTCAACTCGCAGATCTCGAAATGCGTGACGACATTTTTGATGACTTTTGTCTTGCGCCAATCCACCCTCGCGAACTCGACTCTCGACTTCGTCATTTGTTTTACACCGAGATGGCTGCGTCTCGTGAGTCACTTATTGAGTACAGCGGATTGATGCTTAACACAGAGACGTATCAAGCATCATTCGGTGGCAAACCACTTGATTTGACTTACATGGAATATGAACTACTGAAATTTTTGGCGCAAAACCCCGGAAAGGTTTTCAGTCGAGAAGTTTTGCTTTCTCGAGTTTGGGGATACGAATATTACGGCGGTGCTCGAACTGTCGACGTTCACATTCGCCGACTTCGCGCCAAATTAGGTGAAGAACATGCAAATCTGATCGAAACCGTTCGCAGTGTTGGCTACCGCTTCGGCCAATCTAAGTGGGGGTAAAACTCCGAATTGCCTGCGAGAATAGATTTACTAATGAATACACAATCAGTTGAGACCCAACTTGATCTGAGCCTTACGGGCATGTCATGCAATGCATGTGCAATGACAATCGAAAAAGGACTCAAAAAGATTCCGAGTGTTCAGGCATCTGTCAATTACGCGACCGAGTCTGCGCGCGTCAGTTTCTCAGATAAACAAACAAGTACCGACGAAATAATTAGCGCGGTCAAATCACTCGGCTATAACGCTCGCCTACTTGAGAACACAACCACTGAAATGCTCGAGGCCGAGGTGAGCGAACGCGTCTCGATGCTCTTAACTCGACTTACCGTGTCGATAATTTTTGGGGTTCCAGTTGTAATCATTTCAATGTTTGCAGCACTGCAGTTCAAAAACTGGCAGTGGCTTGCACTTGGGTTGAGTCTTCCGGTTGTTACTTGGGGTGCATGGCCATTTCATCGTGCCGCGCTGATGAATGCCCGACATCGCTCCACAACTATGGACACGCTGATCTCAATCGGGGTATTCACATCAGCGGCCTGGTCGCTATGGGCAATCGTCTGGGGCGATGCAGTTGAGCACGTCTATCGCGGGTCATCTCATGCAATGAATATGACTGGCATGGTGATGAAGTCTGGTGACAGTACTCACATTTATCTCGAGGTTGCTGTCGCAGTGACGGTGTTTTTACTTGCCGGAAGATACTTTGAGGCTCGCGCTAAAAATCGCGCCGGCGATGCATTGCGTTCGCTACTCGCGTTGAACGCACGAACAGCAACCGTCATTCGCGACTCGCAAGAAATGACAATTGATGCCTCAATGGTGCGCATCGATGACCTGATGGTCATCAGACCTGGGGAGATCATTCCGGCGGACGCCGTAGTGGTTGAAGGTAATTCGTCGTTAGACGTTTCAATGTTGACCGGCGAAAGCGTGCCAGCAGATGTTGAACCAGGCAGTGCAATTGTCGGCACGACCGTGAATCTGACAGGTCGATTGCTGGCGCGCGCAACGCACGTGGGAGCCGAAACAACATTTGCTCAAATTACCCGTCTCGTTCGTGATGCCCAATCGACAAAGGCTCCAGTTCAAAAACTTGCCGACCGTGTAAGCAGCATTTTCGTGCCTGCTGTCATTGGTTTGTCAATCGCAACATTTGTTACTTGGTTTTTCTTGGGTGACTCGACAACGTATGCATTCACCGCAGCAGTGTCTGTTTTGATTATTGCTTGTCCGTGCGCGCTTGGTCTTGCTACACCGACCGCGCTAATGGTTGGCAGTGGACGTGCCGCACAGATGGGCATCGTGATCAAAGGCGTGGATGTTTTACAAAGCACACGACGTATTGACACCGTTGTGTTCGACAAAACAGGCACGCTCACAACTGGCGTCATGCAACTGGTCGATGTTGTCGTCGCACGCGGAACAAGCCGCGACGAAGTTCTCAAATTTGCCGGTGCGCTCGAGCATGCCAGCGAGCACCCTGTCGCGCGTGCAATTGCCAACGCGGCACGCAAAGAACTCGGAGTCTTGTCAGATGTAAGCGATTTCGTTTCTTCACCAGGCATGGGCACTTCAGGCTTAGTTGAGTCACGAAAAGTTATGGTCGGACGAGAGTCGTTGTTTAGCGACTCGCAGATAATCATCCCGGGTGACTTGCGCGAAGCGCTCGCACAGGCACGCAGTGCCGGAAACACCGCGGTGCTTGTCGTTATCGACGGTCTCGTAAAAGGTGTCTGTGTAGTAGCCGATCAACCAAAACCCACCAGCGCACAGGCGATTGCCGAACTGAAATCGCTTGGTCTCAGATCTGTTTTGTTGACGGGCGACAATGACGCAACTGCTAGCGCAATCGCACTTCAAGTCGGCATAGAAAACGATGAACAACACGTAATAGCTGGCGTTCTACCGAGCGAAAAAGTTCGCGTTGTTGCAGACCTACAAAATCGAGGTTATGCAGTAGCGATGGTCGGAGATGGCGTCAACGATGCTGCAGCACTTGCACAAGCCGATGTCGGTGTTGCAATGGGTACCGGTACAGACGTAGCGATGCACGCAAGTGACTTGACGATCATTAGTGGTGATCTGCGCCTCGTCGCCGACGCAATTTTGTTGTCGCGAGCAACATTACGCACAATCACTGCAAACGTATTTTGGGCCTTTGCCTACAACACGGCTGCTATTCCACTTGCTGCACTTGGTTATCTCAACCCGATGTGGGCAGGATTAGCTATGGCGCTATCAAGCATCTTTGTGGTTACAAATAGTTTGCGACTTCGCACAACGAAACTCACACCACACACTGCGTTCGTGCACGCAACTCGCTAATCGCCGCAGCACGCCAAGCACGAGCGGTGCGCTCAGCAATGCCGTATTGTTTAGCGATAACCGCAGCGGTATCGCCATTTGCAAATGCTCGCAAAATCGCAACATGTCTTGGATTAATGCCTTGACTAATTGCTGTTTTGATCAAACTTTCTAAACTCACGTAGGGAGCAAACTCGCTTGTTTCTGGTTCAGCCACGAGTTCGCCCAATAAGTTTGGTTCAACAGCAAACATTTTGACTTTCTTAGCTCGGTTGGCCTGCACGAACGCGAAATATTCGCTGTCGAGAACGAGGTTCGATGCAACTTTATTTGGGCGACGATGCCACGGATATTGGCGAATGACTGTCCATGCGGTTGGCAGCACCTCGGCTATCGCTGCATCAATTCCGCCGTCGATAATTTGTCCTCGGCGACGCGCTATCGCAACAAGAGGCGGCAAAATTCGTTGCAGCACAATACGCGCGGCAAGTTCTTCATCGCTGGCTCGCTTAACTAATTGCCACAAATAGCTATCGCCTTGCGAGTCATCGCGAGCAGTGTTAAAGCCCGCGCGTACGAGAACTTGATCTAAGTTCGCCACTTTCTTTCCGGGCAGGTTCCAAGAGTTGACCACATCAACCTCTTTTTGTCGCGAACTAATTAACTGCCACTCTTTTACCAGTTTGGAAACTGGGCTATAAGAACGCTGGGTTAGCCCAGAGCTCCAAACCAACTGCGGTGTCTCTAGATTTTGGGTCATGCCCCAAATCGTTGAAAACAGATTTCACCCCAGATGCAACCCCAAGACTCACCGAAGGTCTCACCAAACAAAACTCAAACAAAAATTCAACCAGAATTAAGGTGCATACTTGTTAGATGAGAATCAATCTGCCGTCCGGAACCGCCTGCGAAATCGATAAAACCGTTGTCAATCCAAAAATGGGTCTGGTAATCGCGCCAGATATTTTTAGTTTGCGCAGTCTTTATGACGATCTTGTGAAACGCCTCGCTACAGACTGGCAAATGGCTGTGTGTGCCGTTGAACCGTTTCCAGGATTAGAACTTGGTCCAGAAATTGAACCTAGATTTGCCGCAGTGTCTTCACTCGACGACGAAAAACACTTGCGTGACTTGCACGACGCAGCAGATGCTCTCGGCACACCTGAAGTCGGTTTACTCGGCTTTTGCATGGGCGGAATGTATTGCTTCAAATCAGCTCGATCAAATCGATTTAAAAAAATTGTTTCGTTTTATGGAATGATCAAAATTCCTGATGGATGGAAAAGCGCAACTCAAGGAGAACCCCTCGAATACTTGAAGACAGGACATGCCGATCGTGTCTTGTCAATCATCGGGGGCAAAGATCATTACACGCCGACTGTTGACATTGCCGAATTAACGAAACTAAAAGTACAAACCCAGATCTACCCAGATGCCGAGCATGGGTTTGCTCATGACGCTTCTCGCCCTTCGCACCGCGCACAAGATGCGGCCGACGCTTACCGCCGAACCGAAGCTTGGCTTTTGAGCTAAACGTTTAACTTGCGCGAAACTCTAGTTTTGCGCGCATCAAAATGCGATAACGACGATCGTGTTGTTCAATCCACCCGAGGCGAATGAAACTTGCAATTGCTTTGTTGACGCGTTCACGCGACGCACCAACCATGCCGGCAAGTTCTTCTTGGGTAATCGGCAAGACAAATTCGTCTTTTCCATTTGAGAGTTCTAGCAATCGCTTTGCGGTTCTGCCCGTTACGTCAAGAAACACGCTGTCTGACAAAACTTCATCCATAGTTCGCAATCGCTTGGCCAAGAGTTTTGTTACACCCCACAACATCGACGGGTTTAACTCAAGTTGCTCACGAACTGACTTATAAGCAATCTCTAAAACCGACGATGGCTCGATTGCTCTGGCCATTGCACTGCGTGCCCCGCCGTCAAGCAAACCAAGTTCGCCAAACAAATCGCCACGCTCCATCAATGCGAGCATGCTTTCGCGACTATCAAGGGGTCGATTACCAATGGCGATTGCAATTCGTCCAGACAACACAACGTACATTGATTCTGGTTTGTCACCCTCGTTAAAAAGCACATCGCCACGTTGCAGATTTTTGGTCTCACCACGCGAAACAATCAGTGCTAAAACATCATCGGGTGTCTCGGCAAAAAACTCACTACCTTTTAGAAGTTCGTCGTGTCCCATAAGGTATTGACGGTACTACCCTAAATAGGCGTGAACACCGTCTCAAAACAACGAGTAGGTGAAAAAATTTGGACGATCGTGGTCGCTGCTGGCTCTGGAACACGATTCGGCAGCCCCAAGCAATTTGCACTAATTAACGAGCGTCGAATCGTCGACTGGGCGGTCGAAACTGCCCGAATAGCAAGCGACGGTGTCGTAGTTGTATTACCAGCAGATCAAGCCCAGCGCGAGGGAGGTGTCGCAGGTGGCGCGACTCGAAGCGCTTCAGTTAGATGTGGTCTGGCCGCGGTGCCAAAAGATGCAACGATCATCTGCGTTCATGATGCCGCTCGCCCGTTTGCGTCTGAATATTTGTTTGACGAAGTAATTGATTCTGTTTGCGCTGGCGCAGATGGTGCTGTGCCAGGTTTGCCAGTTGTTGACACGATTAAATTTATTGATGCAGCAAAAGTTGTTAAGTCAACGCCTGATCGAAATCAACTTGTCGCCGTACAAACACCGCAAGCGTTTAGAGCAAATGTGTTGCGACAAGCACACAGCAATAATCCTGAGGGCACCGACGATTCAACACTGGTTGAAACACAGGGTGGCAAAGTTGTTGTTGTTATGGGTGATCCGTTGAATCGCAAGATCACGACACCTGAAGACTTGAACTGGGCTCGCGTAATCTCGCGCGGTGAAGTGTAAGAATTTAAATCATGACGATGCGAATGCGAGTTGGCCAAGGTTTTGATATCCATCGTTTTGTCGACGATGTCGTCAGCGACCGCAAGCTCATTTTGGGTGGAGTTCACTTCAAAGGTGAGCGCGGACTGATCGGTCACAGTGATGCTGATGTTGTCGCTCACGCCACAGCCGAAGCGATTCTCGGCGCATGCGGTCTTGGAAACATCGGTGAACATTTTCCTGATAACGACCCAAAATACAAAAATGTCGACTCGATAAGTTTGCTTGAACTTGTCGCGACAATGGCACGCAATCATAAGTTCGAAATTGGCAACGTTGATTGCAGCGTTGTCTGTGAACAACCCAAAATTGCCCCGCATCGTGACGAAATGCAACAAAAACTTTCACTTGCCGTCGGCGCACCAGTCACGGTCAAGGGTCGGCGGGCAGAAGGTCTCGGTGCAATCGGTCGCAGCGAAGGCATCGCTTGCTGGGCAGTCGCAATTGTGACGCAGACTGAATAGAAGCCAGCACCGATGCCAAAAAATCCAAAACCAAACAAGCGGACTGGCCGCGCCAATAATCGTTACGCGAAGACTGGCTCAAAGCCAAGAAATCCAAACAGCCCCAAACACATAAATGTTGCCAGCCGTTCAAATCGCTATGCCAGCAGCAATCGTCCACAGCAAAAAGAACATGGGCTAGGTGGTGAGCAAATAGAAGGAAGACAAGCGGTGCGCGAACTTTTGCTTGGCCAGCGACGCAGAGTTCGTGAAATTTGGATTGCGAGCGATATTGAAGCCAGCCCTGTAATCGATGACATTTTAGATTTGGCTCGCGATCAAAGAGTTCAAGTAATGAGTGTCTCGCGACGAGAACTCGAGCGCGAAGCACGTAGCGAAGCACCTCAAGGCGTTCTCGCTAAAGCTGATGAGATCGACGAAACTCTGCTCGCAGATTTATTGGTTGAGTCGCGCGATATGCCACTGTTGTTGGTTGCTGTTGACGGCGTGACCGACCCAGGAAACCTCGGTGCAATTTTGCGTTGCTGTGACGGCGCTGGTGTCGATGCTGTGATTTTGCCGCGTCATCGCGCCGTTCATGTGACACCAACGGTGGCGAAGTCATCGGCTGGTGCAATTGAGTATTTGAACATGTGTGTTGTCGGAGGTTTGCCAAGTGCGCTGGCAGAAATGAAACAAGCAGGCGTATTCATCGTCGGACTCGACGACGCTGCCGACAAGAGCATTTTTGAAATTGGCGAGACCGCCAAAGAATCAATTTGTTTAGTACTCGGAGCAGAAGGTGCCGGTATGTCAAGACTCGCGCGCGAGCGATGCGATCTGCTCGTCAATATTCCGATGCTGGGTTCTTTGTCTTCTCTCAACGTTTCTGTCGCTGCAGCGCTTGCAACTTATGAGATTGTTAGATCTCGACGCAGCAACAAATAACCGTCTGGGTAGCAAATTCGACCGTACACTGATTGCGCAATTAAGACGCCGGGGTAGCTCAGTGGCAGAGCAACCGCCTTGTAAGCGGTAGGTCGTGGGTTCAATCCCCACCCTCGGCTCAAAACCTAATTGAGGCAACTCGTTAGAGGTAAGTTATATAGGTATGAGCCAAGAACAATCACGCCCTCGTCGCGCCCCTTCTGAACGTCGCCAGTCAAGTGGCACTACAAATGTGAATTCAACGCTCTCGATAATTATTGCGGTGCTGGCTGTTTTACTTGGTTTTTTTATTCTCCGCGACATTCGCAATGATCAAACCGGCCAGACAACCGTCGCCGCAACCGAACCAGTAGTTGAATCTACAGAAACAACAGTGGGCGAAGTTGTCGTACCGACAACTTTGGTTTTGACTTCATTCAAGATTCAGGTAACTAATGCATCGGGCATTTCCGGAAGTGCCGGACAGTTAACAACCGAACTTCAAGGTCGTGGATACATCGTTCAGCCCGCCAATAACAAGAGTGAGATAACTCCGAAACAAACTGTCACAGTTGTTTATTACCTTTTGGGTAGCGAACAGGCAGCAGCTGCAGTCGCGAATGCGCTTGGCGGTGTAGGCATTGCTGCGATGCCAGAACCAATTCCAACTGAAACCGGCAATCTTGGTGAAGCAACAGTTTTGATTCTTCTCGGTACAGACGTAGCAGGCAAGCCACTGGGTACAGGTGCGGCAGTCAGCGTGCCGGTTGTACCTGCTGTCACGACGACCACAGGCTGAGTTACTAATTAGAGCTTGAGATCGCGCAAAATCTTTAGCGCGGCGTGCTCAATGCAGTGCAACGGTCGGGCGAAAGCTTCGTCACGACCGAAAGTTTCTACAAGGCTCACACTATTTATATGTGAACGCACGTCTGGGTGAATTTCACCGCAGATTGCTGCAATTTGAATTTTCCGCTCGCTAGCAAGTTCGGCCATTGAACCAACTACTTTGCCAGCAAAACTCTCGCTATCCATAAAACCCTCGCCCGTGATAACCATGTCGATATCAGATAGCAAAACATCAAGTTCGACTTCTTCGGCGACGAGATCGAAACCTGGCACTAATTGAGCGCCGAGCGCGGCCAAGCCACCAGCCAAACCGCCGGCAGCGCCCGCACCAGAAATTTCTGAGACATCAACGCCATAATTTTGTTGATAAACCTGAACCAGTTTCTCGAGTCGCGTTGTCAAAAACTGAACTTGAGCAGGTGATGCACCTTTTTGCGGACCAAACACTTTCGCAGCATCTGTAAATTGCGTCGTGACATCACACGCGACAACGAACTCAACGCCCTTGAGACGAGCCGGTGTCTGAATCGCTTTGACAGCACCGAGACCGCCGTCGGTTGTCGCTGAACCGCCAAGACAAACAATTATTCGTTTGGCGCCTAGATCAAGAGCCGCATCGATTAATTCGCCTGTGCCAGTCGTCGTTGCGGCAATTGGATCGTTTTTTTCTGTACCACCTGCAAGTAACAAACCAGACGCACAAGCCATTTCGATAATCGCAGTTCCACGATGTAAACGCCACGGTGCCTGCACAGGTTTGCCGAGCGGACCAGTGACAAGCGTCGTGCGATTTGCTCCGCCAAGCGCGTCAAGCGTGCCCTCACCACCATCGGCTAACGGCCGCTCTACACAATCATGTCCGAGTTGCCAGCATGCATGACCAATTGCAGTTGCAACTTGGGCTGCGGTTGCGGTGCCACGAAACTTATCGACTGCGGCCAACACTTTCATATGCTCACACTAGAGGTTGCTGTAAGCACGATGACAGCCAACTCACTAATCTCACGCCTAATATCGTTAAGCATGTTTCTTGCAGGCAATTTACGAAAGTCACTATTTGCGGTGACGATCGTGAGCGGTTTACTTTCGTTATTTTTTGCCCAGCGTGGCGTTGATACGCCACCACCGACAACGATCGAGGCAGTAGAGACAACCGTTGTCGTAACAACAACTATTTATGTCGCACCGATTCGTTATGTCGTGCAACTCGGAGACACCCTTTTTGGAATCGCCGAAACAAATCGCTTAGACATGCGAGTGCTAATGGAAATGAACGGCATCTCAGACCCTGACCGTGTTGAAGCGGGTCAAGAATTGATATTTCCGCCGGCAAACGGTTTTATACCTGTTGCCCCATCGACAACGATGAAACCCTGAGTTAGCTCTTTCGTCTACTCACAGCTAGATCTGCAATATCGCGCATGATTCTGGCAATATCAAAATCTTTTGGCGTATAGACAGCAGCAACACCCAATTTTTTTAACCGAGCACGATCATCTTCAGGAATAATTCCGCCGACGATCACAGGCGACACGACTTTCAGTTTTTTAAGTTGCGACATAACTTCAGGAACCAAGTCAAGATGAGAACCAGAAAGAATCGACAAGCCAATGACATCTGGGTCTTCGTCACGAGCCGAAGCGGCAATTTGTTCGGGCGTCAAGCGGATACCGCTGTAAACGACTTCCATTCCTGAATCTCGAGCTGCAACTGCAATTTGCTCAGCACCGCTTGAGTGTCCGTCAAGGCCGGGCTTGGCAACTAACAGCCTCGGTGGCCCGCCAGCAATCGTCTTTACGAACTCAACGACATTGTCTAACAACTGTCCGTGTCGTCCAGATGAGCCGCCGACTCCGGTTGGGGCACGAAATTCGCCAAACACATCGCGAAGTGCTTGCGACCACTCGCCTGTTGTGCCGCCAGCGATCGCTAATTCGATTGATGGTGGCATCAAATTCGATTCATTTTGTGCTGCAGTTTTTAACGAAGCCAACGCAAGATCAACGGCCTGCTGATCTCGAGACTTGCGCCATTTTTCGAGTTCTTTGACCATCTGTTTTTCGATTTTTGGATCAACTTTCAAAATATTGTCGGTACCGCCCAGTGGCGACTGCGCGGTTTGCGTAAATGCATTTACTCCAATCACGCGCTGATCGCCTTTTTCGATGCGACTTGTGCGGCTTGACATTGATTGCACGAGACGACCCTTGAGTGCTTCAACGGCTTCGAATGCTCCACCAAGACTCAAAATCTCATTCATTTCAGCCCAGGCTTTATCGACGAGTTCTGTCGTTTTAGCTTCAATCACATGTGAGCCATTGAAAATGTCTCCGTATTCCAAAAGATCAGTCTCAAACGCCAAGACTTGTTGCATTCGCAGCGACCACTGTTGATCCCATGGGCGCGGCAAACCAAGGGCTTCATTCCATGCAGGAAGTTGCACACTGCGCGCCCGTGCATCTTTTGACAGTGTCACAGCCAACATTTCTAAGACAATTCTTTGCACATTGTTCTCGGGTTGAGCCTCGGTCAACCCCAATGAATTGACTTGAACTCCATATCTAAAGCGCAACGCGCGTTCGTCGGTAATCGAATAGCGCTCACGACCCACTCGGTCCCACAATTTTACGAACGCCCGCATCTTGCAGGTTTCTTCGATGAACCGAATGCCGGCATTGACGAAAAAAGACACCGACGCAAATACCTGCGGAAACTCTTGGTCAGAAATCTGGCCACTACTTTTGACCGCATCCAAGATGTCGATCGCATTTGCGAGCGCGAATGAAATCTCTTGGACAGGCGTGGCGCCAACTTCTTGAAGATGATACGAACAAATATTTATCGGATTCCACTTTGGTGCGTTTTTTGCACACCAGGCGATCATGTCAACAATGATTCTCTTTGATGGCTGTGGCGGAAATATAAATGTTCCGCGCGACAAATATTCTTTGAGAATGTCGTTCTGTGTCGTGCCGCGCAAATCGGTTGTCGCGACACCTTGCTCATTAGCATTTGCAACATAAAGCGCCAACAGCCACGCGGCAGTTGCATTAATTGTCATCGATGTATTCATCTCGCCCGGCGGAATACCGTCAAGCAAAGTCTTCATATCGCCAAGATGTACGACTGGCACGCCAACTTTGCCAACTTCGCCGCGAGCAAGAATGTGGTCGGGGTCGTAGCCAGTTTGAGTTGGCAGATCAAATGCAATCGATAAGCCTGTTTGTCCTTGCGCCAAATTCGTGCGATACAACTCGTTTGAGGCCCGAGCACTTGAGTGACCCGAATAGGTGCGCATCACCCATGGCTCGTCGCGCTTAGTCGTGTTTTTTGAGTCGCTCACCACTAGGTAAGGCTAGGCGCGAGATTATTGGGTTACGGCAATCTCGAGTCGGCGCAGGTACTCATCACGTTTAATCGACACGGCGCCAAGGCTCGCCAAATGTGGGGTTAACCACTGCACATCAAGAAGCGACAAATTTGATGACTTCATCGTCTCAACTAGGGCCATAAGTGCAACTTTTGAGGCATCGCGTACAAGGTGAAACATTGATTCTCCCGCAAAGAACTTGTTGATTCGCACGCCATACAAACCGCCGGCAAGCAAACCACTCTCGTCAATCACTTCAATGCTGTGTGCCCAACCGAGATTATGCAAGTTCACATAAGCATTGATGAAGTCTTCAGTGATCCAGCCATTGTCACGGTGTGGCGCAGCACAATTGCGCATCACGTTTTCGAACTGCGTGTCAATCCGGATTTCAAACTTTTTTGCGCTCCGACGCATCGTGCGTGAAATTTTTAAACCGTCAAGCGGAATAATCGCACGCATTTGAGGTGACCACCAAAGTAAATCACTTGAAGCATCACTACTCTCACTCGAAACCATCGGAAATACACCGTGCCGATACGCATAGATCAAAGTTTCAGGCTCGAGGTCGGCACCCCTACCGACGACATCGTGCCGGGGCCACTTTGTTTTATCGGGAAACTCCCAGACAGACTCGCCAAGACTTGTTGGCAAGTCGTTGAATTTCATTTTGCTTGAAACTAGTAGCTGTAAAAACCTTGTTTGGTTTTTCGACCGAGCTTGCCTTCGCTGACCAGTTTCTTCAGCATTGGTCGAGGTTCAAGGTTGGCCGATTTAAATTCAGCATGTAGCGCATTAAGAATCGCAACCGAAGTGTCGAGTCCGACAAGGTCAAGCAGGGCAAATGGACCCATCGGAAAGTTGCAGCCGCCTTTCATCGCCACGTCAATGTCTTCCATCGTCGCGGTGCCAGCCTCGAACATTGCGATTGCGTTGTTCAAGTAAGGAAACAACAAGGCATTGACAATAAAACCAGCACGGTCAACAACTTGAACTGCATCTTTCGCGCACGCTTTTACGAAACCATTGGCCAATGCGATTGTCTCATCACTGGCAGTAATCGGCCGAATGACTTCGACCAAAGGCATCAAAACTGCCGGGTTAAAAAAGTGAATGCCACAGACTTTGTCGGGGCGATTTGTGACTTTGGCCATTTCGATAACGGGCAGAGTGCTCGTATTCGTTGACAAAATGCAACTGGGCTTGACAACTTTGTCGAGTGCAGTGAAGAGCTCTTTTTTTGTTGCGAGATCTTCGGCCACTGACTCGATGATTAAATCACAGTTCGCCAAATCTTCAAGTTTGCTCGTTACGCAAACATGGGCCATTGCTGCTTCGAGTTGTTCTTGTGTGATTTTCGTTTTGGTAACTTGTTTTTTGAGACTATTTTCGATCGAGTTCTTAGTTGCATCAGCCGTTTCTTGACTACGCGACCGAATGACGACGTCAATTCCTGATTTGGCGATTACCTCGGCGATACCCGAGCCCATGATGCCTGAACCAATTACGCCAACGAGTTTCACACGTGCGACTTTAGTAGCGCGCGATTAATTTGCCAAACCGTGGCTTGAAGAACACCTTGCATTAACTCGGCACCGATAACCTCGGGCAAGTGAACAGTCAGCATGTAACGGCGCTAATAAGTGATCCAAAACGATTAATCGGCCTCGAGGCCGTGCATAACTTTCGCGACTTAGGGGGCTATCCGACAGCCAGCGGACAAGTCACAAAGTGGAGAACACTGTTTCGTGCCGACGGCCTATACCGACTTACTGCACAAGATGCGCAAACTGTCATTGACCTGGGTGTACAAACCGTCATTGACTTACGGACGGCAAAAGAAGTGCAAACTCGGGGAACATTTCCCGTAAAACAGTTTCCCGTTAATTTTCATCACCTACCAATTATTGATGCGACGTGGAACGACGGCGACACGCCCGAAATCGAAGACGTCGTTGAGTTTTTGGTTTGGGCATATCGCGAAATGCTCGAACAAGCCTCAAATAAATTCGTCAATGCAATCAAGCTAATTTCTGAACAAGATGTCTTGCCTGCAGTCTTTCACTGCGCTGCCGGCAAAGATCGCACAGGAGTGCTCGCCGCATTTATTCTGTCGATTCTTGGTGTACCCGAAGAAGTCATCAGTGCTGATTACGGCAAAACTGCCGACGGCATGAAACGCTTGATCGAATGGGCAAGAGTTAAACAGCCTGAGCTGGCAGACACATATGCGAATATGCCAGCGCGATTTGCCGCTTCAGACCCGCGCGCGATGACGATTATTCTTTCTGGATTGAGCGCGACGCACGGTTCAGTACAGAACTATTTAAGAGAAATTGGTGTCGACGAAAAAGTTTTCACTGCACTGCGTGCAGAACTTCTTGACTAGCGCTGCTTAACTCTCGCTAACTGTCACCGAGATTATTCGTATTTCTTCTTTCGGTGGCAACCCGTTCGATGCGGGGTCGCTGTTGCCTGCTTTGTCAAGCGCTGGCAATGTCGTATCAAGGCCAGTGGTTACTTGACCAAATAGCGAATAGCTCGGTGGAAGTGCGATGCCCTGCTCACCAGAAATAATGAAGAACTGACTGCCGTTGGTGTTTGGGCCAGAGTTGGCCATCGCCAGTGAGCCAAGTTTGTATTCTCCCGCTGACGGCAATTCATCGGTTATCGAATAGCCAGGGCCACCCGTGCCCGTGGCAGCTGGGTCACCGCATTGCACAACAAAAGTCGGAATTGCACGATGACAAACTGTGTCGTCAAAATATTTTGAACGCGCCAAATTGATGAAGTTATTAACCGTGCCTGGCGCCTTAGTTGGGTCAAGCACCACAGTCATATCACCTTTATTGGTCGTTATGAGAGCCGTATAGGTTTTTGTTGGGTCGATGCAGAGTTTTGGTGCAGCGGCGAATTTTTGAATTTGACTGCCTGAACCATCAGTTGGTGCACACTCGCCTTCACCATATTCAAACGGCCCGGCGGGTGCCGGCGCGACAGTTGTTTCACTTGTTTCAGCGACCGAAGTGTCGGTCGTTTCAGGTTCGGTCGCACTGTCACTCTCTGGCCACAAGCTGATGGCGGCAACAATTGCAACAACAACGCCTACAAGCAAAGCAATGCGAGTGCTGCGGCGAACCAATTTTTGTCGTTGAATCTGCTTTTCAAGTTCACTTTGGCGAGCTCGTCGATTCTCTTTTTGGCGATTGCGTTTATCTGTACCCATGAGGTGAAAATGCTACAGGTCAACAACAGCCGTAGAGGTAGCGTTGAAACCCGTGGCGCTGATCGTTCAAAAGTATGGGGGTACCTCAGTTGCCGACCCTGAGCGGATGCGCAATGTCGCACGCCATATTGCAACGACACAATCGCAAGGCAACCAGCTAGTAATTGTTGTTTCGGCAATGGGTAAAGCCACCGACAATTTGTTAGACCTCGCTCGTCAAGTGTCTTCGGCACCGACCGGTCGTGAGATGGACATGTTGTTGACAACCGGCGAACGCATCAGCATGTCGCTGCTCTGCATGGCCCTGCAAGACCTTGGTGTAGATGCAATGAGTTTTACTGGCAGTCAAGTTGGCATTATCACCGACACCGTGCACGGTCGAGCAAAAATTCTTGAAATTAAAGGTGACCGCGTTCGCGAAGCACTCAGTGAAGGCAAAGTTGCGGTCGTCGCCGGTTTTCAAGGCGTAAGCACAGCTAAAGAAATCACAACTCTTGGTCGTGGCGGTAGCGATACCACTGCTGTTGCACTTGCTGCCGCGCTGAAAGCCGATGTCTGCGAAATTTATACGGACGTTACCGGCGTATTTACTGCTGACCCGCGCATTGTGCCACAGGCTCGCAAACTAAAACATCTTGAGTTTGACGAGATGCTTGAGATGGCGGGTGCTGGCAGCAAGGTGCTGGCATTGCGTAGCGTCGAGTTTGCGCGCAACCACAATGTGCCGATTCATGTTCGCTCAAGTTTCACCTGGGAGCAGGGAACATGGGTAACAGGTGAAGTACGAAAAGGAGAACAAAATATGGAAGAACCAATAATCTCGGGCGTAGTTCACGACGCAAGCGACGCAAAGATAACTGTGCTTGGCGTGCCCGACCAGCCTGGTGTTTCAGCCGCATTGTTCGAGCCACTAGCTAGCGCAAACGTGAATGTCGACATGATCGTGCAAAATACCTCGACAGCAGGTACAACCGATATTTCGTTTACTTTGCCAAAAACAGATGTCGCCAACGCCCAACCAATTGTCGAGAGAATCGCCAAACAAGTTGGCGCAACAGGTGTAACCCAAGATACGAACATTGCGAAGATTTCACTAGTTGGTGCTGGCATGAAGTCGAGCCCCGGCATTGCGGCAAAAATGTTCAGGGTGCTTGCCGACAACAACGTCAACATTGAAATGATTTCGACGAGCACGATTCGAATCTCGGTTGTGGTGGCTGCGCCGATGCTCGAAAAAGCAGTCAGATCTTTACACACGGCATTTGATCTCGATAGCGGCGAAGACTATTCAGCACCTCTGCCAGTGCGCAAATAGCAACTAAATTGATTGCAATATGAAGTCTCGTCGCGCTATAAATTTGCGCGCACATCACTTGCCCTGGAACTCGGCTGGCAACCTTGCCGATAACGACCTGACTGCCGATGATGTTGTACGCGAAACGGGATGGGTGTTCAACAACGAAACAGGTGACGAACTAACGCTTAAAGCCTTTGTTGAAACTGGTGACAAAGAAGTGCAGCGATACATACGGCTGTTGCAACTCGAGTCATTTCAATTTAAGAACTCGACGCTGCTAGAAATCGGCAGCGGCATCGGTCGTATGACATCAAGTTTCACCAATCGCTGCAATGCAGTGATTGCCGCCGATGTTGACTCTGCATTTCTCGAGCGCTGTCGGCAAACAGTTGCGCGATATGGCCGCATTGATCGCCTAAGCACCTTGCATGTCGCAAACGGCAAAACTCTTGGGCGTGACGACAATTCAGTCGATTTGACCTTTTCTTACATAACTTTGCAGCACTGCCAGCCACAAGATGCACTCAACTTGGTTAGTGAAGCGATTCGTGTGACACGTAGTGGCGGTCTGATCGTGCTCAACTTTCGCACCTGGGTTGGCAGCGACATCGTGCTGGTTCCACTTGGCATTGCTGTGCGTCGCTTATGGAAATTGCCCGTATTGGGTCAACGACTTGCACGATGGCGGTGGTCAACTCGTTTGGGTTGGCAAGCCAACAGACTGAAACCCGATACGGTCTTGCAACTCTTTGAGTCACGGCTTGGTGAAATCAAAATATTCCATTCGGTAAAGCGCAAACTGGCGGTTGCAGCATCTAGAGAAAAGAATGTACAGACCATACCGACAAACAGAATTAATCCAAGCCATTGGTGGTTGGTCGCTCAAGTATCCTAAACGCGTGACAAAAAAACTATCCCTTGGCATTGTCGGTGCAACCGGAATGGTTGGCAGTGTGATGCGCACCCTGTTGATTGAACGAAACTTTCCTGCGACATCAGTTCGATTTTTTGCGTCTGCAAGATCAGCTGGTTCGATAATCGAATTTGACGGTCGAAAAATTGAAGTTGAAGATGCGTCGACTGCCGACACGAGTGATCTTGACATCGCAATTTTTTCGGCTGGCGCAACGACTTCTCGGGCTATTGCCGAGAAGTACGCAAAGCAAGGCACAATCGTCATTGACAATTCGTCGGCATGGCGAATGAACCCAGATGTTCCTCTGATCGTTTCTGAGGTAAACCCCGAAGATATTGCGAACGCCAAACTTGGCATCATCGCAAATCCGAATTGCACAACTATGGCGGCGATGCCGGTGCTTAAGCCATTGCACGACGCCGCATCACTGGTGCGAATGGTCGCCAGCACATATCAAGCCGTCAGTGGCATGGGTGTTTCTGGTGTCGACGAGTTGCACGAACAAATAAAAACAGGTGCATCAAATGCAAACGAACTCACATATAACGGTGAGGCAATTGCGTTCAAACCCGCTGTCAAGTTTCCGCGCACGATTTCTTACAACGTCATACCGTTTGCAGGCAGTTTGGTTGATGACGGCATGCTTGAAACAGACGAAGAGAAAAAACTTCGCAACGAATCACGCAAGATTTTGCATATTCCTGACCTGCGGGTCTCGGGCACGTGTGTGCGAGTACCGGTGTTCACTGGTCATTCACTTTCACTAACTCTTGAATTCAAAAAAGACATCACCGTTGAACAAGCCCACAAAATTTTGTCAACTGCTGTTGGCGTGAGCGTCATTGATGTGCCTACGCCATTGATCGCAGCGGGCAAAGACCCAAGTTTTGTTGGACGAATTCGCCAAGATCATTCGATTGATGGCAACAAGGGTTTGACGCTGTTTGTTTCAAACGACAATTTACGCAAAGGTGCGGCACTTAATGCCCTGCAAATTGCCGAAGTTATTGTTGCGAATCGAAAATAACTTTTAAACTTCGACCGGCACGCCTTCGTGCCAGTTTTTGCCCGCGACAATTGCGTCTGCTGCACGACGAAGGCGCAAAGAATCGAGTGGCTTAATCAGCCAACCTTGCGCTCCGCTGCGCTTGGCCAAGTGAACATCAGCGATGCGATCGAGCAACATCAAAACTGGCACCATTGGCGACCGGCCATCACTATGGTCGAGGCGTAAATCCATTGTCACAGCCATTGCGCCCATTGAGCCACACTGCAAATCTAAAACTGCGAGATCGGGTGTGCGTTGCTTTATGGCACGCGACACATCACGACCATCGCGGCAAACAACAAATGAGGTATCGGCAGTGCCAAGAGCCGCGTGAACCTCGTCGAGCACCCACTGAGCATCAGTAGCTAACAAAATATGCACGCGCAAATGTTAGCGTAAACGCCATCGCATGAACATCTGGAGACAAGCTTGCAAAAATCAATGATTAATTTGCGAAAAGTGTTGTCGTTTTCGATGCTCATTTCGGCACTTGCGATCACGTTTGGTGCGTCACAAGTGGCAAACGCCGAAGGTGGCACGAACGATCTTGCACCAGTAGATGTAGTCGAAGTAAATGGGCTGATTGACGAAATTGTTGTGCGCGATATCGAACAAGCAATCGAACGGGCCGAGTCATCATCGTCACAAGCCGTAATTTTGCAAGTCAATTCATTGGGTGGCGTCGTCACAAAGACGCGAATGGAAGCGCTATTCAATAAAATTATTGACTCGAAGATACCGATTGCAGTTTGGGTTGGACCAACAACTGCACGCGCCTACGGCAGCGCTGCACAATTGCTGGCGGTCGCCGATGTTTCGGCTATGGCCGACGGTACCCGCATCGGCAAAACCGGAAAACTATTGACGACGAATGCTGGCGAAGTGAGTTTTGGTGACGCGTCGGCGACATTGCGCACGACAACAGTCAATTCAAAAGATGCCAAGCGACTTGGCGCACTAAAACTTGCAACCGATGATGAGGGCGTGCCAGTTTTGCGCAACATGCTCTTGGCGATGAACGGGCTATCTATTAAAGGACGAGCTCTGCAGACTGTTGTTGAAGTCAAGTCTGAATCTGGCGACGAGCTGATTCGAGAAGCAGCGACGACCAGATTTTTCAAACTTGGTTTAATCGAACGACTACTTCACACGGCTGCAAGTCCGCCAGTCACATTTTTGCTGGTGATAATCGGATTAGCACTGTTGATCTTCGAGTTTTTTACTGCAGGCATCGGTATCGCTGGTGTTGTTGGTGCAGTCTGTGTCGTGCTCGGTAGTCACGGTCTGGCGACTTTGCCGCTTCGCGGTGCGAGCCTTCTAGTGATCATTTTGGCGATGCTATTGCTGTCAATTGATGTGCAAGTTGGTATTCCAAGATTCTTCACTGGTGCGGGTCTGATATTGCTTGCACTTGGCAGTTTGACTTTGTTCAGAAGCAGCGACGGAGGTGAAATTCGATTGTCATGGCTGACGTTTATTAGCGGAATGATCGCTATCTCGTTGGCGTTTGTCGTTGGTATGCCTTCGATGGTGCGAACCCGCTTTGCCACACCGACAATTGGCCGCGAGTGGATGATCGGCAGCACTGGTCGGGCCGTAGGCACGATCAATCCATTGGGAATTGTTCGAATTCACGATGCGCAGTGGCGAGCCCGCACAAATCGTGCGACACCAATTCAAGATGGTCAAGAATTGCGCGTCGCTGCAATTGACGGCGTGACTCTTGAAGTTGAACCGCTTGAGGGTGCTGCGCGCGACTACAGAGAAATGCGCAAGCCTAAAGGCGAATAAATCTCAGACTTGAGACGGCTCACCGTTGAGCCTTGCCCCACCAACACGTAAGTCGCCGTTTCGTTTGGTGATTGCTCTGCGGTCTAGCGCCTCAAGCAACGGCACCGCGTGCTTGCGGGTAATGCCGAGGTGCTCGCGAAATTGAGAAACTGTGAAACCGTTCGGATGTTGCTGCAAGATTTTTTGAACGTTTAAGCGAGCAGTTTCGAGCGCACTGACATGAAACACAACGCCATCGATGTCAACGAATAGACCACGTTGAACAATCTGTCGAACAATGTTTCTGTCAAGGGTCTTTGTGTCTGGAGGTGTGACACCGGCTTTGGTGAACAACGCAACATAAGGATGCTCGGTTATCGATGAAGCGCCTTTGATTCGAGCACGTCCCATTTCGATGACAACATCGGGCAAGGCGGCAAGCACGGCCTGCTCGTGAGATTTAAGTCGTGAAACTTCTAAACCATCAGAGGTTTTAGCAAGTTTGATTGCCAGCTCTTTTCGTGTGGCATCTAAAAGTTTCGGCGTGGTTAGCCAATCACCAACTATTGGTTGGCGAACTTCACCAGTCAAAAGTTCGAGTTCTTTGACGGTGACCCACTGGCGCTCGCTGATTATTCGCTCGACTGAACGATCAGGCTTTGCTTTCGATGCGCGCAAGGTTGGAGCGATGTCAAGAATCTCGCCACCCCCAATTGTTTCTTGCCGACCCGACTCACGCAAGATAAAACGATCGCCTGGCAAAATCGGTATCGGAGTTTGCAAGGCGACGCGCACAAAGCCGTTTTCGTTGGCGTGCAACTCGCGCGTGCCGATCAAGCGAATTTTGACTGCGACCTCGCCTGAGCCGATGTAGACCGAATAACTTCCGCGACGAGTAACACGATGTTGCAACGAAGGCACGATGGCAAGCGAAGCATCAAACATCGCACTCGGCAGCCACTGATCTTCGGCAACTAGAACGTCGCCACGAAATATTTCGGCGTGATTGACACCAACAAGATTCAGTGCACATCGATGACCTGGCTCAAGTTGGGTTGTCGACTTTTCGTGCTGTTGAATTTCGCGCACCCGCACGCGTTGCTGCGTTCGAACGATAGTTAACTCGGCGTTCGACTCGAGCGAGCCATCGATCAAAGTGCCGGTCACAACTGTGCCAGAACCACGCGCCGAAAACGAACGATCGATCCACAATCTGGGGCGATTTCTGTTTCGTATTGGGTTCGTGCGCGTTGAATCTACGATCAAAACATCAAGTGCGCCTCGCACTTCATCAAGGCCAATAGATGAAACAACCGAAACTGAAATAATCGGCGCATCGCTTAAAAATGACTCACGTAATTTTGCTCGAATCTCATTGCGCCGATCGCCTTCAACTTTGGCGTCTATTAAGTCAACTTTGGTCAAAGCAACTAGTCCGTGATGCAAACCGAGAAGTTTAAGAATCTGAAAGTGTTCTTCGGTTTGAGGCATCCAACCCTCTTTGGCGTCAACAACCAAGATGCAACCATCGATTGCACCGACACCCGCAAGCATGTTGCGCAAAAAGCGAATGTGTCCCGGCACATCGATGAAACTCGCCGTTGCACCAGATGGCAAATGGGTGTGAGCGAAACCGAGGTCGATTGTCATGCCGCGACGCTTCTCTTCTGCCCACCGATCAGGGTCGGTGCCAGTTAAGGCAAGAACTAGCGAAGACTTGCCGTGATCAACATGGCCTGCTGTTGCAATGACAGTCATGAAAAATTATTTTGCGAGTCGTTGTAAAGCGCGAATGACAATCTCATCATCATCTGGCTGAATCGTGCGCAGATCAAGAAAAGTCTGGCTGTCTTTGACTCGAGCAATAATCGGCGTCTCATTCATCCGTAATTTTGTTAAATGATCACCCTCAATGACAACCCCAATTGAGTCAATAGTTGCACCTGGTGCCGACCCTGCACCTGGGATTGAATCAAGCGCGCAAACCTTGCCGATTTTTGCAGTTGCGATAATTTTTTCAGCGCGCGATTGCAAGTCGGCAGTAGCAATCGTTGCCATCTTCCAAAACGCGATCTCTTTTGTCGCTGTGCGACCTAGATATGCCATTGCCAAGCTTTGCATCGCCAGCATCGTGGTCGAACCAGGTCGCAACGCACGAGCGAGTGGATGTTGTGCGCAAGCCTCGATGAGATCTGCGCGACCAACAATCACGCCGCACTGAGGGCCGCCGAAGAGTTTGTCTCCACTAAACATCACCAGTGCGGCACCATCATTAATTGATTGTCGTGCAGCGGGCTCGTTGCTTAACCAACTTGGTGCACGAGACTCGAGCCACGGACAAGTGTTGTCGATCAGACCTGAACCAATATCAACCGCCACAGGCACCGGCAAAGTTGCAAGTTCGCGAACAGGTGTATCTTCAACAAAACCTGAAACTCGATAATTCGACGGATGCACTTTAAGCACCAACGCGATATCGTTGCCGCGTTTATCAATTACCTTTTTGTAGTCACGCAATCTCGTGCGATTTGTTGTGCCGACGTCAACTAAACGGGCACCCGATTGCTCGGTGACTTCGGGAATGCGAAAATTGCCACCGATTTCGACACTTTCGCCACGCGAAACAGCGACATCACGTGAATTCGCCAACGCTGCAACGACAAGCAATACTGCGGCTGCGTTGTTATTGACGACAATTGCAGATTCGGCACCGCACAACAAAGCGAGCAGCTTGCCCACTGTCGACTGACGCGAGCCCCGCTCACCTGTCGACATGTTTAATTCAAGATTGGAGGCGCGATTTGAAGTTTGCATCGCCATTGGTGCACGACCAAGATTGGTGTGCAGCAAAACACCCGTTGCATTTATGACATCTCGCAACAAACTTTGTGAGAACTCGATTGCGAGCTGATCGGCAAGTTCTGCCGCTGAAAACTTTTTGTTTGATGCCGAGTTGGCGATCGCGCGACGCGCGAAATCAACAAGCAAAGCATGTGGCAACGAATGGCGAAGCGACAGCTCTCGTGCGAGTGCGTCCACAGAAGGTGGGCGTCCCGCAGTGTCGACCGACACGCGATTCATTACTTTGAACCTATCGTCGAACTGCAGATGAACCGACCATATTTTTCAATGCGATTAGCCGTTCTAACTGGTCGTACTATCTTGTCGTGACAAGTTCTGGCAACAACAGTCAATCGGTGCCCGAAGATAAAAGTGCGCTGCGACCTGCGGCAACTGTGATGTTGATTCGCGATGTAGCTGACGGTTTCGAAGTGTTTATGTTGCAGCGCACTCACAATGCGGCATTTGCCGGTGGTATGTATGTGTTTCCTGGGGGCAAAGTCGACGCGACCGACGGCGCCCAGGCACTCGAGCCATTTTGCGACGGGCTCGATGACTTTGAAGCGAGCGCAATTTTGCAAATTCCAAATGGTGGTCTCGCTTATTGGGTGGCGGCGATTCGCGAGTGCTTTGAAGAAGCCGGTGTGTTGCTCGCCCGCGATACGAAAACTAATCAAACTGTCGCATTCGACAACGCCGCGACACAAAAACGCTTTGCTGCGGCTCGCAGTGCAGTGCACGACTCGTCAATGAATATCATCGAACTTTGTCAACGCGAAGGACTGCGGCTAGTCACTGGCTCAATTCACTATGTCAGTCACTGGATTACGCCAGTAGGCGAAGCTCGACGTTTCGATACACGGTTTTTTGTTGCCGCGGCACCCGAGTCGCAAGAGCCGTTGCACGATTCGCAAGAAACAATCGCAAGTTTGTGGGTCAAACCACAAGATGCTCTCGACAAACTTGTGCGTGGTGAGTTAGCGATGTTTCCACCCACATCTGAGAACTTGAAATTTTTGGCAGATTTCAAAACAACGGCAGAAGTTTTGGCAGCAGCCAAAAAAGTTTCAAAACCCGTGGCAATTTTGCCTCGCTTGCGCACCAACAGCGACGGCAAAGTGATCGGCGTGATTATGCCCGGCGAACCCGACTACTAATCACTTTACGCGAGTAGCAATCGCAATGAATTTCTGAGACTTTTTATTGTAGTTTTTTTCTCGAAACAACTTTTTCAAAATCAACTTAAAATCAATAAGTCCAGCGTTTTTGAACTGAACTAACGTCTCATACGACTCTTGACCGACCCATTGATAATTCGTCTGCGGCGTCTCATAGATATCGTCAAAACCAAGCATCCCACCAACGTTTAACAGTCGCAAAGCATTGGCTATGTCGATGCTCACCACTGGGTATGTGTGATCGCCGTCTACCCAAATCAAGTCATACTTATCTGATTCCTGAAATGTTAAGGCGAGCGAGTTAGTTTCTCGAAAACTGATGCTTGAAAACTCTCTCAGTTTTGCATCTCGTTGCTGAACATCCGAGCTGGACACCTTTGCTTTTTTCGAGTTTGACAACTCAGTTGTAGCATTCCAAAATCGAGGGTCAGAAGCTGGTAAATCAATTGTTTCGATTTCTGCGTCGGGAAAAACAGTCGCAAGAAAAACCGTAAAATCTCCCTCTGCGGTTCCGATTTCAAGAATTCGTTTAGGTTGATGCTGTTTTGAAATCGCCATCAGTAATTCATAATGCTCTGAGCGATGTGAAGAAATGTCTGAATTTTTGCCCAGCAATTTCTCGACTTCGGCACGCGCACCTTGCCAATCAAGGCCCAAGTCTTTGAATCGTTGAGTTTGCTCAGCATTCAATGCGGACTCAGAAACCTTTGAGACCCTCCATTTTCGAATTAGACGTTTGATGGGTCTTCGATTTCGATAAATCGGCCGCCAAATTTTCTTTAAGACTTCAATTAAATTCACTTAGCCACTTTAGTTGCGGGTTTTTCGCCGAGGGCGAGAGCGACCGACTCGAGCATGCGGGCCGAGCAGCCAGCCATTTCGGTGCCGGGTACAGTCTGCGAGATAATTTTCTTGGCGATGTCACGAAACACCTCGGCGGCTAGTCCTGCGCCAGCAATTGCTACTGGCTCACCATTGTCGCTGCCATGGCTGACAGCGTTCTCAATCGGAATTTGACCGAGTAGCTCTGAGCCAATTTCGGTGGCGAGGTTTTGTCCGCCGCCAGAACCAAACAACGGATAACTAGTGCCGTGCTCACATGTAAACGTGCTCATGTTTTCGATCACGCCGGCAATTCGCAAGAAACTGCGACGCGCCATATCGGCAGCGCGAATTGCAACTTTTTGTGCTGACACTGCTGGTGTGGTGACGATAATCAAATCTGTGCGTGGCAACATTCGCGCCAAACCCATTTGCACATCGCCCGTGCCTGGTGGCATATCGATCAACAAGTAATCAAGTTCACCCCAGTGAACATCTTTCAGAAATTGTTCAACGGCTTTGGTGAGCATCAAGCCGCGCCACATCAGCGCAGTGCTTTCGTCTTCAACGAGCATGCCCGTGCTGACGACTTTTAATAATCCTTTGCCGATGACTCGCTCGTTTGGAATCATTCTTGGTTTGTCGCTGCCATCGACAAGTTTGGCTTCAAGGCGATCTGACATGTTCAGCATTCGCGGCACCGAAAAGCCCCAAATATCGGCGTCAAGCACACCAACTGTGAGGCCCTGGTTGGCGAGAGCCGCTGCGAGATTTACAGTGACCGAACTTTTACCGACACCGCCCTTGCCGCTGGCGATAGCCAAGATGCGAGTGTTCATTGGCACTTGGGTTGCCGCGGCATTTTCTTTGGCGTTCCATCTGGCGCGGGTCATAACTGCCGATCGCTCATCAGCATCCATTTCGCCCCATTCAATTTTTACTTTTGTAACGCCTGGGTGCGTCGTAACGCGTGACTCGACATCGTTCTTAATTTGCACACGCAACGGACAGCCCTTGATCGTGAGCTTGACACCAATCGTGACTAGGCCATCGTCGGTCACGGTGACTCCTGTCGCCATGCCGAGGTCGACAATGTTGTCGCCAAGCTCAGGGTCAATTACGGCGCGAAGCAAATTGGTGACTTCAGCGGGCGTCGGGGGCTGCACTCGGCGGCCAGTCATACACATAAAACTACCTGACACGATTGAGTATTGGGACAGACGGTAGTCTTAACTTAAGTTTCACTACCAACAACGGAGACCACTAAATGATCACCCTGACAGATAAAGCAGCAGTCAAAGTTAAGCAACTTCTCGAGTCTGAAAACGCAACTGATCTTGCGTTGCGCGTTGCAGTTCGACCTGGTGGATGCTCGGGCTACTCGTATGAGATGTTCTTTGACGGCGAATTTGCCGCCGATGATGTTGTCAAAACTTTCGGTGAAGTAAAAGTTGTCGTAGACCCCGCCTCGTTGCAACTGCTCGAAGGTGCGAACCTTGATTACAACGATGGCTTGCAAGATGCTGGCTTCAAGATCACCAACCCAAATGCGTCACGCAGTTGCGGTTGTGGTCAAAGCTTCAGCTGAAGCAATCTGATTTAGCTAGTCGCGACACCAGCGCGCGAAATAGCGCAGGCCAAATAACTAACTGGTCGCGACACCAGCGCGCGACAGCGCTTCGGTTATTTCTTGAGCGTCGAATACGGCGTCAAGTCGATCGACAATTTTTGAATTTGCGTCAACGATGAATAGCGTCGGCTCAAAAGTCATTGCAAATGCTTTTACTGCTGGCGCAACAATCGTTGCTGCTTTATCTGAGTAGACCTCGGCGTGAACGAAACTGGCGCGGTCGCCGACAGTTTTTGCCACGCTGGTTAATTGTTCGAGTGCGGGCGCGCAAGTGCCGGTCGAACAATGCGCGGGCGTGCCAATCAAATATGCGACTGGCACTTTGAGTTGTAGCGCATCGGTGAGCGTGAGTTTGTGAAACGGACACGGCTCAGGCGTTTGTGTGCAGATTGGGTCGACGCCGTATGCGTTATCAAAAGTCGGTGTGTCAAAACCAGGCAATGTGTCGCCTGATTTTGGCACGAGCACTTGGTCACGTTCGAGCACACTAAACGCCGCACCGTCTTGCGGGCCACCGTCAACAACCAACATATAGTTGCCAGGTTTTTCAATAGTTGTTCGAAATGGATAATAAGGAATCGCGATTTCGGCGCCATGAAGTGTGACGCTTATGTTTTCAGTGATCACAGTGTCGTTCGAAAGATTGACAATTTTCGCCGTGAGTGTTTCTGGAAATTTGAAATCACTATTTGTGGTGATGATGCCCGACTGTTGCGCCAACGACATCGGCAGACGCACTTCGCCCGGCACCAAAACCTGCGGAAATCGCTGCACGAGTTGCACATCATCTGGCAGTGCCTGACTAGTCGGCGAATTTGATGGGCTGCAAGCAAAAAGTGAAGTCAGCGCGGAGCTGAAACCGAGCGCGGAAACTGATCCATAAATAAACTGGCGACGGCTAATTTGAAGCACCGAGTTATCGTATTGCCTTGCTAATCATCTACGATTGCAGCATGGCAAAACCACCAGCGGCCATTGGGCCGTACACACCAGTAGTGCGCGCAGGCGATTGGATAATTGTTTCAGGACAACTCGGTCTCAAAGACGGAGCAATCGTCAGCGGCGGAGTTCGCACGCAAACCGCCCAAGCGATCGAAAATTTGAAGGGTCAACTTAAATCTGTTGGCGCAACAATCAAAGATGTAAAAAAGACGCTGTGTTTTCTGACCGACATGGATACTTTCGCGACTTTCAACGATGCATACGTTGAAGGTTTCGGCAATTCGCGACCAGCGCGCAGCACAATTGGTGTTGCATCATTGCCAGCCAACGGCGCAGTAGAGATTGAGGCTTGGGCTTACAAGCCTGAGAAATAACATGGCGGGGGCGGTAATTCTCGTGTTGGCGCTTTTGGCGTTTCCGATCGTTGTTGGCTTGTCGACTGCAGGTATCGCCGCGTTGCTCGGCCACTTGTTATATCGCGATGCCGATGAACGACACGCGAAGAGTGAACTTCGCGAGTTAAATATCTGAACTCAGAACTTGCTGATCTTGTAATCGCGCACGCGTCGCTTGTGGCGACGATGGATGACAACCGAAGAGAAATTCGCGACGGCTGGGTGGCGATCACTAACGGTTTTGTGTCAGCGATTGGCAGCGGTGTGCCGCCAGCAGCAAACCAGGTTGTTGATGCGACCGATTGCCTTGTAACGCCAGGCTTGGTGAATACGCATCACCACTTGTATCAAAACTTGACAAGGGCGTTTCCGCCAATGACGAATGCGCCATTGTTTGGCTGGTTGCAAACTTTGTATCCATTGTGGCGTTCGCTTGACGAAGAGTCGGCGCATGTTTCGGCGTGGGTCGGCTTGGCTGAACTCGCGTTGTCGGGTTGCACAACTTCGACCGACCATCTTTATGTTCACCCAGCGAGTGCGGGAGATTTGTTAAGTGCCGAGATTGCTGCGGCGCGTGACATCGGCGTGCGATTTCATCCGACACGTGGGTCGATGTCGTTGTCGATCAAAGATGGCGGGTTGCCACCCGACGATGTGGTGCAAGATCACGACGTGATTCTCGAAGAGTCGGCGCGTGCGGTTTCGATGCATCACGATCGCAGCCACGGGGCAATGGTGCGAGTGGCATTGGCGCCGTGTTCACCGTTTTCTGTGACGAAACAATTGATGATCGACTCGGCAGAGTTGGCAGCGAAACTTGATGTGCGGCTGCACACTCATTTTGCCGAGAATTCAGAAGATGACGAATTTTCGTTGGCGACTTTTGGTTGTCGACCCATGGATTATTTAGAAGAAGTTGGCTGGTGCAGCGATCGCACTTGGCTCGCCCACTGTGTGATGCCAAATCATGATGAGATTCGGCGATTGGGTGCGGCGCGAATTGGTGTTGCGCATTGTCCGAGTAGCAATTTGATTTTGTCGTCGGGTGTTGCGCCGGTAATCGATTTAATTGCTGCTGGCGTGCACGTTGGCATCGGCGTTGACGGCTCGTCGTCTGCTGACAGTGCATCGATGTGGCTCGAAGCGCGACAAGCGATGTTGCTTGCAAAGTTGCGCAGCGGCGCTGGCGCCGGCACGGCTCGAATGGCGCTCGAGTGTGCAACTCGTGGTGGTGCTGGTTGTCTTGGTCGCATCGGCGAGATTGGCGAATTGTCGGTTGGCAGCGTCGGCGATGTGGCGATTTGGTCTCTTACTGGTCCTGCTTTTTCCGGGGCGATTGCTGACCCGATTGAGGCGTGGCTGCGATGCGGGCCAGTCGCGGCGCGCGACACGATCGTGCACGGCAAACATGTCGTGCAAAACTTCGAAATAGTGAGTGCGAAGCTTGAGCCGATGCTTAAATCGCATGCCAAACTCGCCCACCGCATGCAACAGCACGCCGCGAACTAAGTGATCATGGACTATTTTCGCGCGGCTTTTGTAATTGCACCACAAATTTTTGCAGGATGCTTGATTTACCTTCTTTTGCTAAAGCGAACTGAAGTTGCGGCAATTGAGCTTTTATCAATTGGGTTCGCTATTGGAATTACAGCCAGCACAATTTGTGATCAGATTTTTGTCAACCTAAATTGGCCAAAAATTGGTTGGTTGCTTCCACTGGCTCTTTCATTGGTCACAGGCTCGTATGTTCTCTGGGCGAAGAAAATTGATTTTGCAAGAATTATTTGGCGGAGAGAATTTAAAGAGACGTTCTTCCCAGTCATTGCTATTGCAGCAACCGCGCTTGGCACCGAGTGGTTCTGGCTTTTCCCCTCTGGAGTTTTTTTGATAATCGCAGCAACATTGATGTACTTTCCAGAATTTCGCTTTCAAAAAATTCTGACTCGACTGTCTCTTTTAATATCTGTCGTCGCAATGTACGTCATGGTCTCGACTCGCCCCAAAATTTGGTGGATGCTTGAAGAAGGTGACTACCCGTTTTTTGCAGCCCTCTCAAACGCGCTTGCAAAAGGTGGTACTGCGAATTATCCACTTGCTTCCGGATTTGACATCAAATACCACTGGTTTGTGTATGCGTGGGTGGGGTTAACACAGAGAGTCTCATCTACTCAGCCATTTTTCATTTTAACTATTATCTCTCCGATTGTTTTCACAATTGCAATCACAGGAATCGCCTGGTCGATCATTGCTCAGTTTTCTAAGTCGCAGAAAAAAACCTTCTTGGCGTCTCTAGTTCTGATGACTTCTTCGTCATTTCCACTTTGGGGTGGCGGGATGAAAATAGTACATCTTGGATCTCCAAGTCAATTTTATGCATTCGCATTCTTATTTGCCGCTATCGCGCTCTCGCTCCGATTTCTGCGCCGAAATCTACGATTCGCTACCTTTACAGTTTCAACTATTTCAGCAGCGACAGTGTTATCGAAAACTATGCACGGTGCGGTGCTTTTAATCTTTCTAATGTCAGTGTTTGTCTACTTGCTCACACCTCAACAGAGAGATACCCGACGTCTCGTTCAAGTGCCACTAGCGGCACTCATGAGTCTATTAATCACGTTCTATGTTTTCATTAAGATGCCCACGACTGCAGGTTTACTGGATTTGAGGTTTGGAGAATACGCGTGGCAATTGCAAGGGGATTTAAGAAACATCCCTCTAAGAATTGTTTCAGTTATTGGGCTACTCAATATTCTTGGCTTAGCTATTCTCAGTCTCAACTTGATTCTGGAAACATACATAATCAGAAAAAAGCTTACGCTCGAATCAAAATTGTTGCTTTACTCGTCTCAGCTTGTATTAGCAACAGTTGCTGCCCTTTCATTTGTAGTACTTGGCGACGCCGGTGAGAATCTCTATTTTTTGCATTCAGGCGCGACGACCGTAAACTTACTCTTGCTCTCAGTAGTTTCTTCAAGCACAAGATTTGATGGCATCAATCTAAGAGCCATCGCTTTATGGATTTTTATTGGAGCGGGACTGGCTTCAGCAACATTTTTAATTCCAAATCTAGACTCAGGCTCAGGTGGGGCGATTATCATTCGCGCTTCAAGAACCCCCTTTGGCGCTCTTGCCATAGTCCTATTCGCTCTGTTTTTTTTAATCTTAAATGTCCGCGAGAAGTACAAAATTAGGTTGACTTTAAGAAATACTCTTCTTGTCACGGTTGCAATGTCTGTCACATTTTCCGTCATCAACTGGGGGCGCGACAGTCAACGCAAAACTAAAGAGTTTGACTCAATCGGGTTCACATACGTAGGAAGCCCAGAATTGATTGAAGTTGGTACTTGGCTAAAACAAAATACACCGTCGGACGCGATATTTGCAAGCAACTTTGGATGGGGAAGACTTAATGAAAATGAACTCTTTCCCTTCTCGGCACCGTGCATAGCTCTCCGAAATAGATTGGTGCTGCAAGAAGCATGCATGAGAACTGGAGATACAAAACTAGTCGTCTACTCGGAGAGACAAGCATGGTTGCAAGCGACAAGAACTATTTGGCTGCAAGCGACTCAGAACAAAAGTGAAAAGATCAATGAGCCACTCAAAATTCGGCAGTTTGTCAGCACTCAGTTTTCAATCAGTCCATCTGATCAACTCTTAAAGATTTTAAAAGATTCACAAATAGACTGGTTCGTGATCGATCGAACAAATAATTTGAGAGATTCATGGCTGCCTTTTGCTAAAATTAGATTTACAAATAAATCTTTTTTCGTTTTAGAATTATCCATAGAAAATGAGTGAGTCCATCAAAACAATCGGCATCGCAATGCCCATCTTTAATGAGTCAGACGGCATCTCCTCAACATTGCGAACTTTGGACCAAGTTTTAAGTGCGGAAGGTTTTTCAGTCGAACTTTTCATTCAAGACGACTGCTCAACAGACCAGACCGAGAAAGTCATAAAGGCCATCGCTCCACAGTTAAGAATGGCGGTACATCTCCAAAAAAACGAGTCGAATAAAGGCCACGGGCCAACAACATTTAATGCCTATCAAAGGGCAATTAACAGCAAAAACGTGATTATTCTGCAACTTGACTCCGATGGTCAGTTTGACCCGAGAGAAATACCGCTAGTGATTGACTCTGTTGACGATGAACATAAAGTTGCACTGGGTATCCGTACCGCTAGAACCGACCCGTGGTTTCGTAAGGCACTAACTCGGTCGTTAAGCACTTATCTGAAAATTTCATTTCAGTGCAAGAGTGGGGATCCGAACTCGCCCATTCGAGCATACAAACGAGAGATCCTTCAAGATCTACTTAAAAAACTCCCGCACGAACCCTTAATTCCAAATATCTACTTAACGATTATTGCGAACAATGAGCGACTAAATGTCAACGAAACCGCCGTCTCACATAAAGTTCGAGAGGGATCATCAATAACTGGGACAATGTGGCAAAGTAATCGGCCCATCAAATTTTTAATTCCAAAGCGACTCATAATTTTTAGCTTCAAAGCAATTTTCGAGCTATGGCATTTCAAAAATGCTCAAAAATCGCCATAAAGTGACGTGATGTCAAAAAGTCGGGGTTTTGAGTTGCATCAGTCGTTGCAACGGTCGACAAAGGGCAAAGCGACGCGATCGTTATTACAAATTTTGCAACGCAGCCGACTTGGGCGCACCCTAATTTCGATGACGACACGGTTTGCAATTTCGCAAACTGCAAGCATTGAAATTCGCGGAACAAAAGTCAACTACTCGACGCTTGAGTTTTCGTGGTTGAAGAGCCGATTCGAAGACACTCCACCCCTCGAGCCAACAACACTGACATGGATTGACGAAGCAACCCCGAACTCGGTTCTTTGGGACATCGGCGCCAACATCGGCTCGTACGCAATTTACGCGGCGCTAAGTAAAAAGATGAAAGTGGTTGCATTTGAGCCGTCGCCATTCAACATCGAATTTTTGTCACGAAACATTTGGTTGAATAATCTCGAGGGGCAAGTCACGGTGGTTCCTAATCCATTGAGCAACGATGCAACTCAGGCAAAACTGTTAATGAAGTCGATCGAATGGGGAAACTCGGGTTCAACTTTTGGCGAAAACTATGCCGAAAACGGTCAGCCAATCGAAGTTGAGTTCGAATATCAAACAATCGGCTTCTCGATGGACCAAGCCCTGACTTGGCTCGGTCTTGCGCAACCTGACTACATCAAACTTGACGTTGACGGCATCGAGGGCTTGATTCTCAGCGGCGGCGCAAAAGTGTTATCAAAAGTAAAAAGCTTGCTCGTCGAAATGCCCGAATTCGAATCAGGGCGACATATGGTGCAGTCGGCCCTGACAAATGCTGGCCTGACACGCGAAAAGTCGGCTCAACATAACGAAATTTGGTCGCGGCTCTAGCCACAAAACAAAAGTGGGTCGCCAGGGGATCGAACCCTGGACCTGCGGATTAAAAGTCCGTCGCTCTACCAACTGAGCTAGCGACCCAAGTCGCTGTCAGGCTAGTTGATTATCAGGTGATTTGTTCAAACGATTTTGCGACACAAAACCAACACAGACGCGCGCAATAACTCACTCGGCCTGCCCGCAGATGCTTGACTAAATGCATGTGGTTTCTCCCCCAACTCAACGCAAATCGTCGCACGATTCTGTTGGCAACCTGGGGGCTATTCGCTGGGCTGACTTTTCTGATGATTTCGGCTGGCAGTTTCAGCACGCTACTCGGCATTCGCGCAGAACTTGAAAAATTGCCGACGATTATCAGCGGCGGAATCACCACCGCCTACTACGCAGGTTTTTTGATCGGCTCCTGGTATTCGCTTCGCGCACTTCGAAGCGTCGGCCACATTCGCGTCTACGCCGCACTCGCATCGCTGCTCAGCGCATCGATTCTTGTCACTGGTTTGTTTGACTCGCCAATCATCTGGCTCATCATGCGCGTGAGCACCGGCTTTTGTTTAGCCGGTCTTTATGTCGTCGCCGAATCGTGGCTCAACGGCAAGGCCGAAAATCACTATCGCGGTCGATTGCTCGCGATCTACAACGTCGTCACAATCGGCGCTTGGGGTATGGGCCAATTGTTGGTTTTCAATTTTGACGCCCGCAATCTAAGTGGATTCGCATTTGCTGCGATCGTTGCATCGCTCGCGGTGATTCCAATTTCGATTTCAGAGCAAGCGGCCGCACCTGAAGTCGAAAATCATCTGCATCTCAGCCTGCGCGACCTCGCAAAAATTGTGCCAACAGGCGCGGGCACAATTTTGTTAGTCGGTCTCGCCCACGGTGGCGTTCTCGGCATGGCGGTAATTCATGCAACGCGCGAGGGTCTGAGCATTGGGCGCATCGGCATCCTTGTTGCGGTGCTTCAACTTGGGGGCATGGCACTGACTTGGCCAATTTCTTCGGCGTCTGACGACATTGACCGTCGCATCATCGGATTATTGTGTTGCCTCGCGGTCATGGCGCTCGGTGCAGTAATGCTTTCGCAGCCAACGGGCAACAATTGGACGATACTTTTGTTGTTTGCAATCGGCGGTTTTAGTTTTCCGTTGTATGCAATTGGCGGTGCGTATACAAACGACTGGGTGTCACCCGAACAAATGGGTGCTGCAGCATCGCAACTTGTAACGCTTTATGGCCTCGGCGCCATGATCGGCCCACTCGTTGCTGCGCCGTTTCTTGACATCATCGGCACACAAGGTTTTGCGTGGTCAATCATTTCGTTGCATGCACTCGTGTTGTTGTTTTTGATCTATCGCATTCGTGCCTGGCATGCGCCGATGACTACAAAGCACTGGGACGATGTTTCATTTCATGGTCGCGCGTTTTTTATTCCGGCAACAATCGTCTCGCTGGGCGTTAACCGACGCGGGCAATCAGCACGCCAACGCCAGCAAACTGCAGAGCAACAGCAACAACAGTAAACACGTGCCACACCTCGTGATAACCAAACACGAGCGGTCGAAGTTGTGGGCGCTGCAAATAAAACAAAATTGCACCAACCGTAAACACGATGCCGCCGAGCGCGAACAAAAACAGACTCGTGAAACCAGCGCGATGATGCGCCCACGGCAAAATTATTAATGCTGCCCAACCGATGATCAAATACATAGCGCCCGAAACTTTGTGAGCCCGCCATGTAACTTTCAGCGCGATGCCAAGCAGCGCAGCACACCAGATCCCTATTAAAAAGACAACGCCAACATTGCGCGGCAATGCGAGCAAACAAACTGGAGTGTAAGTGCCAGCGATTAACACGTAGACCATTGCATGATCGAGTTGGCGCATCGTGCGCTGCGCGCGTTGTGTGCGCGTGAATAAGTGATACGAAGCAGAAGTCGAAAACAGCGCAAGCAAGGATGCGACGTACACGAACACCGCCACCCGCGCTACCCCACTTGGCGTGACGAGTGTGAGAATTACGCCCGCCGGGATCGTGACTGCAACTGCACCACCGTGAATACGCCCGCGCCAACGAGGTCGCCATTTGCCGATTGCGTGCTGAAACACGGGAACATGCGGCACTTCGCGTACCTCCTACCAGAGTGTAACTTTTACAGCATGACAATTAACGGCTATGAGTTTGATCGGTTCTTGCGATATGACGAAATGGTGGCGTGGCTAAACGCGATAGCGACGAAGTATCCGAAACTTGTCAGCGTCGAGTCGTATGGCAAGTCACACAAAGGCCGCAACCTGATGCTTGCGACAATCACCGACACAACAACAGGCGCGCACCACACAAAACCCGCACATTGGATCGACGCCAATATTCACGCCACTGAAGTCACAGGTGGCGCAGCCGCACTATTCATAATTCAAGATCTCGTCGAAAAATTCAATAACCGAGATGAAACAGTTGTCGAAGCGTTAAGCACACGAACTTTTTATATTGCCCCACGTGTAAACCCCGACGGTGTTGAAGATGCCCTCGCTGACAGACCACTCTTTCATCGCTCGAGTGTGCGGCCTTGGCCTTGGCGCGATGGTCATTTGTGGCCGGGTCTGCATCCACAAGACATCGATGGCGACGGACGAATTTTGACAATGCGCATCGCCGACCCAGACGGCGGATGGATTGAACACCAACAAGACGCTCGCGTGATGGTGCCCGTCGGCCCGCTCGGTGCGCCACGCGGTACGACGCGTTACAGACTCATTCAAGAAGGTCTGATCGAAAACTATGACGGCTTCACGATTGATCAACCGCGCGACCCGGCCGGTCTCGATTTGAACAGAAACTTTCCTGCTGGTTGGGGCGTCAGCGTGCTCGGCTCAGGCGACCACCCGCTTTCAGAACCAGAAACCGATTCACTCGTGCGCGCCGTCAAAGCGCGACCAAATGTTTGCGGCTACAACGCGTTCCACACAGCGGGCGGTTTCATGTTGCGACCGAGCAGCAGCAAACCAGATTCGCAATTGCCGCCAGTTGACTTGTTCATCTTTAACGAGTTTGGAAAACACTCGACACCGCTGACTACGTATCCGGTGCATTCGGTTTTTGAAGATCTCACATGGGATAAATCTTCGGTGATGGGTGGTGCCGGCGATGACTGGGCGTATGACCATCTCGGTGTCTATTCATGGACAACTGAATTTTGGGACGCCGTGTTTCACGCCACTGGCGAACATTCGTCAACCGACATTTGGTATGTCGGACCAACTGTCGAACAAGATCTCGCCGTGTGTCGATGGTCAGACACACACGCACCAGATAGTTACGTGAAGTGGTACAAGTTCGATCACCCGCAACTCGGCAAAGTCGAACTCGGTGGCGCCGATGCATTTCGCATTTGGACAAACGCACCGTCATCGAAGTTACGCGCCGAGATCGCGGCTCACGCCGAAGTCGCCGTTTATCAAGCGATGGCGTCACCAAGACTTGAAATCAAGCACACCAAAGCCGAATCATTGGGTGAGGATGTCTGGCGAGTTGAGCTCGGGCTTGCCAACACGGGTTGGCTGGGCACCGAAATTACACGACTCGCCCACGACCACAAGATTGTGTTGCCAATTACGGTCGAATTATCTGGGGCACAGACTGTTGGCTGTGCGGCAAAAGAAAAAGTTGGTCAGTTGGCGGGCCGTTCAATGTTTTTGTTGAACGGTGGCGCGATGTCAGACGGCACGCCAGATCGCTTGATGCACTCGTGGGTCGTGCGAGCAAGTCGCGGCGCTGAAGTTGCACTAACCGTTCGACATCCGCGCTGCGGAGAAATCGCAACAACACTCAAACTAAATTAGTTTGCAGATGCCTCTAGGGGCGTCTGATATTTTCGGTGCGATTTGACTGCGCGAACCCAGATATAAAAAGCGCCGAGCGTGCCGATGATGTTTGGTAGCGATACAAACCAGTCGTCGATCATTGCACCGTAGATCAACCACGTCAAACAGCAAAAAGAAAGCAATCCGTACATCGCCGCCGACACACCGTAAAGATGCTCGGTTCGATACACGCGCACAACTTGCGGGATTATCGCGGGTGCGCCGATTGCCACGGTGCACCAACCCATCAGCGTGATCGAATAGTTTGCGATAACCGTCCCGGCAATGAATACGGCAATCAATGTGAAAACCGGAATCGGCCACCTGATTTTTTCGTGCTTTACACAAACAAAAAGAATCAACGAGAGTGCAATCACCAATAGACCGTTCGACAACGCAACCTGGCCTTCAGGTTTATTGAGCCCATAGATTGTCCACATCAGCGAACCGCTACAACCTTGCAAAAAAGATGGTGGCGAAATACCTTCTGTTGAATTCTTGACAAAGACCCGAACTACTTGTGGCCAAATGAATGCAACAGATGTGGCGGTTGCAAAGAAGCCGACCATCGTTGTAAATGACACTTTTTCACACTAGTTCAACGAATTCGCACCAAATCGTCTATTGGTAGCGTTCATGCCGTGATCACAACCTACGGCTTTTCGATTGCAACACCGAACAAAGAGTTGCGACAAGCCGCAATTGATGCAGTGTTTCGTTGGCTCGACGATGTTCATCCACATGAGAAGCGAACAAACTCAACCCCGGTGAATATTCGCCACAGTGCCAACGACCCAATTTTTCGTGTCGATGTTCTCGAGCAAGATCCACGTCAGGCGGCGGCGCGTGGCACGACAGCAACTCTGATCGTCTCAAAGAGCGAACTCTATTTTGATTTACGCCGCACACTTCGACCGACCAAGGCTGCACTACTTCCGCGCCGAACAATTGATCGCCCAGAGCCGCGCCTCAGCCAACTGGTTATCGAAATCGTTGATCTTTTTAAAGCTCGCGATGCAGGTCAAGTAATCAGCCCGAAAATTATTATCGCCAATGATCAACTGACCGGTCAGTCTCTTGCTGCTTTCGCCGAGGCACCAGGTCGGCGACTGCCGATAGTTATTGAGACCATTGTTGGCAAACCTCGCGCTATTACTAACTCGGATACAGCAATACAACTTGCCGGTATTGCTCATCTTGCACATATCGCCTCGCACGCAGCAGAAGAAGCATTCAATAGCTTGCATGGCGCACGAATCATCTCGTCAAGTTGGATCACAGTCGTCTGGCCACCAGGCGCTGAAGTTGAAAACTTTCATCAACAAGATGATGACGAGCTCGTCAAACAATTAATAGCCGCATCAATAGGCTCACTCGCCACGCTTGTTTTGGCTCCACCAAAAAAGCGGGTACTTGACCAAGTCAAAAAATTAGAGGCAACCACACAGACAGCAGAGCCAACACCAAATTCGGCAATCGAGCTTGAAGAATTGCGCAAAATCAACCGTGAACTACTAGAAGAAAATGCGGGCCTACTTGAAAACGCGACATTAACTTTTATGCTCAGCGCGCAAAAAGCCGAAGAGCGCGACCGGGCCTACGATCAACTCGCAACGTTCTTATTGATGGACGAAGACAAGAGTTATCTCGACAAAATTGCAGACGCTGTGGCTTATGCTCAAAAGAATCTCACGAATCTGGTGTTTCACGATCGGGCGATTGTCTCAGCAAACAATTCTCACCTGATGAACGGGCGTCGTGTTTATTCGAACTTGGTCGAGCTCAATAACCTTGCAGCACGCTTGCAACGTGGCGACTTTGCTCCAAATGTCTTCAACATCTATTGCAACCAACAACTCAGCAACTTCGCCGCTTCTATTAGCGATGAAGCAGAAAATCGTTATGCGCAAGATTACGCAATCGAATGGAATGGCATAAATGTTTTAGCAAAGCCCCATATTCGCTGCGGTGACGCGCGAATTCACTTCTATCACGACACGACCACCAACGAGATCGTTATCGCTTATGTCGGTCGCCATTTGCGCGACAAGTCGACTAATTAGTTGAGAATTATTTTCTACTGGTTGTGCGTTGCCAAATTGTTTGAGTAACCTTAGAACCAAGAAACGGTTTTGCCAAACGATAAATCGCACCTGGCACGACAACACTTTTATTTTTACGTAGACCTCGTAAAGCAGCACTCACTACCACTTCTGGATTAATCCAGAGCCATTTCGGTACTCGCTCGCGCAAATGCGTGAGCCCAGCATTTTGATGCAACTCGGTACGCACGTACCCGGGGCAAACAACACAAACTCGCACACCAGATTTACGAACTTCAAGATTTAAACTTCGTCCATAAGAAGTCACATAACTTTTTGCTGCGGCATAAAGTGCCGACTTTGGCATCGGTGTAAACGCAGCGATACTCGAGACAATTACGACGCTACCCATGTTGCGTTGCATCATCTTGGGCACTATCACTTCGCAAACTTCAACAACCCCGGTTGCCAATAATGTATTTAGTTTTGTAATCTCACCGCCAGACGTCGAGCCAACTCGTGCGGCCAAAGTTGCACCGGCATTCAGCACTAAAAAATCAGCGTCACTCGCCACAGCAATGACGCTTTGCACGCCAACACTCGTGCTTAGATCGGCCACAACAACTTGCGTCTGCGCACCGAAGACTTGAAGTTCGCTGGCTAGAGTCTCGAGAAGTTCGCGGCGCCGCGCAACTGCGACTATGTCGTATCCACTTTTTGCCAGCGCCATGGCAAACTCGCGACCGATGCCCGAAGAAGCACCCGTAATTAATGCAAGTTGCCGATTCGACACACTTTGAGCATTGCATGAAAACTGCCTAGGGTAAAGCCATGACTTCATCGCAAACTCCACAACAACTTTCGCCCGTTTACCAACTTTCAGATCAGTACATCGAACAACTTGCCGATAGCGACCCAGGTCTCGCCACTGCACTCGGCATTGCCGGTCACGACCACGAAATGACCGATTTCAGCCCGAAGGGGCACGAGCAACGCCGCCAGATAACTCAAACGACTTTCAACAAATTGAATTCACTTGACACATCAGCAGATCGTGATCGACTCGCAGCTGGGGTATTGCGAAATTCACTCGAGATGTCGACACTCGAGTACGACGCGGGCGAACACCTGCGATCAATTCGCGTGCTTGCAGGCGATGTCGATTCAGCACGAGCAATTTTTGACTTGATGCCAACTGCAACTGCCGATAATTGGAAAACGATTGCAGAGCGAATGCAAGCGGTACCAACTGCATTTGCGGGTATGCGAGAGAGTTGGAGTCTTGGTATTTCGCGAAAAGTAGTGGCGCCACGTCGCCAAGCAATTGTTGTGGCAGAACAACTTGAAATTTGGGCAGGCACACCAAAATCACCAGGATTTTTCACTCAGTTCGCAGAAAGTGCGAGCGCCGTAGATGGCGCACCGCTTGAAAAATTGCGTCGCGCCGCGATTGACGCATCAAACTCAATGGCAGAAACGGCAAAGTTTTTGCGCCAAACATATGCACCTGCGGCCGACCCACGCAACGGCGTTGGCCCTGAGCGACATGCTCTCGCGCGCCGCAGATTTATGGGCATGAACGTCGACGCGCAAGAAGCATACGAGTGGGGCTTTGCCGAAGTGTCTCGTCTCGATGCCGAACTAGTGAAAACCGCAAAAGAGATTAAACCAGACGCGAGACTTGACGAGGTTCGCCATTTTCTTGACACCGACCCGAAGCACAGCATTGAAGGTGAAGAGAGCCTGCGTGAATGGTTACAAAAATTGATGGACGATGCAATGTCGTTTTTGATTCGCGAGAATCATTTCGATATTCCCAAAGAAATCCACCGTGTCGAGGCAATGATCTCGCCACCTGGTGGTGCCGCCGCGATGTACTACACCTCACCAAGCGAAGATCTTTCACGACCAGGTCGAACTTGGTACCCAGCGAATGGGCGAACACGATTTCCGCTTTGGAGCGAGCCGACAACCGCCTACCACGAGGGCGTGCCCGGTCATCACCTGCAAATTGGCATGGCAACGGTCAACTCAGAAAAACTCTCACGCTTTCAACGCAACGAGTTCGTCAGTGGCCACGGTGAAGGTTGGGCACTTTATGCCGAACGCTTGATGGATGAGTTGGGCTTCTTGGGCAAGCCCGAATATCGGCTCGGCTATTTATACGCGCAAGCGTTTCGTGCAGCACGAATAGTTGTCGACATTGGTATGCATTGCGAATTTGCAATTCCGAAAGACTCAAAATGGCACGGAGGCGAAGCATGGACTCCAGAGTTGGCACTCGAATTTTTGTCGGCTCGCTCTTCAAGCGATGACGAGTTCAACAAGTCAGAAATCAACCGCTATTTGGGTTGGCCAGCACAGGCGATCTCATACAAACTTGGTGAAAGAGTTTGGTTGTCGTTGCGCGAAGATGCAAAACGCAAGCACGGTGCAAACTTTGACTTGCGTGCTTGGCACGCATACGCTCTCGACCTCGGCAACTTGGGCCTCGACTTGCTAAAAACTGAACTCGCCCGTTTCTAGTTCAAAACTTTTAGGGCAGCACGACAACTTTCGTGCCGGGTTTGGCGAAATCAAAAATAAATTTTGCATCGGCGGGGCTCATTCGAATGCAACCACTGCCCTGAAAAGTGCCGAGTTGATCTTCGGTCTGCATCACCTTGCCGTTTTTCTTCGGTATGTCATGAAAGCCAATGTTGCCACCAGCCGGACCTAACGCAAAGCGAGTCATGTTGTTGAACCACACGCCTTCGAAGTCGAGGCTGTACGAACGCAAAGATTGACTATTGACTTTGTATTCACCTGGCGTCGGCACGCCACGGCGACCTGACACAGGCATCTCGCGTACGACGTTATTTTGGCCGTCGACAACCCACACCCACTGCAAATTGATTTTATAAATGACCCTGCGACCATTGCCAGATTTATTCGGCAACTGTGGAGGATTCAAGCGCGTGTATGGCGGAAACCTTAAGGCACGAGTTGGATATTGCGAGGCAGTTTGCGCGGCAGTCGGAGCCGGCACAACCGTCGAAGTAGTCGATGTGCTAGTTGATCCGCCTACTGAAGTGTTTGTCGATGGCGTTGTCGTTGTTGTCGAATCGTTCGCGGCAGCTTGTGCCTGTACGCCAAGCAATAACGAACTGCAAGCGACAAGAATCGCAAAACTAGTTTTATTCAAGTTCTGCATGTTATTTTTTGAAAAGCTTTTTCTTGCTCGACGACTTTTTAGCAGTCACTCCGACGAGTGGATCATTAATAATCTCGAAGCGTCGACCCCAGTTGCCGACGATGCCTTGCACCATGGCTGCAAACGGCAACGCCAAAACTGCACCAATCGGACCGAGTATTGCGCCACCAGCGATCGCGGCGCCGAAGGCAACGGCCGCATGAAGTTCGAGCGTCTGCGCAGTAATTTTTGGCGCCAACAAAAAGTTTTCAAGTTGTTGATAAACGGCAATAAAGACAATCACGATCAATGCTTTTACTGGCGAGTCTAAAAACGCCAACAACACTGGCAACACGCCCGCAAGATATGTGCCGACTACCGGTAAGAATTGCGAAATCAAGCCAACCCAAACAGCAAGTGCGACCGGCGCAGGTGTGCCGATTGATTGAAACACAATCCAATGGAAAAATGCTGACACGACTGCGAGCAGAGCGCGCGAATAGATGTATCCACCGGTTTTTTGCACGGCTAGGTTCCATACAGCAAGAACAGTTTTTTGTTTGTCAGCACTAAGTCGACTGCAAATCGCTCGACGCAGACGAGGCCCATCAGCGATCAAATAGAACGCGAATAACGTAATCGAAAACACTTGCAGCAACCCGCTCAACGCACCAAGCGAGACATCAACAACTCGATCTTGCTGATTTTCGAAAAAGTTTTGCACCGAGCCGTTCGGATCACTGATTGATTCAACCCAATCTTGCGCATTAATCGAAGTGCCAAGATTGTCGTTGAGAAATTCAACCGTGTCTAATACGTACTGCTCGCGATTGTCGAAGAGATCTTGGGCTTGGGTCGCCACCAGAGTGCCGATCGCCGCCCCAAATGAAGTAACAGCGACAAAAACACTGACAAGCAATAAACCCGTTGCCGCACCGCGAGACCAACCACGCGCCGCGAGACGATTTACAGCAGGTTCGATCGCCAACGCAAAAAATAGCGAAATCAGCAACAAAATTAAGAAGTTGGTCAACTGATGAAACAGCTCGCGGACGACCAGAGTCGCTATAAAACCAACCCAAAACAACAAAATTGCCCGTGGTACCCACCGTGGCATTTTGACGTTTTGGGTCAAGTCATCAGATTCGGCATGACTCATGTCATCTATCGTACTTGTCGTTTACATGGACAAATGTCCACTCAAGATGCCACGATATAACGAACCTTTATGAAGCTTTTCGGCAAAACAGTTTCGATAGAAAAAATTCGTGAGAATGTCGCCAACGAGTTGCGCTCTCGAGTTGTCGGACCAAACGCCAGTCAACGCACGCACGAAATAATGGAGGCGCCTGGCGAGCGTTGGTTTGCCGAAGATCGCCCAATTCGACTCGTTCATGGTGACGCTTCGATGTTCATCGGTGGATTGCGGGCGTTGCTGTTGCAATCGTTGCACCCACTAGCAATGGCTGGCGTCGCGAATTATTCCGACTACAGAAAAGATCCGTGGGGTCGTCTCCAGCGCACGGCCGACTTTTTAGCAGCAACAAGTTTTGGTCCCGCGCATGAAGCGCAACGAATAGTCGATCGCGTCAAAGCAGTTCACGTCAAAGTAAACGGCGTCGCCAGTGACGGCCGTAAATATTCGGCCACCGATCCGCATCTTTTGAAATGGGTGCACATCGCCGAAATCGATTCGTTTTTGTATACCTACCAAAAATTCAGCAAAGCACCCCTCGACCAAGCAGGCCGTGACGGCTACGTAAAAGATGCGGCGTTTGTCGCACGCGCAGTTGGTGTAATTGACCCGCCCGAAACAGAAGCTGAAATGCGCGCGATGATCAATTCATATCGTCCTGAACTAAAGAGCACCCGTGAGTCACGAGATGCGACAAAATATCTATTGTTCAAACCACCCCTACCCGGTGCAGCGAAAATCGGATATTGGCTTTTAATGGTTGCAACTGTCTCAACCTTGCCAGCATGGACGCGAATTCCGTTGCGCGTTGGCTATATACCAATCGTTGAACAAGTAGTTCTTCGACCCCTTGGCTATTTAATGACCAGCATCATTCGCTGGATAACAAGCACACCAATCGACAAACTAAGTAACTCGTGACGAGATTTCAGTAATTTCAAGATGTTTTTTCGACGCGACTAAATCACGAATTTTGGCAAAACCGTCG
>JBIKVV010000069.1:0-3629 GCA_044356655.1 Ilumatobacteraceae bacterium
TCTTGGGCATCGCAATCGCGCGCTCAAAAGCAGAAGGTTACAAAGAAGCCTAAATCGCAAGATCGAATTGAATTTAAAGAGCCCCGGCTTCGGCCGGGGCTCTTTTATTTTGAGTACTAATCTCGTTATGCGATGTTGAAGTTAAAACACCTGCCAGGTCTCGCAATTGCTGCATCGCTCGCCGCTGTCTCATTTGTTGTCGAATACTTAATCAAAAACAACACAGCCGGCGTCATCTCGCCATTAGTAATCGCTGTTGTACTCGGCGCACTGACGTCAAACTTGGGTTGGCTGCCCGAAAATTGTCGGGTTGGTCTTGGCTTTGCGGCACGAAACTTACTGCGACTCGGCATTGTCTTGCTTGGACTACAACTTTCATTCTCTCAAGTTCGTGAACTTGGTGCACCCGGTTCAGCCCTCGTCATCGTCGTTGTCGCAGCAACTTTTGTAGGCACGCAATGGCTGGGCAAAAAGATGGGCCTGTCACCTGGTTTAAGCCTGCTCGTCGCCACAGGTTTTTCAATCTGTGGTGCTTCAGCAATTGCGGCGATGCGACCCGTTAGCGATGCCGACGATGACGACATGGCTTATGCAATCGCGCTCGTAACAATTTGTGGCACCCTTGCGATTTTTCTACTGCCTGTAATCGGTGAACTAATTGGCTTTAGCGGCGCGCAGTTCGGCTCATGGGTTGGCGCCAGCGTTCACGATGTCGCCCAAACCGTGGCAACCGCCGCCTCGGGCAACGATGATGCTCAAGACGCTGCCATCGTCGTCAAACTAACTCGCGTCATGCTTCTTGCGCCACTGGTTGCCGCAGTTAGTTTCACTCGTCGGCAGAAACTAAACCGCACAATTGCAACTGACTCAAAAACTCAGAAAGCAAAACTTCCACCGATTGTTCCTCTTTTCGTTGTCGGCTTCATCGCAGCGATATCAATCAACTCATCTTTCAACTTGCCAAGCGAGTTTCTTTCCAATGTCAAATGGCTTGAAAAGTCATTGCTTGCGTGCGCTCTCGTTGGTCTCGGCGCTGGTGTCGATGCAAGAAAACTTCGGCGTGTCGGCACTCGCCCGCTCGCACTCGGTTTAATCTCTTGGATACTCATCGCCACGCTCTCAGCATTAGGCGTGGCTGTTCTCAATATTTCTTAACAATCAATAAATTCGAGCCGACCTGATTTAACATCGTAAATTGCGCCTGCAACCTTCAAAGTTTTAGGCAAAATCTCAAAGCCACGAATGCTGGCAACATCAGCCGCTAGCGCGGCACGCTGATCTGTAACCATTTTGAATTGAACGCCACGAGTGTCAACGCCGTGCTTAGTTTCAATGCTGCGATGAATTGACTCTTCGTCACCGCTCGCCATTCGGCAGTCGGTGTGAGGCATAACCAAGACTCTCTCTACGCCAAGAAGGTAGGTTGCCAGCACGAGAGTTCGAAGCATGTCATCGGTGACTCGTGCCCCTGCATTTCGAAGAATCTTGGCATCGCCTGATTTCATACCTACTACTGCCAGCGGGTTGATTCGTGAGTCCATACAGGTGACGATCGCCAAGCCCCGACGCGCTGTGCCTGTTAAGTGCTCGTCTTCAAAATTCGCGACGAATTGTGAATTTGACTTCATAATGTCAGCAAAATCTTCATTTTGAAACTTATTCATAACCCGAAACACTACTCGCCGAGACAAACTGCACCCACTAGATTTTGAATGTGCTGAAAAACCAAAGAGTAATCGGTACAGCACTCGTCATGATGTCGAGTCTTGGTTTTTCAATCGGGCCAACCCTGGCAAAATATGCGTACGACGCGGGCACGAACCCGCTCGGGGTAATGACCATACGTTTCACAATTGCCAGTTTGTTCATGCTGATGATTCGCCAAATTGTGATGCGTGGCGAATCGATGCCGTCGTTACGGCTGCTTCTTGAAATGTTCGCTGTTGGTGCACTTGGCATAACAATTGTTTCGTTTACTTATTTCTTGGCAATCGAAGATATGGACACCGGTTTGGCCATCGTTATTTGGTACTGCAATCCGCTCGTTGTGGTGTTTATCTCATGGATTATTTACAAAAAACGACCAACGCGCAACATCGTCGTTTCGCTTTTCTTTTCGATCACTGGTATTGCAATCACAACTGGTCAGGTAAAGAGTGGCTCAAGTGGCGCGATTACATTGATTTTTGTTTCTGCGTTTCTCTTCGCTTTTTATCTTCTCGGTTTGTCACGAACGCTCAAGAAGACTGACCTGCTAACTGGTGTGACGTTTATCAACATCGGCGCGATGCTCGGCTATTGGTTTATTTGTGCGACTTTGCCGTTTGATTTAACGGTCGAGTTTCCGACGAACACAAAAAGTTGGCTCTACATTAGTGCCTTCGCGCTCTTCGGCACCGTCGTGCCGTTTATGTTTTCATTTGCCGGCATGAAACGCGTTGGCCCCAGCATGCTCTCGGTCATTACAACCATTGAGCCAGTACTAGCGATCATGATGGGCATTATTTTTCTCAGCGAACCAATTACAACGCCACGTGTTGTTGGTGCGATCTTCGTGATCGGTGCTTTAATTGCGCTAACAATGCTTGAGAGCCGCGATGAAGCAGCCCTCAAGCACAATTAACTAGTTTTCGCTAGTTATTCAGTGCTGCTTTTTGTTGGGGTGTCAGCGCATTGACGAATGCTGGTTTCAGTGCCGCTGCTTGCGCAGGGGTCATCGCCGCCAACTTTTCAATACTGAACCCAGCTGCCGCTTTTGGTTTTAGTTCTGCAACTTGTCTAGGTTTCAAAGTCGCTATCGCCTCGGCTGGCAGCGCTTCAACTTGATCAGCTTTCAGTCCCCCGACAGCCTTGGCCGGCAGAGCACCAATTTGTTGTGGGCTCATATTCGAAATCAGAGTCGGCGGCATCGCCCCAACCTGCGTTGGTTTCATGCCAGTGAACGCCGCTGGCGGCATTGCACCAAATTGTTCGGTGTTTAACGAGTTAAGTGCCGCAGCCGGCATCGACGCGAGCTGTTGTGGTTTCAAAGTAGCCAAAACATCCGGTGGCAACGCACCAACCTGCGACGGTTTGATAGCAGTGAAAGCCGCCGGCGGCATTGCTTGAAACTGTGCGGGTTTCAACGAAGAAAACACCTGTGGTAAAAGCTTCGCTGCGTCAGCCGAGTTAAAACCTGCGAACGCTGTCGCTGGCACCTTGTCAACATTCCAACCAGTCAACGCACCAGCAAGCGCTGTCGGATCACCAACATTTGTGGGTGCAGCATTCGCAGCCGGGTTCAAAGCCTGTTTCGGCAGAGCATTTCGCTGCTCAGGGCTCATCGATGCAATCACCGCGGGTGTCAACGCTTTAAATTGACTTGGCGAAATAACCGCTAACGCACTGACAGGCATTGAATCCATCTGATTCGAAGTAAACGCCTTCATCACATTGGCCGGAATCACTTTGAACTGATTTTGTTGCATCCCCGAAATCGCATCAGGTGGCAAAGCAGCAAACTGATCAGGTTTGAAACCAATCATTGCCGATGGTGGCAACGCCGCCATCTGGTCAGGTTTGAAACCAGTCATCGCAGTTGGCGGCAAAACTTTGAACTGATCAAGTTTCATCGCCGTCATCACCGCAGG
>JBIKVV010000070.1:0-3615 GCA_044356655.1 Ilumatobacteraceae bacterium
CTGCTTCATTGAAGGACCGGGCTTCTTGCCGCATTTGTCGGGTCGCGAAAATCTTCGACTCTATTGGCGTTCAATTGGTCGTGATGGTGAGCAACATCTTGATCAAGTTGTCGCAATTACAAAACTCGGCACCGCATTGGATAAAAAAGTGCGCACCTACAGTCAAGGCATGCGCCAACGCTTGGCGATTGCCCAATCGATGCTCGGCATGCCCGATCTTTTAGTTTTAGACGAACCGACAAACGGTCTAGACCCACAACAGATCGCCGAGATGCGACAGGTGTTAAAAAATTACGCTTCGACTGGCAGAACAGTTGTAATCTCGTCGCACTTGCTGGCAGAGATTCAACAAACTTGTAGCCATGTTGTGCTGATGCATCGAGGCGAACTAGTCGCATTCGGACCAATGGAAGATCTGCTCTCAAAAAATCGCCGATCGCAATCGCTAGAAGAGATTTTTCTTGAACTAATCGGTGATGACTTGGTCATCGGGCAGGAGAACTAATGAGCTACTCAGCGTCAAAAACTTTGCCATATCGAATAGAGATGTATCGACAACTAAAACGAAAGCGCACTGCGATTGCTTATCTGTTTGTCGTTTCGCTTCCGGTGTTGGTGGCGATTGCAGTGAAGTTTGGTCCATCGGGCAACAGTGGTGGCCCGACGCGACTTGGCTCTGGCACAACCGACTTGATTGGCTTGGCAACTATCGGTGCTTCAAACTTCACCGTGACGATGCTTTATTTCGCAACGCCATTTCTTTTAGTCACAGTGATTGCATTATTCAATGGCGACACAGTCGCATCTGAAGCGTCATGGTCAACTCTGAGATATTTGTTGGCGGCGCCTGTTCCGCGAGCGCGTTTGCTGCTTCAAAAAATCAAGGTCAGTCTGAGTCTGTCAGTTTTGGCTGTGTTGATCATGCCGATCAGCTCGTGGTTGGTTGGCGCGATTGCGTTTGGCACAAAACCTTTGCAAAGCCCACTCGGTGCAACATTTACAAACCCAGTTGCTATTTCGCGAATCGCGATCATTACGGTTTACATCGCGATCTCATTGATGTTTGTTGCGGGGCTCGCTTTCTATCTGAGTGTGCGAACAGACGCGCCACTCGGTGCTGTTGGCGTTGCTGTGGCGGTTTCAATTCTGCTCAGCATCCTCGACACGATTACGGCGCTCGGTAAGATTCGCGATTGGCTTCCGGTTCACTACGCCTTTTCGTGGTTTGATGCTTTGGCGACAACTATTGATTATTCAGTGATGATTCGAGGCGGCAGTTATTGCTTTATCGCCGGCACTGTTTTTTATGCGTTTGCAATTAATCGATTCGCGCACAAAGACGTAACTTCTTAATCATGGGGCTGTTTCAGCGCGGTGCCAGATTTGTCGTATTTATAGGTTTGGGTCTATAGGTTTGGGCATACCTGAACTCTGAGTTGAGCGAGTAGCGTTTGGCTGATTGCGTGGGGCCAGTAGCTCAGTGGTCAGAGCAGGGGACTCATAATCCCTTGGTCGTAGGTTCGATCCCTACCTGGCCCACTTTTTGCCCCGTTACGGAGATGCGCTAGTCTCGTCACACAAAACGCATAGACCATCGGGGTGTGTGCAAAGGGAGAACAATCAATGATTAAGCGCAAAGGACTGAAGTCTGCTGCTCTTGCCATTGCTGCGTTTTCACTTATCGCAGGTGCCTGCGGTAGTGACAGCGACACAGCAACAGAAGAGACAACAGCCGAAGTCACAGAAGAGACAACAGCAGCGTTACCAGGTGAAGGAATTCTTGCTTGCCAAGTAACCGACACTGGTGGTGTTGATGACAAGGGCTTCAACCAGATTTCTTACAAAGGTATGCAAGATGCAGAAGCAACTCTCGGTGTAACAATCGACTTGCTTGAGTCAACATCAGATGCTGACTACGCGCCAAACTTGCAGAACTTTGCTGACAAAGGTTGCAACATCATCGTGACAGTTGGTTTCTTGCTCGGCGATGCAACAAAAGCTGCAGCAGAGGCAAACCCAGACAAGAACTATGCAATCGTTGACTCAGCATTTGATCCACCGATCGCAAACGCACGAGGTCTTGTTTTCGCAACTGACCAGCCATCATTCATGGCTGGCTATTTGGCTGCAGGCATGACCAAAACTGGCGTAGTGGGCACATTCGGTGGTATCAACATTCCGCCAGTGAGCATCTTCATGGACGGTTTCGCCAAGGGTGTTGCTTACTACAACACACAAAAGGGCACCACAGTTAAGGTTCTCGGTTGGGACACAGCGAAGCAAGACGGCACATTCGCCGGAAACTTCCAGAGCCTCGACGACGGCAAGAACATTGCCAAGAGCCAGGCAGACGAAGGTGCAGACATCATTTTCCCAGTGGCTGGTCCAGTGGGTCTTGGTTCAGCACAATTCGCAATGGAGTCGGGTGGCAAGGTCAAGATCATTGGTGTTGACGTTGACATGAGCGTTTCGAACCCAGATGCTGCAGAGGTGTACATCGCATCAGTGTTGAAGAACATTGACGCAGCAGTACTCGCAGCAGTCACTGACACAGTTAATGGTGTGAAGACATCAGACAACTATGTCGGTACTTTGGCAAACGGTGGCGTTGGTGTTGCTTACACAGCAGTTCCAGCAGAACTTCAAGCTGAAGTTGAGGCAATCGGTGCAGGAATCGCCGACGGCACAATCAAAATCTAATTTCTTGCCGTAACAACGGCATGAATTAAAACTCTGGCCCTACTGCGAAAGCAGTAGGGCCTTTGTTTTTGTACATGAATTTTCAACCGTTTGCCGGGCGACGCTTGCTGAATTTTTGCAAGCGAATCGTGCCGACTAGTCTCTTTTTAGCCGTTCGCAACGAGGTAACGCCGAAGATGAAACTTGAGTTACGAGGAATCACCAAGAAGTTTCCTGGTGTTATTGCCAACGACTCAGTCAATTTGTCGATCTCAACTGGCGAGGTGCTTGCACTCGTTGGCGAAAATGGTGCAGGCAAGTCGACCCTGATGAACGTGCTTTACGGCCTTTATAAAGCCGATGAAGGTGAAATTCTGGTCGACGATACCGCGGTAAATTTTCACTCTCCGGCAGATGCAATTAAGGCAGGCATTGGCATGGTGCACCAGCACTTTATGTTGGTGCCAGTTTTCTCTGTTGCCGAGAACGTCGTGCTTGGCTCAGAGCCGACGAAGAGATTCGGTGCACTTGATATTGAACGTGCGCGAAAGCAGGTGCGCGAAGTATCTGACAGATACAACTTGAACCTCGACCCAGATGCGATAGTCGAAGACTTGCCCGTTGGTGTGCGGCAGCGCGTCGAAATCGTCAAGGTTTTGCTGCGTGACGCGAAGATAGTTGTGTTTGACGAGCCAACCGCGGTGTTGACGCCAAGCGAAATTATTGAATTTTTCTCGATTGTTCGCACACTTACCGATGCTGGAAAAGGCGTTGTGTTCATCACGCACAAACTAAAAGAGGCGTTGACTATCGCCGACCGGATAAATGTTTTGCGTCGCGGCAAAGTTGTTGGTGACGCCGACCCAAAGACTGCGTCAGAGTCTCAAATCGCAGAGATGATGGTGGGTCGACCCGTGCAGCTGACTGTAAATAAAG
>JBIKVV010000038.1:0-12517 GCA_044356655.1 Ilumatobacteraceae bacterium
ACCACCGTCTGAACCGTCGAGATCAACAGTTACGTCAATACCGATTTCTTTGCATGATGACTTAACAAATTGTGTGAACTTGTCGATGTCGTCGCGCTTCCAACTCTGAAGAGTTACTTTGAAACCGTTCGGCACGCCTGCTTCAGCGAGAAGTGCTTTTGCGCGAGCGATATCTTTATTTCGCTGCGGCACTGACTTGTCAGCAGTTGGAAACGAGTCCATTACTGAGTCATTTGCAATCAATGCATAGCCACCAAGAACGCCCTTGATGTAGGCGGTTCGGTCAAGCGACAATGCGATTGCTTCGCGAACACGCTTGTCAGTCAACTGACCGATGTCAGCGCGCATGTGCATGTGCAAACCACCGCAGGTTGGTACCAAAGTCTTGTAGAACTTTGATTTTGGAAGAGTGTCTGCCTCATTGCCGTATAGCAAGTGAATCGAGTCAAGTTTGCCAGTCTTCAATGCTGGAATTGCGGCGCTCTGCGAAACGTATTGGATCTGCTCCATTGTTTCGAACGACGGCATCTGAGCCTTGTCGAAATAGTTTGGGTTGCGCTTGAACACAGTCTTTTCGTTGACTTTGTGCGAAACCATAATCCATTTTCCGGTGCCATTCATCGTCTTAACCCACGATTCATCACCCTTTGTGCCTTTTTTGAGCATGAGCAGACCGTAGTTCGAGCTCGAAACCGCATACGGGAAGTTGGCGTTGGCCTTCTTCAAATCAAAGCGAACGGTTGTGGCGTTTACTTTGACACAGTCCGCAACGTCAGCAATTCGAGCGGCTGACTGCGATTTGTTTGCCGGGTCGAGGTGCGACTTGATGGTGTAAACAACATCGTCTGCAGTAAGTGCCGAACCATCATGGAACTTCACGTCTGTGCGAATTGTGAATGTCCAAACCTGACCGCCGTTTGAGCCCTTCCATTTAGTTGCAACACTTGGACTGAGCTCACCTGATGGTGCGACATCTGCGAGCCATGAGCCAACTGCGTTGAGAATGCCGAGCGATCCACCTTTGGACATCCATGGGGCTGCTGGGCCTTCTTGTGCCTGTGCGGCATATCGAAAAACTTTTCCTGCGGCGCCAACAGATGTTCCACCGATCATTTGCGCAAACGGAACTGCTACGCCGGTTGCTGCTGCTGCCTGAATGAAATGACGGCGCGACAAACCATTTGTCGAAACTTCATTTGTTGTTTGCTCAATTGTTGACATTTGTTCCCCTTGTTTTTTGGATAATGACTCGGTGATTTGTTACTCAACGCACGGCTCCACCAAACCGTCTCACCACTATATGCCAAACGACACAGCCCCGCAAACTACATCTTGGCAACTTGACCCAGACTGTTGAGTCTGATTCGCCCTAAATCTAAAGGTCTTCGTGCGCTAGTGAAACGATCAATCTAAGCGCTGACGCGGTCTGAGGCCATCTTGGCGCCAACCTTGCCAATTCGCTCAATTCGCTTAAATAGAGCCTCTCGCGCCTTTTCGGCTTCGTCGGTTAAACCCGTGGCTTGCTCGAGTTTCCAATGACGCATAACAACTGGCTGCAAAATCTGGTCGTGGTGAATTAACAAATCATAAATTCCGACTCGAGCGATTTCGCGAGAGAGACGCTCAAAATCAGGAATACCCGTGCCAGGCATTGCGAAAGTTCTGACTGCACGCTCGATGCCAATGATCATATTTGATGGATCAACTGCGATCGCTGCTGATGCCAGATCGCGGTAAAACAAATAGTGCAGATTTTCGTCGTTACCAACACGCGCCATGATCGCTTCGCCAACTTCGTCGTGCATCATTTTGCCCGTGTTGCGGTGAGCAATGCGCGTTGCAAGTTCTTGCATACTCAAATAAGCGAGCGCCTCGTATAAGTCGAGTGGCGCTGGCACTTCGCCACCGCGCACCTGTTGCATACGACCTCGCTCAAGTGCGATCGGGTCAATTGCTCGCGTCACAGTCAAATAATCGCGAATGACTATTGAGTGTCGGCCTTCTTCAGCAGTCCAGTTGCGACCCCATTCACCATAAACACCGTCGTTGCCAAAAAGTGAGTTGATATCTCGAAAGTAGTAAGGCAGATTATCTTCAGTCAACAAATTCACGAACAGCGAACCACGCACTGCATCAGACATCTCGATCTCATCAGCGCCGAAATCTGAATCTTTTTCAGACCACTGCTTGCCTGGTTCAAAATCTTTGCCCCGACTGTAAGGCACCATCTCGTGCGGAAACCACTCTTTAGCGACACCTAAATGACGATTGAGCAGATCTGAAGCAACGGGCTCAATTTCTTTTAGAAGTGTTAGCTCGTCCACAACTTAACCTTAACTCGCCAAACGATCAACAAGTCGCTGCAACGGAATGTGATAATCGTCAAGCAGTGTCAAGTTCGCCTTACACATTTGTGCATTTTCGAGTACCGAATTCGCAGGGCGCTTGGCCGGGCGCTGTGGGCGCAAGTCTGCAGTTGCTATCGGCTGCACTCGATTTGGGTCGAGTTCGGCCGCGCGCAAAACATCTTGCGCAAAACCAAACCAACTAGTTACGCCTTGGTTCGTAAGATGCCAAATACCGGTTCGTGATTCTCGTGCAAAGTCAACCAAAACTGGAGCGATATCACTCGTGAACGTTGGCGAGCCAATTTGATCATTGACAAATGTCAAGGTCGGGCTGGTGGCTGCGAGTCGCAAAATCGTTTTAACCATGTTGTTGCCATGCTCACCACAAACCCATGAAATGCGAACCACTGAATCTTGATTTAAATCAAGATGCTGCTCACCTGCGAGTTTGCTTGCACCATAGACAGACTGCGGGTTCGGTATGTCGCTCTCTATATAAGGTGTCGCCTTCGTGCCGTCAAAGACATAATCAGTCGATATATATATGACTCTGGCGCCAATCTGACGCGCTGCGTTAACTACGTTTGCGGTGCCATCGCTATTGATTGCCATTGCTTTTTTGGTGTCTGATTCACATGCGTCAACCGCAGTCCATGCGGCGGCGTGAATTATCGCCTCAGGTGCGGCGTTAGCAATCTTTTGTGAAACCAAGTTTCTGTCAGTTATGTCGAGATCAGCGTGCGAAGCTGCAATGACGTCAAGACCCGCACGATTGGCACTCGCAACGAGATCGGTGCCTAGTTGCCCAGCACTACCCGTGATTAAAACTTTCACTATTTTTTCGCTTTCAGCGGCTCCCACCACCAGCGATTGTCGCGATACCAATTCACGGTCGCTTCGAGAGCCTCATCTAGAGAACGGCTTCGCTTCCATCCCAATTTCGTGATCTTGGTGATGTCGACCGAATAACGCCGATCATGACCCAGTCGATCGGCCACATATTGCACGCTTGATTCATCTTTGCCTAAGAGAGCCAAGAGTTTGTCGACAAGAACACGGTTTGCGGTTTCATTGCCAGCACCAATATTGTAAATTTCGCCTGGCTTGCCGTGCTCGAGTGCGAGATGAACACCCGAACAATGATCATCGACGTAGATCCAATCGCGTTCGTTGAGTCCGTCACCATATAGAGGTATCTTTTTGCCGTCGAGCAGATTCGTTGTGAATAACGGAATCGCTTTTTCAGGGTATTGAAATGGGCCGAAGTTATTAGTACAACGAGTTACGACAACAGGTGTGCCGTGAGTCGAAAAATAAGACAGTGCGATCAAGTCACTGCCCGCCTTTGAAGCCGAATATGGACTTCGTGGTTCGAGCGGGTCGCCCTCGCGCGACGAACCAGTTTCAACTGAGCCATAAACCTCATCAGTGCCAATGTGCAACACTCGAGCGATATTCAATCTTCGAGCCGCATCAACAACGACATTCGTGCCAAAACAATTAGTCAAAATAAAGTCTTCACTGCCAGCGATTGATCTATCGACATGACTCTCAGCGGCAAAGTGCACGACGGCATCGTGACCGGCCATCGCTGCCTCAACATCACCGGGTTGACAAATATTGCCTTTAACAAATTTGAACCTCGGGCTGTCGTCAACATCTTTCAATGTCGACAGATTGCCCGCATAGGTCAGCGAGTCATAGACGGTTATCTCGTGGTCGGTGTTAGCAAAAACCCAACGCACATAATTTGAGCCGATAAACCCGGCACCACCAGTAACAAATATCTTCATTTGACTTATGTTCGCATCGGCCAGAACGGGCGAACCTGATCTTTGATCGCATCACGAGTCGGGTTAGCTGCATCGCGATCAGACAAGATCGGTTTTTCGATACCCCAGTCGGCCTTGACCGCTTTGTCGTTATATGCCAAACCCAATTCATCTTTAGGGTTGTAATAACTGTCAACCAAATATGTGATCGTCATATCGGTTAGCGACGCAAAACCATGCGCAACACCAGGCGGAATAAAAATGCCTCGATGATCGTGGGTGCCATCGGCACGCGCACCGATATCGATTACCTGAGTTGCTCCATCTGTTGGCGAACCGACACGCAAATCGTGCAACACCACGCGACAAGTGCCGATCGGTACATACCAATAGTCGGCTTGATGCAAGTGATAATGCAAACCAACTATGCAACCCGCCTGACGGTCGCCACGATTGCCTTGCAACATTTCGCGGCCAAGCGGAAACCACTCGCGACGATAAGTTTCAATGAAAATTCCGCGTGAGTCGCCGTGCATCTGTGGCTCGACTATTTGCACACCTTTTATAAGGTCTGATTCTGTAATTTTTGCCATTACTCAAGCTCAACTTTCGAATCGTCGCCGAGCATTAATCGCAAAGCTCGTGGTTGTTGGATGCTTCGAATCACTTCAACATCTCGACCAATCAGTGAGTCAGTGAGTTTAGAAACACCGACAATCGAACTGCCATCGAGCACGACCGAATGGTCCATCTCTGATTTGATCACACGGCAATTTTTGCCGAGCGATGTATACGGTCCGATGTAACTATCTTCAACTATCGCATCTGGCCCAATGACTACTGGCCCGCGAATTCGCGAATTTGAAATCTTTGCGCCCTTCTCAATAGTCACGCGCCCCTGAATCTGCGATGCAGCATCTACAGTGCCTTCCATTCGCGGTGTCATCGCATCAAGAACAAGACGATTGCACTCAAGTAGTGGGTCTTTCTTGCCAGTGTCGATCCACCAACCTTGCAGAACTTTGTGCCGTACCGAAAGTTTGTTGTCAACTAGCCACTGAATAGCATCAGTAATTTCAAGTTCGCCTCGCGCAGATGGCTTAATTGAACGCACTGCTTTGTTGATTGTCTTGTCGAATAAGTAAACACCGACCAACGCCAGATCAGATGGCGGATCTTTTGGTTTTTCAACTAACCGAACCACGTGTCCGTTTTTATCCACTTCAGCTACACCAAAATGTCGTGGGTCTTCAACGTGACACAACAAGATTTGCGCCGACGGTTTGTCGTTATCGTTTTTGCTTGCACGGGCACTTTCGAAATCAGTGACGAACTCTTCAAGGCCTTGCTCGAGCATGTTGTCGCCCAAGTACATAATGAAATCGTCGTCACCCAAAAACTTGTCGGCGATTAATACGCAGTGCGCCAAGCCGAGGGGCTCATCTTGTGGAATGTATGTAACTTTGACTCCGAATTGGCTGCCATCGCCGACCGCAGATTTGATTTCTTCGCGCGTCGAGCCGACAATGATGCCAATCTCGCGAATGCCTGCTCGCGCCATCGCTTCTATTCCATAAAATAAGATCGGTTTATTCGCAATTGGTACAAGCTGTTTAGCGCTTGTGTGAGTAATCGGCCTTAACCGCGTGCCGGCACCACCAGAGAGAATCAGGCCTTTCATCAGCCCATAAGCCTAGAGCGATGCGACGAACTAGCGTGAACTGTTGTGAATCAAGCCCCCAATGCATTTTTGCACCCGTTTGCCAAACCAACAAAAGACAACTTCATCAAACTTGTTCGCGGCAAGGGTGCTCTCGTTTGGGACGATAAAGGCAACGAACTAGTTGACGGCATGGCCAGTCTTTGGTATTGCGCAGTCGGTCATGGGCGCAAAGAAATCGCCGATGCAGTTGCCAAACAAATTGAAACCCTCGAGGCGTACTCGACATTTGATCCGTTTACAAGCGAGCCCGTTGAACAACTTGCAGCGAAACTTGTTTCGATCTGCCCGATGCCAGACGCTCGAGTTTTTTTCTGCGGCAGTGGTTCAGAGGCTGTCGATTCAGCGATGAAATTGGCGCGACTCGCCCATGTTCAAGCGGGTCAACCAGAGCGCACAGTGATCATTTCGCGAATGCGTGGCTATCACGGCACAAACTACGGCGGCACCAGCGCGCAAGGTTTGCCGCTCAATAAAGTCGGCTACGGACCACTCGTTCCAGATGTTGAGCAAGTTGCCAGTGACGATCTTGAAGCGTTGTCGGTGCTCATGACTCAACGTGGCAACAACGTTGCTGCAATTCTCGCCGAGCCATTGCAGGGCGCGGGCGGTGTTTATCCTCCATCGGCTGACTACCTCAAAGGTCTGCGCAAACTTTGCGATCAACACGGCGCGTTTTTGATTTTCGACGAGGTGATAACTGGTTTTGCGCGACTCGGCACGTGGTTCGGTGCCAACTTTTATGGTGTTAATCCAGATTTGTTGTGTTTTGCTAAAGCCGTCACATCTGGTTACCAACCTCTTGGTGGTGTGTTTGTAGGCGATGCAGTACGCAAACCACTTGAGGCTGACCCTGATTTCTTTTTGCGCCACGGCTACACATATTCAGGTCATGCTTCGGCGTGTAGCGCTGCGATTGTGAACCTCGAGATAATTGAGCGAGAAGGTCTGCGCGATCGCGCGACTGTGATTGGCAAGCGAATTGGCGATGCACTAAAAGCACTTGCCCAAGATGGCGTGATTGATCATGCTCGTGGCGATGGCGCTGTTTGGGCTGCCGGCCTTCATGCGTCACAGAACAATGTCAAGATTCGCGACCGCATGCTTGAACTTGGTGCAATCACCCGGGCGATAAATGCCGACACAAATACGTTCTGCCCGCCGCTTGTCATCACTGACTCACAACTCGACAAACTGCTCGACGCCTTCGCCAAAGCCGCCTCCGGCAAATAGCTAGAGCGCTTAAGTGCTGCGCGAAATCGTCAATGCCAAATCGCGCGAACGCGCATAAATTATTTCTTTGGGTGGGTCAGCAGCTTCATCAGGCTGCTGGTGTCCCAGCGAGAGCCGCCCATTTCAATGACGCGTGCATAAAGTGCGTCTACAAGTTTTGTCATCGTCAGATCAGACCCGTTGTTTTTCGCCTCATCAAAGCAAATGCCCAGATCTTTGCGCATCCATTCGACAGCGAAACCAAATTCGAATTGATCACGGACCATCGTTTTAGAACGGTTTTCCATCTGCCACGACTGGGCTGCACCTTTTGAAATGACTTCGACCACCTGATCGGCGTCAAGACCAGCGCGCATTGCAAAATTAAGTGCTTCAGCAAGACCCGAGACGACGCCGGCGATGCAAATTTGATTGACCATCTTTGTTAACTGCCCTGCACCTGCATCGCCCATACGTTGACACGCTTTGGCGTAAGCATCAAAGACTGGCCGCACTTGATCGAAAACTTTTTGATCATCGCAACCGCACATCACAGTCAGTGCACCATTCTCGGCACCAGCCTGACCACCCGAAACTGGTGCATCAATAAAGCCGACGCTCTTCGCAGTGCACGCAGCCGAAAGTTCACGCGCAAGCGTTGCCGAGGCAGTTGTGTGATCAACGAGTACCGAACCCGGCTTCATGCCAAAAAGCAAACCGTTTTCAGCACTCGTCGAACTGGCACTAGAGCTGTCTGCGCCCCGCGCACCGAACACAACGCTGCGCACATCGTCGTCATTGCCGACACACACCATCACAGCGTCGCTCTGCTCGCCAACTTCGCGAGGCGTCAACGCAAAACTCCCGCCATTTTTTTCGACCCACTGTTTGGCTTTTTCAGTGTTGCGATTGTAAACAATCACATCATGACCCTTGCTCGCCAGGTGTCGCGCCATAGGCGAGCCCATTACACCGAGTCCGCAAAAACCAACTTTCATTTCGCGTCAGACCCGCCGAAAAACTATTTCTTTTTCGCTGCTGCTTTGGTGGCCGCAGGTTTTGCAGCCGTTTTTGTGGCAGCCGACTTAGCCGCGCCTTTAGCGGCAGTTTTCGCTGGCTTAAGAACGCCCTTTTCGAGCGCCTTGTCTAAATAAATCTCAGCTTCTTCAGTTGTGCACTTGAGGGCAGGTTGAATCTCAGAAATCAAATTGACGCGAGCGCGGTCATACATTGTTTTTTCAGCGGCTGACAAAGCCGAGTCGCGATCGCGTGCGGCGAGGTTGCGCACAACTTCGGCGACTTGATAAACATCGCCACTCTTGAGTTTTTCTTGGTGATTCTTAAATCGGCGCGACCAGTTTGCCGGCACGCGAGGGTCTGCTTTCGAAAGTACCGAAACCAAGTCTTGCAACTCACTCGAAGAAACTGGCGGGCGTACGCCGACCGCTGAGATCTGTTCAACCGGTATCGACAGAGTCATCTCGTTGATTACCGTTCGCAAAATCAAATAGTCAGATGTCTTGCCGAAAGCCTTCATTCGCTTGATGTTCAAAACGATGCAAGCACCGTGTTGTGGATAGATGACTGTGTCACCCTTTTTCCATTTAAGTTTCACTAAATACCCTTCTCAATCAGACCCCAAAGGATACGCCACGAATGACCAAATAGCCGAATAATTTATGACCTAAGCCGTTCGTTGCGTGGGTCGAACAACGGCTCTTGCCCAACTGTGGCTTTCTTGCGTTCACCAAAAATTTCAATTTCAAGTTTGGTACCAGCAGCCTCAAACTCGGGGCGCACATAGGCAAGTGCCACGCTCTTGTTCAGCGTGAAACTCCAACCGCCTGAAGTTGCAATACCGATTCGCTTGTCACCACTAAACACCGAGGCACAAAACGGTGCATCGGCATCGCCATCTTCGTCAAGTGTCATTGGCACGAATCGCCATTTTGAGCCGGCAGCTTTTTCGGCAATCAACGCTTCACGACCCACGAATGATGTCTTGGTCAAGTCAACGAAGCGATCAAGCGATGCGTCAAACGGCGAGAAGCCAATTTCAAGATCACCCTTCCACCCGCGGTAACACTTATCTAGGCGCAAACTGTCGACTGCATAGATACCCATGTCGGCGATTTGATGTTGCTCGCCCGCCTTCCAGATCGCATCATAGAGAGCGATCATTTGCTCGTTCGACGCGTGCAACTCCCAACCAAGTTCGCCGACATAGTTGACGCGCAACGCACGCACAGGGCCAACAGCAGTGTCGATCATGCGCATCGACAGCCACGGAAACGATGCATTATCAAGTGCCGATGTCGTGACTTGCGACAGAACGTCTCGCGAACGCGGCCCAACCAAAATCAATGAACCATAATCTTTGGTGACATTCTTTAGCGTCACCGAACCATCTGTCGGCAAGGCCATCTCTAGTACATCAAGATCGTGCCATTCTGAACTTGCAGCACCAACCAGATAAAAGCTGTCTTCAGCAACCCGCACGACGGTGAACTCGCTGAGCACTTTGCCGTCTGGCAATAACGCATAGACCAAACTAATGCGTCCAACTTTTGGCAATTTCGTGCAAAGCAAATTGTCTAGATATGCGAACGCACCTGGGCCTTTGACTTCAATTTTTGTAAAGCCGGGCAGGTCAAGTATCGCAACACCGTTTCGTGCAGCATGCACTTCTTTAGCAACAACTTTGCGCCATCCATTGCGTCTAAAGAATGACAACGAATGATCAGTGACTTCGTTCTTCGGATCAAAGTAAGTTGGTCGCTCCCAACCGCCGCGCGCGCCGTATGAAGCGCCCTTCTTTGTAAGTTTTTCGTAGAGCGGAGAAACATATGCAGGTCTGCCTGCTGGTCGCTCTTCAAACGGAAAGCCCATCGCGTATTCGTTTTGATAAACCTCGACTGCTTTGTCGATTGTGTATTTAGTCGTCGCATATTCTTTATAACGACGACGGTCAATTGACCACAGATCAAACTCTGGGCGACCTGTGAGAATCCATTCGGCAATTGCTTTGCCAGCACCGCCACCTTGGGCGATACCGAAACTAAATGTGTTGCAGTGAAAGAAATTGCGCATGCCGCGCTCAGGTCCGAGATATGGGTTGCCATCTGGCGCATACGGAATTGGTCCGTTGACAACTTTTGCAATGCCAGCGTCGCCAAGAACCGGCACACGCTCGCCCGCATCAAGAATTTGTTTTTCGAGACGCTCAAGATCTTCTGACCACAACATGTTGGCGAACTGATCTGGAATACCATCGAGCCACATCGGTGTTGCTTGCCATTCATATGGCCCAAGAATGAAACCACTGCGCTCTTGACGCAAGTAATAAGAGGTGTCAGGGTCACGAAGAAGCGGCAATGGTTCTGTGCGCGAAGCAAGTTCGTCGATTTCTTCGGTGATCAAATATTGGTGAGCCATTGTCATGATCGGCAGATGTCGACCGATCAGCGCCATCACTTCACCTGCTCGATAACCGGCGGCGTTGATAACAATTTCGCACTCGATTTCGGTTTCGACACCGGCAGCAAGTGACGTGACCGTCCATTCGTAGTTTTTGTGTTGACGCAAGGCAGTAACTCGCTCGTTGCGTCGCACACGTGCGCCGAGTGCTCGTGCAGCACGCGCCATTGCCTGAGTAACTTGCGACGGGTCAATGTCGCCGTCTAGTGGATCCCATAGTGCGCCGAGCAAATCATGGGTCTTAATTAACGGATATCGATCGACAAGTTCGGCTGGCGTCAGCATGTCGTACTCCATGTTGTTGGCACGGGCCATGCTCTTCACATGGCGAAACTCGGCCATTCGCTCTTCACTATGAGCAAGTCGCACCGAGCCAGTTACGTGATAACTGATCGGAAAATCTTTGTCTTCGGCAAGTTCGCGATACAGCGCCGCAGAATACTTTTGCACTTGCATGACGCTGTAACTAGTTGAATATGTCGGCACGTTGCCTGCAGCATGCCAAGTTGAACCCGATGTAAGTTCATCGCGCTCGAGCAGCAACACATCGGTGCAACCCATTTTCGCCAGATGATAAAGCGCGCTGCATCCTGCAATACCGCCACCAATAATTACAACTTTTGCTCTCTCGCCCATCGCCTTGACCGCACCCTCTCTAAAATCACACTTTTTTTGGTGTCAAATTCTGAAAAACCAAAGCCAAACTGTAGCGTTGTCAAGGCTAAAGAATTAAAAAGCACATAAACAAATTGTGAACAAAATAAGAGGCACCAAATGGCAGAACTACCGACAAATGCTCGCGTCGTAATCGTCGGCGGTGGCATCGTCGGATGCAGTGTTGCCTACCACTTGGCTCTGCGTGGTTGCAACGATGTCGTACTTCTTGAACGCAAACAACTGACTTGTGGCACTACTTGGCACGCCGCCGGACTAGTTGGCCAGTTGCGCGCAACTCACAACCTGACTCGCCTCGCCCAATACACAACGAACCTTTTTAAAACTCTCGAAGACGTCACAGGCCAGGCAACAGGTTTTCAACAGCGCGGGTCAGTCGCAGTTGCCCCAAATCATGAGCGATTCGAAGAACTCAAGCGCGGTGCTTCGATGGCGCGCGTTTTCGGTCTTGATGTCAACATAATCTCACCAAAAGAAATAGCCGAACTTGTGCCGCTTGCTCGTGTCGACGACTTGGTCGGCGGTGTGCATCTGCCAAACGATGGAGTTGTCAACCCAATTGACACAACGCAAGCACTAGCGAAAGGCGCCCGCTCGCATGGTGTAAAAATTTTCGAGAATGTCAAAGTTGATTCGATCATTGTCGAAGACGGTCGCGCGGTTGGTGTCAAAACAACGCTTGGTGATGGCAGCAATACCAAATCAGAAATTCGCAGCGAATTCGTTGTCAATTGCGCTGGCATGTGGGCGCGCGAACTTGGTGATGCCGCTGGCGCGATCGTGCCGTTGCACGCTGCCGAACACTTTTATATCGTCACTGAAGCAGTGCCAGAAATTTCGCCGAACATGCCGGTGCTTCGCGACCCAGATGGTTGCGGATATTTCAAAGAAGACGCTGGCAAACTTTTGGTCGGCTGGTTCGAGCCAGTTGCAAAGCCCTGGGGCATGAAGGGCATTTCTGAAGAGTTCTCATTCACTTCTTTGCCCGAAGATTTTGAACACATTGAACCGTTAGTCGCTGCGGCAACACACCGTATGCCGTTGCTTGCGAAAACCGGCATCAGATTATTTTTCAACGGCCCTGAGTCATTCACGCCTGACGATCGATATCTTCTCGGCGAATCGCCTGATGTCGAAAATCTTTTTGTTGCTGCGGGTTTCAATTCGATTGGCATTCAGTCTTCTGGCGGTGCGGGCAAAGTTCTCGCTGACTGGATTCTTGATGGCAAACCACCAATGGATCTTTGGGATGTCGACGTTCGTCGCTCGATGCCATATCAGCGCAACAAAAAATATCTTCACGACCGCACTGT
>JBIKVV010000011.1:0-46186 GCA_044356655.1 Ilumatobacteraceae bacterium
ACGTGCCAATGACTGCGAACTTCAATTCGGTAACTGTGCCCGGATGTGTTGCCGGATGGCTCGCCCTTCATGAACGCTTTGGCAATCTGCCCCTCGAACTTTTGTTTGCCGATGCGATTCTGCTTGCCGAAAACGGTTTTAGGTCTTCACCACTTTTAATCAACTCGTTTAAGCGACTTGACGACTCATTAAAGCCAAATTTTAGAGATCTGTATTCGACGACAACTGCAGTTGCGTCAACTATTAAGCGGCCAGGTCTCGGGCGTACTCTTCGTGCTATCGCTGCACGTGGTCGCGATGCTTTTTATGCAGGCGAGTTTGCCGAAGGCCTAATCGAAATGGCAAATGGCATGTTCACGAGCGAAGATCTTGCCGGTGCAAGCGCAACGTGGGACAAACCGATTTCAGTTGATGCATACGGACATAGAGTTTGGTCGACTGCTGCCCCATCACAGGGTTATTTGTTTCTGGCAGCACTCGCAATCAGCGAGCAACTTGATCTTCCTGATGACCCGAATGATGCGCAATGGGCTCACCTGCTGATTGAGGCATCAACAGCCGTTGGCTATGACCGAACCGAAGTTCTGCACGACCGCGCCGACCTTGGCGCCACTCTCGAAAAACTCGTCAAACGCAAGTCGTTGATCAGCCCAGAAGTTGCATCGTCGCGCAGCCACGTGGGTCGAGACGGTGACACTACATATATGTGTGCAATCGACCGAAATTCAATGGGTGTTTCGCTAATCAACTCGAATGCATCAGGTTTCGGCTCTGGACTTGTCGAGCAACGAACCGGCATTAACTTGCACAATCGCGGTCTCGGTTTTTCGTTGATGCGCGGGCACGACTCTGAACTTGCGGCTGGTCGACAACCACCTCATACGTTGTGCCCTGCGCTGATCACCCGCAAAAATGGCTCTCTTCTTTCAGTTCTCGGAACAATGGGTGGCGATGCTCAACCCCAAATTATTTTGCAACTTATTACTCGGCTCTTGCGAAATAGAGGTGCCGCTCGCACGCCCGCAGAAATTGTCAATGCGGGTCGTTGGGTGCTTCGTGGACCAACCACTGGGTTCGACACTTGGTCGTCACAATCACCACCGACCGTTCAAGTCGAAGGACACGCACCAGAAAGTTGGCTGAACGAACTCGCTTCACGAGGTCACCAAGTTGAGCAACGCCCTCGACTTGACTCGGGCTTTGGTCACGCAAACATGATTGTGATCGACGAAAACGGAAACATGTCTGGCGGTGCAGACAGCCGAACTGTGGTCGGAAGTTGCGAGTAAGACAAGTGCTAAATAATTAAGAACTTACGTTTTGCGAAAATCGATTGCTCTTGCCGATTTTTTCGGCAATGTCATTAAACATTTCAGCGAACGGCCACGACCTGCGCCAAATGAGACCGATCGTGCGACTCGGTGATTGACCCGCGAACCGACGAGTGACAATGCCGCGACCCGAACCTGCTTCAACTTTTTCTGCGCACTCGGGCAGCAAAGTGACGCCCATGCCTGCGGCGACCATTTGCGAAAGTGTCGCCATGCTTGTTGCCTGAATTTCGCTTGGCTCGCTGAACGCAAGTTGACAAACTTGTGCCACTTGGTCACGAAGGCAATGCCCTTCTTCAAGAAGAATTACTCGCTCACCTCGCAACTTTTCTAACTTGAGCGGCGATTTCGAACTCGCCAACTCGTGATTTGTCGGCATCGCCAACAAGAACTTGTCTTCAGCAATTGGCGCAGTAAGAAACTCATCAGAAAAAACCGGCAAAGCCAAAAGCCCAAGATCAATCTCGCCTCGACGCAGCGAATCTAAAAGTTTGTTTGTCGTCATCTCGAATATTCGCAACTCGGCGTCTGGGTGCGAAGTTTTAAAAGAGCGAACCACATCTGGCAAAACATATGGAGCAAGCGTCGGTATGACGCCGAGGCCGATTTCGCCGCGAAGATGTTTGCCGTCATGCTTGGTTGCCTCGACAAGACCGACCACTTCTCGCAAAACTGCGCGAGCCCGCTTCAACACTTCGTCGCCGTGTGTCGTCAATAGAACTCCACGATTTGTGCGCTCGAAAAGCGTGACCCCTAACTTTCGCTCGAGCTCTTTTATCTGAGCACTGAGCGCTGGCTGTGAGACAAATTGCTCTTCGGCTGCAACGCCAAATGAGCCCGAATCGGCAATTGCGACGAAATAACGCAGTTGCTGAAGGGTCGGCATTGACATAACTAAATCTTATGATACTTCGCTGAAAACACGATTTGCCTTATGGCTAAAAACAGCCGAGAATGAGTGCATGACAAACAACCAAACCAACAGTTGCCCATTTTCGGGCGGAGCAATCACAGCAGAAAACATGGGCACTACAAACACAAAGTGGTGGCCAAATCAACTCAACGTTCGAGTACTTCATAACAACCCAGCGGTTGGCGATCCGATGGATCCTGATTTCGATTATGCAAAAGAGTTCAAGTCACTTGATCTTGATTCAGTAGTAAAAGATCTCTCCGTCTTGATGACAGATTCACAAGATTGGTGGCCAGCCGACTACGGCCATTATGGTCCGTTCTTCATCCGCATGGCATGGCACGCGGCTGGTACATACCGAACTTCAGACGGTCGTGGCGGCGGCGGCGCAGGTATGCAACGTTTCGCACCAACCAACTCTTGGCCAGACAACGGCAACCTCGACAAGGCACGCCGACTTCTTTGGCCGATCAAGCAAAAGTACGGCAACAAAATTTCGTGGGCCGACTTGATGATCCTCACGGGTCATGTTGCTCTCGAAACGATGGGCTTTAAGTCGTTCGGTTTTGCCGGCGGTCGCCCAGACGTTTACGAATCAGATGACACTTATTGGGGCACAGAAACAACATGGCTTGCCGATGAGCGTTACTCAGGTGATCGTGAACTTGCCAACCCGTTGGCAGCAGTTCAAATGGGTTTGATCTATGTCAACCCAGAAGGTCCGAACGGAGTTGCAGATCCAGTTTTGTCGGCTCGCGACATTCGCGAAACATTCGCTCGTATGGCGATGAACGACGAAGAAACTGTCGCACTTGTTGCAGGTGGTCACACATTCGGCAAAGCACACGGTGCTGGCGACCCAGGCAAGTTCGTTGGGCCAGAACCAGAAGCAGCACCGATTCATGCAATGGGTCTTGGTTGGTTGAACTCAATGGGTTCAGGTCGCGGCGTCGACACAATCACCAGCGGCATCGAAGGTGCATGGACAACAAACCCGACACAGTGGGACAACGACTACTTCAAGATTCTTCTCGAGAACGAATGGGAGTTGACCAAGAGCCCAGCAGGTGCTCAACAGTGGATTCCGAAGGGTGGAGCAATGGCTGGCACCGTGCCAGACGCGCACGATGCATCGCGAAAGCATGCACCGATCATGACGACAGCAGATCTTGCGCTGAAGTTTGATCCCGCTTACCTCAAGATCTCGAAAGACTTCTATGCAAACCCAGACAAGTTTGCAGACGCTTTCGCTCGCGCATGGTTCAAACTGAACCACCGCGACATGGGTCCAAAGTCTCGATACTTGGGCAACTTGGTGCCAAAGGAAGATTTGATTTGGCAAGATCCAGTTCCGAAGCCGGGCAAAGTGCCGACTGCAGCAGACATTACAAACCTGAAGAAGAAGATCCTCGCAAGCGGACTTTCGGTTTCAGATTTGGTCTTCACAGCATGGGCATCAGCTTCAACATTCAGAGGCACAGACAAGCGTGGCGGTGCAAACGGCTCACGAGTTCGTTTGGCGCCCCAGAAAAATTGGGAAGCAAACGACCCAACTGAATTGGCGAAGGCTCTCAAGGTTTACGAGGCTCTCAGCGCAGAAACCGGCTTCTCAATTGCCGACTTGATCGTTCTCGGCGGTAACGCTGCAGTCGAAAAAGCTGCACAAGATGCTGGCGTGAAAGTTGAAGTGCCGTTCTTGCCAGGTCGTGGCGATGCCAAGGCCGAGCAGACCGACGTCGATTCATTCGCAGTGCTTGAACCAACTTTTGATGGTTTCCGCAACTATCTGCGTCCGGGCCATGTACAAACAACTGAACAGTTGTTGCTTGAAAAAGCCGCCTTGCTCACACTCAGCGCGCCAGAAATGACAGTGCTGGTTGGTGGTATGAGAGCTTTGAACGCCAACTACAAGCGTTCAAACCATGGTGTGTTCACCAAGACACCGGGCGTTCTGACGAACGACTTCTTCGTTGCCTTGACTGACATCAACATCGATTGGAAGCCGACAGACAAGTCTGAAGAATTGTTTGAAGGTCACGATCGCAAGACAGGCAAAGTCATCTGGACAGGAACACGCAATGACTTGATCTTCGGATCAAACTCGCAACTGCGTGCACTCTCCGAGGTCTACGCTCAAAGCGACGCGAAGGCAAAGTTCGTGCGCGATTTCGTCGCCGCATGGACAAAGGTAATGAACCTCGACCGCTTCGACAAATAAAGAAGCGGCGGTTTTCAACCGCTAAAACTTATGGCCTTGTTTTTGGCGACTCGGTTTTTCTCGGGTCGCTAATTACAACGCCATCAAGAACTTTGTCGATTGCTTTCAGTGTGTCGGCATCAAGAACGACACCTGCAGCCTTGACATTGTCGTCAAGTTGCTCGGGTCGGGTTGCGCCAACAATTGCTGAAGCCACGTTCTTGTTTTGCAAAACCCAGGCGATTGACATTTGCGCCATCGTGATGCCGGCCTGCTCAGCGATTGGCTTAAGGAGTTGGACCTTTGTCAACACATCGTCATTCATCCAACGCGCAATAAAGTTTTTGCCACTCAGTTCATCTGTTGCACGCGAACCAGCTGGTGGTGGTTGACCTGGCAGATATTTGCCGCTCAAAATACCTTGCGCCATTGGCGACCAAACAATTTGCGACATACCTGCGTCTTGTGAAGCCGGAATAACTTCTTGTTCAATCACGCGCCACAACATCGAATATTGGGGCTGGTTAGAAATAAATGGAACCTTTAGTTCGCGCGCGAGCGCCGCGCCGCGAGTGATTTGGTCTGCATCCCATTCTGAGACGCCTATATATAGGGCTTTGCCTTGGCGAACGATGTCGGCAAATGCGAGCATCGTCTCTTCAAGCGGAGTCTCAACATCAAAGCGATGAGCCTGATATAGATCTACGTGATCCATTTTGAGGCGCTTGAGCGATCCGTGAATTGAATCCATAATGTGCTTGCGCGACAAACCGCGATCGTTGACGCCCGCACCAGTTGGCCAATAGACCTTTGTGAAAACTTCGATACTTTGGCGTGGCACTCCGGCAAGTGCACGACCCAAAACTTCTTCTGCCTTTGTGCCTGCATAAACATCAGCAGTATCAAACGTCGTGATGCCAAGGTCAAGCGCACGTTTGACACACGCATTTGCAGCATCTTCTTCGACTTGACTGCCGTGGGTTATCCAGTTGCCGTAACTGATCGCTGAGATTTTGAAACCGCTATTGCCGAGATATCTAAATTCCATGCCTTTAACCTACTTGCCCACGAGTTATCGGGCTAAACAATGTCGCTTAGGCGACGTTTGTAGACCTAGCCTGACTCTGTGTACAAAGTACGCGACCTAGTACCTGGCGATATCTCGTCGGCGGTTCGTCTGCTCGAACTTTGTCGCGGTCTGCCCGACTCGAGACCAGTTGACATCGCTAAGTTTGTCGCCGACTCCAGTGCTGGCTCACCTGCAATTGTTGCAGTGGCAGAAAACGAGGTTGTCGGTTTAGTTTCGAGTCGAATCAGCAACGACGATGCTTGGATCAACATCGTCGCGATTAGCCCGAAGTGGCGACATCAAGGCATCGGCTCGGCGATGCTTCAACGCCTTGAAGAAAAACTTTTGCATGAAGGTGTGCGCAAAATTTCTGCACTATTAACCAACTTTGAGGCAGGTCAAACAGCACTTGTCAACCGCGGCTTCAACCCGACTCACGATCTCGTGCTTTACGAAAAGTCAGAACCGATCGAACCATCTGCGATGCGTGTTCTTGATCAGTGGGGTGGCGAACTTTGCGATGCCGCATTGTGGGACCGCGTAGCCGGCATGGAAGCCGAAAAAACTTTGATCGAGAATCGAATTATTGCCCCACTCGCAGATTCAGAATTGGCTGCCAAAATCGGGGTGAACGCGCCGTCAGCAGTGATGCTGTTTGGTCCTCCAGGTACGGGCAAAACTACTTTCGCCCGCGCAATCGCGGGGCGACTTGGCTGGCCGTTTGTTGAGTTGTTGCCGTCGAAACTTGATAGCGGCGAAAATTCGCTTGCCGCCGAACTTCGCAATGCTCTCACTGAACTGCTCAAACTTGAAAACATCGTTGTGTTCATCGACGAAGTCGACGAAATCGCAACAGCACGAACCGAGAGCCCCGGCACTCGCGGTGTTGTCAATGAATTGCTCAAGATGATTCCGGCGTTTCGCACACGTGCTGGGCATCTTCTTATCTGTGCGACAAACTTTGTCAACAACATTGACCCTGCAGTGTTGCGCCCCGGTCGGTTTGACCTCGTAATACCAATCGGTCCACCAGATGAAGACGCGCGCCACGCACTATGGACGAAAATTCTGACTCGACTAGACACTCAAGAAGTGAAAATCAATGACCTGGTCAAAGCCACTGAAGGCTTTACTCCGGGCGATATCGAATTGGCTTCGCAACGTGCGGCGAGCATTGCTTTTGATCGGGCTCGAAAAGGCATTGAGCCAAGCCACATCACCAGTTATGACTTTGTGCAGTCGATCTCAAAAACAAATGCGTCGATTACTTCACAAATCGCCAAGCAATTTGCTGAAGAGTCAAAGAAATTTGGGCGCGCTTAATTTTGAGGCTCTTTCCGTCGCCGAAAGCCAACAATAAAGATTCCGTAATTGGTGCTGTTGGCGCTGCACTCGGTATGGCAATTACTTGGCTGGTTAGCGATGCACTGCTTGATGGCGCTGCACCGTTACTTGTTTTGTCAATGGGTGCATCGGCAGTCATTTTGTTTACTATGCCCACTGCGCCAGCGGCTCAACCAGTGCCAGTGATTCTCGCCCACTGCGTCGCAGCATTTTTCGGTGTTTTGTCGGAGCAAGTTTTTGACAATACCGCGCTGGCAGTTGGTGTCGCTGTCGGCGTGCATGCTGGCATAATGACTCGGTTCGGATATATGCACCCGCCGAGTGGTGGCACTGCTTTAACAGCGGTAATCGGCGGCGACGCAGTCACTGATCTTGGCTTTGAATTTATTTGGCGACCAGTTTTGCTAAATGCTGTGCTGCTCGTGTTGCTCGCCGTCGCGATCAATGCACCATTCAAGTGGCGTCGCTACCCCGCGAAAAACTAATTTCGTTTGCGTACAAGGCAACCGAGAAGTTCAAGATCTGCGCTAATCTCACATCGAATGACACTGCAGCGACGAAGACCTTTGATACAGACTCGGCTTGTCGTAATCGCGTCACTCGTGGTAATCAGCGCTTGCGGTGGTGCTGATGGTGGCGACTCGAAGCAAATCGACAACGAGATCGTGCTCACTGCGCCCGCTGATACCGAGATTCTCCCTAACGATCTGCCCGACACTGAAGTGGCTGCGATTGTCGCACTCGGCGCAACCGGCGCGAAGCGACCACCGGCCGACGAGCATCAACACGGTGGCATGCATTCTGCGCACTCAGTCAGTGCCGCAGATCAAGCGATTCTTGATGACGAGATTGCCGCAGCGCGGTCAGTTATCGCCGAACTCGACACCATCGAAAAAGTTGCCGCGCGCGGATACGTTTTGGCAACTTCGCCTTCACCCGGCATCGGAACTCACTGGGTGCGGTGGTCGCAGATTCTCGAACCATTCACGCCGACCAACCCGTCGATGTTGTTGTTCGATCACAGCAAAACTCCGCCTGCACTTGCCGGCTATTCATATGCCGTTCAATCTGCAGTAGCGCCTGTGGGATTTACGGGTGATTCAGACATGTGGCATCGCCACGCAGGGCTTTGCGTCGCGTTGTCTGGGTGGGTGATTCGCGAAAGATCTACTGGGCCAGATGATTGCAAAGGTTCGTACATCGCCGGTGGAGACTTTTGGATGTTGCATGCGTGGCTCGTGCCCGGCTTAGAAAATCGCGATGGCATGTTTGCGCCGGCAAACTCGAAGTTGTGCCCGAAAAATACTGGGCCCGACTTCTTGCGTTGTGTCGATCAGTCTGATCTCTGACCAAACGCCATAGTTTGTGTGTAATTTTGAATAACTGGTACTAACCAGTCCTAGATAGCGTCAGCCGAAATATTAACGCTCGTACACCGGAGTTTCTGAACCGACAAAGTCACGAAATAGCCCAAGCACTTCGCCAGAATTTGCATGGCGGCCAGTTAAAGCCTTCGAATAAATCAATGTTCCATCAACTTCAACATCGAAGGTTCCTCCCTGACTTGTGACGACCGACAGATCAGATATGACATGTTGATAATCATGCAAGATTTCAGAAACCGCGCTCACGGCGTGGCTAGAGAAATCTCAAGAGATGCAATAGGTGATTTTTACTCGATGTTTCATATAGATAAATGTAGTCTCAACGGGGCCACAGGCGGTTCTAGTTCGTCCGAGCGCGCCAGGCGCGCCATGCACCCGTTGACCACAGCGCCCAAATCACTAACAACGGCTGAAACAACAATCGTGTTCCTCGTGCCCGGTCACTATTTAAACCAAAAGCGTCGACACCATTAACGAATTGCGAAATGTTGCCCCAAAATATCGCCACAAAAAACAAGGCGACGGCCCAACCAATTTGCGCGCGATACTTCCACGCAATTATCAGCCCAAGCCCGAGCAGAATTTCGACGACCCCAGATGCCAACACAACGAAGTCCGCATAATCTTTGAATATTGTCGGCACTTGTGCTCGAAACTCGACACGATTTGTGCTGAAGTGCGAAAAGCCCGCAAACATGAGCCCAAGGCCCAAGACGATCTGTGCAATTTTTTTCATCTTATGCAGTTAAGCACAAGCACTGGCGCCCCCTAGTTGAATCGAACATGCGACCTGCGGTTTAGGAAACCAAACAACTGTGTTCATCTGGACTTGACAAGTTCAGCAAACCCATAATTTATGCACAATTTCGATCAACTAGTGGCAACTAGTTCTGGCACATATCTTTCAGTTTGTGCAACGACTGTGCAATAAAGATTCTGTCGTGGGCTGTCGGCGATTATGGGCTCGGGGGTAAAACTCCGTCTCACGACTGCCAGTATCTGGCAGTATAAACCTCAAACTTCTACCAAGAAAGAAGTGACCCTTAATTACCGACATCAACTATCACGCCCGAACTGTTTAAGCCTTTAATCGTGATTTTGATTCCGTCTGTTGAAATTGTGCCACCGGTTTGGTCTGTTGTACCGATGAGAGTGATCGGTCCGTTTCCGTGAGCGATTCCTGTGTCTACCCGATACACGATGAGAGTCGGTAAATTAATGTTCATTTGCCACACCGTAGGCGTGCGTAGTTCGGCAATTATTGCACTCTGGGAATTAAGAGGCAGGACAAGGATTCGTGGTTTGTCGTCGCTCGTTTCTGCATTTAGTGCTGAGAGATAATGACGGGTCGGTGTGCGTGGGGTTGCACAACGAACCCAGTTGGGTTCAATCCAGCCCGCAAGAAATCTGCTCCACCCACTGAACTCCGAATTCGAACGAGACATCGTGTCCCATTGACCGAGCGGCGCACCACCGCTAAAGAGATACAAGTCCTCAAACTTGAGCCACGAATGTCCAAGCTCGTGGGCAAAAGTGCCCCAGTTCTGGGTAGCTCCACCCAAGATCTGGCTTCCTGAAAAGCTTCTGCCAGTTCCGTATCGGCTTGATCCTGATGACAAGCCCTGGCCAAGATAAAACCTCGTCGTATACGCCGACACTACGTCAACCACGTCGTATCCGGCGATTACGTTATTTTGCGAATACAGTTCAATAACCCTGCGATAAAAATTACTCCCGTCCCATTGTGGCGGAGTATTAATTAGTCCGTTTTGTTCAACAGTGCCACCAGTATCAACCCAGGCACTGCTCGGTGCAAGGGTCATTTTCACCGCAGCTTTGCCGTAAGAGTTTGCAGAATAGAAGGAGTTCACTTTTGCGTATGCAGTCTCCATTGCATTGGCATCAGTTGCCCCAAATGTAAGGTCCGTGAAATTAACAGGAATGACCAACACCTCAAGCTGTCCGAATCCAGAACGCCCAGAGTCAGGACGAGGGAATCCAGAAGAACCACTGCTCTCTGATGTTGCATCTCGTATCTGACACTCTTGAATGTTCAAAAGATATTTGACGTCTGTTATCTCAGGGTCCGAGTAGAGCGGAATGGTTGTAGAAGTCGTTGTAGAAGTCGTTGTAGAAGTCGTTGTAGAAGTCGTTGTAGAAGTCGTTGTAGAAGTCGTTGTAGAAGTCGTTGTTGACGTTGAGGTCGTGGTCGTATCAATTGGTGCAATCGCTTTACTTGCTTTAGCCCAACGCAAACCCTTTGCAGACTTAACGCACTGAAACTTCACTGACTTGGTTGTTCGAAGTGCACCAACTTTTTGACACTTTGTGCCTGCGATCTGCGGAGCGGCACTTGAGACAGACGAAACACTCAAAAGTGTTAGGGATAAACAAAACCCGACAATGACTCCAAGGCTTTTATTCACAAATTGATAATACCTCGGCGTATTTCATCGTTAACTTCGAAGTAAGTTTCGTCGTTACTCACTTCGCCTCATCTTCGTATACCCAGTCGAGTATCTGTTTAATACTTGTCACGTTAAGCGATTGTATGGAGCAAAAGCCTTATGTTATTTGCGCCCCCGGCATGAATCGAACATGCGACCTGCGGTTTAGGAAACCGTCGCTCTATCCACTGAGCTACGGAGGCTCAAGATGATGCTAGACGGATTAGTTATCGAAAAGGCTTGCGGTCGATGAACGCCGACAAGATGAGTGTGGCGATGACGAAGCCAATTAATTGCATGACGATGAACATTGGCACTGACTCGCGTGCGATGCCCGCGAAAGACTCAGTGAAACTGCGGGCAATTGACACGGCGGGATTAGCCAAAGATGTCGATGACGTGAACCAATAGGCGCCGCCTATCCATACGCCTACAGCAATTGGCACCGACTCGGGTCGCGGACCACGAGCGATTAGAAAAATCACGAGCAACAAGCCAACAGTTGCGACAACTTCGCCAAGCAAGATGCCCGAGCCTTCGCGAATTTTTGTCGACGGCCCAAGAATGTCGAGACTAAACATTGAGTTAGCGATCGCCGCACCAACGATGCCACCGATTGTTTGGCTGACTGCATATGGTGCCAACTCTCGCCATGGTCGCGCGTCGAAAATGCAAGTTGCGGCGGTGACGACTGGGTTGAAGTGTGCACCTGAGATCGGACCGAACATCAAAATGAGTGCGATCAGCGCACCGACTGTTGCGCCGGCGTTGGCGAGAAGTTGCAGCGCGACATCATCTGTGAGATTTGTCGCCATGATGCCCGAGCCAACGACCGAAATGATCAGTAGTGCAGTGCCGAGCGCTTCGGCGAAAAGACGTTTCGGGAGAGTTGTTGGTTGCATGATTTTATTTCGTTTCGATGCCGAGGTCGTTCAAAAGTTCTACTACACGGCGACGAATCTCATCGCGAATCGGTCGCACGGCGTCGACGCCTAAACCCGCTGGGTCTTCGAGCACCCAATCTTCGTAACGCTTGCCCGGAAAGATCGGGCATGTATCACCACAACCCATCGTGATAACCGCGTCGGCGGCTTTGACTGCTTCGGTGTCGAACGGTTTCGGGAATTCGTTTGAGATGTCGATGCCAACTTCATTCATCGCTTCGACCGCCGCAGCGTTGAGTTGCTTGCCTGGGTTTGAACCACCCGAATAAACATCAATGCGGTCTTGTGCGAGGTGACGCACCCAACCTGCGGCCATTTGCGATCGACCTGCATTGTGCACGCAGACAAAAAGCACCGATGGTCTCTTGGTGTGCAAAATCGTCACGCGCAAAGTGTAATTCTCGCAATTTCGCCGCGAGAAAGTTTTCAGGTGAACACTCGGTTAACAGTCAAGCCTTCGAGGCTGATTTTCAAGCCATCCGAGAAACACTCGCGACGCACACATTATTTGGAATGAAACCGGGAATCTTGGCCAGCGCACGTAAACACGGCATCGCAGACGAAGACATGTTGCACGCTTTGCGCAACGCAATTATTGAAGTACTCGATGACGATATTGTCATGATTGTCGGGCCAAATCGACACGGTAACCTGATTGAAGTTGCGATAATAAAGTCAGGTAATAACTAGTTAATCATCCACGCTATGCAAGCGCGAGAAAAATATCTAAGGTGAGAATATGACAAAGTCAATCGCTGAAATCATTCTTCATGCCGAAAAACTCACGGCAAAATGTGAGAATTTCGATCTTAAATATGCAAGACCTTTAACCCAAGAAGAATCTTCGATCATGCACGCCGCCGTTGAGCGTGGCATCAGTGACGAAGACATTCTTAAGGCATTCACAGAGGCTCGATCACTTGGCGCATCGTGGGATCAAATCGGCGAATCACTTGGCTTGAGTGCGCAAGTCGCACATGCTAAGTATTCAGCGCTTATTGACAAACAGGGCTAATGTTTAGGCATGAAAACTTTCAATAACTACATCAATGGCAAAGAAGTTGCAGCGCGAGATGGTCGCACAACACCGGTAATTGACCCGGTAACTGGCAAGCAATATGCGACAGCGGCATTATCGGGCCCGGCAGATGTAGACGACGCTATGAAAGCAGCAGCCGATGCGTTCGAGTCGTGGAAGCATTCGACACCATCAGTGCGTCAAAAAGCGATCAACGATATTGCCGACGTGATGGAAAAGAACATGAACGAATTGATCGAAACCGAGATCGAAAATACTGGCAAACCGCGAGCAATTACTTTCAGCGAAGAAGTGCCACCGATGATGGATCAGATTCGCTTCTTTGCTGGCGCCGCGCGAATGCTTGAAGGCAAGAGCGCCGGTGAATATATGGCGAACTTCACCTCATATATACGACGCGAACCGATCGGTGTTTGCGCACAAGTCGCACCGTGGAATTACCCGTTGATGATGGGTGTATGGAAGTTCATTCCGGCGATTGCTGCTGGCAACACGACAGTTTTGAAGCCAAGCGACACAACGCCGGCTTCAACTGCGCTGATTGCAAAAATTGCGGGCGAAGTTTTGCCTCCGGGTGTATTGAACGTGATTTGCGGTGACCGCGACACTGGTCGCAGCATGATCGTGCACCCGACCCCCGGTATGGCATCGATCACCGGTTCGGTTCGCGCCGGCATGGAAGTCGCTGAGGCTGCAGCAAAGTCTTTGAAGCGCGTACAACTTGAACTGGGTGGCAAAGCACCAGTAATCATTTTCGATGACGCCGATATTGAACTCGCAGTTTCAACAATCGCAATGACCGGCTACTTCAACGCCGGACAAGATTGCACGGCCGCAACGCGCGTGATTGCTGGTCCAAAAATTTATGGTGACTTTGTCGACGCACTCGCTGAACAAGCCAAGAAAACCAAAACTGGCAAACCAAACGAAGATGTGCTCTACGGACCGCTCAACAATGAAACCCATCTAAGCAAGGTCAAGGGCTTTGTTGATCGCACACCAAAGCACGCCAAAGTTGTCGCAGGTGGCTCGCAAATTTCGGGCCCTGGTTACTTTTTTGAACCAACAGTAATTTGTGATCTCAAACAAAACGATGAGATGATTCAAAACGAAATGTTTGGGCCGGTCATCACTGTGCAGAAGTTCAGCGATGAACAAGAAGCTTTGACCTGGGCAAACGGCGTCGAATTCGCACTCGCCTCTTCAGTGTGGACACGCGACCTAGGCAAGGCGATGCGCATGACGAAGAACCTTGATTTTGGTTGCGTGTGGGTGAACACACACATACCGATGGTTGCCGAAATGCCACACGGTGGCTACAAAAAATCGGGCTACGGCAAAGATCTCTCGGCTTATGCGCTTGACGATTACACGCGCATCAAGCACGTGATGATTAATTTGAATAGCTAAACAGCGACGGGCGTTTGCAGACGTTTTGCAGTTGCCTGCAACAAGCGATCGAGAATGGTTGCCATAATCACAATTGCCAGGCCGACCTCTACCCCGAGGCCCGAATCTGGACCAGTGAGAGCCTCAATTGAGCGATAGCCAAGACCGCCGCCGCCGACCATCCCTGAAATAATCGCCATCGCTAAAACCATCATCACCATTTGGTTGATCGCCAAAATAATTGACGGCATCGCCAGTGGTACACGCACGCCCCACAAAACTTGGCGCTGAGTTGCGCCGAAAGTGATCGCAGCCTCGACTGACTCGTTGTTGACTTGGCGAATGCCAAGACTTGTGAGACGAATGCCTGGCGGAATTGCGTAAACCACAGCAGCGACAATTCCCGGTACTGGGCCAACCGAAAAAATCATCACAAACGGAATTGCATAAACAAGATTCGGAATCGTTTGAAAAGCATCGAGCACCGGCGAAATTATCGCCTCGATGCGCGGACGACGGCCAATCCAGATGCCGATTGGCAACGCGATCAGAATCGAAATCAACACGGCGACGACTGTCTGTGTGAGAGTATCGACGGCGTCAAGCCACCTGCCGGTGAGACCGATGAATGTGACGCCGCACGCGGTGAATAAAGATAACTTCCAACCGGCAACGTAAAACGCAAACGCGGCTGCGACGACGACAACCGCCTGCCAGGTGATCGTCTCGTTAAATAGTGTTTGTGCGCGAACGAGAATTTCGCGCACGATGAAATCGTTAAATGGCCTAGTGACAACATTAAAAGTTGTGCGAAACCATTTGAAGCCTGTGTCAATCGGGTCGGCAAACGATGTGCCCCACGAAAACGGAAACTCAACCCAACCCAACAACCTGCCAACAACAGCGACAAGCGCGAGGCCAATTAGCGACATATATAACGTGTTGCGTTTAACTCTGACTCGGCGCGCCCCAGGAGTTGAAACAAGCGACATGCTGACACGGTCGAGCACGAGAGCAACTGCGACAACTGCAAGGCTGACAACCAGCCCGCGACCAGGTTCGAGACGGCGAACAGTTTGATTGATCTCTTGACCAAGCCCACCAGCGCCGACCAATGTCGCGATAACGACGATGCCAAGCGCCATCATCACGGTTTGATTAATGCCAGTGATTATCGACGGCACAGCAAGTGGCAACTGAACTTTTGCCAGAATTTGACGTTTGGTTGCGCCGAACATTTGCGCTGCTTCGACTGCTGATTTTGGCACTTGCTGAATGCCGAGTGTTGTGAGTCGAACCATTGGTGGCAACGCGTAAATCACTGTTGCGATCGCCGCTGGTGCTGGGCCGATGCCAAAAAACAAAACAATTGGGATGAGATAGACGGTTGCGGGCACGGTCTGCATGCCATCCAAGATCGGGCGTAGCGCAACTTCAACACGTGGCTTTAACGCCGCCAACACGCCAAGTGGCACGCCGATTAACACACAGATGAAAACAGCAACTGCCATCAGCGAAATTGTGACGATGCTTTGAGACCAGACGCCCACAACGCCTGGGTAAATAACGGCAAACGCGGTAAATGTCGCCAGACCCCAACGTCGGGTGCGCGCAACAATTGCGAACACGATGATCGCCGGCACAAACCATGGCAGCCAAGTAAAAAGTGCCTCGACTGAATCGATGCCAAAGTTGACGACTGAAACAAACGGGGTCAAAATGAATTCGAACATCCAGTGATCGTTGCGATTTTTTCGAACCCACGACTGAAGATTTGTGATCGGTTCGGCAAGGCCGATGTTTAGCGAATCAGGAAACCCACGTGTGCCCAAAGTCTGAGCAAGAATTATTAAGACAAACAGACCGCTTAATCGGCGTTTCATTTTTGTTCGGCTTGCAAAATATTTGCAACACTTGCGCGATTGACCACACCGATTGCTTGATTGTCAGCATCGAGAACAGTGATCGGTTCATCACGCTCGAGCAACATCGGGATGATCGTCTCAATTTTTGCCGACGCAGCAACCGAGCGGCCATTCGCAGTTGATTGACCGGCGACAGTCACCGACTTGACACTCAGCACTTTTGCGCGCGGCACGTCGTTAACGAATTCGCGCACGTATGGTGTCGCTGGTGACGAGACGATTTCTTCGGGCGTGCCGATTTGATCGAACGAACCATCTTTCATAATCGCGATGCGGTCGCCGAGTCGAAGCGCTTCGGCAAAGTCGTGCGTGATGAAAACAATCGTGCGTTGCATTGTTTTTTGCAATCTGATTAATTCGTCTTGCATCTCTTTGCGAATCAATGGGTCGAGTGCCGAAAATGGTTCGTCAAACAACAAAATTTGTGGATCAACTGCGAGCGCACGTGCAAGACCAACGCGCTGTTGCATGCCGCCTGATAACTGTTGTGGATAGTGATCTGCCCAACCATCTAAGCCAACGGTTTTTAAAACTTCAGTTGCGCGGGCAAGACGAGTCGACTTGTCAACTTTTTGCACCTCGAGGCCGTAAGCAATGTTGTCAATCACTTTTCGATGCGGAAACAAACCAAAATGTTGAAACACCATTGATATTCGTCCGCGACGCAACTGGCGAAGTTGATCTTCATCCATTGCCAAAAGATCGTCGCCACCGAGTGAAATTTCACCTTGTGTTGGCTCGATCAACCGCGACAAACAGCGAATCAAAGTTGATTTGCCCGAACCCGACAGACCCATGACGACGAACGTCTCGCCTTGTGCGACGCTGAACGAAACATCTCGAACTGCGACGGTTTGTTGAGTTTGCTGCAAAATTTCGGCGCGGCTTGAGCCACCCCTAGATAGTTCTATGGTGCGAGTGCTGTCACCTGGGCCGAAAACTTTCCAGATATGACGAAGATCGATCGCTGGTGTATCCCCCGAACCCATTGCCGAAACAATAGTGCCACTATTCACTAGCAAGCCAAGGCTTGATATGGTGATGAAAGCCCTAGTTGGGGCTTAAACCACGATCACACAAAATTCAAGGGGAGAAAATGGGATTACGAAACAAGAAGTTTGCCATCGGCTTAGTGTCGGTTGGCGCACTGTTGCTTGCAGCCTGTGGCGGCAGCGACGGTGACAGCGCAGGCGGATCTGAGACAATCAGAATCGCACGCAACAACTGGACCGCTTCGGCGATCGAAGTTGAAGTTGTTAAGCAACTGATTGAAGCCAACTTGGGCAACCCAGTTGAAATCGTTGACATCGACGAGAACGCGATGATCGCCGGTATGTCAAGTGGCGAAATCGATGCCAACGTTGAAGTGTGGCCATCGGGTTTCACACCTGACGAGCAGGCATTCGTTGATGACGGTTCAGTTGTCAACATGGGCGAACTTGGCGCGATTGGCAAAATTGGTTGGTTCGTCACACCAAACGCACTTGAGCAGTTTCCACAACTCTCATCGTGGGAAGGTTTGAAAGATCCAGAAGTTGTCAAAGCATTCGCTACAGCAGCGACCGGTTCACAAGGTCGTCTCTTGTCGATGGACCCATCGTTCTCGAGCTATGAGGAGCCAATGGCCAAGAACTTAGGGCTTGACTTCAAAGTTCAATACTCGGGTTCTGAAGCCGCAACTCAGGCAGAAATCATCGCAGCAACAGAAGCTGGCAAGCCAGTGATCATGTACTACTGGATGCCATCGGCAGCAGTTGGTAAGTACGGCTTGATCAACCTCAAGTTGCCAGCGCCAACAGTTGACTGCGCAACAGAAACTGACAAGTGCGACGGCGACTACCCAGAAGATATTCTGTTCAAACTTGCTTCAGCGAAACTTGAAGCAAAAGATGCCAAGGTTTTCAATTTCTTCAAGAAGTTCAAATTCACAACTGAAGATCAGTTGTCAACATTGGGACCTGTAGAAATTGACGGGCGACCAGCATCTGAACTTGCTGCAGAATGGATCGCAGCGAACGAAGCAACTTGGTCTGAATGGTTTAAGTAAGCACAGTTCAAGTAAGAGTTAGTTAGTTGTTTTTTAGAGACGGCGGGCCTTCGGGCCCGCCGTTTTTATATTCACCACAATCGAAAGCACTATGAATATGAACTCATCGCCTATTAGTTACGACCCGACAATGCTGGGCGCACATGACTGGGCGTTTCCGGTGCCGATTGCTTACGGGCCAGGGCGAATAGCCGAAATCGGGCGCCGATGCGTTGGGCTCGGCGTGAGAAATCCGTTAATTGTGACCGATCGCGGTAGTCGCAATCTTGAATTCATCACTCGCCTGCAAACATTTCTTGGCGAGGCTGGTCTCAAGTCGGCACTATTTTTTGATGTTTCACCAAACCCGATCGACACAGAAATTGGCGCCGGGCGTGCGGCGTTTGGCGACGGTAAACACGACGCGATTATTGCGATTGGTGGTGGCAGCGCGATGGATGGCGGCAAGGCGATCTGCTTGACGGCGAACAATTCGATTGATCTTTGGGATTTTGAATTTGAAAAACCCGCGCCAAAAATTGGTGGCGATAATGCGTTTCCGAAACTGATCACGATTCCGACGACTGCTGGCACGGGTGCTGAAACTGAAAGCACCGCAATGGTTACCGATTCGAAAAAAGCGATGAAGTTTTGTGTGTGGCACCCAGAATTGAAGCCTTCGCTTGCGTTACTTGACCCTGAACTGACCGTCGGCTTGCCAGTCAATTTGACCGCGTGGACAGGTGCCGATGCTCTGGTTCATGCGATAGAGGCATTTTTAGTGCCAGGGTTCAACCCGCTTTGCGATGCGATGGCACTCGAAGCGCTGAGTTTGATTTCGACTTGGTTGCCGATTGCCGTGGCTGAGCCGACAAATTTGACGGCGCGCGGCGGCATGCAAGTGGGGTCGTGTTTGGCGGGCATTTCGTTTCTGAAAGGTCTGGGGCTTGTGCATGCGATCTCACACATGATCGGCGCCGAGTTCAACACGCACCACGGCTTGACGAATGCAATTATTTTGCCAGTCGTTTTGCGATTTAACTTGCCTGGCATGGACGACAAAGTGCGACGTATGGCCGAAGCGATGCAACTGCCCGATCACTCGGTGAATGGTTTTATTAATTCAGTTGAGGTGTTACTAGACGAGATTGCAATACCGAAATCATTGAGCGAAATTGGAGTGACGGTTGATTGTGCCGAGCGAATTGCCGGCAAGGCGCTGAAAGATTCGGCGGCGCGCACGAATCCGCGGATTGCGACATTGGCCGAGGTTCAAGCGCTAACTGAAACCGCCATCAGCAAAGCCCGCTGAACGATATCGCTGAAAATCTAGGGCAGATTTTTCGAATTTTTAGTTTGTATTCAATTTTCGTCAATTAGTCTGTGGGAATATCTAAATCTAAAAAAATAGTCGCAATAGTTATTGCCAGCTTTTTGGCGACAACCGCCTTAACCCAACATGTCTCGGCTGCCAGCGCCGGAGGTTCGTGCTCGAAGCTTGGAAAACTGGGTGGCTCTGCAAGCAAGCCACTGATCTGCACCAAAGTCGGCAAGAAACTTAAATGGAAAACTGCGACCTCGAGTACAACCACGACTGTTGCGACTACAACGACTGTTGCGACTACGACGACTGTTGCGACTGCCACGACCGTTGCGACTTCAACTTCCGCTAACAGCGGTCTCGCTGGAGCGGGATTGTGTCCAACAGCGTATTTCCCAAGTCTTGCGAGCTCGGTAGGCGCGGGCGCTGAATATGTCAAACCTTTGATCTCAGTGACTTGCACCGATTCAGTGGTTGTCGTCTCATCAAACAACATGATCAGTTATCCATTCGTTGCTATAACGCCTAATAGATTGAGGCCACAAAATTATGTTTGGCGAATCGCAAGAAACCCTGCAGTCGCTGCGACTGCGACACCCATCGTTCGAAACGGCACACCAACATTAGGTACTCTCGGCTTCACGACCACTGGTCTTGCCATTTATGGACCAACCGAAGGCGGGTTTCCGCCCGACAAACCATATGGTGACCCCGTCTACAACGGATTGTTAGATACCTGCGGTGGCCACACCGGTCCAGCATCCGAATATCACAATCACGTTCTATATCAAGTTGCCGCGTGCAATTTGCACAGTCGAGCAGTGCTTGGATATGCAATTGACGGTTTCCCAATTTACGGACCGACTGCATGTCTTAATGTCTCATGCACTTCTACCGGCACCGTAAGTTCTGGCTATGTAAAAATCGGTGACCCAGCGAGAAACGTTTGGAGTGCTTACACATATACGGCAAGTTCGAATCCGCTCGTGCTTGATGCATGCAACGGTCGAACACAGCCCGACGGCACTTACGGTTATCACGCAGTGTTGACATTCCCTTACATTTTTGGTTGTTTAAAGGGCTCACCAACTGTGCAGTCTGGTGCCGCTGCAGAACCGATGCCAGCGATGTCAAGTGATCGCGATCAGCCGTTATCGCTCAAGACAATTATTGCTAATTCAAGAATTTCAAACGAGGGACTCTCGGTCTACTGCGTAATCAGCTCTCTTAATTAATTACTGTTTAACTTCGGGACGCTTAGTAACCAGTCAACCTGCTGCTCGCTATTTCTTTTTAAATCCGCTTGGGCACTTGGGGTTAAGGCCAGTAACTTTTTTGGTGATCTTGCCTTTTACGCAAGTGATAGTTGTTTTCTTCGGTGTTGTCGTTGGCGCTTTACCGGTCGTCGACACCTCAGACGACGACTGTTTAATTGCAATCGTGCCGCGTTTGATTGTGTAAGTGACATCGCCCATCACGCCGGCAGTCGCAGTTGCGTAGTAAACACGAAACACGTTCGTCGAGATTTCGTAACCAGTTGGGTCGAGTCGGCGAAGATCAGAACCAGAAATCTTTTGTGGCTTTGCCCACGTCAAGCCATCGTTTGAAGTTGACATATAAAGTTTTTGCACACGGTCACCACAACCAGGACCATCGGCCATAACCATTACCCAGTCGCCATCTTTGGCGCGTAAAACTTCGGTGTCGACATATCCACCTTCAAGACGCCAACCAGATTCTTTCGTAAACGAGATGCCGTCACTTGAAATATAACTCGCAACTTTTTCTGGACAATTGCTGTCAAGTGTTGGTGATTCGACAACATAGAGCCGCACTTTGCCGTCTGGTGTGACCACAGCATCTGGCACACCCCACGCTTTCTCATTTTGCGAAACAACAAGTGCAGCAGCGGCAACTGTCGATGTGCCAACGCCGGTGCATGCCACAGTTAGACACGGTGCTGACGAAACAGATTTAGTGTTCGCGCCAGGCGTCATCGATATCTCTACGAAATATGCACGACGGGTGCCGTTGGGCAAGGTGATTGCCGTGAAGTCGGTACCTAAGCGGCCAGTAATCGAAACACTGGTGCACGCGCCCGCATCGTTGCAATCGGCAACTGCAGTGCCGGCAAGCCCACCCGGATACCAAAGGCGATCAGCATTGCCTGTGCGCTCGACATGTGGCGAGACGCCATTGAGACCAAGTGACACTGCATCTTCAGCGAGTGCCCACTCAACGACTGCACTTGCTGTTGGCACTTGTGCCAAGCCCGCAACAAGTGAAAAACCAAGTGCTGTTGCGAGAAGTGATTTTTTGATGCGCATGGTGATCCTCCAAAAATTGCAATACGCGGTCGAACATATTCTAGTTGTATTATTCGACTATGAAAATAGGTGTACAACTTTGGCCACAGGCCACAAATATTAAAGAAATGCGTGCCGCGTGGCGCACGGCAGACGCAATGGGTGTCGACAGCATTTGGACATGGGATCACTTTTACCCATTGTCGGGCGACCCCGAGGCGACGCACTTCGAGTGCTACTCGCTGCTTGCAGCGATGGCGGCCGACACTTGCCACGCGCAGATTGGTGCGTTGGTTTCGTGTTTCACATATCGCAATCCACAATTGTTGGCAGATATGGCGCGCACAATCGACCACATCAGCGAAGGACGTTTCGTGCTCGGCATCGGTTCGGGTTGGTTTGAGCGTGACTACAAAGAGTACGGATATCACTTCGGCACGGCGATCGAGCGATTGAAATTGCTCGAGGCCGGGTTGCCTGTGATTCAAGCGCGGTTGGCGAAATTGAACCCGCAACCAGTGCGCGGCAAAATGCCGATCATGATTGGTGGCGGCGGAGAGAAAGTCACGCTGCGACTTGTTGCGCAATACGCCGATCAATACAACTATTTTGGGCCACCAGAAAGTTACGGCAAGAAAATTCAGATTCTTGATGAATGGTGTGCGAAGGTCGGTCGCAACCCGCGTGAGATTGAGCGCACGGTGGCGATTTATCCGAAAGAAGTTACACCAGAAATTTTTGAGCAATACAAACAGGTTGGTGCCGAACATGTGATTTTGACTTGCGGTGGACCGTTTGATTTTGGTGATCTTGAAAAACTTTTGAGCTGGAAGTAGTTCGTTCAAGAGCGCGCTGATTGTGCGCGCTGAATGCGCGGGGCGACTAATTGTGCTCGCCGACTTATTAAACTTAAATAATGAAGCGAAGTCTGCCGTTTGTTTTGTTGCAGACTTCAAACATTGCCTCGGGCGTCGGCAACGGCATCGTGATGATCACCGTGCCATGGCTAGTGCTCGAACTGACGGGCTCGCCTAGCGCTGCTGGCTTGCTCGGTGCTTTGGCAAGTTTGCCAGGCATCGTGGTGTCGCCATTTCTCGGCACGATGATCGACCGAATCGGTCGGCGAAAAGTTTCGATTTATTCCGATGTGCTTTCGGCTATTTCTGTACTGCTGTTCGTGCTCGTCGATCGGGTCAGCGAGTTGACATACATCTGGGTGGTTCTAATCGCAGTTTTGGGAGCAGTGTTTGATCCCGCGGGGTTTACGGCGCGCAAGTCGTTGATCCCTAATGCTGCAAAGGCGGCGTCGATGAGTCTCGAGTCTGCAAACAGCCGCCACGAAGGTTTCTTCGCCGTGGGTTGGGCAATCGGGCCGGCGATCGGTGCGACATTGATCAAGTTCGTCGGGCCAGTCGACGCGTTATTGGCAACAAGTTTTCTGTTTTTTGTCGCGTCGGTGAGCGTGATGTTGATGCGAATTGCCGACGCTGCATCTGAAACTCACGAGCAAAATTTGCCAAGCGAAAACTTTTGGCAAGCGACCATCGCCGGGTTTCGTGCGCTGCACGCCGACCGCGCGTTGTTTAGTTTGACGATAATTTTCATGTTTACTTCGGCTGTGTACATGCCAATTGAGATGGTGATTTTGCCGGTGCACTTTGAGCAGCTCGACAATGCGGCCGGGCTCGGCGCGACGATGACGGCGTTGGCAGCCGGCATGGTGCTCGGTGCATTTAGTTTTGCTGCGATCGCTCGGAGGTTTTCGCGGTATGCAATTTTGCGCGGCGTGATGATTGGCGTGACTTTTGCAGTCTTCCCGATGGTTTTTTTGCCGCCGACTTTTGTTTTCGTGCTTGCTGGTTTTCTGATGGGTGCGATTTGGGGGCCGTTCAACCCGCTATGGAATACGCTGATTCAAAATCGAGTGCCCGCCGAAATGCAGGGCCGGGTTTATGGCGTGCAGATGTCGGCGCTTTACGCTGCCCCGCCGATCGGCCAAGTTATTGTCGGTTTGGCCGTCGAAGGCTTCGGTTTGCAGCAAACTTTTGCCGTAATTGCCGTGCTTTTCGTCGCCGTTGCGTTGCTCACGATTTCTCTCCCCGCCCTGCGCGACCTCTCGCACGACAAATTACAAACGCCGGCTATTTAATAATCTGCTTAGTTTTGTTTTGATCTAGGCGACGCGTTAAATCGCTTGCGCCTGCACCAGCATCTGTACCTGTACCTGTACCAGCTAGCTGGCTGACTTTGTCAATTCTTCGAGTGTGCCCTCGCCGACGATTGTCGCATCCTCAATTTTATAAACACGATCACAATGTTGCACCGTTGACAGTCGGTGCGCCACAATCAAAATCGTTTTGAACCCCTGCAACGCGCGAATCGCACTCATGACTTCAGTTTCTGTTTCGATGTCGAGACTGCTGGTCGCTTCATCGAGAACCAAAACTTGCGGCTCGTGATACAGCGCGCGGGCGATGCCGATGCGCTGGCGCTGGCCACCAGAAACGCGAATGCCACGCTCGCCGACGATTGAGTGCGTTTTGTCTGGCAATCCTTGAACGAACTCCCAAAGTTGCGCCGACTTCAGTGCACGTTCGAGCGCGACATCATCGATTTCATTTTCGGCGATACCAAAAGCGACATTGCGCCGAACCGTGTCATCAGTCAGATAAATCGCCTGGGCCACATAACCAATCGTCGACTGCCACTCGATGTTGTGGTCGTGCATGTTTATGCCATCGACTAACAGTTCACCTGAACTTGGCGGAAGTAATCCGAGGATCACATCAACGAGGGTGCTCTTACCCGCGCCGGACGGCCCGATGAAGCCTACGGTTTCGCCTTTGCGCACGACAATGTTCACATCGCGCAAACTCGGGGCCAAAGTATTTGCATAGCTAAATGTGAGATTACGCATTTCAATCTTGTCTGTGAACACAGCTTGCGTCTTGACGATCTCGTTTTGTTTCTTGATGTATTCAAACTCGTTATACAACGACTCAACCGCCGGCTTTGAATAGGACAAAGAGTTCACCAATCCGATTACATTGTTGATTGACGGCACAAACCGCCAAGTTGCAATCACAAATAGACCGAGTAACGGGATTATCCTGTCTGGTGCTCGCCCTTGCCATACCATTACCCAAACAACGACCGTTAACCCTGACATCGCCAAGAGCTCTGTCCACATTGGCGCAATTTGATTTATTAATCGATATCTGAGATTTGCGTTTTGCACGATTAAATTCTGCGCCTCGTACTGTGTTGAAAAATCCTCAGCTCGGCCAAGCACTTGAATATCCTTAACACCGCCGAAACCTTGCAGTAAATAACGCATTAGCGGTGCTTGGATTTTCTGCCGCTGTTGTCCAAAGTAAGCAATACGAGGCTTAGTAACTTTTGTGTAGAGAATGGAACCAAAAATAAGTATCGCAAGCGTAGAAGCAGCCGCAACTGGCTCGGTAATAAACATCAGCACGGCAACCGAGGCGCCAAGAAGTAGCTCTTTCAGCAGTCCCGTCGTGCTAGTCACAATTCCCAACGTCATGCCAACTTCTTGTTGCACGGTGTTCAGAAGTTCAGACGAATTGCGTTGCAAATGAAACGTGTATGGACGCCGCAGAAACGAACGAAACAACATCGACGACAACTGCTGCGACGAGAAATTGCTGAACTTAGCTAAATACCAGCTATAAAACAGCTGATAAGCGTTCTTGACCATAAACGCAACGACAATGCTCAGAACCGCAACACCCACCATGGTGCCGACACTTTGTATACCAAAAAAGTTGAATAGAGGCTGCAAAACCGATCCACTATTGCCTGGGCTGGCCTTGCTCATCGTGGTCATAACCGGAATCACTAGGCCGATCCCGAAGGCTTCGACCGCCGTCCCTAGAATCCCTAACAGCATCACAAACGGCACCCGCCGCTTTGACTGCTTCGGATAGACGGCCCACGCCTTGCGAATCGTCTCAAAATCAAGGGGCGGCTTAATCATCTGGCTACAAAACTACCTGAAACCCCGCAAATGAAAGAGCCGCCGGAACAACCGGCGGCCCAATCATTGAAACGCGTAGAAAACGCGAATTCGTAAGTGCGGAAACCCGCTTCTTACATTCGGAATCCCTTGCTAACCATCGAGATTACGGCATCCTTCATTGGAACCATGCCGTAGACGATCGCGCCGCTACCGACGTAACCCATCCAGCCGCTCCAACCATCCAAAGTGATACCCCAGTATGTAAGTGGGCTGAAATCGAGCACTGCCATCATCAAAATGCTGATGATGAGAGTCCAATTCGACCCAACGACTGGAATCTTCTTAATCATTGCGCCCAACCCGACTACGCCAAGAACCGAATCAATTACGGTCGTGACTGCGCCAAGCAGGATTGCTAAAAGGACAAGTTGTCCAAATGCTGCCCAAAATCCCATATCAATTTCTCCTTTTTCTGCAGGTATTTCCTGCTAAAACCAACTTAGGGATGAGCAATACGCGAGTCATGGATACCCGCTAGAAGGCTTAATTTACGCCATTTGCCGTGACGCCCGACACACACAACTCAAAAATCGGACACGAAACTGCACCACCGCACAAAGTCTGCGCAGGGTCAAACAGCTGGTTGCGAACTACTCTCAAACCATGACACTTGACACATCGCGCGAGCAAAACTTCGCGCAAGCCACTCACGCCACGCAAGAAACGCGAGCAAAATTCACATCGTTCGCCGAGTCGACGAAGTCCGACTGGGACAACATCATGGTTCAACTTGAAACGACTCAAGCCCGCGTCGCCGATCGCCTGATCGAGCAACTCGAATATCTGCGTCACGACTACGGCGGCTTTCCAGTCAATCGTCTTGAGCACTGCCTCCAGACCGCAACACGCGCCGAGCGTGACGGCCGCGACGAAGAATACATTTTGTGCGCACTCGTGCACGATATTGGCGACAATCTCTCGCCTTACAACCACGCCGCAGTTGCTGCCGCGATTGTTGAGCCCGCAGTTTCAAAAGCCAATCATTGGCTCGTCGCACACCACGGTATTTTCCAGGGATACTTTTTTTGGCAACACATCGGATTAGACCCGAACACACGCGACAACTTTCGCAATAGCGAATACTTCGACTACACCGCTGAGTTTTGCGCCAAGTACGACCAAGTTGCTTTTGATCCCGACTACAAGAGTGCACCACTCGAACATTTCGAGCCGATCATTCGCAAGTTCTTCGCCCCGCGCGACCGCACCGGCGAAACTATCAACTAGCGAGACGCGAATAAATAGCAGTTAGTTCGCGCAGCTGCGGCGGATTGCGTCGGCAAGTTGCGCGATCAACAAATAACCATCATCAAGAATCCTGCCGTAGCGCAAGAACGCATGAATCTGCCCGTGATAGCGCACACAACTCGTCGGCACGCCCAACGAAGTTAGCTTCTGCGCATAATGCTCGCCCTCGTCACACAGTGGGTCATACTCAGCAGTAACCACCAAAGTCGGGGGCATCTTGGCCAGAATCGCATCACTAGCCAACAATGGCGAAACCAACGGATCTTCAGCGCTGCCTTTGCCGCCTGACAAATAATGTCCAAAAAACCAATCCATCGCCGCGGCCGTCAGCAAAAAGCCTTCGCCGTTTTTGCGATAACTCTCAGTCACACACCTCGCATCAACTGAGGGGTAAACAAGCAACTGCATTTTGAAATCGACACCCGAATGTTGCGCGACAAGCGTTGATAAGTTTCCGCCAGCCGAATCACCACAAACGACCATTCGACTTGCATCGCAACCAAGCGATGCCGCATTGTCGCGTGCCCATTTCACGGCCGTCATGCAATCATCTAATGGCGTCGGAAACGCAAATTCTGGCGCCAAACGATAGTCAATGCTCAGAACTGCCTGACCCGACTGCACCGCAAGCCGACGACAAACATCGTCGTAATCATCAAGCGTGTGAAACACCCAACCACCACCATGGATAAAAATGCACAACCCGAGATTTTTCTCCGCTGATGGCAAATACAAGCACGCCGGCACACCGCCAGCATCAACATCACGCCGCGAAAAAATCTCGTAATCACTAGGTATGTAATAACGCAGTGTCATCTCGCGCGCTTCAACCGGCGTCATTGTCTCAAGCGCCGGCTCAGCACGCATCGCCAACAAATCAAGCAACGCTTTTGTCTGAACATGCAACGTCATGTTGAAAGCAGACTATCTATCACTCGCACTTCACCCACAACTTTGCCGTGTCCAAAAATCGGCGACGAAAAAGCCCGTTCGTCAACACCTGAAATGTCAACACCTAAAGCCACAAGCGCCGCGCGCATCAGCGGTGGTCGAGCACGATTTGCTCCGTCGGCAATCTTCAACGCGATCGCGCGTCCGTCGGGCAACGCCGCCGCATAAACACCTTCGGCGCCATCTTTTGCGACAAGACCCGAAATGCCAGCCATCAACATCGACACATCTCGCGTTGGCCCACCCACCATTTGTGGATACTGACGCATCGCATCACTCACCACCCGTGCAGGCGACCCGGCTTTCGCCATCGCCACTGCACGAAAGCCACGTGCCAAACCTGCAAGCGTCATTGCGTGCGCCGGTGCACCACAGCCGTCGACGACGATGTTTGCAACTTCTTCGCCAATCATTTCGGGCATCATCGCTGTGATCAACTTTTGCAATTCGTGATCGCGGTTCAAATAACTTTCGTCAGTCGCCCACCCACAAGTAATGCAAGTTGCCAACATTCCAGAATGTTTACCCGAGCAATTCATCTGCAAAGATGTCGCGACACCTCCACCGCGCACGACATCGCGCGCCGCATCATCGTCTAGCGGCAAATCTTTGGTGTTGCGCAACGCGCTCTCATCTAGCCCAGCGCTCGCCAAAATTTCACGCGCTGCTTGCAGATGCTCGGGCCGACCATCGTGGCTCGCACAAACAAGCGCCAACAGGTTTGGCGTCAGTTTCAAACCCGCCGCCACCATTGCAGTTGCCAAAAATGGTTTTGTCGACGACCTCGGAAAGATAATCGCTTGCGGCGAGCCCACATTAAAAGCAATCGAACCATCGCGCTCAAGACAAACAACAGCACCGTGGTGCCATGACTCGTGCACTCCATTGCGCAATGTCATTGCGACTGGTTTTGTATCAGACGCAAGCATCAACAGCTCTTACGACGTCACACCGTTTTGCGGGCGACGCTTTTTAAACCGTGAAACCACAAATCGAGCGAGCAACACCAAGACGGCGACAATTACGAGCCACTGAAAAACGCCGACATATTCGCCGACTTGCTCCCATTGGTCACCCAACACAGCACCGGCGCCGATCAGCGCAATATTCCACACCGCACTGCCGATTGCCGTTAGCACCACAAAACTCGTCAACTTCATTCGCCTAAAGCCGGCTGGTATCGAAACTATTGACCGAATCAACGGCACGCATCGGCCGACCAACACAGCAGCAACTGATCGGCGATCAAACCATTCTTCGGCGCGAACAAGATCTGAACTTTTCACACCAAACCACTTGCCAAATCGCTCGACAAACCCACGTAAACGCTCGGGGCCAATCGCTGCAGAAACGAAATACAAGATCAGCGCGCCGACAACCGAACCAACCGTTGCCGCGATCATCATGCCAATAACCGTTGTGTCGCTTTGGGCCGCATCAGCTGTTGCATTCACCGCACTGGCGCCTTGCTGCGCGACAAAACCTGCAAACGGCAAAACGATTTCAGACGGAATCGGCGGAAAAACATTTTCAATCACGACCAACAGGGCGACACCGAAATATCCGAACTGATTAATTACGTCTTGCACCCAATTCGCCAAATCACCCAACATTTATTGCCCCCAATTGCTCGACTTAGAGTAACTCAGCCGCGGCTAAGTGCTTTGCGATTCTTTGACTTTGATTTTCTGAAATCAGAGTTCATCATCGCAATTACATCGAGCGAAATCTCTTTCGGGCACGCTGCCGAACACTCGCCGTGATTCGTACACGAGCCGAATTGATCGTCCATCGCATGCACCATTGCTTCGGCGCGCTTATAACGCTCACTTTGCCCTTGCGGCAGAACATTGAGATGCGAAATCTTGGCGCCAGTAAACAAGTTCGCCGCACCATTGGGGCACGCTGCAACGCACGCACCGCAACCAATGCACGCCGCTGAATCCATCGCGGCATCGGCGACTGGTTTTGGCACAAGAATCAAATTGGCGTCTGGCGCACCGCCCGTTGGCGCCGTGATAAACCCACCAGCCTCAACAATGCGATCAAATGATGCTCGATCAACCATCAAATCTTTGATGATCGGAAACGCAGCCGCGCGCCAAGGCTCGATAACTATTTCATCGCCGCTCTTGAATGTGCGCATATGCAACTGACATGTCGTCGTCGCTCTTTGTGGACCATGTGCCCGTCCGTTAATCATCAACGAGCAAGTTCCACAAATTCCTTCGCGGCAATCGTGATCAAAAACAATCGCCTCTTTGCCTTCACTGATCAACCGCTCATTCAATTGATCGAGCATTTCTAAAAACGAAGCTTCATCGCTGACTTTGTCGACCGTATATGACTCGAAGTGGCCATCTGTCTCGGGGCCGGCCTGACGCCAAACTTTTAATTTGAGGTTCGTCAGTTGGTTCACTTGTAGCTCCTGGTTGCCAAGTGCGCAGTTTCATAAACGAGTTGTTCTTTGTTGAGTTCAGCCGCCATCGGGTCGCCTGTCCATTTATATGCCGATACATGGCAATAGTCTTCGTCGTTGCGCAACGCTTCGCCATCGTCTGTTTGATATTCGCTGCGAAAGTGCGCACCACAACTTTCTTCACGATCGAGAGCATCGCGACACATCAACATGCCCAATTGAAAAAAGTCATCAACACGGCCAGCCTTTTCAAGGGTTTGGTTGACGCTTTCACCCGTGCCAGTGACGCGCAAATCTTTTTTGAACTCGCTATAGAGCGCTGGCAATTCAGACAGTGCTTTTTCGAGGCCTTGTTGCGTGCGCTCCATACCGCAATAGTCCCAAATGATTTTGCCCAACTCACGATGAAACCAATCAGGTGAACGTGTGCCTTTGATGTTCAGATAACCGTTAAATCGCTCGCGCGCTTCAGTCTCTGCTTGCACGAATGCTGGGTGGTCAATTGTTGGCACAGGCTTGTTGAGCAACGGCGCAAGACCGTTGCTTATTGTGTACGGCAAAACAAAATATCCGTCAGCCAAACCTTGCATCAGCGCGCTTGCACCAAGGCGGTTTGCGCCGTGGTCAGAAAAGTTTGCTTCACCAGCAGCATAAAGACCAGGCACTGTCGTGCCGAGTTCGTAATCAACCCACAACCCACCCATCGTGTAGTGCGTCGCTGGATAAATTCGCATCGGCGTCCTATACGGATCTTCACCCGCGATGCGCTCATACATCTGAAACAAGTTGCCATAACGCTCTTCAACAACATCGCGACCAAGCCGCGCAATCGCTGCCGAGAAGTCAAGGTTCACGCCGTTTTTGAGTGGCCCGACACCGTGACCTTTGTCGACGAGTCGCTTGGCGGCGCGCGACGAAATGTCTCGTGGCGCCAAGTTGCCATAACTCGGATAAAGCCGCTCTAAGTAATAGTCGCGCTCGCTTTCAGGAATTTGCTCAGCCGAACGCGAGTCATCGGCATTTTTCGGCACCCACACTCGCCCGTCATTGCGCAACGACTCGCTCATCAAAGTTAGTTTTGATTGCGACTCATCACTTTGTGGAATACACGTCGGGTGAATTTGTGTGTAACACGGATTAGCAAACATTGCCCCGCGGCGATGCGCGCGCCAAGCAGCAGTCACGTTGCAGTTCATTGCGTTCGTCGACAAGAAAAACACATTGCCGTAACCACCTGTGGCCATAACTACGGCGTGCGCTGCATGCGAAGTGATTTCACCCGTTAAAAGATCGCGCACGACGATGCCGCTGCAACGGCCCTCGATAACAACGATGTCAACTAACTCGGTGCGATTGAAAAGTCGCACGCCACCCAAACCAATTTGACGCGACAACTGTTGATATGCGCCCAACAACAATTGCTGTCCAGTCTGACCGCGCGCGTAGAAAGTGCGACTGACTTGTGCACCACCAAAACTGCGGTTGTCGAGCATGCCACCGTATTCACGGGCAAACGGCACACCTTGGGCAACCATTTGGTCGATGATGTCGACAGAGACTTGCGCCAAACGATGCACGTTGCTTTCGCGACTGCGAAAGTCACCACCTTTAATCGTGTCGACAAACAAACGGTTGATGCTGTCGCCATCACCTTGATAATTTTTTGCCGCATTAATGCCACCCTGCGCTGCAATCGAGTGCGCACGTCGCGCCGAATCATGAAACGTAAATGCATCAACTTGATAACCAAGTTCCGCCAAAGTCGCCGCTGCCGATGCGCCAGCCAAACCGGTGCCAACAACAATTACTTTGAACTTGCGCTTGTTGTTCGGGTTGACGAGTTTGGCATCGGCTTTGTAGTTATCCCACTTGTCGCGCAACGCACCATCTGGAACCTTGGCGTTTAAAACTGTGCTCATTGTTGATCTACCTACTTAACTCTCTAGACCTTGACGATGCCCGCAAGCACCGCAATCGGAAACGAAATATTGCCAATTACTACAACTAACGAAAAGCCTGTTGCAAACGCCCAACGCCAGGCATTGAACCTCGGGTTGTTCCAACCGAGCGATTGAAAGAGACTCCACGCACCGTGTCGCAGGTGAATGCCAAGCAACAAGTTGGCGAGAATATAAAAAGCTGCAACTGGCCATCGATCAAAACTGCGCACGACATTTTGATAAACCTCTTCGCGCACAAATTCGCCCTCGGTGCCAACCGTGTTGACAACACCAAATGTTAAATCAAGAAGATGCCAAACCAAAAAACTAAACACGATCATGCCGCTATAGCGCATCGTGCGACTCGCAAAGTTTGCAACCTCATAATCACGCGGCGACTGATATTGCACTGGTCGCGCTTGACGGTTCATGACTGTCAGCGACCACGCGGCGTGCAAGTGCAGCGCGAGCATCGCCAACAAGCCGCCCCGAAGAATCCATAACACGGCACCTTTCGGCGCGAGCGGATACAAAAGCTCTTTCAAAAATTCGGCGTAATGATTTAGTTCGTATGCGCCGAAATACATCTTCAAATTGCCGATCATGTGAAACAACACGAAACCCATCAACGCGATACCCGAAATCGCCATCGCATATTTCTTGCCGACTGCCGTCGAATATATGTCGACCAAAAATGGGCGTTTCTTGCGGGACGAAAGCGCCGTGCCCGTAACTGGCTCTCGCGCACCGCGTGGTTTCGTGATTGTCTGCGCCATAGATGCAGTGCCAACGCTAGTAGTCGGCTCACAACCACCCGACATTCGCGCCTGCCTAGGCGGCGTGAACCGTGTCTCACGGCGCCCGACCACGAACAGCCCTAAATTGTGAGCATTCGCCTTAATGGCACCAGATTCTTTATACTTTCCGAGACACATAACACGGGTTACCAACGTGGCTAACCCGATGAGAAATTGGAGAAATATCAAGTGAGCGCACTAATTGCATCCGAAGGCGGCTGGCAAGACTTCACCCTCAAAGGCGGTGAGTGGCTTATTTTGTGGCTCTCAGGCGGCTCTGCAGTTCTCGCACTGCTGGTCGGCTGGTACTTGATGGTCAAGGTGCTGCAGCAAGACGAAGGCACCGACAAGATGAAAGAAATCGCCGCGGCGATTCAAGTTGGCGCTTGGGCATATCTCAAACGTCAATTCCGCACGATCGGCATGATTCTTGTACCAGTTGGCGCAGTTGTGTTTTTGACTTCGGTGGCGATCGAAAAGCCAAACGGTGAGTCTGCGTTGTCATTTGTCAGTTCGGGCCTCTATCGCACTATCTCATTCGTCCTCGGTTGCGTCGCTTCTGGTCTCACCGGTTACATCGGCATGACACTTGCGACTCGTGGCAACGTGCGCACTGCAGCCGCAGCGCGACGTGGTTCGATGCGCGAGTCACTGCAAGTTGCTTTCCGCACTGGTGGCGTGGCTGGCATGTTCACCGTCGGTCTTGGTTTGCTCGGCGCAACAGTAATCATCGCACTGTTTCAAAATACGAGTTCGGCAATGCTCGTTGGTTTTGGTTTCGGCGGTTCATTGCTCGCATTGTTCTTGCGCGTTGGTGGCGGCATTTTCACCAAGGCTGCTGACGTCGGCGCTGATCTCGTCGGCAAAGTTGAAGCCGGCATTCCTGAAGACGATCCACGCAACCCCGCAACAATTGCCGACAACGTTGGCGACAACGTCGGTGACTGCGCCGGCATGGCTGCCGACTTGTTCGAAAGTTACGAAGTCACGCTCGTTGCTTCGATCATTCTCGGTGTCGCTGCATTCAACTCAATTGGTATGAACCCAGCACTTGGTCTGGTCTTCCCACTTGCTGCACGCGCCATAGGCGTAATCGCATCAATCGCCGGCGTTTTTGCTGTGCGTGCGAAAGATGGCGAAACAAATGCATTGAAGCCAATCAACCGCGGCTTTCTCACCGCTGGCATCATCACGGTCATCGGCACTTATTTGCTAGCAACTTTTTATATTGGCAACGACAAACTTGAAAAAACAGGTTTCACCAACACTGGTTGGCGTGTCTTCGGCGCTGTTTTGGTTGGCTTGATTCTTGCGCAAGTCTTAAGCCGTCTCACCGAATATTTCACTGGCACTGAATATGGCCCGGTTAAAGAAATCGCTGAGAGCACCGAAACTGGTCCGGCAACGGTTGTTCTTTCTGGCACCGCCTCAGGTCTCGAGTCTTCGGTTTATGCAATTTTGTGCATCGCAGTTGCGCTTGGCACCACAATCTGGATGGGTGGCGGAAACATTCAGTTCTCGCTTTATCTCGTTGCGTTGTGCGGCATGGGCATGCTCGCCACGACTGGTGTCATCGTGTCTGAAGATACTTTTGGTCCGGTTTCTGACAACGCCGCTGGCATCGCCGAAATGGCTGGAGAACTTCATGGCGAGACAGGCAAAATTCTCGTCAGCCTCGATGCCGTTGGCAACACAACGAAGGCCGTAACAAAGGGCTTCGCCATTGGCTCGGCGGTAATTGCCGCAGTTGCGTTGTTCGCCTCATACATCGAGACAATTGCCGGCGAACTCGGTCTCGTTTACACAAAGGAAAATATCGGTTCGTTCACAAGCCCAGGAGTAAAGATTGGCGACAGACTTGAAGGAAGCGACATCTTCCGCGCGGTTGAAACACAGATCAATGTTTCAGACGTAAAAACATTCATTGGTCTGTTAATTGGTGGATCAATTGCATTCATGTTCTCGGCGCTCGCAATTCGTGCAGTAGGTCGAACTGCTGGCGTCGTTGTGCAAGAAGTTCGCAGTCAGTTTGCAGACGGCAAAATTATGGCCGGCACAAAACAACCTGACTACGGCCCGGTAATCGATATCTGTACAGCAGCATCGCTTCGCGAACTGACAACGCCTGCGTTGCTTGCAGTTCTCACACCGGTGATTGTCGGTTTTGGCATCGGTTATGCCGCACTCGGTGCGTTCTTGGCTGGCGTTATTTTGACCGGTCAATTGATGGCTAACTACCTGAGCAACTCAGGTGGCGCATGGGACAACGCCAAAAAGTACATCGAAGACGGTCATCATGGCGGCAAAGGTTCAGACGCTCACAAAGCAGCCGTAATCGGCGACACAGTTGGCGACCCGTTCAAAGACACTGCTGGTCCTGCGCTTAACCCGTTGATCAAAGTAATGAACTTGGTTGCACTGTTGATCTTGCCAGCGATCATCAACTTGAAAGACAACGGCACTGCTCGCTTGAGCATTGCCGGTGTTTCTCTCGTTATCTTGGTCATTGCAATCATGTTCTCGCGTCGCAAGACAGCAAGCATGGTTGCTGCTTAGTCAGCAGTTTTACAACTCATGTCAGCCCGCGTTGACTATCTCAGCAACGAGTGGATCAACGCGGTCGCCGACATCATCAAAGCAAATAGCGAAATCATCGCCGTTGCTCGCGAAAACACCGTCTCTGTTACCCAGATCGTCACGGGCACTCCCCATGGCGATGTCACATATCATCTTGAGTCGCGCGATGGCCAACTCAATTTTGGCAAAGGCCCGGCAAAAGTTTCAGATATTGCTTTTACACAAGATTGGCAAACCGCAGTCGGTGTTGCCACTGGCAAAATCAACGCCCAAGAAGCGTTCATCAGCGGCAAAATTCGATTCAAAGGCGACCACGAACGCGTTATCGCAACTCAACCGTTGTTTCTTGCCCTTGACGCCGTCTTCTCCGCCGTCAATGCCAACACGAATTTTTAGCTGACTAACTGCTCGCGTCAGCGAGCCATCACTTTTTTAAACGAGCCCGAGGCTGCGCACGGCATCGCGCTCGTCGATCAACTCGGCGACCGATGCATCAATCATCTTGCGACTGAAGTCATTGATCGACAAACCCTGCACGATGCTGTATTCGCCGTTTACACAAGTGCACGGAAACGACGAAATCAAACCAGCAGGCACGCCATAACTGCCGTCTGACGGCACGCTCATGCTGACCCAGTCGCCTGCTGGCGTGCCGTGCACCCAGTTGCGCACGTGATCCATCGCTGCAGTGCCAGCAGATGCCGCCGATGACAAACCACGAGCCTTGATAATCGCTGCACCGCGCTTAGCCACTGTCGGAATAAAAGTTTCGCGTGTCCAAGTTTCATCGTTGACAACAGCGGCAGCATTTTTGCCATCGACTTCGCAGTTATAAAGATCTGGATACTGCGACGCCGAATGATTACCCCAGATCGTCATCTTCTTGATCGAAGTCACTGGCTTGCCGACACGCTGGGCTAACTGGGCCACTGCACGATTGTGATCAAGTCGCGTCATCGCCGTAAATTGCTTTGGATCAATCTCAGGTGCGTTGCTCATCGCAATAAAAGCATTCGTATTTGCCGGATTACCGACAACCAAAACTTTGACGTCTTTCTTTGCATTCTTGGCAATCGCTCGACCCTGCGGTTTAAAAATGCCACCATTGGCAGTCAACAAATCTGCGCGCTCCATGCCGTCTTTGCGAGGCATTGCGCCAATCAACAAAGCAATATCAGCGTCGCCAAAAGCAACGTTGGCATCATCGGTGGTGATTACATCCACGAGTGGCGAATATGCACAATCATCAAGTTCCATTTTTACGCCGTTCAGCGCGCCGAGCGCTGGTGTCACTTCAAGCAACTGCAAAATTACCGGCGTATCTGGCCCGAGCATTTGCCCTGATGCAATGCGAAACAAAATTCCGTAGCCGATTTGTCCGGCCGCGCCGGTAACTGTGATGCGAACTGGTGTAGTCATAGCGCGTAAGCCTAGGACAAAACTTATGGCCGACCAATTGCTTGCATCATCAAGTCGGCATATACCTTTTGCCCTTCAGGCCGAATATGAATCTTGTCGCTGTATAGATATTCAGGGTGCGCCGTGGCAATTGCATACCAGTCGAGAACTTTCACATTTTCGTATCTTGCTGGCAGCTCGTTAATTCGTCGATTGTTTGTGTTCTGTCGAACCTCGCTCGGCACATGCACAGTCACAAACAACACAAGTGGCACATCGCGCAACGGCACCATGATTTCATCCAGAGTTTTCTCGTCGACCGTGTTGTTTGTACCCAAATGAATAACCACAACCGACCCAAGTCGATTGACTGACTTCATGTAGTTTGCGATTTCAAGCGCTTGCCGATACGGGCGGCTTTTCAACGCATCAACAGTTACGCCGCGCTGGGTCAAAACATTGGCTGCCCCCAACATCACCGAGTCTCCGATTGCTAAAACATCAATCACCTGTCCGTCAAGTGTCGTCGTGCCCGTCACGACCTGACCAACAATCGTGGTCGCTGCAACCAATTCGCCACCACCGACGGTTTGCCCACCGCTCAACAAGTCGACAGTGTTGCCTTCGTTATCTGACAAGTTCTGAGCGATCTCATCTAGTTGTACGCGCGCCGTAGCCAGACTGACAACACCGAACACGGGCAAAAGCGATACAAGTGCAGTGAGCACAATTCGCCGTTGTCGGCGCACGAGTTGTGCACCAAATGCCGGCTGGCGAAACTCTTTCCACCAACGCGAAATCACGCCCTGACGCACCGGGGTTTCGATATAGCGATAACTAAGTTCGGTGAGCGCAAGGGCGAATAAAACTAAAACTACAAATTCGTATGGCGTCAAACCCTCACCCGCAAAGCGTCGATAAAACTGAAACACTGGCCAATGAAACAAATAAAAGCCATACGAGCGACGACCCAACCAAACAAGTAACGGGTTGCTCAAACCTCTTGCAATTACTTTCGAACCAGGATGAACTGCCGCCGCAATCAGTGCAACGCTCGCGATATCGGTCAAGAAAAACCCACCGCGAAACAGCAGGTCATACCCGACAGTTCCGCCGTCTGTGCCTTCAATGACGGTATTAAACCGCCACATCATAAATGCCAGCGCTGCTAGCCCGCCAAAACCCACGAAGTCATATAACTTGCTCTCGCCTGCTCGTGAATTTTGCAACAGCCACGGTCGCCACCAAATCGCCAATGCGGCACCCAACAACAAACCGCTCGAGCGGGTGATTGTTCCTAAAAACAAATAGTCGACACGCGAAACCGACTGACCAAACAGGCTCATGAACTGCTCTGGCGTGTCGGCAATTGTCGAAATCACCCCTGGCTGATAAACAACACCCGTATATACAGCCAACGCAACTGCAATCAAGACAAATACAGCACTGACAATCGGCAGTCGTCGTTTGCCAAATTTGGCGACGACCAACATCACGACCGGCCAGATCAGGTAAAACTGCTCTTCAACCGCGAGCGACCACAAATGTCGCAACGGCACGAATTCAAACGAAGTGAAATAACTCGTGCCTACCCAAACTTGAAACCAGTTGAAGCCGTAAAACAACGCCGCAATAACATCGCCGCGCAGTGTGCCGAGTATCTCGCGCTGAAACAGCGCCGCAAACACAACCACACCTAATACAACAACCCACAACGCAGGCAACAATCGTCGCGCTCGACGCAACCAAAATTGTTTCAAACTGACGGTGCCGTTTTTCTCTGATTCGGCGAGCAACAACAGCGTGATCAAATATCCACTGATCACAAAGAAAACTTCGACACCCAGAAAGCCGCCCGGTAGCCAAAGTTTGTTGGCGTGATAGATGATCACTGCCAAAACCGAAAGTGCTCGAATTCCGTCAAGCGACGGGATGTAGCTCAAAAGTTCAGATCGTTTATTCATCGAAGACTAAGTCTTACATTGATGCGATTATTTGAGCCATCAATTCGCACGCCTCAGTCGGGTTCAGCCCAACTTTGACACCTGCACTTGTCAAGGCGTCCATCTTGCCTTGTGCCGTGCCTTTACCGCCAGAAACAATCGCCCCAGCATGACCCATTTTTTTGCCCGCTGGTGCTGTGACACCAGCGATGTAGGCGCTCATCGGTTTTGTCACATGAGTCATGATGAATTCGGCGGCCTCTTCTTCTGCTGTGCCACCAATTTCGCCGATCATGATAATCGCATGCGTTTCTGGATCAGATTGAAACTCAGCCAAACAATCAACGAACGAAGTGCCAGGCACCGGGTCTCCGCCGATGCCGACGCAAGTCGACACACCGATATTGCGTTGTTTCAATTCGTACAGCGCTTGATATGTCAGCGTGCCAGAACGCGAAACAATACCTACGTTTGGCCCCTTTGCAGTTGGCAGCGCAGCAATCTCGCCAGCGGTAATGCCGATGTTGCATTTGCCGGGGCTAATAATGCCAGGACAATTTGGCCCAAGCAGTCGAGTCTTCGGAAAATCACGTTGCAGCGTTGCAAAAACTCTGGCTTCATCTTGAGCAGGCACACCTTCAGTGATGCACACGACAAAGCCGATGCCTGCACGCGCCGCTTCAAGAATTGCAGCAGGTGCCGCTTTTGGTGGCACAGCGATAAACGATGCAGTCGCGCCAGTGGCTGCAACTGCACTTTCGACAGTGTCAAAAACCGGAATACATTCGACGTCTTGACCCGCTTTGCCTGGTGTTACGCCGGCAACAACTTGCGTGCCATAGTCCCGATTGCGCAGACCATGAAAGCGACCTTGACCACCGGTCAAACCCTGAACCAGAACTTTTGTATTTTCATTGACAAAAATCGCCATGTTATTTCTTTCCTGCAATCTCGACGGCGTTTCGCGCAGCCTCAAGCATTGTTGACCGTGAAATCAACTGCGACTCGGCAATACCTGCGGCAGCAATGATCGCTCTTCCTTCGGTCGCATTTGTGCCATCGAGGCGAATCACAATCGGTGCGCGAAGTTTGACGCGCTTCATCGCTTCGACAATGCCCTTGGCAACTTCGTCTCCGCGAGTGATGCCACCAAAAATATTGATAAAAATGCTCTTTACTTTTGTGTCAGAGTTGATCACTTCAAGTGCCGCAGTCATCAATTCGGCGTTCGCACCGCCGCCAATATCTAAAAAGTTCGCGGCCTTACCGCCAACCTGGTTGACGACATCGAGCGTGCTCATCGCCAAACCGGCGCCATTAGCAATAATGCCAACTGAGCCGTCAAGGCCGATGTATTGCAGGTTTTTTTCGCGTGCGAGTTTTTCGCGCTCGTCTAGTTCTTCGGTTGCACGATATTCATCCCACTCGGGGTGACGAAAAGCGGCGTTGTCGTCGAGTGTGACCTTTGCATCAAGTGCATGAACCTCGCCGGTCGGTTTCAAAATCAGCGGATTAATTTCTGCCAGATCGCAATCGCCCTTCGTGAAGCATTCATAAAGCTTGAGCAACATTGCCGCCACACCGTCTTGTGCCTTTTCTGAAATGCGCGCATCAACAACCGCACGTTTTGCCGAATCAAGACTTAAACCTTCAACTGGGTTGACATGCAATTTGACAATTGCAGTCGGGTCAACAACTGCAACGTGTTCGATCTCGACACCACCTTGTGCTGAAAGCATCAACAAATGTCGTTTCGCCGATCGATCAAGAGTGAACGATGCGTAATACTCTTCGGCGATATCTGATGCATGTTCAACCCACACGCGCTTGACGATGTGGCCCTTGATATCCATTCCTAAAATATTTTTTGCGTGCAATCGCACTTCGTCTGCGTTATTTGCCAACTTGATGCCACCTGCTTTGCCACGACCACCAACTTGCACCTGGGCTTTGATTACAACCGGATACTTCGCCAGTTCTGCCTGAGCAACGGCTTCATCAACCGTCATAGCGACGCCGCCAGCCGAAACGGCGATGCCATAGCGCGCGAAATACTGCTTGCCTTGATACTCAAAAAGATCCACTTAATTTCCTTTGTTCAGTTTTCTTCGCGCGAGTCAAGCGCCAACTCTAACCACTTGGCGATATCACCTAGTGACGAGCCAGGGCCAAAAATTTCGCCGACACCCTGTTGTTTGAGCGTGACTATGTCATCTTCAGGTATGACTCCGCCGCCGAAAATTAGAATTTCGCCTAGTTTGCGATTGCGTAGTTCTTCCATCACGCGCGGAAACAAAGTCAGGTGCGCACCCGACAACAGCGACAAGCCAACGGCGTCGGCATCTTCTTGCAACACTGTTTCAGCGATTTGCTCTGGCGTCTGGTGAAGACCGGTATAAATGACCTCAAAACCATGGTCACGCAAGGCACGGGTAATCGTCTTGGCCCCTCGGTCATGGCCGTCTAGGCCAGGCTTGGCTACGACAACGCGATAATTTCGTTTCACAACTCAATAACCTTACGACATGCGCCGTATCCAATTCACATCGCCAATCATGCGCGCCGTTGCGCCAGTTGTTGGGGGCATCCTCGGGTTCGCAATTTTGTTTGGAGTTACATGGATTTTTGCCAGCATGGCCACCGATAACCGCGAACAAAACCCCGAGACGGTTGCAAAAACTTTCGAGATCGGTCGCGTCGACGACATCGCGAAACAGGTCAGCGAGGGTGGTCCAATTCTTTACCCTGACTTGCGCGACTCAACCGGCAAGCGCTCGATCGTTATCGACCACACAGGTGACAACCCAGCCAAAGGCTGGCAGGTTTACTACGCCTACCCTGCCGATCGCAACGAGAATTGCCTCGTCGAGCACATTGTCGACACGCGAGAGTTCAAAGATTGTGAAGGTCGCACACTCGGCGTCGAACAATTGCAACTTCCGCTTGATGTTCGACCGATCGTCGAAAATATGCGCACGCTGCTAATTGATTTGCGTGCCGGCTAAAAATATTTAGCGCACTAATTTATTTTTTTGAGTGGCGCCCATGTCATCGCCAAATGTTTTTTGCCGTGATCGACAAACTCGATTGTCGCTTCGGCTGATTCACCAGAGCCACGAATGTTAATGATCACGCCTTCACCAAACGACGGATGTTCAACATCATCGCCGACCCTCAAACCCGAATTCGCACCAGTCAAGTCGCCAACTGCATCACCGTCGCGTCGATATTTAGGTACTGTCGCCCGAGTCCACTCAATTTTTCTGCCAGTGTTTTGATCGGGTCGCGGACGATAACCGCCACGACCTTCATCAGCGCCCGAATCTGTGCTTCCTTCGCGTTGCAACAGTTCGCTGGGTATTTCATCCAAGAAACGTGACGGTGGGTTGTACTGGGTTGAGCCATAAAGATTGCGACTCCAAGCGTGCGACAAAAATAGTTTTTGTTTCGCTCGTGTGATGCCCACATATGCCAAGCGACGCTCTTCTTCAAGTTCGTTTTGGTCAACTAGCGCGCGACTATGAGGAAAGATGCCTTCTTCCATGCCGACGATGAAAACTGCCTCAAACTCGAGACCTTTGGCTGAGTGCAAAGTCATCAATGTGACATGGTTATCTGAATCGAGTTGATCGGTGTCTGCGACTAGCGCAACTTGTTCTAAAAATTCGTCGACTTGCGTGAACTCGTTCGCACTGCCGATTAGTTCAGCCAAGTTTTCGTATCGACCATCTGATTCAACAGTGCCCTCGGCCTGCAGTTCGCTCAAATAACCGCTGGCTTCTAGCGCATGACGCAACACTGGCCCTGGTCCTTGACCCATTCGCGATTCAAGATCGTCGATCAATGCAACAAAGCTGGCAATGCCTTTAGCGGCCGCAGCACCGATGCCAGCATCTGCCGTGCGACGCAAAGCAAGCGCAAACGCAATGTTTTCTTTAGTTGCGTATGCATCGAGGCGATCAACAGTCGTGTCGCCGATGCCGCGCTTTGGCACATTCAAAATTCGCTTCAGGCTGACTTCATCAAGCGGGTTCGCCGCACAGCGAATATATGCCAGAGCATCTTTGATTTCACGACGGTCATAGAAACGAGTGCCACCAATTACTTTGTAGGGCACGCCAGCCTGCATCAGGCTCTCTTCTAAAATTCGGCTCTGAGCATTGGTGCGATAGAAAACGGCCATCTCTCGCCACTCGTGCTCGTGACTCTTTTTCATTTTCGACAACTGCGAAATCACCCAATTTGCTTCGTGATATTCATCGTCGGCATAAAACCGCACGACACGATCGCCCTTGCCCAGTTCAGTCCATAGTTCTTTGGGCTTGCGCTCGGCATTGTTGGTTATTACTGCGTTAGCGGCATCCAAAATTGTTTGCGTGCTGCGATAGTTCTGCGCCAGCACAACAACAGTTACTTCGGGAAACGCGGTTTCAAATTGCAGAATGTTTCTGAAGTCAGCGCCACGAAATCGATATACAGACTGGTCGGTATCACCAACCACGCAGACATTGTGATGAGCATCAGCCAACATCAACACGATTTCGTTTTGGGCAATGTTCGTGTCTTGATATTCATCGATCAAAATATGTTCGAAGCGCTGTTGAAATTGCGCCAAAACATCTTTGTGCTCGCGAAAAAGTTTGACGGTGTTGATCAGCAAATCGTCAAAGTCCATTGCGCCGGCCCTTAACAGTCGCGATTGATATTCGCGATAAATCTCTGCATATTTCGTGTCGAAAACATTGTCGGCGTTCAACAACGCCTGGTCTGGTGAAATCAACTCGTTTTTCCACAAACTGATTCGGGCGTGCACACCGCGCGCCGGAAACCGCTTGGCGTCTAATCCACGATCGCGAACGACATAGCCCACCAGGCGCTGGGCGTCTGATTGATCGTAAATTGAAAACGTCTTCGGATAACCAATTTGCTCGGCTTGCATGCGCAAAATTCGCACACACGCCGCGTGAAAAGTGCTCACCCACATTCGTTCGGCAACTTTGCCGACAAGTGCCTCGACTCGCTCGCGCATCTCACCCGCCGCCTTATTGGTGAAGGTAATCGCCAAAATTCGCATCGGGTGTGTGCCTTGATTAATTAGATGCGCGACGCGATGCGTCAAAACTCGAGTCTTGCCCGAACCCGCGCCCGCGACGACTAACAACGGCCCGCTCGGGTGCAGCACCGCGTCTTGCTGGTCAGGGTTGAGCGACGCTATGTCTAATGACTTTTGCTCTGACACCACCCCTGCAGACTAGGCGCACCGTATGCGACTATTACGTTGCGCGATCAGGCAGAATCTTGATTCATGGCTGCAGAGAAAAAACTAATAATTTTGCTCCCGCCGTCTGAAGGCAAGGCACTATCGGGCACGACTGGCACAAAGTTTGCAGAAACCAGTGGCGCTTTTGGCAAGTCACTTGGCAAACAACGCACAAGTGTTATTGCAGCGTTGAAACAAGCACACGGTGGGTCTGCAAAACTTCTTGGTGTTTCGGGCACCCATCTTGCGCGAGCCCAACAAGCAAACATGGCTGTACGTGGCGCCAAAACTTTGCCTGCTTCGCATCGTTACACAGGCGTCGTTTGGAATCACCTTGATCTCAGTTCGCTGCCTCTCGCGCTGCAAAAAATCGCCGCCAAAAATATCGTCATCGTTTCTGGTTTGCTTGGTCTAGTTACGGCCGGCGACCCGACACCCGACTATCGCTTAAAAATCGGCGCAAGTCTCGCACCAATGGGCAAACTTTCGTCGTGGTGGCGAGACGAACTTTCGCGCTCGCTCAACAAATATTGTGCAGGTGCAGTCGTCATCAGCTTGCTGCCCCAAGAACATTCGGCGGCATTTGTCGCCGACGAAAAAGCCATCGACCAATTTTTGCACGTCGACCTAGCTACTAAATCTGGCAAGGCTGGCGGTCACGATGCAAAGGCAGCCAAAGGGCAACTTGCCAGGCACCTGTTGCAAGGCCGAACCGACCCTGTTCAGGCCCTCAAGTCGTTCAAGGACCCGCAATTTAAAGTGCGAATCTTAAAGCAATTTTAATTTCAAAAACTCGAGCACTCGCTGCACACCGAGTTCTTGGCGTTGTTCGGTCAAAACCGAGTGATCAGATTTAGCAGTTGAGTCAAACTCAACTGCTATAAACGCATCGCCAAGCAGTTTGTGCAATTCAGCAAAACGTGTGCCGACAAGGCGATCACCTTTGTAACGCAAACCCAAAACCTGACAACCGGCTTCTGCTCGTTGAGCGATTCGACGCTTGTCTTGCTCTGACAAATTGAGATCAGCCGAGCGTTTTGCGCCTAACGCAAACGGCAAACTTGGCTGCGACAAAACTGGCGCCAACATAATGTCATCGACCATCATGCCGAGAGCAAAACCGCCGCTAAAGCACATGCCGACGGCTCCAACTCCTTTTCCACCAATTTCTGCGTGCAAATATTTTGCTAACGCCCGCAACCAAGAGATGATCGGCGATGTTTTGTTCAGCGCCATCGTGGTGAACTCGCGCGAGACGCATATCTTTGCCGCAGAACCCGCCATATATGTACCGCTAGGTGGTTGACCGAAGTTGCCGACCAACAATGGCATCACCACTGTGAAACCCGCGGCCACTACTTCGTTAGCGAATTTTTCGACTGCTGGTGTAATGCCTGGTATTTCGTGAACGATTATTACTGCAGGTCCTGATCCCTTGCGAAAAGTTTCGTGGGTTACTCCACGATTCGAAAACTTTGATTGCGACCAACCGTTCATCGCAACAAACTTACACCTAACTCACACACCGAAATTTATTTCGGTCGACCCACACCAGTTACTTTTGACCAACTTACGGCATAGACCTTTACAACGTCGCCGGTGCGTGGCGACGCAATCATCTGACCGTTACCTAAATACATGCCGACGTGTCCGACTGGGTTTCGCGTGAATATCAAATCTCCGGGTTGAGCTGCGCCGGTCGGAATTCTCGTCAGAGCCGAATATTGCGAACGCGACGATCTTGGAATACCCACACCAGCTTTTGACCACGCATAAACCATCAATCCAGAACAATCGAATGCCACACCGGGCGAAAGAGCGCCAAATTTATAAGTAACACCGAGTTGTGAAAGCGCTGCTTTTACCGCGGTACCAGCCGCTGACGACGGTGCAGGAATATTCGAATACTTAGTCTTCAAAAATTCTTTTGCAAGCCGTTCTGCGTCTTCAAGCGCTGCTTTGGCGCGACGACTTT
>JBIKVV010000071.1:0-3562 GCA_044356655.1 Ilumatobacteraceae bacterium
AACAATGCCGATTCGTTGGTTTACCAAACCGAAAAAGTTTTGCGCGAACAAGGCGACAAGTTGACCGCCGAAGATAAGTCAGCCGTCGAAGGCCCGCTCGCAGATTTGCGTTCGGCGCTAAACGGCAGCGACACCGACACGATCAAAAACGCGACCGAGAAGTTGATGACTGCTAGTCAGGCTTTCAGTCAAAAACTTTATGAAGCGGCGTCACGCGATGCGAACGCGGCCGGCACATCTGCATCTGGTCAACAATCGGGCACCAACGATTCAGACATCGTTGATGCCGAAATTGTTGATGAAAAAGACTCTGAGTAGCAATTAGTTATGACTGACGAAAAGGCAGATCTTCCAAGCGAAGAGCTCAGCGTTGATGCACTCGTCGAACAACTGACCAAAGAGCGCGACGAATTTAAAGACATTGCCTTGCGTGTGCAGGCAGAGTTCGAAAATTATCGCAAGCGTTCTGCGACTCAGTTGGTTGACGAGTCAGACCGCAACGCAGGTCGCATCGTCGAGAGTTTGCTCTCGGCCCTTGATGCCTGCGAAGCCGCAATGAGTCACGGTGTTTCTGGCATTGAGCCGATTTTCAGTTCACTTTTGACGGCGCTACAAAAGCAAGGTCTCGAGGTTTTGAATCTTGTTGACACGATTTTTGATCCGAGCGTTGCCGATGCAGTTGTCCACGAACCCGCCGATGATGTTGCAGCAAGCAATAGCGCTGCCACCGAAACTCGTGTGGTCGAAGTGTTGCGCACTGGCTATCTCTGGAAAGGTCGCGTACTTCGCGCCGCCATGGTGAAAGTCAAGGGATAACAAAGGCGTCGTGCAATGACTGCACAGCGTGAATGGTTCGAAAAAGATTATTACGCCGTTCTCGGCGTTTCTAAGACTGCGACCGATAAAGAAATCACAAAGACTTATCGCAAGCTCGCACGCAAATACCACCCTGACGCGAACCCGAATAACACGGCTGCTGAGAACAAATTTAAAGAAATCTCTGCTGCCTATGACGTGCTCGGCGACGAGAAACGACGAAAAGAATATGACGAAGTGCGTCGCGCTGGTCCTTCGGCATTCGGTATGCATGGCGGTGGTGCCGGACAACCTGGTTTCAACGGTGGGCAACCATTTGATATGGGTGGCGCCGATATCAGCGACCTGATTAGTCAAATGTTCGGTGGGCGCGGCGGCCGATCGCGCAATGGTGTTGATCCTCGTCGTGGTGTTGACCTTGAGGCGACTCTCGATCTCAGTTTTGTCGACGCCGTCTATGGCATGACGACATCTCTGCGACTTTCGACAGATGCCGAAAATTCGCCGCGCGAAGTCAATGTTCGAATACCTGCCGGTGTTGATAACGGACAACGAATTCGTATTAAGGGTCGCGGCGAACCAGGGCGCAGCGGTGGTCCTGCTGGTGATCTATTCATTACGTGCAATGTTGCGACGCATCACTTATTTGGTCGCGAGGGCAAAACCCTGACACTGCAACTTCCGATTACTTTTACCGAAGCAGCGCTCGGGGCAAACATTGATGTGCCAACGCTTGATGGCTCAACAGTCACATTGCGTGTCAAACCCGGCACTCAGTCTGGTTCACGACATCGAGTAAAAGGCAAAGGCATTAGTTCTGCCGGCATAGATGGCGACTTAATCGTCACTGTTGAAGTTGTCGTGCCAAAAGATCTGACTGGCAAACAGCAAAAACTTATCGAGCAACTTGCTGAGATTTCAGATGAGCCGCCTCGCATCCATTTGTTTTCGGGGATCAAAAATGAAAAACGTTAATTTCTCAAGCTATTCAGAAAGGCAGTAACTATGCACTATGAAACACAAGCCGTCTATGTAATTTCAGTTGCGGCAGAACTTGCCGGAATGCATCCGCAGACTCTGCGCATTTATGAGCGTCGTGGTCTCGTGCAGCCAGCGCGCACTGCCGGCGGCAAACAACGGCGTTACAGCAACGCCGATATCGCGCAGTTGTTGCGAATTTCTGAACTCGCCGAGTTGGGCATGAACCTCGAAGGCATTCGCCAAGTTATGGCGCTCGAAAACCAAGTTGCTCAATTGCAAAATACTGTTGCACAATTACAAGCACAACTTGAGCGGGCGCTCGAAAACTCTCACACGAAATATGGTCTTGTGCCTCTAAATCAGACGACGATGATTTTTGGTCGCAACCCACGCATTTTTGATGAGGAGCGTTGAGTTCTAGCGACTAGACTTTTGCTACGTACCTATAAATAATGGGAGCGTTTAATGCCTGTATCAGTCGTCGTCGGAACCCAATGGGGCGACGAAGGCAAGGCAAAAATAATCGACTTGCTCGCTGAGAGCCACAAGATTGTCGCCCGTTATCAAGGTGGTCATAACGCTGGGCATACGGTTGTTGTCGGCAACGAAAAGTACGCGCTTCAACTTGTTCCGAGCGGGGTTTTCTACTCGCATGTAACCCCAGTAATTGGCAACGGGGTAGTTGTTGATTTGCCGACTCTGTTCAAAGAAATTGACACGCTCGAGTCACGAGGAGTCACCTGTTCAAGGCTAAAAGTGTCGAGCTTGGCCCATCTGATATTTCCTTGGCACCAGGCTCACGATGCGATCAGTGAATCAAGTTTGGGTGAAAACAAAATTGGCACCACACTCAAGGGCATTGGCCCCGCATATGCCGATAAATCTCGTCGCGTCGGTATTCGTGCAGGTGATGTGCGTGATTCGACACGCTTCAAACAACTCGTGCGAGATCGAGCTACTGCTGAACAGAAAATTCTCACCGCACTCGGTGGTGAACAATTAAAAATTGACGAGATCGTCGACTCTTTCGCTGCCTTGGGCGAAAGATTGAAGCCATATGTCAGCGACACGGTTAATTTCTTGCACGATGCGCTTGACCGCAACGAAAATCTTTTGCTTGAAGGCGCTCAAGCCACATTTCTTGATATCGATCATGGCACTTATCCGTTTGTAACTTCGTCGAACCCGATCGCTGGTGGGGCATGTGCTGGCACTGGTCTTGGTCCGCGTGACATCACCCGAATAATTGGCATCGCCAAGGCGTACACGACTCGAGTAGGTAGCGGACCATTTCCGTCCGAGTTGCTTGGCGAACTCGGTGAAAAAATCGTCGAAATCGGTCGCGAGTTTGGCACGGTCACTGGCCGTCGTCGTCGACCGGGTTGGTTAGACCTTGTCATGTTGCGTCACGCAGTGCGTTTGAATTCGCTGACAGAGATAGCCCTAACCAAACTCGACATTTTGGATACCTTTGAAAACGTGCGAGTTTGTGTTGGCTACGAACTGAATGGCAAAGAGTTGTCCGGTTATCCAGATGACTCACAACTTCTAGATCAAGTTAAACCAAAATATGTAGATCTACAAGGCTGGAACAAGTCAGTGAGCGCTGTGCGTAGCTATGCAGATTTGCCGCAACAAGCAAAAGCATTGATTGAACTTTTAGAAAAACATGTCGGCGTGCCGGTGACGATGATCGGTGTAGGGCCAGAACGCAATGAATGTGTTGTGCGCTGATGATTGAGCGCTACAGCCTTCCCGAAATGGC
>JBIKVV010000072.1:0-3561 GCA_044356655.1 Ilumatobacteraceae bacterium
TATTCTTTCGTGCGCTGCATCGGCTTTTCGTATGGCACACCATGAAAGCCCTCAATAACTTGCGGACCAGAAGCGCCAAGGCCCAAAACAAATCGACCGTTGCTGACATAGTCACAACCTGCTGCCGTCATTGCGGTTAGCGCAGCAGTTCGCGAAAACACATTGATAATGCCGGTACCAATTTGTACTCGCTCAGTAACTGCAGCCAAATACCCGATTTGCGAAATCGCGTCATAGCTATAAGCCTCGGCGACCCAAACCATATCGAGGCCGACTTTTTCAAGTTCGGCTACCCGTTTGGCTGATGTTTGAAAATCAGAAATGTAGTTGATCATCATTGAGAGTTTCATATAACCACTTTCTGTTTTTCGCTGTCGCGAAATCTAATTGACGCGTCGAGTGTGACCTACCCAGTATGGCTCACGCAATACTTTCTTGAGAATCTTGCCGCTCGGGTTGCGCGGCAAGGCATCGACCCAGCCAACTGATTTCGGAGTTTTGAAACCGGCAAGACGCTCTCGGGCATACGAAATAATCTCTTGTTCGGTAACTTGCGTGTCTGGTTTGCGCACGACAAGCGCCATCGGCACCTCGCCCCACTTCTCATCGGGCACGCCAATCACGGCCACATCTGCAATCGCTGGATGAGCCATCAAAGCATTCTCGACTTCTGCTGGGTAAACATTTTCGCCACCAGACACAATCATGTCTTTGACTCGGTCGAAAATATAGACATAACCGTCTTTGTCAAAGTAACCGGCATCACCCGATCTGAACCATCCACCTTTGACGATCGACTTGGCCGTCTCTTCAGGCATCTTCCAGTAGCCCTTCATAATTTGACGCGAACGAATCCAAATTTCGCCAACTTCACCATTCGGCACATCTTTGCCTGTGTCTGAGTCGACGATGCGCAATTCAATACCGGTAAACGGTTTACCGCAAGAACGCAAACGACCTTTGTTTGCTGAACTCAAGTCGTGATCTTCTGGACCAAGAACTGTTACGACGCCAGTCGTTTCAGTCAAACCATAAACCTGCATAAACGGACACTTAAACGCCTTAATCGAACCTTCAAGTACCGCCTCAGAAATTGGCGATGCTCCATACGCGATTAACTCGAGACTCGAGAAATCAGTCGTGCCAATGTTCGGCATCACTAGCGCAAACTGCAACAGCACAGGCACTGCGAATGCATGAGTGATGCGATGCTTCTCGATCAGCGTCAACATTGCCGACGGATCAACGTCACGCATGATGATCGACTTTGCGCCTGCATATTGTCCCGCAGTCGCCCAACCTCCGCCACCGATGTGAAACAGTGGCATTGCAACGAGATTGACAGTTTTTTCTGACATCCCCCAAACATCACGGGCGGCTGGCAACAACGCAAAGAAGTTGTCGTTGGTCAGCATTACACCTTTTGGTCGACCAGTCGTACCACTTGAATAAAGCTGAAATGCAATATCGCTCGGCTTGGTCGGCACTTTTGGATCAACCGCTGACTGCGCACTGACCCAGCGCTCATAATCGTTGTGACTTGGGTGGCCACCGATGACGATGATCGTCTTAACATTTGCGAGATCGTTGACGATTGCATCCAAGATTGCGACGAACTCTTGACCAACGATTAAGACTTCTGCCTCAGAGTCATTGACGATGTAGGCAACTTCTGGTGCGGCTAGGCGCCAGTTGACATCAACACTCACTGCGTTAAGTAATGCACACCCGTAGAACACTTCGAAGTGTTCGATGCCGTTTTTATCTAAAAACGCAACACGATCTTGCGGTTTGACCCCAGCACGACGCAAACCCTGTGCCACTTGCGCCGAGCGCGACAAAAGTTGTGCCCAAGTTAAGGTGCGGTCACCCAAAACAAGAGAGACTGCATTCGGCTGTTTGCGCGCATTATCGCGCACGATGCTGGCGACGTCACCAACTTTCAAGCCTGGTGCCGACTTTTTCGCGGCTTTCTTCGCGGCTTTCTTCTTGGCGACTTTCTTCGCAGACTTCTTCGCGACTTTTTTCGCGACTTTCTTCGCGACTTTCTTCTTGCCGGACTTTTTCACGCTCTTCTTTACACTTTTCTTTTTTGCAGACTTCTTTTTGACAGCTTTTTTAGCGCTCTTCTTCGCCTTTTTTTTGGCGGTTTTTTTGGTTGCTTTTTTGCCTTTTGATTTTTTGCGTGATGCCATTCGCCTAAGGTAGTTCGCCGACCTGCCACAATGCAATAGCGTGCAAATCCTCAAGTTTTCGGTCAGTTCTTCTGACAATGTACAACTAAGTGCATATCAATATGTCGCCGAATCAAGCGCACCTGCAACGAAGATTTTTTTCTCGCACGCCAACGGATTTCACGGTCGATGTTTTGATCCTGTTATTACGACGCTGGTCGCCGATTACGAGTGTGCGTCATTCGACCTGCGCGGTCACGGCGATTCGGCTGTCAGTTCAGACTGGCCGGTGGATTGGCAAGGCTACGGAGATGATGCGTTAGCGATGGCCAAGAAAATCGCTCACCCGACGATCGCAGTTGGTCACTCAATGGGCGGTGCTGCCCTCGTAATGGCAGCACTTGTCGAACCAAAACTTTTTCGTGCGCTGATTCTTTACGAGCCAATCATCTTTCCAAGTGCAGTTCGCGAAGTCGCATCAAAAAATAGCGGTCCTAGTCCGCTCGTTGAAGGTGCTCGACGTAGACGAAAAATTTTTGCAACTCGCGCCGACGCATTCGCCAACTACGCATCGAAGCCACCAATGAACGCATTTGATCCGCAGGCATTGCATGCCTTTGTTGACCATGGCTTTAGAGATGTCTCAGATCACATCGAACTCAAGTGTGCGCCCGAACACGAGGCTCGAAATTTCGAGATGGGTGCGACCCACAAGACTTGGGATCAAATAAGAAATTTGCAGGTCCCAACTTGGGTCGTCAGTGGCGCACAGCGGCCAGGCCAGCCTTCGGGGTTCGCAGCGAACATCGCTGAGCAAATCCCCAATTCACATTTCGTCGAATGGCAAGACCTCGGTCACTTCGGACCAATGCAACAACCTGAACGACTCGCTGAACTTATTCGTGAAGTTGATGGTCTCACTTCACCGAACACCTAGTGCCTAGATTGTCAGTGCCGTGACTTCTGCCGTCTATCAAACACCTGTGACTCTGTCACCTTCACGCATCAGCAACTTCAGAACTTGTCCGTTGCAATTTCGATTTGCCTCGATCGAAAAACTTCCGCAACCGCCGCAAATACATTTAGTCAAGGGCAACTTCGTTCACCGTGTGCTCGAACTTTTGCTTGGCCACGAACCCGAACATCGCACCGTTGAGGCAGCACGAAAAGCGTTTGATGAAACGCGTGCTGAATACGAACCGAGTGCTCGATTCACGGCACTTGGCCTTAGCCCTGACGCGAGTGAAGCATTCTTCAAAGATTCACGCGAACTTGTCAACGGTTACTACCGCATGGAGAACCCTCGCAACGCAAAAATTATTGGCCTCGAACTTCGTATCGATTCTGATTTTGGCAAGTTCAAACTTGGCGGCATCATCGACCGACT
>JBIKVV010000073.1:0-3533 GCA_044356655.1 Ilumatobacteraceae bacterium
AATCATGTGGTGCATCCAAATTGGATCGGGATCATTTTCGATATAAAGACCCGCAGGCTTCTCATCGACTATGGCCCCGCGCAGCAAGAACCGCTCATCTGACATGCGAAATGCCTGCACTTGATATTGCCGTGTGTGAATAAGCGGATAATTTGTGTCAACAGGAAACAGTTTGTTAGAGAACATGGCGCTAACGCTAATGAGTTGCTAATCAAATTCGCAATATTTCAAGTCACAGACGAGATGACTGCATGGCCTAACTCAAAGTAAGTTGATTACGTGCATAAATGGCCAACTGGCTTCATGTGGGGAACTGGTGCATCATCAACTCAGTGCGAAGGTGCTGCACCACAGTCTGACTGGTTGGCTTGGGAGCGCGCCGGCAATGCTCCAAAATCTGAGAATGGCAACGGGTTTGCAACTCGATACGCACAAGATTTTGAAATTCTTGCGAGTCTTGGCTTAACGCATCATCGTCTTTCAATTGAGTGGGCGCGCATTGAGCCGCAACAAGGTGTGCGAGATCAAAACGCAATTGATCATTATCGAAAAATACTCGCTGCAGCACGTGAATCAAATATAAAAATATGGGTTTGTCTGCATCACTTCAGTTTGCCGAATTGGTTTGCAAAACTTGGTGGATTTTTGGTCGAAGAAAATCGTTTGAAATATTGGCTCAAACATGTTGACTTCGTCGCAGAAACTTTTGGTGATCTTGTTACGGGTTGGCAACCAGTAAATGAAACTAACTATTACGCCACCGCTGCTTATCTTGCCAGAGGCTGGCCGCCTGGTCACAACAATGTTGAAGAGTGGCTCACAGTTAGCGAGCAAATGCAACTTGCCACCGCTGAAGCAGCAGTACGACTTAAACAAACCGGCAAACTAGTCGTGTCAATTTTTGGTTTATCAACACTTGAGTTGCTGGACGACCAAGTCGCATCACAAAAATTTGCCGAGCGATTCTATGATGCGAACTGGAACACAGGAATCAAACTATTTCGCGACGGCGTGTTGCAGATTGGCGAACGCAAACAAGTTTTACGTCCTGATTTGGCCGGAAGTTTTGACATGATTGGGTTCTCTTACTATTCAGCGCACGGGGTTCGCAACGGCAAGATTGTCGCCTACCCAGAGACCGAAAAAATTTCGCCGCTTGGTTATGCGATCTGGCCTGATGGACTAGATCTTGTTTTGAATCGGCTTAAAAAAGAGCTACCGAATACACCGTTGCTTGTTGCCGAATTTGGTGTTGGCACTGCTGACGATGACGAGCGCTCTAAGTATTTGCTCGCTGGATTAGATGTCGTACATAGTGCCATTAATCGAGGTATTGATATTCGCGGCTTTTTTCATTGGACAGCCGTTGATAACTACGAATGGCTGCACGGATACGACCTGCAATTTGGAATTATCAATCGAGACCGCACAACTAAACCGAGCTCAGAAGTTTTGCGACAAGAAGCGAAACTAAGTTAATCGCTTGTAGTAGTTTTTGATAGCAAGTTACAAAAACTACAGAGGTCGGAGTGACCATGACTATTGACACTGAAATCAGCAAACTAAAGCGCCTTAATCTGATCGCAGGTGCTCTACATTTTGTATCGCTAGTAGCAGTTCTGTTATTGGCCAATGACGCCAAGTTGCCCGTCGATGCCATCTATCTCACTGAAGCACCTGGCACTGGCAACTTCACTGATCCGATCAATTTGTTCAATCTCAAAATTGGATACATGGTTGCGGCGTTCTTGGCTCTCTCGGCCTTCTTTCACTTTCTCATTATCTCGCCAGCAATGTTTGGCAGATACACAGCGGGCCTGAAAAACCACATCAACGTTTTTAGGTGGGTCGAGTATTCAATGTCGTCGACAATCATGATCATCGTGATTTTGCAACTAAACGGCACCTCTAATTACATCGCTCTGCTCGGTATTTCTGCCGTCAACATAAGCATGATCTTGTTTGGTTGGTTGCAAGAAAAATACACGACACCCGGTGACGGTGACTTACTGCCGTTTTGGTTTGGTTGCATCGCGGGCATCGTGCCGTGGATTGCGTCTTTGCTGAACGTTCTCTCGCCGAAAGGACCAGCCGAGTCGACGACGCCAGGTTTCGTCTATGGCATTGTGATTTCGCTATTTATCTTGTTCAACTGTTTTGCAATCGTGCAATACAAGCAATACAAAGCACAGGGCAAATGGGCGAATTACGTGTATGGCGAGCGTCGTTACATAATTCTTAGTCTCGTGGCGAAGTCACTTCTCGCTTGGCAAGTGTTCTCGGGTTCACTCGCCTCCTAATCAAAAGTCAAGAAGACTGTGCTGATATCTGACGCAGAAGTTTGTTTGTCGTATCAGCAATTGCGTGAGCGGGTTATCGAATTGCTCGCTAACACCCGCGATGAAATTGCGAATAAAACAGTTCCTGCTTGTCCGAAATGGACTGTTCAAAATTTGGTCTGCCACATTATTGGCGTCCCCGAAGACATTCTTGAAGGACGCATGGAGGGCGTGACGACAGATCCGTGGACGCAAGCCCAAGTTGACCGACACAAGTCTGATTCGATCGCCCAACTCAGAGAAATTCTGATCAATCAGAAGTCGAAATTTGATGTTGTTCTGCCAAACATTCCTTCACCCGTAAATTCTCAGTTCGTAATGGATGCAGTAACCCACGAACATGATTTACGCGAAGCACTCGGCAAACCCGGTGCACAAGACTCACTTGCCGTGAAAGTTGCCTTTGCATGGTTGGCTTCAAACTCGATATATCCCAAAGAGCTCGTCGACAAATTGCGCGCAAGCAAAGCAACTGAGTTTCAATTGATGAGAGCTATGACAGGTCGCATATCGGTCGAGCAAATGAACGAACTAAATTTACCTGGCGACGAGATTGCAAGTTTGACCGTAGGTTCACCGTTCAAAGCACCACCTTCTAACGACGCCAACTAAGACCCCAGCGTTTATTTCTCATGCCTGTCGCAAATTCTGACCGTAGCAAACACTTTGCGGCGATCGAAAAGAAGCATGGCGAGAAAGCTGCCGTGTGGCTGAAGCGTCTGAAAGATTTAGAGACAACAAAATACCCAGAACAAATTGCATTCCTTCGCGAAAATCACGGCTTCAGCCAAGCGCACGCAAACGCATTAGTGATGTACCACCGTGGATCAAAGTCTTCTAACAAATTCGGTACGCCCGAAAACTATTTCAAAAGTATTGACCCACAAGTTGCGAAAACAATTAAAAAGATTTTTGCAGCAGTCACAGAAAAACACAAAAATCTTGAACTCGTAATGGCATGGAATCAACCGATGTTGCGCCTTGGAACTGGCTACATCGTCGGAGTTTCAGTTTCAAAAAACCACTTGACCCTGAATCCGTTCAGCACTGAAGTACTAAAGCGCGTAACACCTAAACTCGCAAAATATGAGGTTAAAAAACACACGTTTCTTGTGCCTCTTGACTGGAAAGTCGACTCTGCGTTAATGCAGGCGATCGCCAAAGCACGCATCGCAGAGATCACCAAAAAGTAGC
>JBIKVV010000074.1:0-3508 GCA_044356655.1 Ilumatobacteraceae bacterium
CTCTTCGACTTCTGGGTCATGCGGATAAACCGGGTGCACATGCAACGCCCCGAAGTTCGCCGCAAGGTCGCGATGTTGACTCGGGGTCACCGGCTGATTTTCAAAAAACAACACATGGTGTTCGACGAGCAACGCCAATACTTCAGAACATTGCGCGGGTGACAACGGTTTACAAAGGTCAATATCCGACACAACTGCACCGATTGCGGGCGTCAATTGCTTGGCTTGCATAGCTCAAAACTAGTCGCACTAGCCTGTGTGCAGTTAAGCAATAACACGAACTAAACCAAATAGCAAAGGCGACGCTCATGCAAAAGTACGACAAGATTTACATCAACGGCAAGTGGATCGCGCCTCAGGGCACCGACAAAGCACTCGAAGTTTTCGACTCAACTAACGAAGAAGTCATGGCGTCAATTCCGTCGTGCAATGCAAAAGATGTCGACGCCGCAGCGCAAGCCGCACGCGCCGCATTCATCGGCTGGGCCGCTCTCGATGTGCAAGAACGCGCCAAATATATGAATCGCATCGGTGACGGCATCGCCGCCCGCATGGACGAACTCGCAACAGCAATTTCGCGCGAGACCGGCATGACAAAATTTCTCAGCCAGATGATTCAAGTTGGTTTGCCAATCAACTCGTTCAAGCAAGCTGCGATCGTCGCCGAAAAATTCGAATACCAACATGAACTCGGCAACTCACTTGTCGTGCGCGAACCAATCGGCGTCGTCGGTTGCATCACCCCGTGGAACTACCCATTGCACCAAATCGTCGCCAAAGTTGCATTCGCAATGGCCGCAGGTTGCCCGATCGTTCTCAAGCCAAGCGAGATCGCACCGATCGACGCATTCATCCTTGCTGAGATCATTGACGAAATCGGTTTGCCTGCAGGTGTGTTCAACCTTGTCACTGGCACCGGCCCAACTGTTGGCGAAGCAATGGCCGCACACAAAGAAATCGACATGATTTCGTTCACCGGTTCGACTCGTGCGGGTCGTCGCGTTACTCAAGTTGCTGCCGACACTGTCAAAAAAGTTCACCTCGAACTTGGCGGCAAGTCAGCAAACATCATTTGCGAAGATCTCGACGCCGAAACTTTCGCCAAGGCCGTCAAGCGTGGCGTAGGTGACGCGTTCTTAAATAGCGGACAAACCTGCCTCGCAATGACACGAATGCTCGTGCCAAAGTCACGTCTCGCCGAAGCTGAGACACTGGCTGCTGAAGCGGCAAGTGCGATGAAGGTCGGCGATCCGTTTGAGCAGACAACTGCGCTCGGGCCACTAGCGAGTGCTGCGCAACGCGATCGCGTCAATGGTTACATTCAAAAAGGCATCGACGAAGGCGCGAAGGTGCTCGTCGGTGGTGTTGGTGTGCCTGAGGGTTGCGGCAAGGGTTATTACGTCAAGCCAACTGTGTTTTCGAACGTGAAAAATTCGATGACGATTGCCCAAGAAGAAATCTTTGGTCCAGTGTTGAGCATCATCGCCTACGAGAACGAAGACGATGCGGTGAACATCGCTAACGACACTGTTTATGGTTTGTCGGGCGGCGTTTGGGCGTCAACTAAAGAAAAAGGCATCGCAATTGCTCGCCGAATTCGCACGGGTCAGATCGCAGTCAACGGTGGTGCTTTCAATGTCAATGCCCCACTCGGTGGCTACAAGCAATCTGGTGTTGGTCGCGAATACAGCGAATATGGTTTCGACGAATTCCTCGAAATCAAGAGCATGCAGCTCTAAAAATTATTTGCGGCGCGAGTCGCGGGCGGCGGGCATCCAGTTTTCGCCGGCCGTGGCATCGATGCGCGCCAAGAACTTGTGACCGACAGGCTCAATTAGTTCAACAAATTTAAGCGTCAGGTCTTCGCCGAGGTGGCGCCACGCCATTTCGCACAACTCGTTTGTTTTGTCTTCGATTTGTTCGCGAAACGCAAGACCCGCAGCGTTGATGCGACCATCAGAAACGAACCCGCGCGCGTCAAGTGCGGCCCACGCTTGTTCAAGTTGCGCGTCGTCAGCACCACGACTGCGCGGAATCCAATCGCCGGGGTAACCGAGAAATGCATCATGCAACAAACCCGCCTGCACACCAGAAATTTCGTGACTCGCAAGCAACTCAAAATGCGTGTCGCCCCGCCATTCGCGAATGCAATTCACTGCCAACCATGCCGACAACGCCGCATCATCTTGGCAACGTGGCCAACTGCGATGGGCGGCATATAGCGGGCGACGAGCGAGCGGCAACGAGTCTGCAGCATCCCATAACTTCGCGGCCAAATCGCCGAGCGGCGCAACTATTTCGGGTGCGTATTCGCGCAAGCCGCGCGCGACCGCTTCGTTGCGCACGCGATATGCATCTTCGAAAGTTGTGTGTTTGCGCGCCTCATCTAAACACAAGTCAATAAATTCTTTGCGAATCGAATAGAACGCTGCCGTCACAGCATCGTTGCCCGCAGACGCAAGTGGCGCCGCACGCGACGCAATGTAATAACCCAAACCATTTGGCACACCGAGCGCCGTGTAGCGCGCGATCGCGTCTTGGTCCCAGTAGATCCAGCCAATTAAGCGGTGCGACGCAAGTGATGCTCTCGCACTAAGTTCGCGCCAATTAGTCATAGTCGGTGATAGATCGATGGATCATTTGCGCGTCAGTTTTGCGCCCCACGCGATCATCGCCGCGCCGAGCGCTGCTGCAACAACCAATGGCACTAATGAGCCCTCGGTTAACGCGGCGGTCAAAACAACGGCCCACACGCCTGTTGACACTGCGGTCGCAGCCGACATCAGTGCCTCGCTGCGACGGTATGCAACTAAAAACAAAACTGCCGAGATCACGATGCCGATAACTGCGATTACGTCGCCGCCATAGGTATTTTGCGCGATGCACCCCCAACCGATAACGATCAGCGATGCAACAAGTGGTGGCAAACTCGGTTTTAGTCGACCAACAATCGACGCAAAAGCGGCGACGACACCGAGCACGCAGAGCACAACGCCTGTTGTTTCTGTTGTGATGTTGCTCATGTCGCCAATCAAAGTCACGAACAATGTAAGTTCAAGCACGACAGCGGCAATTGCGATGCCACTCTTGGTGCGGCGAAACCACAACCACGACCACACGGCAGCGACAATTGCACCGACGGCGCCCGAGCCTACGTCTGGGTCACCCGGCAATAACACTGCGAGCGCAAAACCAAGTGGCACGCCCGCAAACGAACCGATGATGCCGGCCAAAAATTTGAGAGGCTTCGCGCGCGAAACAAGTCGCGCAATTATCTCGGCGACGAGTGCGACAAGCGCGATAACTGCTGCTACAAACAACTGCGATGGGTCATCACCGAGCACGCGCACAAACAATGAAAAACCGGCCGACACCAACAAGATCGCGCCTAAAACAATCAGCGCGATTCGCATCGGAAACTTCGACTCTGTCGCCCGGCGCTCAAACGACATTTTCGCTAAACGATCATGCGTCGAGTCGTCGATAATGCCTTGGTTGCGTGCGGCTT
>JBIKVV010000075.1:0-3507 GCA_044356655.1 Ilumatobacteraceae bacterium
GAGCCAGGCGCGCATGTCGGTGCAGGCTTGTCGCGTCACCCAGTCACCGATTGGTCCGATCAAGCCTGATTCTTCGGCAAGACTTAAAAAAATTGGTGGCGTTAGAACACCGCGATCAGGGTGTTGCCAGCGCAGCAATGCTTCAGCGCCTGCGGTGCGACCCGTGTGTGTCGAAACAATCGGCTGATAAACAAGAAATAACTGGTCGGTTGCGAGTGCCCGCTCAAGTTGCGAACTCAGGGCACTTTTTTCGCGAGCGTTCGCGCTCATTTCTTCGCTATACATTTCGCAGCGGCCTCGGCCACGTTGCTTTGCGCGGTACATTGCGCTGTCGGCATGATGAAGAAGTGTTACTGCCGCGTCGGCACTAGACATTTCGCTTAGCAACGCCGAATTTGCCATGGCGATACCGATGCTCGCACTTGTTTCGATTTCGAATCCTTGCAAGACTTGTTGACCTGTCACGGCTGCACGCATTCGGTTAGCGACATCCATCGCTATTTGTTCGTCACCAAGACCATCGCAAAGAATTACGAACTCATCGCCACCGATTCGAGCAACAACATCTGATGGGCGAGTGGCGCTGACTAGTCGCTTTGCCATGTTTACGATCAGTTGATCGCCAACAGCGTGCCCAATTGTGTCATTGACATCTTTTAGTTTGTCAAGATCGACGAACAAGACGGTGACTCCACGCTTGAGTGTGCGTGATCGGTCGAGCGCCTCAGAGAGTTTGCGAAGAAATAAAACTCGATTCGGCAGATTCGTCAGTGCATCGTGAGTGGCTTGACGTTGTAATTCTTCTTGGGTTTGCTTTGCTTGAGTTATGTCTCGGGCGATCGCCGAATAGTGTTCGATCGTGCCGTTGGCATCGCGCACGATTTGCAGCACAACATCGAGCGTGCGCATGATCGAGTCTGTACCACGAAAGCCAACTTCGCCTTGCCAACGATTTGAAGTTGTACTTGAAATCAATTCGCGTGGAAGCTGATCGCGAATTGCTTGAATAAAAGTTTGCACTGCAGCATCGTTCAGGCCCGGTGTTTCACTCTTGCCAACAAGTTGCTGGGCATAATCATTGGCGAACATCAGCGTGCCGGCGCGATCAAAAACGAGAATTGCGTCATGTGATGCATCGAGCAGACCGATTAGTTGTTCGCTGAGAACTCGTCGACTGACTGCTTGCGTCACATCATGTGCTGTGCCGATGTAGCTTGTCGCACGACCTGTATTATCTTTTTTTGCTTGAAGCGAAACCAAAACCCAAGTCGCTTCGCCAGTTGGTTGCCACAATCGAAACTCGAAATTGAAGTTTGATGAGGTTTGCTTGGCGAGTTGCCAGGCGCGTTCAGCAGCCGTGCGCTCGGCAGGTTGAGCGTTCACCCACGGTGCGCTTCCGACCACAAGCGGTGCGCCCGCAAGCGCCAGAGCACGAAATGAGTCATTTGCGGCAACCAGTCGCGCATCTAAATCGGTCTCAAATAGCGAGATCGGTAGGGAAGCAATGTTTTGGTCTATGCCTAAATCTTGGCAGACGGCAAGCGTCTTTTATGGGTTTTGAACAAAGAATCGCGTCTCGGCAGAATCGAAGGCCGAAGCTTGAATTGCATTTAACAAAAGTTTTGAACTCTCGAGCGATTGTGGTTCGGGTACGAACTCGATCATCTGGTCAACGGCGTAAACCACCAGAACGAATTCGTGAATCTCACTGTCGGTAATACACGGGCCGTTGTAGCCATCCACGATTCTGTCGCCGTTAAATGCCGCACCAACGATTGCACTGGCCGGTAAGCCACCTTCTTGAATCACTGTTGACTCTGGTGCCAAATTCGCCACCACCCAGAGTGGTTGATCTGGATTCGTAGTTTCATTGAGCGAAATTGCAAGGCTTTGTGCGCCAGCTGGCACGTTCGAAATTGTTAGCGCCGGCGAGACATTTGAACCTAAGCACGTGTGTCGCGGATCAAGTGAGCCGCTGTCGACCCAGGTGCCGCTGACAGAAAACAATTTCGCCGTCGTGGCATTGGGGTCTGAGTCAGTCGGGGCAACGGTGGTGACGATCGCTATCGACTCGCCCTGAGCGGGGCCCGACTCGCGCAAAACGCGACCGTCGCGTGAACATGCGGAGAACAAACCGAGACATGCGATCAATGCGGCGAATAAGTATTTATTTTTTGTGTTGCGCTTGCGAACCATCGGCTCAAGACTATTACATCAATATCGCGACATCAATATCGCGACATCAATTTCACGACACGAATTTCGCGACACGAATTTCACGAAAGTCTCACTAGCCTTCACCGAGTGAGAAAAGCAGATCGTTCAGCGATTCAGCGCACACCGGTCGACAAGTTTGGCAACCAACTTTGTGCTTTGACTGTGCACGCTCACCCAGATGACGAAGCATCGAAGGGCGCCCCGACATTTGCACGTTACGCCGAATTGGGAGTGCGAACAATTTTGGTTTGTTGTACGGGCGGTGAAGAAGGTGATGTGAATAATCCGGCGCTCAAAGAACAAGGCATGCCTTTTCATGGTCTCGATGCAGCAGCGCAAAAGAAGTTGCTTACCGAAATGCGACCAAAAGAATTAGAAAAAAGTGTCGAGGTAATCGGCTTCAGCAAATTGCATATGTTGGGCTATCGCGACTCGGGGATGGCCGAAAGTGAATCGAACTCGAACCCAGAGTGTTTTCACATGGCCGACATTGATGAAGCAACAGAACGGCTAGTAAAAATAATTCGTGCCGAAAAGCCGCAGGTGATCGTCACATATAGTGACGATCAGCGAGGATATTTGCATCCTGATCACTTAAAAGTTCACGATGTGAGCGTGTTGGCTTTTGCCCGCGCAGGTGATTCGACTTGGTACAAAAATGCTGGGCCAGTTTGGCAACCATTAAAAATGTATTACTCAGTTTGGTCTCGCACTCGGTTCACGGCTGTACATGAGGCGATGTTGCGGTTGCGTGGCTCGTCGCCATTCGACGACAAGTGGTTTGACCGACCTAATCACGACCATCGCATCACGACAAAAATGAACGTCGGAGAATATTTCTGGGCGCGATCTGGTTCGCTAAAGGCGCACGCAACTCAAGTTGACGATAACGAGCCGTTTTGGTTTGGTCTAAGTGATGAAGAACTGGCCGCGGCATACCCATTCGAAGATTGGATTCTGGCCGCTCATCACATTGATGGTTATTCGCTAGCTGCGTCAGATTTAGAGACTGATCTTTTTGCGGGCGTACGCACCAAATAAAAATTATCGCGAGCGCATGAGCGTTCGCAGTTCGCGAAAACCTATCAATGTTGCGCCGCTGGCTGCGATTGCATCACGAAGATCTTCATCGTTAACGACAAAGTTGTAGTCGTCGATCCAACTTTGGGCTACCTCGCCAAGCGCACGAATCTCTGGCGTGTCGATGCACGGTTGAACATGCATTTCGGTAACGCCTGGTTGCAGATTTTGTAAACCTTGCATTACACGATCGCGGCTGCCGGCTCGCCA
>JBIKVV010000039.1:0-12226 GCA_044356655.1 Ilumatobacteraceae bacterium
TTATCACGTGGTGCCGCGCATTGCACATTTATTGAGCGCGACAAAGATGCGCTTACAAGTTTGCAAGACAATATTGCGAAACTTGACCTAACTAGTCGCACGACTGTTGTGCGCGGAGATGCGATCTCAGGTTTAGCGCGATATTCAGATATTGACTTTGTGTTGGCTGATCCGCCATATGATTTTGCGAAGTGGCAACAGTTGCTAGACCAAATTTCAGCGCCGCTGGTCGTGGCCGAAAGTAGCCGAGAAATTACCGATGTTTCTGGCTGGGAGCCAACTCGGACCAAACGATATGGGCGCACCCACGTGACGTATTTGAGGCGAGTACCGTAGGGGATGCGATGAAAGCGATGTTTCCAGGAAGTTTCGACCCAATTCATCTTGGGCATGTCGACATTGTTCGTCAGGCAGCGAGTTTGTTTGGCGAAGTAGCAGTCGTAGTGATGCACAACCCAGAAAAACCAGTTGGTATGTTTTCGGTCGCCGAGCGAGTCGAACTGGCAAAAGCGGCGACGCGCGACATTAAAGGTGTCTCGGTGAATGCGGCATCAGGTCTAGCAGTTGATGCGGCGGCAAAGTTTGGCGCAAACTTCATAGTAAAAAGTGTGCGCAATGCCGCCGATTTTGATGCCGAAGTTCAAATGGCAGACACGAATCGAGTCGTCGGCTCGGTTGAAACTGTTTTGCTTATCGCTCAGCCCGAGTTTTCGTTTATCAGCAGTCGCTATGTGCGTGATATCGCTCAAAACGGTGGCAATGTTGCAGCGCTCGTGCCTTCGGTTGTCGCCGATGCAATTACTAAAAATATAAAATAGGGAGAATTATGCCAACCGATGAGTTTGACGATTTTCAAAATTACGACAAGGTCGTAGATTCATTTGACGGCGAAACTGTGCCTGTAGAACTTGGTGATTCAGAAGCGTTTATCACTGAAGCAATTGGCGCTATCTCGAGTGCGCCGAATGCACCATTATCGAGCGCTCCAAAAATTAATCGTGAACAAGTCTTGGGCATTTTGCAAGATGCACTTGACAGCCTGCCAGTTGAGATTCGCGAAGCGCGATGGATGCTTAAAGAGCGCGCAGACTTTCTAGCCAAAACTCAGCGTGAGGCTGACGAAATTTTAGAGGCCGCAAGAGTGCAAGCTGAGCGAATGGTGCAACGCACCGAAGTTGTTCGCGCATCAGAAGCGCGAGCGCGACAAGTGATTGAGGCAGCAAATGAAGATTCGCGCCGATTGAAGAGTGAGACAGAAGACTTTTTGGATCGTCGTCTCGGTAGTTTCGAGATTTTGCTCGACCGTCTGACAAAGACTGTTGCTGAAGGGCGAGCCCGTTTGTCAATCGTGGCGCAACAACCTGCGCATGAGGTCTCGCTCGACGATGCTGCCAGCGGTCTTTTCGATCAAGACGACGAACTCTAAATCAAGTTTTGGCGTCGCCACTTTTAATAAATATCGCCGAGCTGCTTCGGCGAGCCGGAAGCATTCGTGATGTTGATCGACAGATCGATGCCAGCGAGTTCGACTTCGCTGACTCACGAATTGTTGATGGGTCAAAAATTGATGTTGCTTTAACTCTTGAAGCCTTGACCGACGGCATTGTTGTTCACGGCAAGCTGCAAACTGATTGGCGGTGCGAATGTCGACGATGCTTGCGACCGTTATCTGGTCGAGCCGAAGTCGAAGTGCAAGAGCTCTATCAAGCTGTGATCAGCGACCCTGATGCTTACCCGATAACTGGAGAACAATTAGACCTGCTCGAAATGACCCGTGAGAATGTTTTACTGTCGGTGCCACTCGCGCCACTTTGCCGTGCCGATTGCCCAGGTCTTTGCCCTCAGTGTGGTGCTGATCTTCAGTCGGCACCATGCTCATGTTCGCGCGAGGTTCGCGACGAGCGGTGGGCTGCTTTAGATGCTTTAAAAGCAGACGAAACCCAATCAGGCACCGAGTAAAACGCTTGAAAACTAGATAGTGTTCCATGTCGTTCTAGTAACAAATATTTCTAGTTAGTCCAGAATCTACGAAAGCCGAGTTTGCGATGGCAGTTCCAAAGAAAAAGAAATCTAAGTCAAAGGGTCGCATGCGTCAGGCTGCGAACTGGAAACTCAAGTCGCCAAGTTCGAGCTCGTGCCCGCGATGTGGCACCGCCAAGCGTCCTCATACTGTTTGTGGCTCATGTGGTTGGTACAAGGGTCGCGTCGCAGTCAACGTCGACGCGAGTTAATTTCGGACGTTCGCGTCGTTTGTTGTAACGATGCTGCCAATTGCTGTTGATGCCCTTGGTGGCGATAAAGCACCGGGTGAAATTATCGCAGGTGCACGCGAAGCGGTTGCCGCTGGCATTGACGTAATTCTTGTTGGGCCGCGCGGCTTGGCCGGTTGTGAAGGCTTCGAACTAATCGAAGCAAGTGAAGTTATTGAAATGCATGAAGATGCCGCTAGTTCGGTACGCAATAAAAAAGATTCAACGCTTGTGCGTGCAGCCGAAGCAGTGCGTGACGGCAAAGCCAGTGCGATGATTTCTGCAGGCAACACCGGTGCGACGATGGCGTCGGCGTTGTTGCGAATGGGCCGTATCGCTGGTGTCAAGCGACCGGCAATTGCCACGCCGATACCCGCACCGGGCACAACACCGACTGTGTTGCTTGATGCAGGCGCGAACGCCGAAGTCGAGCCAGAGTGGCTGGTGCAATTTGGATTAATGGGCAGTGTTTACGCAGATGCCCGCTTTGGTGTTAAGAATCCGCGCGTTGGTTTGCTGTCGATCGGTGAAGAACCGGGCAAGGGCGACACATTGCGCAAACAGGCTTACGAATTATTTTCGAATGCCAAAAACTTGAACTTCATCGGCAATGTTGAAGGCCGTGACATCATGACAGACAAAGTTGATGTTGTCGTGACCGACGGGTTCACGGGCAATGTGGCGCTAAAAACCCTAGAGGGCACGATGCGTGGTGTGGTCAAAGCATTGTTTGCTGCGATCAGTGCGCCCGAATATAAAGAGCACGCTGACGGCATCATGCCGGCGCTCTTGAGTTTGTATTCGACGTTTGATCCGGACACGTATGGTGGCGCGATCTTGCTCGGTGTTGATGGTGTGTGCATCATCTCTCACGGTTCATCTGGTTCGCGAGCGATGTTGAACGGCATAAAGGTGGCAAAAGAGATGGTTGAAGTCGACATGGTCGGCAAAATTCGCCAAGCCGTGCAACAATAAAATTGTGCCCGAATCACTTGAGAATCTTTCAGCGAAAATCAATTATCAGTTCACGAACATCGCTTTGCTTGAGACCGCGATGCGTCACAGTTCGTGGACTGCAGAAAACGTAGGCTTCGAATCAAACGAGCGACTTGAATTCTTGGGTGACTCGTTAATCGGCTTTGTAGTTGCTGACGTGATGTATCGGCGTTATCCAGATTTTGATGAAGGCAAGTTAACCGACTTACGCAAGATCGTTGTCAATTCGACTGCTTTGTCTCGCGTGGCAATCGAATTAGGTTTAGGCGAGTTCGTGTTGCTCGGTCGTGGTGAAGATGCAGGCGGCGGTCGCACGAAAACTTCAATTTTGGCTAACGCGCTTGAGGCAGTTTTTGGTGCGGTATATCTCGATTCAAACTCGCAGCGCGCATATGACATTGCCGCAAAACTGCTGACCGATTCGATTGATGAGGCGCTGACAGCGCTAAAACAACTTGACGCTAAGTCGCAGTTGCAAGAACTGGCTGCGCGGTTAGAGCTGCCGATGCCTGATTATCGCGTGACCGACGAAGGACCAGATCACGCCAAGACATTTTTTGCCGACGTTTATTTAGGTGATGAGCTTCTAGGCAGCGGCACTGGTCGGTCGAAAAAAGCTGCTGAAGAATTAGCGGCACAACAGGCCCGCACCAAACTGCAAGCAACATAGATCTGCGCTGCTAAGCCACGACAAGCCAAGCCAGAACGCAAATCAGGCGAGACGCGAATGCCAGAACTGCCAGAAGTAGAAACTGTCAGACGAGGATTGCAACAAAATGTTGTTGGTCGCCAGATAACAAAAGTTGAAGTCGGTCGCGAACGAACGGTGCGACGCACCAGCCGTGAGGCACTGATTGATGGATTAACGGGCGTGAGAATAACGTCGGCGATGCGTCGCGGCAAATATTTGCTGTGCGACCTTGACTCGGGTCAAAAGTTGATGATGCATTTACGAATGAGCGGAAGGCTGATCATCGCCAAACCTGGTGCAACGCGACCAGCACACACACATGTGGTGATGCATCTTGCTAATGCCGGCGCGATCGAAAGCGAATTGTGGTTTGTTGACCCGCGGACATTTGGTGAAGTCGTCGTTTTTGATCCTGACAAGATAAAAACTCAGATGCCTGATTTGGCAAATTTGGGTGTCGATCCATTGACTGACGAATTCGCGCCAGAGACTTTGCACGAGTTATTCAAGAAACGTCGAGGCAACTTGAAAGCGCTGCTGTTGAATCAACATGTCGTTGCCGGAATCGGCAATATTTATGCCGACGAAATTTTGCATCTCGCCAAACTGAGACCCGATCGTCTGCCATGTCGATTGACGAGCACGACCTTGACGCGGCTGCATTCGGCGATTATCGAAGTTTTGAACAAAGCGGTAATGGCAGGGGGCAGCACATTGAAAGACACTCAATACGTTGATTTAGACGGTCAAACGGGCAGTTTTCAAGACGAACACCGCGTTTACGGTCGGGGTGGGCTGCCGTGTTTGACCTGTGGAAAAGGCCGAATTTTGATGACGGTGGTGGCGGGTCGAACGACGTGTTACTGCTCGAAGTGTCAACACTGAATTTCAAGCTTGGTGTTGCAAGATGAAGTAATCTCGGCGACGAGATGTTTCTTAAATCTTTGACGCTTAAAGGCTTTAAGTCGTTCGCCGACACAACTGTGATGGAGCTCGAGCCAGGCGTGACCGTGGTGGTCGGCCCGAACGGTTCGGGTAAATCGAATGTGGTTGACGCGATTGCCTGGGTTTTGGGTGCACAAGCGCCAAGTTCGGTGCGAAGTCAAAAAATGGATGATGTGATTTTCGCTGGTACATCGAAGCGCCCCGCCCTTGGTCGGGCCGAAGTGGTGCTGACGATTGATAATTCGGCAGGTCTTTTGCCGATTGAGTTTTCTGAAGTGAGCGTGAGTCGAACTTTGTTTCGCAGCGGTGAGAGCGAATATGCAATCAATGGCATAAACTGTCGATTGCTAGATGTGCAAGATCTGCTTTCTGACGCGGGTGTGGGTCGTCAGCAGCATGTAATTGTTAGTCAAGGACAAATTGACGCAGTGTTGAACGCACGACCCGAAGATCGTCGGGCGATTATCGAAGAAGCCTCGGGTGTACTGAAACATCGCAAGCGCAAAGAAAAAGCCGAGCGTCGTCTCGAAGGTACTGAAGCAAATTTATTGCGTGCACAAGATTTGCTTCGCGAGGTACGTCGACAACTGCGACCACTTGAGCGACAAGCCGATGCAGCGCGACGACATGGCGCTGTTGCTGCCGAAATGCGAAATTTGCAGCTTTACATTGCCGGTCGCGAAATTGCGGCGTTGCGTTCGCGACTAGAAAATTCGGCAGTCAGCAAAGTTGAAGGTGAAGCAAGCGAAAAAACTCTGCGCGCCAGACTCTCGAGTCTCGACACTGCAGTTATGGCTGACGAAGCCGAACTCACAGCTCGCGGCGAGTCTGGTGTCAGCGACGATTTGGTGCGCGTTGAGCAGTTGTTGGGCCGCGCTCGTGGCCAAATTGCAGTTTTGGCCGAGCGACGTCGTTCAGTTGAACGCGATCGCGGTCAGTTGGCCGACTCTGGTGTAATTGCCTCGCTCGAAGCAGATGCTGCAACTGCGCGCGAAGAACTTGAACGTGTTTCTGCGGCGTTGTCAGAGTTGTCGAAACAAGAAGTTGAACTTGCGCGTGATGAAGCAGCGTTGATCGCCGATCAAGCACAAGATGCTCAGTCGGCACAACAGGCCGTGCGCGACGCTGAATCGGCTCTCGATGCTGCAACTGCGACTTATGCCAAGGCGGTTGCCGCTTCTGCTGGCGACAATGCTCGTGTCGAAACATTGCGTGCGTCGGTCGCGGCGAATGCTTCAAGTCTGGGCGAACTTGCTAATACAACCGGCGCACTTGGTGCACTTAGTGATTTGATTGAAATTGATGCCGAATGGCAGTCAGCGATTCACGCAGGTTTGGCCGATGCGTTGAACGCAATGGTGATGACAGACAATTTTAGTGCACGAGAAGCGTTGAGCAGATTGCAAAAGTCTGATGCGATGGGCGCAGTTGTTTCGTTGGGTGATTGGACTTCAAAAATTGCGCCGGTTGCCGTGCAGGGTGGGTCTTCGTTGCGGTCGTATGTGCGAGCAAAAGCTGGTGCGTCGGCAAATGCGGTTAACTCACTGTTAGATGCCCTGCTGGCGCGAGTTGTGTTCGTCGATTTGTTTGAGCGAGGCATTGACATCGTGCTTGAGCGACCAGATGTTGTTGTCGTCACGAGCAAAGGTGATCGACTCGCAACAACTTCTTTGCGTGTAGGGCCAAATGCTGTGACTGCAGCAGCCCTGGGGCGTGCCGAAGCGCGAGCAATCGCTAGTGCGACTGCATTGACCGAGGCTGAGTCGGCTCTCAATTTGCGCCGGGTTGAAGTTGCCAGTGTGCGCGAGCGACTCGCGGGCGTGCGTTCAACACAAGTTGAGATTGATAGTCGTGCGACATCGGTTGTCACACGGCGCCGCGAGTTTGATGCCAAGGCTGCTGGTTTGCGCGAGCGCAAAGGTCTGGTTGATTCGCGTTTGGCTGAAATTGAGTCACGTTTGCAGGCCGACCAGGGTGCAAGAAGTTCGGCGTCTGAGCAGCGCAGTCGCGTTGAAGCTGTTTTGGGCGCCGTAGTGCGCCTGTCGAGCATCGTCGAAGGTCATGTGCGCACGCTCGAGGCACAACAAATTGAATTGCAAGAATTGCGCCGTCGACAGAGCAGTGAGGTGCGTGAAGTTTCGCACCGACTTGACGAGGCTCGTCGTGAGCGCTCAGATATTGAAAAACAACTCGAAGGTCAACGTGAGCGCAACCGTCGCGTCGAGCTCGAAGAATCTGAAGTAAAAGTTCGCCTTGAAGGTGCGGTTGAAACTCTGCGACGCGATCTAGAAGTCGAGCCGCAGCGGGCTATTGATACACCATTGCCAGAGTTGCCAGAAGGTACAAACCCGCTGGCACGCCAGCGCGAACTTGAGCGCGAGTTGCGGTTGATGGGCCCGATTAATCCCTTGGCGCTTGAAGAGTTCACCGAGCTACAACTGCGCAACACATTTTTAGAAGAACAACTTGAAGACGTCAAAAACTCGCGTCGCGAATTGATGAAAGTGATCAAACAAGTAGACCAAGAGATTCAAAGCAATTTCGCCGCCGCCTATGCAGATGTGCGCGATAACTTCACGAAGTTGTTTGCGATGTTGTTTCCGGGTGGCACGGGCCGTTTGACGCTGACCAACCCAGACGACTTGTTGAACACCGGTATTGAAGTCGAAGCAAAACCGAGTGGCAAGAACGTGAAAAAATTGTCGCTGCTGTCTGGTGGCGAGCGATCGTTGACCGCATTGGCGTATTTGTTCGCAGTATTCCGCAGCCGACCTTCACCGTTCTATGTAATGGACGAAGTTGAAGCCGCGCTTGACGATGTGAACTTGCATCGATTTTTGGCGCTCGTGCATGAATTCAGACAAGAAGCCCAACTTTTGATCGTCAGCCACCAAAAGCGCACGATGGAAGCAGGCGACTCGTTGCTTGGTGTGACGATGCAGCCTGGTGGTTCTTCGCGAGTCGTCGTGGAGCGCGTCACCGCACAGTCGGCATAAAATAATTTATGCTTGCGCTCGAAATTTTTGCGCCACGGTTCGCTGCTGAGGCAGCCCCGACAATCTTGTTAGCGCTAGCGGCGCTGACAATTGTTTTTGGTATCGGTGTCGTCGTGGTTGGTCGACGCCGCTCTGCGTCGGTTGAAGTTGTGCGTAACGTTGCAGCAAAAGTGGCAGCACCGTCGAAGGTGATGACATCCGATGTCGCCGAGCGTGTGCCGACCGAGCCGAGCGATGTATCAACGTTGATGCCCGCGCCAGTTGCGACTGAGTCAAGCCCAGTGAATAAAGCAACGGTTCATGATCGTTTAACCAAGGTGCGTTCGTCGTTCGCCGGCGCTTTGACGAGTGCACTCACAAGATCGGCAATTACACAAGAAACTTGGGACGAACTCGAAGAAGCTCTTTTGCGCGCCGATCTCGGTGTGGCTACGACGAGCCGAGTTTTGTTGCCACTACGCGAGTTGGTTAAAGCGAAGAAAATAGTTCAGCCCAGTGAGTTGCGTGCCGCGTTGCAAACTGAAATGACAGCACAACTCTCGAACACTGTGCGCGACTTGAATTTCGATCGATCGCTGAACGCTCCGAATATTTGGCTTGTTGTCGGTGTTAACGGCGCAGGAAAGACAACGACAATTGGCAAACTCGCGGCACAGCAAATCAAACTTGGTCGCACCGTGTTAATGGCCGCAGGTGACACATTTCGAGCAGCGGCTGGTGACCAACTTGAAACTTGGGCGCAACGCTCGGGTGCTGAAATCGTGCGCGGCAGCGAAGGTGGCGACCCGAGTTCGGTTGTGTTCGACGGTGTGGCGCGGGCGGCGGCAAAGAAGATTGATTTAGTGCTTGCTGACACAGCGGGCCGATTGCAGAACAACACAAATTTGATGGAAGAACTGACCAAAGTTCGTCGAGTTGCCGACAAGGGCAGTGGCAAAGTGACGGAAGTTCTGTTGGTGATCGACGCAACAACTGGTCAGAACGGATTAACGCAAGCCAAGCAGTTTGCTCAAGCGACGGCCGTAACGGGTGTTGTATTGACAAAACTTGACGGCTCAGCTCGCGGGGGCATTGTGTTTGCTATTGAAACCGAGTTGCAGATTCCGGTCAAACTTGTCGGGCTCGGCGAGACGATGGACGACCTAGTCAAGTTTGATGCGGCTGAGTTTGTCGCTGCGCTATTCGTCTAATGTCTTTATGGTGATTAGCAAGACTAAACAAAACTATTGGCGGGCCGATGTCCAAGGTTTGCGGGCCCTTGCTGTCATTGCCGTCATTGCCTTTCACCTGGATCTGCCGGTTAAGTCGGGATTTTTGGGTGTTGATGTTTTTATTGTTGTGTCAGGGTATGTAATCACAGGGCTCTTGCTACGCGAAATTGAATCAAGCAGCCGAATTCGAGTTTTCAGATTCTTCAAGCGGCGCTTTTTAAGGCTCTTCCCTGCACATGTTGTAATGCTTTCCGTAACGCTTTTATTGTTCTTGTTGGTCGGTCCCTACGGTGCTCACAAAGCTGCGCTCAATCAAGCGCGTGCGTCGGTTGCATTTCTTGCAAATGCCTACTTTTTCGCTAGATCCAAGGATTATTTTGCTTTGGGTGATGATTTGACGCTGTTCTTAAATACTTGGTCACTTGCTCTAGAGGAGCAATTTTATGCGTTTTTTGCGCTGCTGATTTCTTTATTGATTTTTATTGCAAATAGAAATGGTGAGATCTCGATAAAGAGAATTAGAAGTTTGATGTATTGGCTATTCGTAACTCTTATTCTTATTTCAATTACGGTTGCTGTAATTTCAAGTATGGTTTGGTCGAGCGAAAATAGAGTCTTTGGAACATCAACAATTAACCCTCGGGAGTGGATCAACTTTCTAGTTTTGAGAGGAGCAGATTTTGCTTTTTACTCACCGGTAACACGAGCGTGGCAATTTTTAATTGGAGCGCTGCTCGCAATATCGAGCTTTGATAAGGCGAAGTTAAACACTTGGATTTCATCTGGTCTCGCAATTGTTGCATTGATATTGGTTTTGATTTTTGCATCTGCGCAAGCGACAGTTTTCTTTTCTTGGTCCCGAATTAGCGCAACTTTATTGACCGCGATAATTATCGTTAAGGGTTCGTCCTGGCTTTCAAATAGATGGTTAGTCGCGATTGGCGACAGATCTTATTCTTTGTTTTTGTGGCACTACCCACTAATTGTGATCTCAAAGAGTATTTACTCGGGTTGGGTGTTCGCTGTATTGATGCTCTTGATTGTGCTTTTTGCTGAAATTTCACATCGCTTTGTTGAAACACCTTTTAGGCAGTCAAACAGTAAAAGTCTAAAAGGATTAAGCATCTCAAAAACCGTGCCTAAGGCACTCGTACTTCTAAGTGTTTGCGTCTTGACTTTGAGACTTGACGTGTCAGCAAAAAACCTCATTGACCCATCGTATTTTGTAACTGAATCATCAAGTGCGTCACACTTTTATGATGATGCAACAAGTTGTTGGTCAGATGATTTCGATATGACCTGCGGGGAGGATCTTAAGGATTCAATTCTGCTTGTCGGCGACTCGCATGCAGGGAGCTTAAGGCCAGGATTTTTTAAGGCGATAAATTCAATTAATCTCAAGCCTCGATTCAGAGATGGTCGGTGTCTGTTTGCTTCGTTTGATCGAAATGTTGAAGCTGCTGAAGCTTCAGGCTGTGATGCGTCTGGCATTCGACTTCAGGAAGAGATCATTGCTCAGCAACCGCGAATTATTGTGTTTCTAATTTGTGGTCGGATTCACGATTCTTGTCCCGAAGGACTTGAGTCGGAGAGTGAAAGGGATTGGGTTAGTGCAGGCATGAAAGCTTTACAGCCGATGCTTGATGCAGGTGTTTCGATAGCACTTGTCCGCGATCTTCCCGTGTTGAATCCTGACCCCAGATATGCGGCATCGGTGGCCAGAAGCGTATTAAATTTGCCAATTAACAGTTATGAAATCGATAAGGGCTACCAGCAAATTTCTCGGTCTAGATTCGATCAACTCTTCTCGGAGCTGAGGCCTTCCAATGGAGCTCTTTTTGAAGTTCGATTTCTAGATTCGATTTGCTCGGAGGAATCTTGCAAATCAAAAACTCGAGCTGGTATAGATATTTGGCTGGATGCGAATCACTTGTCGATTGTTGGCTCTATTGAAATTGCGGATGTCGTTGCTAGAGAAATTTCTCGGGTAATTGAGAGTTAAGTTTCTGCCCAGTAGTGGGCAAGAAGTGTCTTTCTGAACTTCCGGAATTTAATTTTTGGAAAGCCATGCCAAACTTGATCAGATGTTCGGTATAACAGGGCAGTGTTGTTAAGGTTTTGTGGAATCAAGATTGGGTTTTTGAATGTTGCATCTGCAAAAATTGACGTTCCGCCGGCTTCCCAACCTTCACCGTTTGCTTCAACAAAATAAATAATATTAATTAGTGAATCATTGACTTTAGTGTCTGGGCCCATTGAGTCTTGATGCGGCGTTAGATATGAGTGAGAATACGATTGAGTCAAAAGTAGTGAGAAATTTTTTCGTTTAACTCCGTCGTTGCTAATGGCAGAGAGATTGTTGCAAAATTCTTGGGACTTAAACTGGTTGTATAAATCCAATATTGCTGGATTTTGCTTGATTGATGGGTCGAATCGATTTGTTGCTTCGTTCCAGCGCAGTCCACTGTCATAACTCTTACCATTTTGGCGAAATCGGAGGGGTTCGAACCACCTCTTTTTAGGCCATTGTTCGAGTAACACCTGGTATGACGCATCTTCCAGAAAATTCTCCACAAACAGAAAACCCTTTTTTGCCAAATCGTTGTTCGGATCTCGGACGGGAGATATAACAAACTGAAACTTCAAGTTTGCATTTTGTTTTTCTCGCTGAGTGACGACATTTTGAAGTTTCAGTCGCAAACTACTACGGAGCGACGGCGTTGCGTATCGTGGCCATAAGAGAAACGATGTCAACAACAATTTTCGGTTGGTTTTTGGGTCAGATTTTCCACCCATGGCTATTTATGAACCATGACGAAACTCTATCAATTTTTGATGCGGCTGAATTTGTAGCTGCGCTATTTGATCAAAAGCTGCGACTAAAAATTGCGTATAAAGATTCACAGATAACCTGAACTGCGATGTTCGAAACGCTTTCAGATCGGCTTGGCGGTGTTCTAAAAGGGCTGCGCAACCGCGGAAGACTCACTGAAAGCGATGTAATCGAAGTATTGGCTGAAGTACGCACGGCATTGCTCGAGGCCGACGTCAACGTTGGCGTCGTGCGCGATGTGATTGAGCGAATTCGTACAAATGCTGTTGGTGCGACCGCGTCGACTGCGCTGAATCCGGGACAGC
>JBIKVV010000012.1:0-45264 GCA_044356655.1 Ilumatobacteraceae bacterium
GCACACCACAATGAAGCCATTCGTCCACCAATGTGGCACAAAAGGTTGCCGTAGTCGCCGCAGAAGAACCCATGCCTCTATCGTGGCAGCAATGAGAACAAAAAGTTTGGGACCTGTGGCAAAACGCACAAGATTGCACCCGACAAGCACCAACTGATGCTCAACTTTAAGCAATTCGGCAATGGTTCACGAGCTGTGCTGGTGCACGGGTTTACGCAGACACATGAAACATGGCTCGACGTCATCGACTCTCTTGAGCAAAAATTTGAATTCATCGCGATCGACGCCCCCAACCATGGTGACTCTTGCGACATCTCACTCAACCTGGAGTCAGGGGCACGAGCTATCGGCGAAGTTGGCGACAAGGCAACTTACATCGGCTATTCGCTTGGCGGACGATTTTGTCTCACTCTGGCACTCTCTGAACCACAAAAAGTTTCGCGTCTTGTTTTGATAAGCACAACCGCGGGCATCGAAGACAAAAATCTGCGCCTTGAGCGCATACGAAGCGACGAAGAGCTTGCAAAACAAATCGAACAGATTGGCGTCAATCAATTTATTGACGAGTGGCTAAGTCAGCCTCTATTTGCTGGTCTCAATGCCGAGACAAATCAGCGAAGGATTCGATTGAAAAACACCGCAATCGGTCTGAGTTCAAGTCTGAGACTCTGCGGCGCCGGGCGTCAGCAACCAACTTGGTCGCGATTGAAAGAACTCACTATGCCTGTTCTCGTGGTCGCGGGTGCAAACGATGAAAAATACCGACTGCTGGCTGAACGATTGGTGTCAGAAATTGGCAGCAACGCAACAATAGAGATAGTCAAAAACTCTGGTCACACTCCGCATCTCGAACAACCCAAAATCTTTAAAGAGTTGTTGTCAAGTTTTTTATCGAATAACGACTCTTCTAATTAATTAGCAGACCAACGCTCAAAGTAACCGCAACAATGATTTGAACTCGACCAGTCATTACCAGAACTTCAATTAATTCGAGGCCAGTGGCCCCATTCACGACCCGCTTAATGGGTCTCGCCGCCGCTGCCAAACCAAGCAATGCAATTAACGCAGTTGGATGCGACAAACCAATAAGAGCAACAGCAAAACCGGCAACAACAAATAACGCGACGTAGAACTTGCGCGCGTCAGTTTCTCCGATTCGCACTGCAAGTGTTCGCTTACCAGCAACTGTGTCGCCTGCAATATCTCGCAAGTTGTTGACCGCCAGCAACGCACATGCAAGGCAACCGACAACGACCGATGCAAAAAAACTTTGCCGAGTTAATGTTTCGCTGATGACAAAGGTTGTACCCATGGTTGCAACCACGCCGAAGAAAACAAAGACAAACACTTCACCTAGACCCATATAGCCGTAAGGATTCTTGCCACCTGTGTAGTACCACCCCGCAAGAAAACAGAACCCGCCGACGAGTAGTAGCGACCAAGAGGTTGTTGCCGCAAGTACAAAACCGAACACTGCCGCAACCCCAAACGCAAGAAATGTGGCCCTCTTCACGTCGGCAGGTTTCTTTGCCCCAGAACCGACGAGGCGAAGTGGACCAACTCTATTTTTGTCGGTGCCTCTAATGCCATCTGAATAATCATTTGCAAAATTGACTGCAACCTGAAGGGCAAGGCCGACAATTAACGCCAAAAAGGCGTTTGGCCAATTATTTTGCGCTGAGTTTTCGACCTGGGCACACGCCATACCGACGACAACTGGTGCGATTGCGGCGGGCAACGTCTTGGGTCGTGCGCCTTGAATCCACAACTTCAGCGAATCTTTCACGCAACTAACTTAACAACAAAACATCTACGCTGAAATAGTGCGCGAACTAGTTGCGATTGATCTGCCGGCAAGCAACGAATTCGTGGATGTTCTAAAAAGAGTTTGGGATTCGGGTGATGCAGCACTGCCCCTAGACCAACGGTTGCCCGATGTCGCACGCAGAAACATAATTACTCAATTTAAAGTCTCGTCAATTGTCAATAGCGATGGTTCGGTAGTGAAATTTGCAAGTGGCGAGCCAGTTGATCAAGACGACGCTTTAGTCGTAGCCACATCAGGCTCAACTGGTGAACCCAAAGGCGTCGTGCACACCCACACATCGATTCAAGCCGCCATAACGACTACCGGTACGCGTCTTGGTTGTGTCGATGCAGATCATTGGTTGGCTTGCATCTCACTCGCCCACGTCGGCGGCCTTTCTGTCGTGCTGCGTGCCTTGCATTTCGGATCACTCCTCACAATTGAACGACGCGCAGATCGAGCAACAATCGAATCTGCGGTTAACAATGGTGCGAATATGACATCGCTAGTTCCGACAGTTTTGCATTCGGTTGACATTTCATCTTTTAAGTCTGTTCTGATTGGCGGCGCTCATGCCCCAGCGAACCTGCCGAGCAACGCAATTTCAACCTATGGATTAACTGAGACTTTCGGCGGCGTCGTTTACAACGGAGAACCACTTGCCGGAGTTGAAGTTCGTATTAGTCAAGACTCAGAAATTCAGATTCGTTGCAATTCGTTGTTGCGGTGCTATCGAAATGGGTTAGACCCAAAGACCAGCGACGGTTGGTTGCTTACAGGCGACCTCGGAGAGTTTCATAACGACAAATTATCGGTTCTCGGTCGCAAGGATGATCTAATCAAAACCGGCGGATACAAAGTTTGGCCAATAACTGTTGAGAATTGTCTCCGGCAGCACGATGCAGTTGCCGATGCAGTTGTTGCTGGCACGCCTGACGAGAAATGGGGCCAAGCAGTAACCGCATGGGTGGTTTTAAAACCCCACACGCCAAACATTCGAATTGAAGACTTAAGCAAACATGTGCGCCTCACTTTGCCCGATTATTGTGCGCCGAAAGCACTTTTTGTGGTTGATCAGATACCGAGGTCGAGTCTTGGCAAAGTTTTGATGAGTGACCTGTCAAAGCTCTCTTATAAGTTGAATGTTCAACATGAATGACGTAAATGAGCACAGTCACGAAAATTCACGCCGTTTGCCGAATTCTTATTGGCGCCTGTTTTCATCATCGACTATCTCAAACTTGGGTGACGGAATGGTCGTCGCCGCAGCACCACTGCTCGCAATTTCGCTTACAAACGACTCTCGCCTGATCGCTGCGATCAGTTTCGCGGCAATGTTGCCATGGTTAATTCTTTCGCTTCCTGCAGGTGTCTACTTAGATCGTCACGATAGGCAGAAGATTATGGTTCGCGCCAACCTCGTGCGCGGAATGATCTTTGCCTTGATCGCAATTGGTGCAGCAACAGATTCACTGAATATTTATCTTCTGATTGTTGCAACGATGCTCGCCGGAGTTTGCGAGTTGTTTTTTGATATGAGTTCGCAGGCGATTCTTCCCGCGATAGTAAACCAAGAATCATTAGAAGTCGCCAATAGCAGGCTCTACATTTCGCAAATTATCAGCAACGGTTTTGTCGGTCTTCCGTTTGGTGCGTGGATATTCGTGATCGCCATTGGCGCACCATTCGGCATCAACGCCATCGCACTCATTTTGGCTGCGCTACTGATTCGATCAATACGAGTTAAATCGGTACCGAAAGTTGAGGGTTCAACAAACTCATTTGGCGCTGACCTGAGACAAGGGCTGGCTTGGCTATGGAAACACGATCTATTGCGAACTCTGGCGATCATGCTTGGTGTCGCCAACATGTGCGGCATGTTTGCTCAAGCAGTCTTTGTCAAATTCGCACGCGATGAACTTGGTCTTGGAGCCCGCGGATTCGGAATTTTGCTTGCAGCGATCTCGGTCGGCTCGATCGTAGGTGGTCTGATCGGACAGCGAGTCAGCAAAAAACTTGGTGCAACCTCGGCGATAATTCTCTCTTACATAATTTTTGCTATCTCCGATGTCATACCGGGTGTGTTTCCAAAGATTTGGACAGTGGCGCTAAGCGGCATAGTGATGGCGATCGCAGGCACCACATGGAATGTGATTACGGTCAGCATGCGTCAACGACTAATACCAGCTGAACTATTTGGCAGAGTGAACAGCGTCTACAGATTTATCGGCACTGGCAGCACTGCATTTGGTGCACTCATCGGCGGGCAGATCGCTTATTCTTTCGGTTTGCGAACAACTTATCTCGCCTCAGGGGTCGTGCTGTTAGTCGCCTTGATTACTTTGGGTCCAGTGTTTCTTCGTGCGGCGAAAATTTACATCGTGCCCGAGCGAACACCTGCACCACCATCAATTACATAAGTCTCGCCGGTTATCCACGACGCCAAATCAGAACAGAGAAACAACGCCAGGTTGGCGATGTCTTGGGGTTCACCAAGTCGCTTGGTCGGCAGCGCTGACGCAAGCTTGTCGCCTACATTCTCGATGAGAACTGAAGCAAAAAGAGTTTTGACCAGACCTGGCGCAATGCCAACGACGCGTGTTTTACCTAATTCGCATGCCAACTGACTTGTCAAATGAATAACAGCCGCCTTAGTCAAGTTGTAAACACCAAGACCCTGCTCTGCACGCAGACCGCCGACCGATGCAATATTCAGAATCACACCAGGATTCTTCTGCATCGATGCATTCCAAACTGCTTGACTCCAGAACAGAGGGCCTTTTAAATTAACTTGAAAAGTTTTATCGAAACGAGCTGAATCGACGCCGAGGGTCTCGCCATAGTACGGATTCGTCGCTGCATTATTGACCAAGATGTCAATCTTGCCGAAACGTTTAATCGTTGCATCGATGCATGCTTGAGCCTGATCGATTTCGCCAGCGTTCGCCGCGAAAACATCGGTCTCGCCATCCATCTCTTTTGCAGCGGCCTGAAGAGCGTCAAGTTTGCGCGATGTGAGCATGACTTGAGCCCCAGCGTCAACAAACGACTTAGCAATTGCCTTACCAATACCCCGGGAAGCACCGGTGACGATAGCGGTTTTACCTCGTAGCGAAATCTCCATGGGGCGAGACTAATCGCTTATTTTTTTACCTGCGAAATTCGAATAACCTGAATTCGCCGTCCATCTAGTTCTTCGACGCGAAAGACCAACTCATTAAGGCATACAGACTCGCCTACTTCGGGCACATGGCCCAATTCACCGAAAACAAGGCCGCCGATTGTGTCGTAGTCGACGGTGCTTATTTCGGTTTCCAAAATTTCATTGAGCTTGTCGATCGTGGTAACCCCAGCAACGAGCAAGTCACCATTTGGCTGTCGCTGTACTGAAGTGTCGTCTTCGTCGTGTTCATCGCCGATCTCGCCAACTAGTTCTTCTAAACAGTCTTCAAGGGTCACAAGACCAGCAAGCAAGCCGTACTCATCTGCGACCATCGCCAGGTGAAATTTGTCTTGTTGCATCTGGCGCATCAAATCAGCAACCGGCTTCATCTCCGGAACAACCTCGACAGCATGCAAAGCAGTTTTGATCGATTCTGCGCCGCGGCCACTTCGTTCGGCGGCAATCAAGTCTTTTGCGTAAACCACACCCACGAGGTCGTCTTGATCATCATCGTCGGCGCGCAGAACAGGCAAACGACTCAACTGATGCTCGACGACAATGTCAATTGCCTGCGAGATCGTCAAGTTGTCATTAATCGTCACAACATCTGGACGTGGCACCATAATCTCACGAACAACGGTGTCACCGAACTCAATTACTGACTCGATTAATTCACGCTCTTCATGCTCGATAACCGCGTCTTGTGCCGCTGCTTCAACAATGCCCAAAAACTCTTGCTCACTAATAAATGGACCAGCCGCAAGTCCTTTGCCTCGAACTATCACGTTCGTCAGTTTGATCAGACCTTGTGAAATCATTCGTAGCGGATAAAAGCTCGTCAGCGCGTTAACTGGCAACGCAGTGAGCGTTGCACCACGCACTGGATGCACCAATCCATAAGTCTTTGGCACAGCCTCGGCTAAGACGAAAAAGACAATTACATTTAGCGTTACACCGACTGCTACACCTGGCGCGCCGAACAAACGCCCCGAGACAATGCCGGTCAAGGTCGCCTGTACCGTCTGAAAGATATTTACAGTCAAGAGCAACGGGTTGACCCATTTCGTTGGGTCTTCGGCGAGTTTCAAGATTATTTTCGCTCGCTTGCCACCCTGATCTAACAATGCTTGGGCTTTTTGTTTGGTGATTCGCGAAAGGCTCATTTCGGCGAGCGATAAGCCTGTCAATGCGACCAGCAACATGACAATCGTAAACAGCATCCAAAAATCTGCTGCTCTCGGCGCAACTGCAAACATCATTCGTAGACCTTGCTGAATGTTTCTGGCATCGGTCCTTGCCAGTGATGCAGTTCTAAAAGTTCGCGTTCTCGAGTTTGCATCGTTATTGCATCTCGTTCGTCTTCGTGGTCGTAACCCAGAACATGTAGAACTCCGTGAGTTACCAAAAGAGCAAATTCGTCTTCGATATTGCCAGCGTGAGTTGACGATTGATTTTTTGCCACGCTCGGACAAACAACAACATCACCGAGCAAGATAGGCAGGTCATTTAGATCAACATTTAATTTATCGGGGCCGCGAGACAACATGCTAGGTCCTGGTGTGCGAACCGCCTCAACTGCGTCAAGCGGAAAAGACAGAACATCAGTCGGCCCGGTTTTGCCCATGTATTTTTCATTGAGTCCCGCGATTGCTGATTCGGGCACGAACATCAATGTCAATTCGGCTGCTCCACGCACGCCCTCAGATAGCAACACGTTTTTTGCCAATTGATGCCAGCGTGCAACATCAACAGCAACATCAGTTTGTTCGTCTGCACAGAAAACTTCAATGTCGCCATCTCCGCCAACTTTGCGAGGGCCGTTGCGCTTGATGTGAGGTTCAAGCACGATTGCTCACCGCACTCGAACCTTTTTGTTCATATGCAGCAACGATGTCTGAAACTATTTTGTGTCGAACAATGTCGCTGACACCAAGATGCACAAATGAAAGTCCTTCAATGCCGGCGAGAATCTTTTCTAACCCGAACAGGCCGCTGCGATTATCAGGAATGTCGACCTGCGTCATGTCGCCAGTAACGACAACTTTTGAACCGAAACCAATTCGAGTCAAAAACATTTTGATCTGCTCTGGCGTTGCGTTCTGGGCTTCATCCAAAATAATAAAGCTGTTATTAAGTGTTCGACCACGCATGTAGGCAAGTGGCGCAACTTCTACGACCTGTCTTTCTACTAATTTCTGGGCGCCCTCAGCACCGACCATGTCGTGCAGGGCGTCATAAAGCGGTCGAAGATAAGGGTCGAGTTTGGCCATCAAATCACCAGGCAAAAAGCCCAGTCGTTCGCCGGCCTCGACTGCTGGTCGAGTCAGAATTATCCGTTGAACTGATTTTGTTTGTAAAGCGTGCACAGCCATCGCGATTGCCAGCCAACTTTTGCCGGTACCAGCAGGACCAAGACCAAATGTGATTACATTCTCGCGAATTGCATCTACATAATGCTTTTGTCCAGATGTTTTTGGCCTTACGGGCTTGCCTTGATTTGCTCTCACAATGTCGTGGGTTAGCACCGAACTAGGTCGCTCATGCAGACGCAACATTTCAATGCTTCGCGCAACGACGACTGTGTTTAAATTTTCGCCACCTTGCAGCAAAGAAGTTAGTTCTTCAAACAAACTGCCAACTGTGTCGGTTTCAGTACCAGAGATTGAAATTTCGTTGCCACGAACACGAATCGTGGTGTTAGGAAACTCGGTTTCTATAAGTCGAAGGTGCGAATCTCTTTCGCCGAGCAAACTTGACATTAAGTGTGAACCTGGCACAACAACCGTCACTGCGGCTACGGAAACACTCATCGCTGCTTCAAGACTATCGTGCGACAAGACCTAACAATTTCTGAGTTTGCATAGCAAATTAAGTGTTTCTCACGAGTTCGTCAGACGATGAAAGCTGATCAGCTTCTGTAGCCCGCGACTTGGCAAAGTCAAGTGCGAAGTAGCGCTGCGTCGATAAAGCCAAAAGTTCGACATCACCAACCATCTTGGCCATGCGATACAACAATTCTGCTGCTCCACCTTTTGCGGTCGGCTGATGCACTTCAGGAATGTCGAAAACTAAAAGTGCGCCATCGCGAGCCTCGGTGGTTAATGCCTGGCGTGCGAGCATTACGTTCGCTCCTTTTGCGTCAGCGGCAGGATCAACAACTACCCAGACGATGTAATGAACTTGACCCGCGCGATAGCGATCGGCAAAGTGCTTCTCGAAATAAATCTCGCTCAACCAACGTGTGGCGCGAACATCAGTCGAGACGAGAGTCATCGCAACAGGCAACGAGTCACTCCAGACCACCCAAACCCGATTTGAATCTCGAGAAATTTGCTCGTTGAATTCATCTTGGTCGAGCATTTCGTGTGTGACTGTGGCTTCGGCAGTCGACAAATATGTCGAGTGATAAAGTCGCCAAAGTTTCTCGCGCAACGCTGGATCAACAACGTTGGAGTGGCGGGTGACAAACATCGACGGGTACTTTCTCGGCGCACGACGCCGAACATAGGACTAACCCCCGCCTCCCAAAAGTTTAGAACATCTGTAGTACCGTTTTCGTGATGTCTAAAGCCGTTTCTCGTGCGGCGTGGGCGATGACTGGTCTGGCCATAATCGCCACAAGTCTGCATGTATTTGGTCTCGCCGCTGTGTCGAGTGAGGTCATCTACATGATCGCGGCGATTCAGGTCTTCGTATGCGCAATTGTCGGTGTTGCGGTCAACAAGCCCGATCGGCGCGTCTGGTCTGCCCTGCTCTTGCTGATTGCGATTTTGATCGCCGCGCAAATTTTCGATAATCGCGATTCAACTGTCGTGCGAACTCAGGCGATCTCTGAGGCTCTGTTTTTGTGTGTCCAATTGATTTTAGTTTTCGGACTTTTCATCACGGTTCAGCGAAGGTTCGGTCGTGACCCGATGAACGTTGTTTTCGACTCGCTGATAATAGGGCTTGGTTCATGGTTTTTAATTTGGGTTGCATTCTTAGATCCTGCGCGAGAGATTTCACAAGATGTCGTATCTATAACTGCAGTTCGCGGTGCAACTTTGGCTTCAAGCGCAATAGTTATTTTTCTTCTCGCAACCTTGCTGTTTGGTGATACCGAGAGAACACCTGCGGTGTGGTTCGCCGGTAGCGCGATCGCTTGCTCACTGATTGGTGACCTGTTTTATGCAACGAACCAATCGGGTAGATACGAGATCTCAGATGAATTTGCCAATGCTCCGTACATCGCGAGTTTGTTTTTGGTCTCTGCAACTGTTTTGCATCCAAGCGTTGCGACTATCGCTTCACATTCAGCGCGAAGACTTAAGCAACCACTTCTCGGTCGTCTAGTACTAACAACGACATCTCTTGTATTGCCAGTAGTGGTTTTAGCACTTACGAACCCTTCAAGCGATGTAGACAGAACAGTACGAGCGATTTCGATTTTTGTTCTGGCTACAGCCGTCACATTGCGAGTAGTTCTGGCTGTCAGAGCAAACGCTGTGCTACAGGCGCAACTAATTGATTCGGCGCAAACTGATTCACTAACCAATCTTCCAAATCGTGGATTAATGATTGAACACGTTGCAGCTTCGTTAGAAAACGCCCGATTCAGCGGTCTCTCACCTACGGTCTTGTTTATTGACGTCGACAGATTCAAAAACATTAATGACAGTCTTGGCCACTCGGCGGGCGACGATGTCTTGGTTTCAGTTGCTCAAAGACTGAGAGTGGCACTACCCGATAGATGTATTGTCGGGCGAATTTCAGGCGACGAGTTCGTGGTGCTTGACGCCAAATCAAAAAACCAAAGTGATGCTGTCTTATTGGCCGACATGGTGCTCGAAAGTTTTCACGAACCGTTGGCACTGCGCCAAGGCGATGTTTTTGTTTCTGCAAGCATCGGGGTTGCCGTTTTCGATCGAGAGATTTCAACAACTGCCGATGATTTGCTGCGCAATGCAGACACAGCCATGTACCGAGCAAAAGATGCCGGGCGGAACTGCGTTGCAATTTTCGACAAGTCAATGCTTGAGCGCGTCAATCAACGACTGGCTGTAGAAACTGCACTTTACCGAGCACTTGAGCGTCGCGAATTGCGACTGGTCCATCAACCAATCATCGACATCGATCTCGGTGATGTAATCGGGTTCGAAGCTCTGATGCGCTGGGATATGGAGGATGGCACCAATATCTCGCCCGCCGAATTTATTCCGATTGCCGAAGAGACTGGCATCATCGTGCCAATTGGTGCGTGGGCTCTGCTCGAAGCACTTACCCACTTGCGTGGTTGGATAAACCAAGGCATCTGTCGCCGAGACGCAACTATGTCGGTGAATGTTTCGCCGCGACAGTTACATGATCCCAACTTTGTTGCAGTCGTCAACGAGGCCTTAATGCGTTCGCGAATGCCTGCGGATCAGTTGTGGCTAGAAGTAACCGAAGGCGTGATGATCACTCAGCCTGAGCAGGCTCTCGACACGCTGCGCCGACTTTCAGATATCGGCGTGCGCGTTGCAATCGACGACTTCGGCACTGGTTATTCTTCGCTCTCTTTTTTGCAGCGGTTTCCAATCCATAGATTAAAAATTGACAGAACTTTCATCAACGAGTTAGCCAACGACGCAAACGCGCGATCTCTTGTGAGAACAATCATTGCCATGGCTAATTCTCTCGGACTTGATGTAGTAGCCGAAGGTGTCGAAACTGTCGAACAACTTCACGCACTTGGCGATTTGCGCTGCAGCAAGGCGCAGGGCTATTTGATTAGTCACCCAGTAACCCCTGAAACAATGGCGAGTACCGTTGCAGGTCTCGACAAGATTGGTAAATGGCCGCGGTTGCGACCGCTTAAGTAGATTTCGTGGCGTCACCACGCGCATGGCCGAATGAGGCAGAATAGAGCCATGAGCGCACACCATTTGCCAAAAGAACTTGCACTTGAGTCGGCCGAGTTTCGGGTGCGTCAGGCTGGCGAATGGCTCGGCCTTGAAGATGGCTTGATTGAAACGATCATTGCGCCGCGGCGAGTACTCGAAGTTTCAATTCCTTTTCGGCACGATGACGGCACAAGAGACCACCTAGTCGGATGGCGTGTTCACCACAACACAACTCGTGGTCCTGCCAAAGGTGGAATTCGCTATCACCCCGGCGTCACACGCGATGAAGTTGTTGCTCTGGCAATTGGCATGTCGCTGAAGACGGCAATAATGAACTTGCCTCTCGGCGGAGCAAAAGGCGGCATCGCGGTTGATCCCAAAACGCTGACTACTCGCGAACTCGAAAAAGTTACTCGTCGATACGTTTCAGAATTAATACCGTTTCTCGGACCCGACAAAGATGTGCCTGCGCCAGATGTCGGCACAAACGCCCAGGTGATGGCATGGGTGCTTGACCAATATTCTGCGAGCGTCGGTCATATCGTGCCTGGCGTTGTAACTGGCAAGCCAATTGAACTTGGTGGTTCGCTTGGTCGCGAGTCGGCGACGGGTCGTGGTGCAGTTGAAGCCGCAGCGTTGGCGGGTCGAGAGATGGGTTTAGCACTCGAAGGTTCACGTATTGCGATTCAAGGTTACGGACAAGTAGGTGCGTGGGCGGCAAGACTCGCGCAAGCTCGCGGCGCAAAAATTGTTGCCGTTGCCGATGTTGGCGGCGCAATTCACAATGCGAACGGGCTCGACATCGCGATGATCGATCGCAAAATGCGAGAAGGCGCTAAGAGCGTGACCGAAACTGGTGCTGGCGACACAATCGGCAAAGGTATTGACGGCTCGGCTGCGATATTTTCAGTCGACTGCGACATTTTGATGCCATGCGCTCTCGGTGATGCGGTAGACGAACACACTGCGTCGCAGATCAAAGCAAAACTGATCGTTGAGGGTGCGAACGGCCCGTTGACGCCAAAGGCAGACGAAGTTCTAACCGACCGCGGAATCATCGTTATGCCAGATGTTTACGCAAATGCCGGCGGCGTGACCTGCAGTTATCTCGAGCAATGTCAGAATTTCGCTCACCTCAGTTGGGATGAAGATGAAGTAAATGAGAAAGTAATCTCGCTGATGCAATCGGCGTTTAAGCGACTGCACACTTTTTCGGTTGAGCAAAAGTTGCCATATCGATTGGCGGCATCAGTGCTCGGTATTAAAACAATCGCCGACTCGCATCGCATGCGCGGCCTGCATCCTTAATTTGCTTTAAGGGTTAAGTTCGAGAATTGATCCGGCGAGATTTTTGTATCGTTCGGTAGCGAATGGCTGCCAATCGCGTGTGTTCGTAATTGCGTGATCAGCAACCACCCACTTCACGCCATACTCAACAAGCGAATCGCGATTCTCGTCACTCGGATTCTCAACAAACTCGATGACAATTGACATTCGTCGGTATCGCTCAATATTCTGAATTTCACTATGTTGCGGATAAAGACCTTCTACCAGATTTTGCCGTTTAGAAATCGCAGAAGTCAGCATCCAAAGTGCCTGACAATTTTTAGGATTTGGCTCCACTTCAAGGCATTGACGATTACTAGCAACTAGATCTTGGTTCCCGGTATTTACTTCTAGCCATTTAAGTAATCTGCGATATTCGTTCGAGCCAATAATTGGTTCAGCAATCTCAGCAGAGCCTGTCCTCATACTGACTCCAGTCGCATAAAAAAGACCAGCATTGGCCATGTAACTTCCGCCTGATGAAGAAATCAGTACAAAAGAAAACGCGAACACAGAAAATCTCAAGCGTCGTGAGATCAATAAAATCAAAAGCGAAAAAGTCAATGCGACAAACAACGGAATCGAAACAACTAAAGATTGCAATGTCTGAACTTGAGATTGACTGCTATCCAAATTGTCATAGAGCCAGTGCCAAATTTTGGCACTAACAAGACCAATTGATAGAGAAGTAAAAATAACCAATAAGTTGATCGTTGAAAACCTTTCTTTACTACTGAAAACATTCGCCAGCGAAAAGGGAACAGATATAGCCAAGCCAACTTCAATCAAATACGAAGAAGACTCCCAGTCATCTGCCAACAAGATCGCGATGATCAAAAGACCAATACCCGAACCTATAGCAAACCGATAGGTAAGTTTGTGAAGATAGGCATCCGGACGTCGATGTAACAGCAATCCACTTAATGGAAACAAAATGGCGGAGAAAGTTGCGATAAAGCCAAAGATCAAAACGGGCATGTTGCTCGACCATGAATAGTTCGCTTTCTGAATAAAAATCTCGCCAAAGTCGATCCGAATAGTCGACCCACCGGTCACTCCGGGCACGCGATACGCAAAGAGCCAAAACATCGCAACTGCCAGAGCAGCCGAACAACCTAATAAAAATACTTTACGAATGCCTTCTCGATGTATTAACGCAGACACGAAAATTGATATGAGCCCAATTGCTATACCAGCAGCATTTGAAACTTTGCTTCCAACTGCAACAAAAACAAACAAACCAAAAAATAAGACGCTCGAAAAAGGGAACCTCTGCTCAATCGCAAATAGCAGAATGAGAATCGCAAAAACAAAGATTAATGAAAAGTTATAAGAGAACGAATACGGATTGAGAACTCTGAACAACGGAATTGGTCCACTACACATCATCGCGATGACAGCCACCGTGGCTGGTGGCGAAAAAGTGCTGTCGCTTAGTTGTCTTGCAAGCGCATAAACAAGGGCCATTATCACAAACATCACAACCGCAGGCCCAGCAATGCCAGAAACTGCAAATGGCGCCAGATCGCGGAGTGACCCAAGCGTCGCTTCCCATGCAAAAGACAGCCAGTGGTATTGCAGTGGATAACCAGCGAAAAAAATATTGTCGCTCGAACCAAATTTCTGCACCGAATTGATCATTGACTCGTTGAAAACGACATCTGGGTCTTGCAAAACACCAAAGCGCAGACTCCACCAATTTGGATTTCGAATTGTTTCAACTCGCGTTAAATCAATCAGCACTTGAAGGGCGTAATAGCCGAGCGGAAGCAACGACGCCTTATAAACGAGATACGCCTTGGCGCCAAACGACCGAACTGTCTCACGCAGAAGCAGCCAAACTATGGCACCTGTGCAGACCAAAGCAGTCGGAATGAGCCAATACCAAGAAGTGCTCAGCGCGACGAGGGTTCCGCAAAAGATAACTAAGAGTTGATACTCGGGTTTGCTCTTATTCTCGGTTTCTGCGAATGGTGTTGCGTCACCAACCGACACACTCTTGACGAAGATGCACAGCCCATAGACAGCAACCAGCAGAACCAGCCAAGCGATCGATCTCGGCAATATTTCACGGAAAATCTGACTCGAGATTATTGCCAGGGAAAAACCAACTGCACTGCCCATGCCGAGAAATTCGGCGACTTCTGTGGGCGCTGTGCCACGAATCTTGCGCCAGATTAATCCACCAATGAAAGCTTGAATCGCAACTACTGACACGATTGCGATTGCATCAAAAAACTCAATGCTGCTCAATAAAAGCAGCGAAACACCGAAAACAAGAACCATCATGTACCGCATGCCAACCCCTGTCATGCGGTCTGTTTTGGATTGCATCAATTTCACTATCAAGACTTTACGACAAATTGTCGCGCGACCTGCCGATGACGCTGAATCTAATAAGGTTGAGGCACGATATGTCTTCGACTCATCAAGTAACGGCTGAGTTAGGTTTTTATCCGTTTGACGACATCGCGTGGGCGTACGACAAACTTTGGGCCGCCGCAGCAAACCGCTGCTCTTGGTTGCCGAATGAACTAACGCGCACTAAAGACCCAAAGAAACTTTGGCAAAGCGATGACTTGTTTGTAAGCCAAACTTGTGGCTGGCCGTTGGTGACGCAACTCGCTGACAAGGTTCGTGTCGTTGGCACATTTCGACACACAACCCCAGAATCAGCAAGTCACTTTTATCGCAGTGTGATAGTTGGCAGAGTTGATGGCACTCCGTTTGACTTTCAAGGTTCAGTCGCCGCCGTTAACGGACTAGAAAGTCTTTCAGGGTGGATCAGTCTGATTGCAGCAATTCATGGTCCGCAAGAATCTTGGCGTGGCGAAGTGCAAATTTCTGGTTCGCACGCAGAAAGTGTTCGCATGCTTTGTAACGGTGAAGCCGATGTTGCGTCTATTGATAGCGTCACACTCGCCCATTTACGGCGTATTGACCCCGTTGCGATTAGTTCGCTTTTCGTAATCTGTAACGGCCCACTTGTGCCGTGTTTGCCGATAATCGCACATCGCTCAATCACCGATTTGCAATTAAGTGAACTTCGCAACGCTTTGAGCGAATCAACCCGCGATCCGAAAATCGCTGATGCAACATCTGCACTCTTTATCAGTGACTTTGACGCCCTCGACCTCGATGACTATCTACCGCTACTCAGTTTTAAGCCAAATTACTAGTAAGAGAGTCGGGTCAATTAGTAAGGGCGTTTACGATTGCGGTTATTGCTTCGGGGTTGGCAATGGCTTCGATGTTTCGCACTGGTCGACCGTTAACTGCATCGGCAACTGCCAGTTCGACAAGTTTGTTGCTTCGTGTGCGCGGTAAATCGGCAACACTGATTACCACTGCAGGCACATGACGCGGTGTGCAGGCATTGCGAATTCGAACTTTAAGATCTGCAACAAGCGATTCTGACAAGACGACATCTTGTCGCAATTTGACTGCCAACACGATACGCACGTCGTTGTCGAAATTTTGGCCAAAAACGAGACTCTCGATCACATCATCGTGCTGTTCAACAACTCGATAAATCTCAGCAGTGCCGATTCGCACACCACCAGGGTTAAGCGTTGTGTCACTGCGCCCGTGGATCGTCATGCCGCCATTTGCTGACCATGAAGCAAAATCGCCGTGACTCCATATTCCTGGAAATCGCTCGAAGTATGCTGAGCGAAATTTTGGTCCTGGCAACTTCGGGTCGGGTACGCCAGATGAACCGTCACCCCAGAAACCAAGCGGCACTGACGGAAATGGCTGGCGGCAAACCAACTCGCCCGCTGTGTCAAAACTTTGTTTGAGCGAGAGTTTCTCGTCGTCGACTACGTCAGTTTCCATACCGAGACATGGGCGTTGAATCTCGCCGGCGTAAACAGTGCTCGTCGGGTCGCCGGCAACAAAACATGCGCACAAGTCAGTGCCACCAGAAATTGAAGCAAGATGCACAGTCGTTGAGACCTTTTCGTATACCCAACCGAAACCTTCTGGCGCCAGCGGCGAACCAGTCGAACAGATGGTGCGCAAAGTTTTGAGCGAATGCGATTCGATCGGATTAATCTCAGATTTTCTGGCTGAGTCAATGAACTTGGCTGAAGTTCCGAGAAGAGTGAGTTGCTCTTGATCGACAAAATCAAATAGCCGATTCATAGTCGGAAAACTTGGCGAGCCGTCGTAGAGCACGGCAGTCGCACCACTCGCGAGTACTGACACGAGCCAGTTCCACATCATCCAACCAGTCGTCGTGAAATACATAACACGATCATCAGTTTTGATGTCGCAGTGCAACTGATGTTCTTTCAGATGCTGTAGCAACACACCACCTGTGCGATGCACAATGCATTTCGGTACGCCAGTTGTGCCAGACGAATAGAGCACATACCAAGGGTGATCAAATTTAAATCTGCGTGGGGCGAGTGGCGTGCTCGCCCCAGACTGCAAACACTTTTCGTAACTAACAAGACCGCGCGATTCTGCCTGCTCATCAAGTGAGACAAGCAAGGTCGCTTTCAGTGTCGGAAGGCCATTGCGCACGACGGCGAGCCGTTCGAGGCAGTCAAACTTTTTACCACCATATATATATGAATCTGTTGCAACTAAAATTTTTGGAGTTATCTGGCTGAAGCGATCTAATACACCTTGTGCTCCGAAGTCAGGCGAGCAAGAAGAAAAGATTGCACCAATTGAAGCACTGGCGAGCATTGTCTCGACAACTTCGATTGCGTTTGGCAACCAAGCCACTACTCGATCACCTTCAACAATGCCGAGACTTTGCAGCGCACTTGCGAGACTCGCGACGCGATGGCGCAATTCATCCCATGATCGGGATGTTCGCTTTCCGGTTTCGTCGATGGCAACTAAAGCTTCACCCGAACCTGTGCGCTTCAGAAAGCTTTCGACGATGCTTAGTTTGGCGTCTGGAAAAAACTGCGTCGCAACGAATTGCGCCGATGGATCATTCGGGATTACAGGTTTGTGAACCGCGCGCTGCCCTTGCTCGCCCACCACCCCGCAGAATTGCCAAACTTTGCGCCAAAAGTCGTCGGGTGAACTTATTGACCAGCTATGCAGTTCTTCATAGCTTGCACCGTTAGCAAACTCAAACAGACGTGTTTGCCTCGCCTGCTGGTCGCTCGGTTGCCAAACGATTTCCCCCCGCACCACCACGCTCTATAAACTAATTGCTGTGAATTGGGATGTCTTTATTACGTGTGCGGTGACGGGTGCTGGCGACACGACGGGCAAGAGCGAAAAGGTTCCGGTAACACCAAAGCAGATCGCTGATTCTGCGCTAGACGCCGCAAAAGCGGGCGCGGCAGTCGTACATATTCATGTGCGCGACCCACGAACTGGCAAAGGCACACGTGACGTCGAACTTTATGCCGAAGTAGTAGACAGAATTCGGTCGTCGAATACTGATGTAGTTCTGAATTTGACCGCAGGCATGGGTGGCGACATGGTGCTTGGTGGCGACGAAAAAGTCTTGCCACTCGACGAGGTTGGTACCGACATGGTCGGTGCAACTGAACGCTTAGAGCATGTCACTCGCCTGCGCCCAGAAATTTGCACGCTCGATTGTGGCACCATGAACTTTTCGTCTGGTGGCGACTACATCATGGTCAACTCGCCAAGTGTGTTGCGCGCGATGGCAAAACAAGTGCAAAAACTGGGTGTGCGTGCCGAACTCGAAGTTTTCGACACGGGTCACTTAGTGATGGTCAAAGATCTGATTGCTGAAGGTTTGCTCGATGATCCGATCATGATTCAACTCTGTATGGGCATCGCTTATGGCGCTCCTGATGATCCAACCACTTTCATGGCCATGGTCAATCAGCTTCCGCCTGGCGCGATTTTCTCGGCGTTCTCGATAAGTCGCATGCAGTTGCCGTTTGTGGCAATGGCTGCACTCGCAGGCGGCAATGTGCGCGTCGGGCTTGAAGACAATATCTATTTGTCGCGCGGTCAACTTGCTTCAAATGCTGATCTCGTTGAGCGTGCGGTCAAAATTCTCGAAAATATGAACGTCAATGTCATCGGGCCTCAAGACGTTCGCGACAAACTCAAACTCACGAAACACTCGTGACTCTAAGCAAGCCGTTAAACACGGTCGGTCTTTTAGGTGGCGGCGTAATCGGCGGAGGTTGGGCTGCGCGGTTCGTACTCAACGGTATTGACGTAAAAATTTATGATGTTGACCCGCAGGCAGAGCGAAAAATTGGCGAAGTCATGGCTAATGCTCGACGGGCATACGCCAAACTGACACTCGCCCCTCTGCCACACGAGGGCTCAATCACTTTCGTCTCTACGCCTGAACAAGCGGTAACTGACGTCGACTTCGTGCAAGAAAGCGCACCCGAGCGCGTTGAACTTAAACAAGAACTCTTGGGTCGTGCGAGTCGCGCTGCAAAACCCGACACTGTTTTTGGCTCGTCCACATCGGGCATCTTGCCAACACAGTTACAACGCGACATGGTTAACCCAGACCGCCTCGTGGTCGGCCACCCGTTTAACCCGGTCTATTTATTGCCGCTTGTTGAAATTTGTGGTGGCGAAAAGACATCGGCGATCGCAAAAGAGCGCGCTTGCGAGGTGTACGACTCGATCGGCATGCGTCCTCTGCTGTTGCAAAAAGAAATCGATGGATTCATCGCCGATCGTCTAATGGAGTCGATGTGGCGCGAAGCTCTTTGGCTGATTAACGACGGCGTCGCGACAGCCGAAGAAATAGATGACGCAATTCGATTCGGCGCTGGTCTTCGTTGGTCATTTATGGGGACGTTTTTGGTTTACCGCATCGCCGGTGGCGAAGCCGGCATGCGACATTTCATGGCGCAATTTGGACCAACACTTAAATGGCCATGGACAAAACTCATGGATGTACCCGAACTTGACGATGTACTTCTTGAAAAAATAGTTTCTCAATCAGATACACAGGCTGGCACGAAATCAATTCGAGAACTTGAAAAATTGCGCGACGACTGTCTGGTCGCCGTAATGCAAGGTCTAAAGTCGGTCGGTTTCGGTGCTGGTGAAGTTTTGGCAAAATACGAAAGCAAGCTGTTCAGTGGTGCAACGCCGTCACCAACAAAAATCGATCAGCCGATCGAGGTTCAGCGCAGATTTATCACTGCTGATTGGGCAGATTACAACGGACACACAAATGACAGTAGATACATGCAACTTTCTAGTGAGGCGCTTGACGTGTTTTTTAGGTCAATTGGTTTCAACTCTGACTATTTAGCAACGGGGCGATCGTTCTATTCGCTTGAAAGCCATGTTCGCTACATCAATGAGAGCAAAGTTGGTGATGAGATTGTCGTGACTGCCCAAGTAGTTTTGCTCGACGAAAAGAAAGTTCATCTCCATTCAGTGATGTCAAAGACAGATGGCACGGTTGTAGCGACAGCAGAACACATCTATCTGCATGTCGACACGAAACTTAAGAAGGGCTCCCCGATTGGCAAAGAACTACTTGAACGCCTCGAACCAATCGCCGTGGCTCACGCCAAACTTCCAAAACCAGATGGTGTTGGCAGATTCGTTGGTCAGAGCGTTAAATGATCCTGAAGGTCGAACCGCTCGAAGTCGGCAAGACTGTGCCAGCACCGTTAGACATCTATCGATGCAGTGTCGTTGCCGAGTGGGTTGACTACAACAATCACATGACCGAGGCGGCATATCTCACTGCTTTTGGTTGGGCATCAGATGTTTTGTTTCAATACATTGGCATCAATGACGACTACCGCGCGAGGGGCAACTCGTATTACACAGTTGAGACCCACATCATTTATGAACGCGAAGCCGACCTTGATGACAAACTTCGAATCACAACTCAAGTGCTTGATTTTGACGCCAAACGACTGCACTTCAATCACGAAATGTTTAATGTTGCAACCAACGTTCGCCTGGCGACTTGCGAACAAATGCTCGTTCATGTCGACTCAGGGGCGGCTAAATCGGCACCGATCCCAGATTCTGTCGCAGTTGCGCTAAAAGCGATCAAGCAATCTCACAGCAAACTGCCGATTCCACCAGAAATCGGACGAACTATGAAAATCAAGCACAAAAACTGAGAGACTGAACTATGCGCTTTGAACTGACCGAAGAACAACAAATGATCGTCGACACAACACGCACTTTTACCGAGCGCGAACTCATGCCATACGAAGAGCAAGTCGAACGTGAAGGGCAAGTATCTGCAGACCTAATCCAGCAGATTAAACAGCGATCGATTGATGCCGGAATTTACGCATGCAACATGCCGAGTGAACTCGGTGGTGGTGGCCTTGATTCATTTGACACAACGCTTGTCGATCGCGAGTTCGGCGCGACTTCATATGCACTGCACTACATTGTCGCCCGCCCGAGCAATATTTTGCGTGCATGCCGCGATCAACAGATCGAAGAATATTTGATTCCGACGATTACTGGTGAACGCGTCGAATGTCTGGCAATGTCAGAGCCAGATGCTGGCTCAGACGTGCGTGGCATGAAATGCACAGCCACTCGTGATGGCGATGATTGGATAATCAATGGCACAAAGCATTTCATCTCGCATGCAGATTTGGCTGACTATGTGATTCTGTTTGCCGCTAGCGGCGAAGAACAAACATCAAAGGGTGTAAAAAAGAAGATCACTGGTTTTCTTGTCGACTTCAAATCAAAGGGTTGCGAGCGCGTCAAGGGCTACAACTGCGTTTCGAACAACGGCTATCACAACATGATTATCAATTTTGATAATTGTCGCGTGCCGGCACGCAATGTATTGGGCGAAGAGCACAAGGGTTTTGATGCAGCCAACGAGTGGCTCGGCGCAACACGACTGCAAGTTGCCGCTGTCTGTGTTGGTCGTGCTCGCCGTGCTCTCAAACTTTCGGTTGAATGGGCTGCTACTCGCGAACAATTCGGCCAGCAGATCGGCAAATTTCAGGGTGTGTCTTTCAAGCTGGCAGACATGCAGATTCAACTTGATGCTGCAGAACTCTTGACTTTACGTGCCGCTTACAACGACGCTCAGGGCAGATTTAGCGACACCGAGGTCGCAATGGCAAAAGTTTTTGCTAGCGAAATGTGCCAGTTCGTGACCGATGAGGCAATCCAAATCTTCGGCGGCATGGGTCTGATGGACGAATTACCGCTCGAACGTATGTGGCGCGATACTCGCGTAGATCGCATTTGGGACGGCACAAGCGAAATTCAGCGTCACATAATTTCGCGTGCACTTTTGCGACCGTATGGCGGCTGATCAACTTCTTTCGCGCACGTTAAACCCGCGATCAATCGCTCTTTTTGGTGCGAGCCCGGCGCAAAGCGTTATCGAGCAATGTCAAAAGTTGGGTTTCACGGGCCAACTTTGGCCGGTTCACCCAACTCGAGACAGCATTGCTGGCGTCAAATGCTTTAAGTCGATTGCCGATTTGCCAGGCGCGCCAGATGTTGCATTCATTGCCGTCAATCGCAATGCGACAATTGATGTCGTAGCGGGGCTTGCCAAAATCGGTAGTGGTGGTGCTGTCTGCTACGCATCTGGTTTTGCTGAATCTGGCACGCAATCGGGTGTCAACGGTGTTGAGTTGCAACAGAGGCTCGTTGAGGCAGCCGGCGCAATGCCCCTTCTTGGACCCAACTGTTACGGCTACATCAACGCTCTTGACGGTGTCGCACTGTGGCCAGATCAACACGGATGCAAACCAGAAGTGTTCGGCTCAGCGATCGTAAGTCAAAGCGGCAACGTCGGACTCAATCTGACTTTGCAACAACGCGATTTAAATCTCGCTTATTTAGTTACAGTCGGCAATCAAGCAGTAGCTGGAGTCGAAGATTGTCTTGAAGTTTTCATCAACGACACTCGCGTTACTTCTATCGGATTATTCATCGAAGCGATAGTCGACCCCGTTCGATTTGCGCAACTTGCACACTATGCAGCGCAACGAAATTTGCGAATTGTTGCCCTTCAGACTGGTCGTAGCGAAGCTGGTGCACTGATCGCCGCTTCGCATACGGCATCTCTTGCCGGGCGCCGTCGCGCATACGAGGCACTTTTTGCACGCTGCGGAGTTGCGATGGTCAACTCTCCGACTGAACTCATTGAAACTCTCAAACTTCTCAATCAGGGTGGTGTGCTATCGGGCAACAAAGTCGTTTCGCTTTCGTGCTCGGGTGGCGAGGCTTCACTGGTGGCAGATTTAAGCGAGAAAACATCGCTACGTTTTGAGCAATTTAGTGGCGAGCACCATCAACGCATTAGCGCAACTTTGACCGAGCTCGTGACAGTTGGCAATCCGTTTGACTACCACACTTTTATGTGGGGTGATCGAGTCGCCACCTCAAATACTTTCGCCGAAGTTATGAATGGTCCGCAAGATGTCACGATGTTGATTCTTGATACTCCTCCTCGCATCGATCAACAATCAGACTCATGGACCGTTGCAGCGCAGTCGCTTGGCGATGCTGCAGCAAAGACGAACAAGCGCGGCATAGTCGTCGCCACGATTGCCGAGTGTGTAACTGAAGATGTTCGCACTGCGGCCCGGGCGGCGAACCTAACTGTTTTGCAAGGCCTACAAGAATCGCTCGCCGCTCTCGACGCGGCATCTTGGCTTGGTGCAAATATGCCTGGCGAACTACCAGCTGCAGTTGTCGCGCCGCGAGCAACAAAACTTGTCGACGAAGCCGAGGCGAAAGAAATTTTGTCTCGCAATGGCGTCGCTGTGCCAACTGGCGCAAGATCAAACCGCAACGAAATTGGTGCAACAGCAAACAAAATTGGCTATCCAATTACGCTCAAAGGTCTTGGTCTTGCCCACAAGAGTGAAGCAGGTGCGGTGCGAATCGGCATCAAAGACCCAGACGAGTTGAATGCGGCAGCAAATCAAATGCCAAAAGAGTTAGCCGAATTTCTCATAGAACAAACAGTTACAGACATTGTTGCCGAAGTTTTAGTTAGCGTGCGCCGCGATGCTCCAGTTGGTTGGCTCGTCACGCTTGGCGCTGGTGGTATTTATACCGAACTTTGGCGAGACACAGTCTGCTTGTTGGCGCCAGCGTCAAATGTTGAGATTAATCGGGCGCTGCAAAAATTACGTATCGCCCCTCTGCTAAGCGGCTTCCGCGGCAAGCCCGCTGCGGACATTGATTCGTTAGTCGAACTTATCCAAAAACTGATCAGTGCGGCACTAAACAACGAGCTTGTTGAGGTTGAATTAAACCCTGTGCTAGTTACAACGAACTCTGCAGTCGCCGTTGATGCGCTGATGATTATCGAGAAATCATGAGTATCGAAGTTGTGCGCAACGGTGCGATTTTAGAAGTCACTATTAATCGTCCAAAAGCGAATGCGATTGATGCCTCAACAAGTCGCGAGATGAGTTCAGTCTTTGACTCATTTATGCACGACCCTGAGTTGCGTGTTGCGATCTTGACTGGCGCAGGAACCAAGTTTTTTTCTGCAGGATGGGATCTCAGCGCAGCGAACGAAGGTGAATCTTTCGAGTCAGACTATGGAGTCGGCGGTTTCGGTGGCATCAGTGAATTGAAGTTTCGCCCCAAGCCGGTGATCGCGGCCGTTAATGGCATGGCTGTCGGTGGCGGGTTCGAAATCGCTCTTGCGGCCGACCTCATTGTTGCTGCAGAACATGCTGAGTTTTTCTTACCCGAAGCGACACTCGGTTTGATCGCTGATAACGCGACAATTCGACTGCCACGTGTCGTGCCACCAAACATTGCACGTGAAATGTTGATTTCTGGGCGTCGCATGTCTGCCAACGAGGCAAAAACTTGGGGCATTGTCAACCAAGTGACAACTTCAGACGAATTGATGATTGCAGCACGACAACTTGCTGAGAAGATCTGTCTCTCGGCGCCACTGAGCGTTGCGGCAGTTCTTGAATTGATTCGCGAACTTGAAACCGTCGCGACCGATGATGCAATGTCGGTGTTGCGCAATAATCAAACTTATCGATCAGCAATTGAATCGCAAGATGCCGCAGAAGGCACGAAAGCATTTGCCGAAAAACGTGCACCGAAGTGGCTCGGAAAGTAATAGGCAAATAATTGGACTTAGAAAAAGCTTACGCAGTTAAAACTCCCGAAGACAGTCGAAGACTTTATGCCGAATGGGCAACGACTTACAACGAAACATTTATCAAGGCGAATGACTATGTTTATCCACGAACGATTGCGCAAAAATTTGACGAACTAATTAGCAAAACCGAGATCAAATCAGTCGTCGATATTGGTTGCGGCACCGGAGCAGTCGGAAGCTATTTAGCGAACTTGCGGCCGAATTTGAAGATTGAAGGCTTTGATATTTCGCCTGAGATGCTGACAGAGGCCGCAAAAACAAGGCGTATCGATAACTCGCCTGTGTATGACAAGTTGACCGAAGTAGATCTGACTGGCGAAGTGCCACAGGGATCATATGACGCGATGATCAGCGCCGGAACTTTCACTCACGGCCACCTTGGGCCCCAGACTTTAATATCCATAATTCAGCTCGTTCGAGTGAACGGCTGGTTTGTGGTTGGCATCAACTCGAAGCATTTTGAGTTGCTGGGGTTCGCCGATACCTTGCGTGAAGCGCATAAATCGGGCGTCATTTCTGGAGCCCAACTTTTCCAAGCGCAGGTTTACGGCCCGTCAAGCCCCCACTTCGGCGACACCACCCAAATCGCTATTTTCTCGCGCCTTAAGTAGAAAGTCACACTTGAGCTACTCGCCTTGTCAAGGCTCATTGCAGTAATCTGACCTAATGCGCGATTACACAGTTGGTGGTCCAGAAGCGAAAGTTGCCGAGGCGAACGGGCTCGTCGATGCCGATTGGTATAAACCGAATGTCGACCGCGAGTTGATGAAACAGTTCATGACGCGCAACAACGGTTTAGCCGCGCTTCATGTCGCAAGTTGGTTTGCCGCACTTGCAGTTTTCGGTTATCTCGCCCATCTCAGTTGGGGCACGTGGTGGGCAGTGCCAGCTTTCGCCGTCTACGGCGTGCTTTACGGCTCGATGAGTGATTCGCGTTGGCATGAGACTGGTCATCGCACGGCGTTTCGCACAAAGTGGATGAACGACGTTGTCTACTACATCGCATCGTTTATGGTGTTTCGTGAACCTGAAACCTGGCGATGGAGCCACGCTCGTCATCACTCAGACACGATCATCATTGGTCGAGATGCCGAGATTGCGTTCAAACGTAATGTGCCGTTTTATAGATACGTTCTCGAACTATTCAGTTTCGGTGCCTTCCCTGCCGAATTAAAGCAATGGATACTAAACGCATTCGGCAAAATCACCGACAATCAAAAAGATTTTCAACCACCTGAAACTTTTCGCATTTCGAAATGGGCATCACGCGTCTACCTGTCAATTTTGATTGCAACTGTGGTCGTAAGTTGGCGTATCGGCAGTTTCGAACCGATGATGTTTATCGGATTGCCAAGTATCTACGGTCACTGGTTTGTAGTAACGCTTGGCGTTACCCAACACGCAGGCCTCGCCGAGAACACAACAGATCATCGCCTGAATACCCGCACAATATATATGGGCCCCATCAATCGATGGATGTATTGGAACATGAACTACCACGTCGAACATCACATTTATCCATCAGTGCCTTTTCACCAACTCAAGAACCTGCACGAGGCAGTGAAAGATCAACTTGCACCGCCGTACAAGAGCACTTTTTCTGCTCTTCGTGAAGTTGTTTACGCTTTGCGTCGCCAAGCCAAAGACGAAAACTTTTATATTCAACGTCAACTACCAAAAACTGCTATCTAGTCGCCGACATGAGCGAAGAGTGGATCGTTGCTTGTGATTTTGCGTCAGTTGCCGCGAACGACGTCGTGCGCTTCGATTCGTCAGATGCGACTTTTGCGGTAATCAAGTTAAAAGACGGTCGATGCAGCGTGATCGACGGATTATGCACTCACGGAAAGGCGCACCTCGCCGAAGGTTTTGTCGATGGCAACACAATTGAGTGCCCAAAACACAATGGACGGTTCAACGTTTTGACGGGCGAACCGGTCGCATCACCGGTTCGCGTCGCGACGAATGTCTACGAGACACGAGTCAACGAAGACAAAATCGAATTTCGCAAACGCTAGTTATTTTTTAATTCGACCAGTGCCGAGTTTGAAACCAGGCCGACCTGCCTGCGACCATTCGCCCACAAACTTGAAAAACTCTTCACCGAACGGATCTATGCCAACTAGTGGCATATTTCCGCGACGGATTGTCCAGTCGAGCGGCGCCAACTCTTCGGCGCGAGCGAGATGTTCGTGCGAGGCAGAAGTATCCCCGTCTTGATTTCGCTCACGCAATGCGACTGCGATTCGGCGATGAAGGCGTGCCATTTGCACTTCTTGACTCGGCAACACTTGAAACTCGCGAACCGCGGCGTCATCAAGGTCGCGCTCACCTGATCGAACCCATTTGCGCAACAAATTGTGATGGACTTCTGAGTCGATGTTGCTGAAATCTCGAAACATGTCGCTTCCGGGGGCGCTATCGGCTGGTCGCACGATCTTGTCGTTCTCATCAACCCAAATTGATGCCGACACATTCACAAAACCATAAAGTTCAGCGACAATATGATGCTTGTCGATTAGTACAGGCATCGTGAGTTGCTCTTTTGTCGCCCACTCGTGCACAGCATCTTCATCAGCGTCAAGTGCCACGGCGATAACTGTGAAACCTGTGTCTTGAAGTTCGTTAGCGAGTTGCTGCCAAACTGGCAGCTCGTAGCGACAGCCTCACCAAGACGACCACGCCAGCAAAAGTCGTTTGCGGCGGTTGAAGTCACTAAATGAAACCTGCTTACCGTGAATGTCTGGTAGTCGAAAGTCTGGAGCAACAAGCGTTGCCATCGCTTCGCTTCTTGAGTCGGCACGTTCGCCGAGCGCTGCAATTTTGTGATTTTGATCTACAACAATGTTTTGATTCGTGACTCGTGCGAATTCGACAAGGTCAATGTGCGTTGAATTGGTGAGCGCACTTGAGTTGGTCACCGACACGCATGTATCGGCGAAGCAAAGTCCTTCAGGTTTTAGTTGCCAGCCAGTGACGCCTGCAAAATCGTTTAGCGATATTGCGAACTCGCCGAAATTCACAACGACTTCAACGCTTGTTGTAACACCACCTGAATTGATTACATTTCCCAACACCACGAAAATACCTTAGGCGAACTAGTCTCGCAACAAACAATTAGACGCAAATTGGAGCGAAAATGACGAAGACAGTTTTGATCACTGGCGCCGGCTCGGGCTTTGGTAAAGCGACCGCACTCGCGCTCGCCGCGCGCGGACACAAAGTCATCGCGACAACAGAAACACAATCTCAAGCCGACGCATTGCGTGCCGAGGCGCCTCAACTTGAAGTCGTGAAACTTGACATCACTTCGACTGCCGACGTCGCTGCAGCTGCCAAGTTTGATGTCGACGTACTGATCAACAACGCTGGCGCAGGGCAAACAGGCCCGATGGCTGACGTACCGATCGCACGGGTCAGACATTTGTTTGACGTCAATGTGTTTGGCACGCTTGCAATAACTCAGGCTGTGTTGCCCAAGATGGCTGCGAAGCGCTCAGGTCGAGTAATCATCGTTTCGTCGATCGCGGGTGTCTTACCCGGGCCGTCATTTGGTCCGTATGCAATGACGAAACACGCACTCGAAGCAATGGGCAAGGCGATGCGCGCCGAACTTGCGTCTGCGGGCATTGACGTGACGCTGATTAATCCGGGGCCTTACAACACGGGCTTCAATGATCGCATGGCGGCTTCGATGTGGGAGTGGTTTGGGGCTGGTTCGATTAGTGCCCCCGCGACCGATCTTTTGCGCGCGATCGGCACGATGGTGACGACAAATCAACTCGACCCTGTTGATGTTGCTAACAAGCTCGTCGAACTTGTCGAGGCCGAGACGACTCAAGAAAACAACTTCATGCCGCCCGAAATTCGCGACCTAATCAAAGCCCAACTCGGCTAAGCAAACTCTTTTTTTGCTTTTGCAACAGCGCGTAGTTGATTGACCGCCAGCGTCGGCCTCTGGCTACTGGCGACTGCCTGCGCCAACCAGCGTCTACCAGTCGCCGAGCATTTCTTCGAGACGCTCAACATATTGGTACGGCGTCAGTGCCAAGATACTCGCACCAAACGGCTCAATTTCAAACAGACCCGCCTTGTACAAATTCTGCGCAAAACAAAAATTCGACACCGGATCATGAATGAACAAATCTCTCGCTCGATAAAAAGACTTCTGTTCAGCGATGCCCCTTTTATCGAACGAGTTGTGCCCAAGTGTGTCTGCTGCATTCTCTAAAAACTTTTGATTTTCAGCAGAATAAGTCAACTTGTCAGCGTAAAAATTCAAACCATAGATATTTATGCTTAATGCATCCCTCTTAGAAATCGCATGGAGCACACGCATGCCGGAGTAAGCAGTTGTACGATAAGTCAGCGGAAGCGATAACAAATTTAAAATTGCAGAATTACCAATTGTCGAATTAGTTGAATTTGAACTTAGAGTTAGACTTAAACCTCGATACCAGTGCGAAACCTCAGTCGCTGACCCACTAGATAGCAATGACTCGATTTCGCTATTTCCGAAATAATTGATGTCGCAGCGGTGGCCGTGGAATTCTTGAGGTGGTAGGTGTTCGCGGCCAACGTACTTAATACGGACGACGGTGTCGGCAGAGTCAATTTCGTTGCCGTAGTGGCCAGAGGGGCTGCCTGGGCCGACGAGGGCCACAGATTTGCCAGTGATTAGTTCGCTGAACAGTTTTTCGGCTTCGAAATTTGGTGAGTTTGGGTCAAGCGGAGGCATCACATACTTGTTTTGCATCATGTCGAGATAGTCGCGAATATCGCGCAAGCCAATATCTTTGATCTGCCCTGCCGATTTCGCAAGTAACGCTTCAACATTTGCAAAATTCCGTCGCTCTAGATGGGCTTGAATCGCTCGACCGACCGCGGTGGCACCAGCGCCCGTGGCCTCACCTTCACGAATAGAAAGCTCGATCGAATTTTCACGCGCAACCCACGCGGCACGAAAGTATCCGACGCTAAATAAGCCTCGCGACAACTGATACCAACCCGTGGCATCGGTGCCATCAATCGGTAACGCCTTGGTCGCGTCAAGAATCTCACCCGACAAAGCACTACGCCGTGAAGCATCAAGTTGCGTCTGATTAGTCGCCCCAATAATCAAACGTGAATAATCTCTCGAGAACTCGTCACCAAGCAACCCGAACGCCACCCGTAACAGGCGTGCTGAGCGGCGCTGTCGGTGTGCCCCATAAGCCACATTGGCCCGCTTAAAAAAAGTAACTGACTCGCGCTTTGACTGATAGACGCTCTTGGTGACGAACCGCCGCAACAACGCCACAACAAGCCACGCCGGGCTATTTTCAAGAACAAAAGACTTAAGCCGGGCCAAACCCATCTGATTTGGCGGACGCAGATACTTTTTCTTCAGTTTTTCAATCTCAGAATTTTCTAAACTCAAGCAACCAATACTAGTTCGCCATCAAAAAGCATGCTTAACTGTTGAGATGCAGAGCATTCAAAAGTTTGTCGCGCCAGTCGTAGTAATCGCGGTGTCACTTGCGGTTTTTATCGCAAGTGTCACCCGACTCTAATTCGAATTAAAACTCGATTCGCTTAGCGCGAGTCGATTATTTGTCTGACAAGTTGTCGATGCCGTTACCGATTGCCATGAATGTTGGCGCCCAGAGTCCGACGAAAATACCGAAACGCTCGCCTGCTGCTCCAACTTCGCCAGCGTCGGTGCCACCTTGTGTGAACCAAACGATGATGCTGCCAATGACCGATGCGAACCCGAGCGCGTAAGAAAGATTCGCGCTGAATCCAAGTGCCTTAAGTTTTCGTAACATGATTTCTCCTGTGTGGTTAATTTGAAGGGATTTCTGGCTCGCGCCATTAATCCGAGAATATCAGGCTTACCTTGCAATCTTGAGCATGGCTAAAATTGCTTGAATGATCAAACAATTCGGGCGCGAAACAGCATTGCTACTAATTGACGTGCAAGTCGGCGTAGATGTTCTATCTCATTGGGGTGGACCAAACGGCCGGCGAAACAATCCCGACGCAGAAGCCAAGATGTCGCAGTTGCTTGCGACTTGGCGTAACGCGAAACTTCAGGTCGCGTTCACACGACACGATTCGCGCGAGTCGGCATCGCCGCTGAAGTTTTCGCTGCCAACTGGTGCGCAAAAACCTGGCTTCGAGCCGGCTGCAGGCGAAATCGTTGTTGAAAAAGATGTTAATTCTGGTTTCATCGGCACCGACTTAGAAATTCAACTGCGCCGAGCCAAAATTTCACGACTTGCGATAGTTGGTTTCTTCACCAACTTTTGCGTCGAGACAACAACACGCATGGCAGGCAATCTTGGCTTTGACACATATCTGATAGAAGATTGTTGTTCAACTTCAAATCGCATCGGCCCCGACGGCGTCGATCGCGACCCTGAGCTTGTACATGCCATGACCGTTGCTAATTTGCACGGCGAGTTTTGCACGGCAATCAAGTTCGCCGACGCGCTCGGCTTGGTCACCGCCGACAACATTCAGTTAACGCGCTGCCAAGGCAACGAATAAATATTTCTTAGCCGAGATTAAAAACTACGCCGCTCAACACGGCTCGTTAACAAGGATCGCCATTTGAGTATGTGCACGGTGGCGGCGCCTGAGTTGGTCTAGTTGGACACGCCCCAGCCCGAGCCTGCCCGTCGTTGCCCCAGTAGTACGGCTGCAACGAGCCGTCCCAACAACTTCCGCCTAAATATCCCGCGAACGTTCCAGGAGTTTTCGGATTCGTTGTAGTCGTCGGAGTTGTCGTCGTGGTCGTGCTCGAAGTTGTGGTCGTGCTCGACGTCGTCGTCGTGCTCGATGAAGTCGTCGTCGTACTCGAAGAAGTTGTCGTTGGCGGCAAAGTCGTTGTCGTAGTCGTAGTCGACGTGCTTGTAGTCGACGTACTGGTTGTTGACGACCTAACTACAACCGTGCTCGCCGAAATGGTGGTCGGCGTCACCGAACTCGAACTTGAACTTGAACTAGAACTCGAAGTTGTTGGCGCCGAACTAGTTGAACTGTCACTTGGCGCAAGCGTTGAACTTACCCCGGCACTAGCCACAGAGCTGGTCGACGCAGAGTCACCGCTGGCCGCGACCACCGAAGAAGTAGTTGTCGTCGCATTCGGGTCAAACTGGTTGTCTTTTGGCAACTCTTTAACAACGTTCAGTGCCGTAACTGTCGGCTCTGATTTAACTTCGTTCAGCGAAAGTGTGACGTTTGTTCTGACGGTCTCTTCGCCGTTAGCGGCGACCGTCTTTTCGGTCACGATCGTCGCAGTCAACGTCGTGACAACAGCCGAACCATCACTGACCACGATTTGTGCCTGAGTAGTTTGAATATCGACAGTCTGCGTAATCGTCTGACCGGCATCTGTCGTTACTTGACCGACGAGTTTGTCGTTCGAAATGTCTACAACTGAATTATCGCTGTCGACTGAAATTACTTTGTTCTCAGATGCAACTTTGATCTTTACGTTTTTGCCCGCTGATACTTTTTTCTTCGACACCGAAATTTTCTCGGATGACCCACTAGTCGAAAGTTGCGTCACCGATGAATCGTTGGCGACAAACACTTCGGCAGGGTCAGGAAAATTGAGTTCTAACTCGTCGCCGTCGGTTTGCACCGTATATTCAGTTAGCGGCGGCGCCCCACATGCGATGTTCGAGCTCGCCCTTATCGACCGCGCGCTGATACCGTCAACAGCTACTCCGGTTGCTGGGCTAAAAGTTCCGTCACTTGTTGTTATCGACCAATTGCGCGTCTTCGAACGAATAACGAGCAACGAATTTTTGACCGTCGATTGCCCTTCACCAAATGGCACGGTCGCCGTTACACGCGTACTCAAAGCGGTGAGATCTAAATCGCCCGACTTTCCCCTCCAGACGCAAGGGTCATTGTTCGGGTCTTTTCCAGAAAACGAAAACTGCCAAGTTTGGGTCTTCAAGTCAATTTTGATGAATCGATTTTGCCCAGGCCAATTCGAATCGAGAACGCGAATAATCACCGTATTTTCATTCGGAAACTCAATGGCATAAGGCATCAACGCATGTCCGCCCGCATCGGTATAAACACCGATCGTGAACTTCGCCTGACCGGTGCTTAACAACGCCGCCGCCGGCTTTAAACCAAACATGCCCATACTTTCGGCGCTCGCGCCGCGAAATGAATCTGAAAGCGCGTTTACCTTTTCGACCAAAGATTTCTTCGCCCACTTGTTGGTGTCGCGTTGAACATCGGGCAAAAACTGTGTGGCAAACGCACGCATGATGCCGTGAGATACTTCGCTGTCTTTCTTCAACAAAATTGTTTTCGGCTCGGCGGTGACATTGAACCTGGCAGCAGATTGCACGGCCAAGCCCTCACAATGGCCCGACGCTCGTGCTTGGTTAACCATTTGCGCCCAAGCCGCCGCTTCGGCAATTGGCTGACAAGGATCAACAACACCGCCGACACAGGCCGCTTCGCCAAACATTAAGGCGAGGTCGTTGTTGTCGAAAAACTCACTGGTGCCGTTTGACCCAAAATTAGGAAACGCAAAACCATCTACCGTTGGCTCGATTTTGAGCGAAACATTTTCGGCGTTCAAAGACGGCGCACCGCATGCAGTTAGCACGGAGCTGAGCCCAAACAGCCCAACTCCGAGCAAACTACAAATCTGGCGCGACTTCATCAATTAGTTATGCCGCCGAAGTTGGATTTGCGTCATTCTTTTTCTTCTTTTGTATACCAAAGATGAGAATAAGAATAAGCATCAAGATGAGCAGGACAACCCAAATGTTCTTCGAACCCGAAGACGTCTCAACTTCAACCGTCGGGTTTAGAGCCAATTGATCTGATGTGGCTATTTTGACTGCAGTCGAAACTGAAAGACGTTTAATCTCGACAGTCTTTTCTACAACCGGCTGAGATTTATCTTTCGACGTAACACGATAATTGATTGATTTAGCACCGTCACCAAGCGCAACCGTATTAGATGAAGCAGGGTCAATCATCAACCAGTCGCTAAAACCATCAGCGTTTTCGACTTGCACTTCAACAGTGCCTTCTACGAAGCCTGCGCTAGTTACTAGTTCTTTAACTTCGATTGGCTCGACTACAACTTCTGTGACGGGCTCATTTAGAAGCACTACTGGTTTTTCAACGGTCAATACAGCCGCGGGCACAGAGGCCTGCTCAATTGGTTGATCAACTTTGGTTTGAACTGCAACAATTACGACCTTGCTGACCTCGGTGCCCGTGCAAATCTCACGACCGGCCACGTTGTTTCGACCGTTCAAAAGATTGTTGTACCAACTCAAATCAGCATCTTTTTCATGAACTTTTAGCTGACCGTCATAACCGGCGAGTGCACTGTCTTTGTCAGCGCCACTGATGCAGACCGGCGCTGGCGGACCACTTGGTGCGGCTGCTGGGGCCAAAGAATTGTCAGTTGACGAGTCATCACCTGACGAGTCACCGCCAGCAGAGTCATCACCCGACGAGTCACCGCCAGCAGAGTCACCGCCAGCAGAATCATCACCCGACGAGTCACCACCTGAAGAATCATCACCTGACGAGTCACCGCCAGCAGAATCATCACCTGAAGAATCATCACCAGACGAGTCACCGCCAGCAGAATCATCACCAGACGAGTCACCGCCAGCAGAATCATCACCCGACGAGTCATCGCCAGCAGAATCATCACCCGACGAGTCACCACCAGCAGAGTCACCGCCATTGTCATTGGTGTCGATAACTGTGTCTTCGGCACACTTCTTTACCGAGTTGATCTCAGCTTTTACTTCTTCAAGAGTTTTACCCGGCTGGGCATCTTGTGCCAGAACTTCATCTTGTGCAGGTACTGCATCCCGTGCCAGAACTTCAGGCTTTGCAAGAATTTCGGGAATTTCATCGCCTGCCGGAATTGCGTCTTGCGCCGGAATCTTGGCTTGCGCCTTTACTTCAGCACGTGCCTTAACCTCTGGCTGTTCTTTTTGCTCAGGTAACCAAGAAAAATATATGGGGAAACTGAAATTCAAAGTGAAGGATGTGGGGCTGGTCATTTTTGCCCATTGACCATAATCGCTCGGATTATTTCCACGCGTGCCAGCAGCGGAATACCAACCTGCGGCTCGGTACGGAACTGCTGGTTGATATGGAACTGCCGCTTGATATAAAACTTCTGGCACCTCAGGCTTTGCTGGCACCTCAGCGGTCGCTTTCTTTGGAGCCTGGTATTTGACTTCGGCCTGATATTTGACTTCTGGTAGTTCTGCAACAGCAGCCTGATACTCAATCTTTTTACGCTCTGGTATCGCTACTGCACCGAGTAACAGGCTCGCTCGTTCTTCGTCGTAATAGCAAAGTTGACCGTCAGCCCCAATCGAGTTCTTCAGTCTGCCGGTTGAACTCGAATCGTCTGAACTGCAAGAAGCCAAGATAGTTGCAGTTAAAAACACGGCGAATGTCGCCCGTGAGGTGATTTTTCGGTTGATGAACGACATTTGACGTCTCCTTTTAAAGGTTTGCTCTCATTAAGTTAGCAACTATTAGACTGATTGTCTAGTCAATTAAACAAATAGTTTAAAGGGCTTTTCGAACACTATGCCTACAAAACCCACCAAAAAACGAACAGCGCCAAAAACCGAGGGTGTTGAGCCTGAGAAAAGTCGGCGTGGCACCGCGACTATGGCGAAGCTGATTGCTGTAACGGCCAAAGAGATTGACCGTGTTGGCTTGGCCAAGGTTGATGTCGAATCACTTTTGAAAAAATCAAAAATCTCTAAGGGCTCGCTATATCACCACTTTGGCAACAAAAACGGTCTGCTGGCTGCTGCTGCAGCCCAACAATTTGTCACCTACATACAGTCTGAGGGCGCGGCTTTTCGTACATTGATCGAAAACTGCACATCAAAAAAAGAATTCCTGAAACTAATCGCAGGAGTAATGAAAATCACAAGTTTAAAGAGAAACCGTGAGTTCCGTCAGAAGCGCGTGCGAGCGATTGCGATGTCGTTCAACGAGAAGAACTTGTCCAAAGTTATAAAAGCCGAGCAATTAGTCGTGACGCAGTATCTTGCTGAAACCTTTGCAATCGCCCAAAAACGAGGCTGGATTAAGCCCGATATCGACCTTGTAGCGCTTTCATATTTTTTTCAGGGCGTGTTCATCGGCCACATTTTGCTCGACATCACCAACCAAGTTGAATACGACGAGCGATGGAGCGAGATCGCGTTTAAAGCTCTGCAACCATTTCTGGTCGTAGATTAGTGCTTCTTTTTTTCTTGCTTCTTTAGACGCTTTTCTTTCAACGATAGTTTTGCGACTTTTTTGCTATTGGCATTGCCTTTTTGTTCTTTGTTTGCCATTTGATTCTCCAATGGTTTGAAACTCAATTACGAGTTTGGTAGTTGTTATTAGATTAGCCGATCAGGCACGATCTGTTTTTTGACGCTCGGCGAGAGCAGCCAACTCTTTGCGTAACTGCTCGGCGGTCTGATCGCTGGCGAGCGCCTGCCAAACAAAGTCAGCCTGCGATTGTGGCGCCAGACCTTTAAGCGGCGGATCACGGTCGAGGTTCGTCGGAAACGCATAACCCTCGGCACAAGCAGCAATCACTGTTTTGAGTTCATGATCAGACCAGCCGGCTGCTTTGCGCGCACGCAACACAGGATAAATCGCATTCGACATTTGCTCACGATCAACAGACTCGAGCGTGCGCCCGAACGCCGAACCGATTTGTGTGAGGTTCGCCATCCGTTTTACATCTTTTGTTTGATTCGTGCCGGCAGCGTGCAACAAAGCCGGATTAAAAAACGCTCCGTCTCCTTTTTGCAATGGCAACTGCGAATAATTCTCAGCGAAATACTTTTTGACGGCCTCGTTGCGCCATGCAACATAACCCGAAACCATTTTTTGCGAATGCGGCAAATACATCGTCGGACCAGTTTCACGAGGCATATCTGTATGAGCAACCGCGCCCTGCAGAGTTATCAACGGCGAGACACCGTGCACATGCACCGGAAAGTCAATCGCCTGCTCGTCGGTCATGAAACCGAGGTGATAATCGCGATGTGGTTGTTGCGCGTCACCCCCAGGGTTGACGACATTAACTTGCGTCGTCACCTGATAGCCAGGCCCTAGCCAGGCCGTAGCGATGAGAGCCAAAAAATCATTGCGGTAATAGTCGACGAAAGCGTCTGGGTCGCGAATTGCGAGTTTTTCTTGCACATTCCAGACTCGGTCGTTTGAGCCAGGCTTTGCATAATGGTCGCCTTTAGCTTCGCCGCGCGCATGCTGCTCGTCGATGATTTGCCAGAATGTTTTTGAAACACGATCAATAATCGACGCGTCTGTATACATTTTTTTGAAAGCCAAAATACCTGGGCCACTAAGAAGAGCGCGACCAAGTTCGGCCATCACCTCTCGCCTACCGTCACGCGATGCAATAACTGGTGCAAGTTTCTCGCAGTCGTAAACGAGTGCGTTTTGTTCGACCGCCGAGGCGAACTTATAGTCAGATAGTTGAGTTTTAACTTCGACGTGGCTTTTCAGTTCGGCGAGAAGATCACCTTTATTCGAGACCCAACCGCTTGCTGTCGCCATATCCAAATATTAACGACTATCTGAGACTCGCGGCTAACGCTGTTTCAAGCGCAAAGACTGCCACGAACCGTCGCTAGTCCAACCCCCGTCGACCGGCAGCGCAACACCGTTGACGAAGCCTGATTTTGACTCGTCGCACAGCCAAGCGATCGCTTGAGCAATGTCGTGTGGTCGCGCGAACCGACCCATTGGCACATGTTCGGTGATGTCTTGGTCGGTGTAAGAGCCACCGGCCTGATCTTTGTGGTCCATTTCTGTTTTCACCCAACCTGGGCATACCGCGTTAACACGCACACCACGCGCACCCCATTCGACGGCAAGCGTGCGAGTCAAGCCGATTAATCCGTGCTTGCTCGCGTTATAGGCCGAGCGATCAGCAACACCTTGCAACCCCGCGACTGAGGCAACGTTGACGACTGCGCCCGAGCCAGCATCGAGCATGATTTTGCCGAAAGCTTTAGCAAGGATAAACGGCGCGACAAGATTGACTTCGAGCACTTGGCGATATTTTTCGGTTGAAGTGTCGAGGGCTGGCGAGATATTTGAGATGCCCGCGTTATTGACTAGAGCGTCAACGCGACTGAATTTTTCTAAGGTGGTTTTCACCGCCTCGGCGACAAACTTTTCGTCAGTTATGTCGCCTGTTAGCCCAATCGCGTTTTTATATTGCTGCGTGTCAAGTGGTTGAAGGTCAATCAATGCAAGTGACCAACCGAGATCGTCTAACAGTTTGGCTGTTTCTTTGCCGATGCCTTGGGCTGCACCAGTGATGACCGCAGTTTTCATGATGTTACTCAATGCCATTCAGACGCGATGGCGTTGATCTTGTATGACCCGAGTTTTTATGTGCGCTGCACCCAAGTTTGCTGTGGTGAACCCAACAAAGTTGTTTGCGCGTTGCCTGCAGTATCGCTGATCGAAAATGTTGTTGCTGCGGTCAAAATTGACACACGAGCAATGTCGCCGCGTTCAGCAGTTGACTGTGCTGAGATTGTGCAGACGGTTGTCGAACTTTGCGTAATTGAGTTGATGCGTGAAATTCTCGTGAACGTGAAGTCAACACCGTTGTCATAAGACAACGTCGCACAATTGATCGCTTCGTTGCCAGTGACGGTGAACAAAATTGTTGCCGAACTCGAACTGCCGGCGTTGCGAGCCAAAGTAACAGTTGGCGCAGTTCGATCGACTGCCACTGTCGTTGTGGTAGTGGTTGTTGTTGTTGTTGTTGTAGTTGTAGTTGTAGTTGTAGTTGTGGTTGGCGCGACGGTCGTAGTTGTAGTTGGAGCGACGGTCGTTGTCGGCGCAGCAGTCGTTGTCGGCGCAGCAGTCGATGTCGGCGCGGCGGTCGTTGCTGGGGCCGACACAACAATCCACTTAAGAGTCTTTGCAACTTTGGCACAAACAAGTTTTTTGCCGGCAGCAGTCACCGTCTTGCCAGCAACTTTACATTTGGCGCCTTCTTTATTTGCGGCATGTACGGGCGAACTCAAAACCCCTAAGACACCAACGGCAATCACTAACGAGACAAGCTTTTTCCCCATCATCTCAGGCTACCGAACTTCGTGACCTCAACAACGCAATCACAACACCCACCGCAACAACAGTTAGCGACATCAGATGCACTAGAAATGTGGCATGACGAAACCGTTTGAAACAAAATTCGGTTGGTTGACCCCGGTGATTGGCAATCGCTGGAGCAACTATCAACCGATCGTCATGTACCAAGAGCAACACATTTTGCCGACGGCTCTAGAACATTTCGATTCACTTTGGCTTGCCGATCATTTTTACGGCTTCGACTCGCCTACTGACCCATTCATGGAAGCGTGGACGACACTAACTTGGCTCGCAGCGAAGTTTCCTCGCGTGATGCTCTGTCACCATGTGCTTGGTCAGGGCTACCGCAACCCCGCGCTCACAGCAAAGATGGCGGCAACTCTGCAAGTGCTATCTGGCAACCGGTTCATGCTTGGCATCGGCGCAGGTTGGCGTGAAGATGAATACCTCTCATATGGTTACGAGTTTCCGCGACCAGCAGTTCGTTTCGCACAACTCGAAGACCTCATCTACATCTGTCGAAAAATGTGGACCGAAGACTCACCCGAATACGTCGGCAAGTACTACAGCATCGACAAAGCCGCTGCGCCGCCAAAGCCCAGCGTCGTACCACCGATTTGCATCGGCGCATATGGTGAGCAAATTGGTTTACCACTCGTGGGTCGCCTCGCCGACGTTTGGAATTCGTCATTACAAGGCGACGAATCAAAGTGGATAAAAAAGCGCGACATCGTGCGGGCGTCCGCAGAGCGCGCAGGTCGCGATCCACTCAGTGTTGAGATTTCGTTAACTATCGAGCGGCCATTGCCGACAAACACCGAAGAGTCTGAACGTTACGTCACTGACCTGCTTCGTCTAGAGAATCTTGGCGTCTCTCACTTTGTGATGGACTTCGGACATCCGACATCAACAGAGCCAGTCATGCGATTTGTCGACGAGGTAGTTAAAAAGGTGAAGAGAACCTAATTATTTGAGATTGGATGGTTTCAAAAACCAGCCTTCGACCAGCCAGCAGGACATTTTGCGCGTGAGAATGTTTTAACTTGCTTCTTCTTTTTGCACGCCACAGTCTTTGTTGGTGTAGTGATGGCCACAGTTGTGGGCGTTGTAATAGCAACCGTCGTAGGCGTTGTTACAACCACAGGCGCATTCTGCAGTTTGGCTGTTTTTGGCCACTCCAATAACTTGGCTGCAGTAAATTCTCCACGACCCAAACTGTTCACCGCTGCAACTCGATAAATTGTCCAAAAGTTGATGTGGTTCGGAATAGTGACACGTCCGGGCGATGCCGTTACCACATACGTTTGAGGATTAGTGAACTCATAGTTGTTGGATACTTGAATTTCGTAGTGAGTCACAGGAGGATTCGACGACGGTGTGAATGAAACATCAAATACTCCACGTGTTTCAGTTGCGACAGCTTGCACTGACTTAACAAACGAAGGCTTAAACGCCACACCGCGAATGCGTACTTGCGCGCTTTGATCGGCCACTGAGAGCACCTCGACATTTACTGAGCCTGTTGGGTCGACAAAAGTCGTACCCGCGCGGAATGCAGCGTCGGTTGACAAAATAGTTTCTGGAGTTGCATCTAATACATAACCTTTAGCCGAGTAACCAGCCGGGCCCGAGTCGGGCGTCAGATCGGAGATGTACTTAACCATTACGCCAGGATGCGTGTAGTTCGGAGTCTGATTTATGAAATGCCAAATCTTGGTGAAGGGGTTTGTAAAACCCCAGCTATACGGTGACGTGAATGCCTTGACGAATTCAATCTGAAAGAAATCGCCCTCACTGTTCTGCAACCACAACAGCGACAGTGGACCGTCGTAGCCGAGTGTAAAAACCCCTTCATGCTCGCGTCGCTCTTCACCATCGCGTAACCATCCCAACTGTGAGCGTTCACCGAATGTCATCGCACCCGAATTGTTGGCCTCTGAGGCACCCATAATTGAAAAAGCGCCGCCGTACTCTGCGGTCGAACACTGCCCTGCTGCTCGACCAGCACGATCAACAAAATACAAATCTTGACTATCTTTAGAACAACGAATTGCTCTGAGATGAGGCAACGAGTACTGGTGTCCCCACTCATGCACGATGACTCCGAAACTTGGGGCTGCATTATTCTTACTTAAGATCCAGCTTTGTTTTCCACCGATGGTTGCCACTCCTGCCCAAGTGCAGTTGTCGGTAGACAAACTCGGAATTACGTAGTCAACACTGCGATAACTACCAAGCGACACTTCGGCACCGATAATTGCGTCTGCAGCCGCCGACAAAGTTTTGTAATCAGTGCATACATTCGCAACATCGGGCACGACAACATCTCGACTAAAAAAATCAACCGGTACGTTGGCCATACCGCGTGACATCCAACTGACGCGTGTCGCAGCTTGCGTATACGCATCAAAGAGCACGCCACGAGGAGCAGCAGTTCGAGTGGGCGTTGAAATATTCACCACGAGTACTCGCAAGTCGCCTGTAACGGTCGAAGCCGAGACTGTGTCGGCCAAACTCTGCACTGCATCTGGCACTAACTCAGACTCTCTTTGCGGAAACTTCTCATACAACTTGACCCACTCGACATCATCCGCATCAGTCGACGAAGCAAAGTTGGCGAACGTTGCCGACGAACTGTGGTCATGAGAACTGTGATCGTGAGCACTAGACGCATTTGCAGGAACAATCAAATCTGAGCCGTGAAGGTGTCGGCTGTGGTCATGTTCGCCGAAACTGAGTGCAGATACAGCCGCAGCGCTCCAGACGAGCGTCACGCCGACAATCGAACTCGCTCGTCTAAATTTCAACTGTTCCCCCGATGCACGCGGTGACTACGCCGCCAATCCATACTTGCTTCGATTCGTCCATTGAAACTTGTACTTCGCCTGCGTGTCCAATTGCTTTACCTTGAGAAGCCAAATACGGAGGAACAAAACGGCCTGCGCTGATCAACCATTGAGCCGTTGATGCATGAAGGCTTCCAGTCACCGGATCTTCAACAGTTACTCCACCTGAGGAATAAAACGCGCGAACTTCATACGCAAAACGTGACCCAGCTGGATATGCACCAACAACGCCAAGTGTGAGATTTGTCTTTTGAGGTTTGATCGCCAGCACTTGCTCTGCAGACGCGAGTTGAATACCAAGCCAACCAGGGCCGTTATCGATCCAAGCCGAATCAATAATTTCTTCCCTTGCAATACCTAAAGATTCTGCTGCCTCAGTTACTAATGACTCCTCGACCAGACCACTACGCAAAAGCGATGGCGCTGCAAATGACAGTGAATTCCCATCGCGGCGCAAATTAATCAGCCCCACTTCACATTCCTGAATAATCGTGTTATCACCTCGAGGAGTTCCGCCATGAATCGACCACGCACACGCAGAGCCAAGTGTTGGATGACCAGCGAAGGGCAATTCCTCTGTGGGTGTAAAAAACCTCACGCGGTAATCAGCGGCAGGGTTCGACGGAGGCAGCAAGAATGTAGTTTCAGAAAGATTTGTCCATCTTGCAAACTGTTGCATTTCGCCATCATCTAAACCATCGCAGTCAACAACCACCGCTACCGGGTTGCCTCGATACGGCTTGCTAGAAAAGACATCTATCTGAGCAAATCGGCGTTTCATGACGATAATTCTGTCATGCCCCTCGTCAGTAAACAATGGAGGCGACGCCGAGAATCGAAATCCGCGAAAACAAGCTTCCAATTGCCGAACCGTATTAGTTGTTGAGTTTCATCCTTCAACTACGTCTCAAAACTTCCGTTGCGATTCAATAATTCCAGCTCATCTCTCACCTGCGCATACCAAATGCTTACCAAATAAACGGTTAACCAAAGGCCCGAACCGGGCGCACGTTGAGCCAGGCAGCTTGATCCTTGGTTTTGCCACCCTGAGCGCCAATAGCTAGATCGCCATCTAAAGGGACGCCGAATTGCTGGCCCAACGCGTCGATTGGTCCGGCTTCAGAAGAACTCCAATAGAGACCCCTAGTATCTGTTTTGTTAAAACCGACACGAAGATCATTAGCAGCAGTACATCTCACGGCTGTGTCGCCAGTGGTTTGGGTTCGCGCATACTTACACAACTCATTAAGTTCATCTCTGGATGGCAGATACCAGTCGGTGAGTGAGTTCGGCCCCCTGTATGCGCGAGTAATGGTGCCGGCCCTCTCTGAAGTGTTGCTTTGGGTCACCATTGCTTGGGTGTTTTTCAGGCCAGTGCCGATCACCGTGCCTTGCGCAGCGACACCAATTTCAGTTTCCGTGTTCCCTGACCACGCATAAGTCGCATCAGTCCAGGCTGCGGTGCCAGACGTAGGGGCAGCTTCTAAATATTTACATGTTGAGGCAAGTGTCGCCCCACAAGCAAACGTAGTTGCAGAAACATAGAACACGATGCCACCACCTGGGCCTGTGTTTTATGTTGCTGAACCAGACCGTCTCATATCTGACTACCTGCAATCCACGGTCAACGGGTCTGTCGATTCTGACGGCATCGACAATACCCTTGCCCGAGAACGACGGAATCTAGTAATCCTGAAGTTTAGGGAGCAACTTTCTCGAGGTGTGCTCGACCAAGGCCATTACGAGGCATTGCGAACCCTCAAGCAACATCTAGAAGAAGGCCGAATCTCTAACTTGAGTAGCTCAAACTCATCCAGAAAAGCCTCAAGGTGGGCGACCTTGTCGGAGGATTTATTGATTTGATAAATAGAGCGCAGCAATACCAGGCAATCTCGCTTCATATCCTGACCCAAGGTAAATTTATATTCTCGGGGGTAGTCCCGAGTATAGAGAAAGACTTTATGGGTAAGTGCATAGATATCGGCAAAGACAGGCAGATCTTGATACAGGGCCATGGAAAATTATCTACCCATTTCAGCCTAAAAAAATAAAAAATCTAATAGATGAATGGGTAAATAGATGAAGGGCTAAAAAGCCCGGACAGGCCGAACGTAGAAGGTGGAGACCTTAAAGCCGCCGTCGCTCTGGGAGCCATTGAAGAAGATCTGGACCCAGGCGAGGTCCGCACTGCTCTCAGACGAGGACCAGAAGAAGTTCTCCACGAAAACTCCAACAGTTGCTTTTTGTGAATAGAGCCGATTGAGCTCATCCTTTGATGGCAAGAACCAGTCGGACAAATTATTAGGTCCTCTATAAGCGCGCGCCTTTGTGGCTGCTCTATCTGCAGTACCGCCACCTGAGTCTTGCCCGACAATTGCTAAGGTATTTTCATAACCAGTTCCTATTGCAGTTCCTCGGGCGGCGTTTGCAGGGATTGCAACTGAAGTATTTCCTGACCATGCGTATACGGCATCAGTCCATGCATTAGTTCCTGAAGTAGGCGCAGCTTCTAAATATCTACAAGTTGTATTGCAGGTAGATCCGGTTGATGTGAAGTTGGACTCAGCAACATAAAACACTTTGCCCCCGCCTGGGCCTGTGTTGCCAACCTCACACGCCCCGCCCTCGGCGCAAGTCAAGATTGGTGTGACCGCCGCTGATGCGGCCGATGCAGCTGATGTGCCAACGGCGTTTGTTGCTGTAACCGTGAACGTGTAAGCAGTGTTCGTTGTTAAACCTGTAACTGTGATCAGACCACATGTCGCAGAAGTCAACGTGCCAGTTTTTGTTGCGTCACCAACCGCTGTTGCTGTATAAGTGGTGATAGTTGCCCCACCGTTAGATGCAGGCGTAGTGCAGTTCACTGTCACTGATGTTGAACTAGCAACCGCCACCGCACCAATAGTCGGCGCACCAGGAACAGTGGCAGGTGTGACTGCCGCTGATGCGGCCGACGCGACTGATGTGCCAGCGGCGTTTGTTGCTGTGACCGTGAACGTGTAAGCAGTGCCATTTGTTAAACCTGTAACAATGCAACTTGTCGCAGGCACTGTCACGGTGCAGGTTTTTGTTGCGTCACCAACTGCGACCACCGTATATGTTGCAGGTGTACCACCAGTGCCAGCAGTAACACTGACTGTGACTTGACCGTTACCTCTCACACCAGTTGGTTGCAACGGTGTGCCAGGTGCAGCAAGCGTGACCGGTGCAGCAGTAGTTGTCGGAACAGTCGGACAACCACCAGCCCTGGCAACAAGATCACTGCCCCAGTAATACGGTCGGTCAGAACTATCCCAACACTTGCCACCCAAATAACCAGCAAACCCACCCGACACACGGACCACAACAGGTGAAGTAGTAGTCGTGGTAGTCGGCACAGTCGAAGTAGACGAAGACGTCGTTGTTGAAGTAGTCGTGGTAGTCGGCACAGTCGAAGTAGACGAAGACGTCGTTGTTGAAGTAGTCGTTGTGCTTGCGACAGTAGTTGTCGGTGCAACCGTCGTCGTCGGTGCGACAGACGTAGAAGTCGACGTGACTGTCACAACTCTCACAGTCGTTGCTTTTACAAGCCGCCAACGCAACTGCTTTTTAACATTCGAAACACAAACAACCCGTTTGCCAGCAACCTTGTCGCGAGCACCCTCACGCACACAAACACCACCCAGATTCACCGACAACCGACCAGCCAAAACCTCAGCCGACGAACCCACACCACCCAACACAACACCAGCCAACAACACAGCCACAAAACTCGTGCGAAACCCAAACTTCACCGAAAAACAACATCCGATCTAAACTAAACACACAAACGTGCAAGGAATAACACCAACACTAATTGACACAAAATTAGTTCTCACAACGGCACCACACAACCGTGCGAACCAATAAACAATGGAGGCGACGCCGAGAATCGAAATCCACGAAAACAGTCACCCACAATCCCGTCAGTCTTTAAACAGCCATTTCATCACTCGAGTTCAGCGTCCAACGTCCCGTCTATCCCCCGTTTTCCCAATGAGCGTTCACGGGGTCGT
>JBIKVV010000076.1:0-3464 GCA_044356655.1 Ilumatobacteraceae bacterium
GCGGTGCGGGCAAAGTTCTCGCTGACTGGATTCTTGATGGCAAACCACCAATGGATCTTTGGGATGTCGACGTTCGTCGCTCGATGCCATATCAGCGCAACAAAAAATATCTTCACGACCGCACTGTCGAAACCCTTGGCTTGCTCTACGCGATGCACTGGCCATTTCGCCAACCAGAAACTGCGCGCGGCGTGCGCAAATCTGTTTTGCACGATCGCCTCGCCGACCGTGGCGCTTGCTTTGGTGAAGTCGCCGGTTGGGAGCGCACCAATTGGTTCGCTCCGAGTGGCGTAAAACCTGAATACATATATACGTATGGCAAACAGAATTGGTTCAAATATTCAGCCGAAGAACACCACGCGGTGCGCAACACAGTTGGCCTGTTTGATCAATCGTCATTTGGCAAGTTCGTTTTGCAAGGACCAGATGCAATGTCGGTGCTTAATCAAATTTGCGCCAACGAGGTCGATGTACCAGTGGGCAAAATTGTTTACACCCAATGGCTCAACGAAACTGGCGGCATCGAAGCCGACCTGACCGTTACTCGCCAGGCAATCGACTCGTATTTAATAGTCACCGCCGCGGCAACTCAGGTACGTGACTTTGCTTGGTTACGAGATCACATCCCGTCTTCGGCTCGGGCGATGGCGATAGATATTTCGTCGGGCCAAGCGGTATTGAGCGTGATGGGGCCAAACTCGCGAGCGTTGCTTGCGTCGCTCACACCAGACGATCTCTCGAACGAAGCATTCGCGTTCGGCACTTCAAAAATAATTGACTTGGCATATGCCCGAGTTCGAGCGAACCGCATTACATATGTCGGCGAACTGGGCTGGGAGCTCTACATTCCGACCGAGTTCGCGATGGGCGTTTTCGATGCGATCACAACCGCAGGCAAAGACTTTGGTCTGCGCCACGCGGGTTATCACGCACTCAACTCATTGCGCACCGAAAAGGGCTACCGCCATTGGGGACACGACGTCTCGCCTGACGACACACCACTCGAAGCCGGCCTTGGTTTCGTAGTCGCAATGAACAAGCACGACGGCTTTATTGGCCACGATGCCCTTGCGAAACAAAAAGAAGTCGGTCTCAACAAGCGAATGGTGCAATTCTCGCTCGCCGACCCTGAGCGTTTGCTGTATCACAACGAACCAATTTGGCGTAATGGCGAACTTGTAGGCAGCATCACGTCTGGCATGTTCGGCCACACGGTTAATGCGTCGCTTGGCATGGGTTATGTCACGAACAAGAACGGTCTAGCAGACAAAACTTTTGTCACAGACGCACAATACGAAATCGAAGTTGCCGGCGAGCGCATTAGCGCTACTGCGTCGCTCGATCCGTTCTACGATCCCAAGAGTTTGCGCGTCAAGTCGTAATATGATGGCGAGATGACTAGTTCGCAAAAAGAAGGTCGCCGTGGTGGCCCGGGTGCTCGTCGTGCACTTCGCGCCGCGCCGCTCGCACTCGATATTCGCCCAGTTAATCCAGGCATGGAGAGCGGTCGGTACAAACCACTAACAGATGCAGAAGTTTTAAAAATTCACAATGCGGCACTTGACGTGCTCGAAAATATTGGTCTTGCTGATGCGATTCCAACTTGCATTGAAGCACTCACGCCATTTGGTTGCAAACTTTCGCCTGAAGGTCGATTGCTGTTTCCGCGAAGTCTGATCGAACACACTTTGTCGATCGCTGCGCGCAAGTTCACTCTTTACGGTCAAGACCCAAAATACGACATGGAGCCTTGGGGTAAGAAAGTTTATTTCGGCACAGCAGGCGCAGCCGTTTACATCGTTGACCCAAAAACTGGCGAATACCGCGAATCGCTTTCGCAAGACGCCTACGACATCGCGCGACTTGTCGACCAGATGGAGCACATTCACTTTTATCAGCGAACTGTTGTGCCCCGCGATCTGCCAGACCCAGCCGAAATGGATATCAACACTTGCTATTTGAGTGTCAGCGGCACAACAAAACACGTCGGCACCTCGTGGGTGCACCCCGACCACCTTGACGCATCATTGCGAATGTTGCACGACATCGCGGGTGGCGAAGACAAGTGGCGCGCTCGTCCGTTTGTTAGTCAGTCGAATTGCTTTGTTGTTCCGCCACTCAAGTTTGCAACTGATGCTTGTCGTTGCCTCGAAACGGCCGTCTATGGCGGCATGCCGGTGCTGTTGCTATCGGCTGGTCAAGCAGGCGCAACTGCGCCAGCCGCTCTTGCTGGCGCACTCGTACAAGAAGTTGCCGAAGTACTCGCCGGTTTGGCATACGTCAATGCACTTGTGCCAGGTCACCCAGCAATTTTCGGCACATGGTCGTTTGTTTCTGACTTGCGTTCAGGCGCAATGTCGGGTGGCAGCCCAGAGCAAGCAATTTTGTCGGCAGCAAGTGCACAGATGGCGCACTTCTACGATCTCACTGGTGGCACTTCGTCGGGCATCAGCGATTCGAAGATTCCTGACGCACAGGCTGGCGCCGAAAAGGGTTACAACCACGCGTTGGTCGGCAACGCCGGCATGAACTTGATCTACGAATCGGCCGGCATGCACGGCAGTCTTCTTGGTTTCTCGCTTGAAGGTGTCGTGCTCGATAACGACATTGTCGGCGCAGTGCAGCGCACAATCAAAGGCATCGAAGTCACTGACGAGTCATTGTCGGTCGACACGATTCGCGCTGCAGTTATCGACGGCCCTGGGCACTATCTTGGCGCCAAGCAAACCCTCGAAATTATGCAAACCGAATACATTTACCCTGCGGTTGGCGATCGTTTGAGCCCGAAAGAATGGAACGAAGTTGGTCGACCACAAATTATTGATGTGGCGATCGCCAAAGTGAAAACCATTCTTGACAATCACTACCCGAGCCATATTCCAGAAGATATTGATGCGCGAATTCGCGAATATCTACCGATTGCTCTGCCTCGCGAAAAAATGATTCACCCTGCTTTGCGCGGTGAAACAGCCAGCGTTTAACCAAAACTTTCAACCAAAACTTTTTGGCGCCCTTGGTAGGAGTCGAACCTACGACCAACGGATTAGAAGTCCGGTGCTCTATCCACTGAGCTACAAGGGCTAGTTAACCTCAGGCTATCTAATTTGTGATTCTGTGTTTGTGCGTATAGATATTTGCCGTGCCGTCGCGCACGAAACCGACAAGCGTGATACCAAGATCTTCAGCAGTCTGAACAGCAAGATTCGAAGGCGCCCCAACAGCGGCAATAAACGCGATACCTGCCATCGCTGCTTTTTGAATAATCTCAAACGACAAGCGGCCGCTCACGACCAACGCATGATTCGAAATGGGCAACTTGCTATCAAGCACTGCTTTACCGATGACTTTGTCAACTGCATTGTGTCGACCGATATCTTCGCGCACACAATATGCATCGCCAGATGCGTCGACTAACCCGGCGGCGTGCAAACCGCCTGTGCGATCAAAGGTTGGTTGTGCTTTGC
>JBIKVV010000077.1:0-3386 GCA_044356655.1 Ilumatobacteraceae bacterium
GACATTGCGACTGCAGGTGGCAAAAATGCGGCCGCTCTTGACGAGGCATTGCTCGCCGCGGCACAAGCATCCAGCAAAATTGTCTAAACCGTCAATGCGCAGCCTGGGCATCGATCTTGGTACGCGAAGAATCGGAATAGCGATGAGCGATAGCAGTGGCGTTATCGCTTCTCCGCTGACTGTGGTGATGCGATCTTCAACGCATGCTCAAGATCATAAAAAAATTCAAGAACTTATCGACGAATACGAAGTCGACTGCGTTGTCGTGGGTATGCCACTCAGTATGTCTGGCAAAGTCGGCCCGGCGGCAAAGAGTGCACAAGAAGAAATCAAAGAACTAGAAGCTGCTCTTAGTGTGCCGATTTATTCTTATGACGAGAGGTTGACGTCGAAAACTGCGAACGAGTCGATGATGCAAGCAAACATGAAAGCCCAGGCGAGGCGCCGAATTGTCGACAAGATTGCGGCTGCTGTCATGCTTCAGGGCTGGCTCGATCACGCAGATCGGAAGCGCTAATGAAAAGCAATCACGACGCGAATTGGCAAGAAGACCCATGGGATGGCCCAGATGCGTGGGGTAGCAGCGATTTTGAAGATGTAGTTGTTGAACGACGACCAGATTCGCGGGTCGTCTTTATCGCCCTTGCGGTTGTGATGACGGTTGTGGTTTCGTTGATGGTTGGCGGACTGTGGTATTTGCGACAGTTGAACCCGCCAGATTCTGTAGCGGGTGTCGTTCAAGCGGCGACCAACTTCACAGTTAACCCCGACGACACTGTTGCGAGTGTGAGTCGCAGACTCGAAGATGAGGGTTTCATTGTCAATTCACGCGTATTTCAATTTTATGTCTCACGTAAAGGTGGCATTGATTTGCAGCCGGGTTACTACTTGTTGACACCCCGTAGCCACGTCGGCAACATCATGAAAGTTTTGAACACAAGTCCGTCGGCGACATTCACGAAAGTAACTTTTCCTGAAGGTTTCACGGTTGACAAAATGGCGACTCGAATCGAAGAGAAAACATCAAGAATTTCGGCGCAAGACTTTTTGACAACGTCAAATAACCCTGCGTTTTTGTCAAACTTTGGACCAAACGATCCAAGCCGTCTAGACAATGCTGAATTCAGATTAGAGGGCCTGTTGTTTCCGGATACATACCAAATATCTGGTGATGAGAGCTCTTCGGGTGTCATCGACCGAATGTTGCGCTTGATGGAGCGAGTAGGCATTCAAGAAGGTCTTGACCAGGCAAAAGAAAAAGTGGGACGATCGCCATACGAGGTCTTGATAATTGCCTCATTGATTGAACGGGAAGCGAAGCTTGAAGTTGATCGTGCCAAGATATCTAGAGTTATTTACAACCGCCTAGAGCGAGGCATGCCGTTGCAAATTGACGCGACGCTTTACTACAACGCCGATCCAAACGCATCTTTCACTGAACTAAAAGCGATTGAAAGTCCATACAACACGTATAAATCAAAAGGCTTGCCACCAACTCCAATCGCCAACCCAGGTCGGGCGGCGATTCGCGCTGCTCTTAACCCGGCACCGAACCCACCACTTAGTGATCCGATCTGCAAAGGCATTAAGCAAGCAGCCAACTGTGCATATATTTTCTATGTGTTGAGCGACGACAAAGGTGGTCACACATTTGCCGCGACAATAGAAGATCATGAAAAAAATGTTGAAGCGGCACGCGCAGGTGGATTCTTGCCGTGATTAATAGAACGCTTGACTCAAGTACCCGTTTAGCGGCGATTATCGGCAACCCTGTCGCACAAAGTTTGTCGCCGATTATTCACAATGCAGTTTTTGAAACACTAAAAGTGAACTGGTTGTATCTTGCTTTTCTTGTTGAGTCTGGCAAAGTCAGAAATGCGCTAGATGCGATGGCTGTTCTCGGTATCGCTGGTTATTCAGTGACAATGCCGCACAAGAAAGATGTTGCAAAAATAGTTCAAGAAATTGGTGAGGTTGATGAAATAGTCAGTGCAACTAATTCTGCTAATACGGTGATGTTGCGGCAAGACGGCACAATCTTCGCTACGAACACCGACGGTCAAGGCGCTTGCAACGCGGTTGAGTCAACCAGTACAAAAAAGATCGCAGATAGTCGTGTCGTTGTTCTCGGTGCGGGTGGTACTGCGAGTGCTGTTGTCTTTTCGTTGATTAAGAATGGTGCTGCTGAAGTTGTGATAGCCAATCGCACTTCGGCAAATGCAGAACAAATCGCCAAGAATTACAAAAATTGTCGAGTTAGTAGTGATTTAGGTCGAGAAGTTGCCGACTCTCATGTGATCATCAATACAACGCCTGTCGGTTTTAACCCAGTTGGTGAGCCAAATGCTAAGGGTGACCTCGTACCAATCGATGTAAGTTTGTTAACTGCGAAACATGTTGTGCTCGATGCGGTTTATCGTCCTTTAGAAACTGGTTTGTTGCGTGCTGCAAAAGAAGTCGGTGCTCAAACAGTAGATGGTCTCGAAATGTTGGTACATCAAGCATCTTTGCAACAAGAGGTTTGGTTAGGAAAGCGGGGCGACACCAAACTGATGCGTCGCGTGGCTCTTGATCATCAATAGTTTCACAGTTGATATTGCTTCCTTGATTTAATGCCTCTGTGCTGACTGTGGCTCAGAGGTAGCCTGATATTCATGCTTAGATATCTCACAGCGGGCGAGAGTCACGGGCAAGCGTTAGTTGTGATTGTCGAAGGTCTGCCAGCCGGGCTAGAAGTCACTTCGCAAGATATCAATGCCGAATTGGCCCGACGTCGCTTGGGTTTTGGGCGTGGTCCGAGACAAAAGTTTGAACAAGACGAGATCGTCTTGATTGGCGGTATCCGCCACGGTCGCACGCTTGGCTCGCCGGTCGCGATTGAGATTAAAAACAGTGAGTGGTTTCGCAGCGATGTGTGGCATGAAGAGATGTCTCCTGAGCCCGGCAAGACGAAAAAGCCACTGACTCAGCCGCGTCCTGGTCATGCCGATCTGACCGGAATGCAGAAATATGGCTTTGATGATGCTCGCGACGTGCTTGAGCGAGCGAGCGCCCGAGAAACTGCTGCGCGAGTTGCAGCCGGCGCATTGGCAAAGTTGTTGCTTAAACAGATCAATGTTTCTGTGTTTTCACATGTTCTGCAATTAGGTTCGGCGCGAAGCGAAAATTTGGTGCGACCGCAAATTTATGATCTCGACCAAATTGACGAGTCTCCTGTGCGATGTTTCAATGCTGACGCCGAAGCAAAAATGATTGCCGCGATCGAAAGTGCAGCCAAAGATGGCGACAGTCTCGGCGGCATTGTCGAGGTGTTGGCTTACGGCATGCCTGTTGGTCTTGGCAGTTATGTGCACTGGGATCGAAAACTTGATGGATTATTGGCACAA
>JBIKVV010000040.1:0-11486 GCA_044356655.1 Ilumatobacteraceae bacterium
ATTTTGGCAGCGGCAAATGCCGGAGTGTGCGTTGAGCCCGACAATGAAGCGGCTTTCGTATCTGCAATAGCCGCCATGATTAGCGATCGAAAATCTCTTGAAGAAATGGGGGCGAGCGGGCGAAAATGGGTTGAAGGCCATGCTTCGCCTCAATCGATTGCGCAGCGCTACGAAGCCTTGTACATGCGATAAGCCTGTAGCATTTCTTGTTCGTGGCTACCTCATCTTCAGCGAAAAAAATCGCCCGTCTGGCCCAAGCCAGTAAAAATCGCAAGGGCCGCAAGGTGCGCATGCAGGGTGGTTCGCTGTTTCCAACCGTCATCTTTGTTATCTGCGTGCTCGGCGTCGGGCTTATTGCCTATGCCCGACAAAGCCAAGAGCGAGTCAGCGCACTCGACACCGCGACGCAAAATTATTACACGGCATTTGGCATTTATAAGTGCGACGCTTTTGTTGACAACCTGCCAGTCGCAGGCGATCTTGCCGATATCGCCAGCGTTAAGCCTGGTGCATTCATCGAGTCTGCTGGTGTAGTGCGTTGGGAGCCACAAGTTTTGTCGGGCGAGCGACGCGCGAAACTTGAAACAATTTTTGAACTTTATGGATTAAAGGTGACCAACGATTCGATTGAGTTCCCTGAGTCGCTCAACAACGGTGAGAAGATAACTGAGGCTGACACGAAGTGCGGCGACAAAGACGCCAGTGTGCAAGTTGTGGTTTGGGATTCAAAAGTCTCGTCACCAAAAATTTCTATCGCTGATCTTGGCAACGTACGGCTCACCGGCAATGGCATGGGTATCACGTTGGCATTTGTCGCCAAAGATGTCGATGCTCCGCAGCCAATCACGATCACTGATCTTGATCCGTTGATCACTGGTTAATACCAAAAAATTGGAGTAGATCTACAAATGCACGCAGTCGTGCTAGTTGGTGGTTTTGGCACACGCTTGCGACCTTTGACGCTGTCGACACCAAAACCACTTCTACCAATTGCTAATCGACCTTTGCTTGAGCGACTTATGGCATCGCTAGCTCGTGGCGGAGTGACACACGCAGTGCTTTCATTGGGTTTTAAGCCAGAGCCGTTCTTGAATGCGTTTCCATCGAATGTTTGCGCGGGTGTCAAGTTGACTTACGCAGTTGAAGATCGACCGTTAGATACTGCAGGTGCGATTGGTTTTGCGGCGCGACAAGCTGATATTCACAAGCGCGGTGAAACTTTTCTTGTCGCCAATGGAGATGTGTTGACAGATCTTGATATCGCCGGTTTGATTTCATTTCACAAATCAACACAAGCACAAGCGACAATTCATCTGACACCCGTCGAAGACCCATCACAATACGGCGTTGTTGAAACAGATTCGCAAGGTCGAGTTCTTCGTTTTGTCGAAAAGCCTTCACCGGGTCAAACGACATCGCGAAATGTAAACGGCGGAACTTACGTTTTTGAAGTCTCTGCTCTTGATCGAATGCCTGGTGTTGCACCTTTGTCAATTGAGCGTGAAACATTTCCTGAGTTAGTAAGAGATCGTCAACTATTTGGTTATGCAACAAACGACTACTGGATTGATGCTGGTCGTGCCGATTCTTATGTTCGCGCCAACATCGATCTTTTGCAGCGCAAGAGCATTCATGCAGTCGAAGCGATTAGTTCAGAGTCATTCATCGCAAAATCAGCAACAGTTACGAAAAGCGTCGTTGGACGAGGTTGCAAAATAGGTGAAAATGCTCGAGTCGTTGGTTCGGTTTTGCTCGACGGTGCAACCGTTGAAGACAACTCGGCTGTTGTAGATAGTGCAGTCATGGGTCACGTCGGTTCGTTTGCTCAGGTGAGTGGGTGTCTTATTGGTGTTGACGGTGAGGTTAGATCTGGCGCAGTATTGCGTGATGCGAAAGTTCCTGATGTCGGCTGAAAAAATTTAATGGCACAAGTAAACGGCGTGCTTGTTTGCGGTGGCGCCGGGTTTATCGGTTCGCATCTGGTTGATCGACTGTTGGCAGACGGGCACAGCGTTGAAGTTGTCGATGATCTATCGGTTGGCTCGCTTGCCAACCTGAGTGCGGCTCGAGCATCTGGTGGCACTCTGCGGTTTCATCATCTCGATGTTTCGGCGCCAGAGTTTTCAGATTTAATCGCGTTGCGTCGGCCCACTGTTATTTACCATCTCGCACTTTTGCCCACTGGTGCGACTCGCACCAACGAGATGTTGCGCTCGGCGACGCTATTGCTTTCAGTCCTCGAGGCTGCCCGACGTTTTTCGGTAAAGAAAGTGGTCGTTGCGCTTCCTGCTGGCTTGCTATATGGCGAAGTGCCCGCACGTCAATTGCCCGTAAAAGAAGGTCGCAAGTCAGACCCGATGGGGGTGGCTCATGTGATGGCGAACACCCTTGTTGATCTGTTGACTGTTTATCGCGAAAGTTACGACGTTGAATTCACTGCTTTGGCGATGACAAATGTTTACGGCTCAAGACAACGCCCTTCAGATGGTGTTGTTGCCGCGTTTGCTAACGCGGTGGTTAATCAGAGCGCACCAATAATTTGTGGCAATGGTCGTCAGACGCGAGATTTCTTGTTTATCGACGATGCCGTAGATGCTTTGGCGCGTTCGATAAACAAAGGCGGCGGACTTGTGATCAACATCGGTACCGGGGTGCAAACAAATATCAAAGATTTATGGCACTTGGTCGGCCGTGAGACAACTTTGCAAGAGTCGTATGAGTCGGCGCGACCGGCAGATTTACAACGCAATGCGGTAAACACGACTCGGGCCAGAATTCAACTTGGTTGGTCGCCATGGACGACTCTAGAAACTGGTGTCGGTGAGTTGTTGGGGCGAAACGTTTAGCGAAACAAATCTTCTTGTGGTGGTCGCACAAGTTCACTGATTTTTGAATCACGCAACCAATTAGCGTCGACGCCGCGAATCACGGCGACCGGAATACCCGATGATTTGCCCATCACGAGTTCGGCAGCGCTTGCTAGTTCGTCAGCAACTGCAACTTCGGTGACTTGCATGATTCGACCCAAAGAGTCTGGTGTGCCACGTAAATCAACAACGCCGGCAACTCCCGCAATACCAATTGCGACATCGGTAAGGCCCTTGCGCCATGGTCGACCGAAAGTATCGCTGATAATTACGCCGACGTTGACGCCATGTTTCGCACGAATTATGTCTCGAATTCGCCTGGCGGATTTGTCGCTATCGATCGGCAAAAGCGCCGCATAACCACGTTCGATGTTTGATAGATCGATGCCACTGTTGGCGCAGATGAAGCCATGTTTTGTCTCAGTGATAATCAGATCTCCACGACGACGCACGATGCGCACAGCCTCTTGCTCAACAAGTTGTTTGTGGCTCAGCGGATCAGAAGCATCTATCGGCACAAGTCGGCCTTCGGCTTTTGAGACAATTTTTTGTGTCACCACCAATACGTCGTTGTCGAGCAACGGACCATTGGGTTCTTGGCTACAGATGTCGGCGATGACTTCGCCAAGTTGGTCATTAGCCGAGATCTCGCCGATGCCTTCAACACCCCAAATTGTCAGCCGATTCACTGTTGTTTACCGTTGAGCGAAGCAAGTGTGGTTCGAGCGAGTTCGGCGCTAATTTTTGGGTCAGCCATAATTGTGTTCGTAACGACGCATCGCATGCCGAGTGCCTCTATCGCTGGCTTTAATGTTGCGTCCACATTGTCAATGATAAGAGTTGAAGCAATTGATGAATACATTCGCGCAACTCCAAGTGCTGACGACTCATGACCAAGTTCTTTGAGCATGCGATCGGCTGGTCCTTTAATCGCATGTCCTCCGACGATCGGCGAAATTGCGACCACGCGGTCTCTGATCTTTTCGAGAGTCGAGTTAACACCATCTAATGCGCGAATTGGACCAATTGAAACAATCGGGTTAGAAGGTGCGATAACGACCACGTCAGCATTAGCGAGTTGCGATAGGGCATTTGGTTTTGCGTTTTCGATGCCGACGAAGTCGACCGACCGCACCGCAATGTCGTGCCTGTATTTAACGAAGTATTCTTGAAAGCTAATTCTCTGGCCGGCGTTTCCGGCGATGCAATCTTCGGCAAGTTCGACGACAGTCGAGACATCTTGGTTCGTCATCGGCACTATTTGCTGTTCAATCGACCATGCTGCTGCGATTTCGCGAGTTATCTGCCACGCATCGGCGCCTTCACTTCGGCGGGCAGTTCGATAAAAGTGCGTGGCGAGATCTTGGTCTCCAAGGTTGAACCACTCAGACGCAGCAGTTGACCCAGGTGGTCGTACTTTTGAGTATCTATGCAGAGATTCCATTGCTCGCCAAGACTCGTTAGTCAAACCCCACCCTCGTTGTGCGTCAATTGCTTGAGCGAGTGTGTAAATAACTGTGTCGATGTCAGGAGAGATGTTTAAGCCATGCATCACTGTGTCGTCACCGGTGTTCACCAAAACAGTTGTTGACTTTGGCTCGTGAACAATGGCTAAACCGCGCAAAAAACGTGCGGCACCCACGCCGCCAGCCAAGACAACAACAGACAGCGAATTCAATTGCGCATTCACAACTATTGAGCGTACGGCTTGGTGACTATTAGCGCAGTTTTGTACTTCAAGTTGAGATCAGATCTTTGTTTGCAGTGTTTGCCACTAGATTGAGTGGTCGTTATGGCACGAGCGTTGATCACCGGTATTACAGGACAAGACGGTCGTCATCTCGCCGAATTTCTGCATTCGAAGGGCTATGAAGTTTTCGGTCTTGTTAAGGGACAAAATAACCCGAAGGCCGAATCGATCCGCGACGAGTTTCCATTTGTGCAACTTGTGCCCGGCGATTTAGCCGACTTCTCAAGTCTTGTGAGCGCGCTTGAAATGTCGCAACCAGACGAGGTTTATAACCTCGGGGCAATCTCATTTGTCGCAATGTCGTTCAATCAAGCTGAGCTAACTGGCAACATCACTGGGCTTGGCGTCTTGAGGATGCTTGAGGCGATTCGTTTGGTAGGCGGCGCTCGCAAAAATCCGATTCGTTTTTATCAGGCTTCATCTTCTGAAATGTTCGGTAAGGTGCGTGAAACTCCGCAGACTGAAATGACACCGTTTCATCCGCGATCGCCATATGGCGTGGCGAAAGTGTTTGCTCATGACATCACAGTGAACTATCGCGAGAGCTACGACATGTTCGCCTGCTCGGGCATCTTGTTCAACCATGAAGGACCACGTCGCGGTCTCGAGTTCGTCACCCGAAAAATCACGAACTCTGTCGCACGCATCAAACTTGGTCTACAGAGCGAACTGGTTCTGGGCAATCTTGAAGCTAAGCGCGATTGGGGTTATGCAGGCGACTATGTCGAAGCCATGTGGATGATGTTGCAGCAACCAAAACCTGTCGATTTTGTGGTTGCGACAGGTAAAAGTCATTCAATTGAACAATTGCTCGAAGTCGCGTTTGCGGCAGCCGATCTAAAAGATTGGCGACAGTACGTGCGTCAAGATCAGCGCTTTTTCCGTCCTGCCGAGGTTGACCTTTTGATTGGTGATGCGTCTAAAGCAAAGTCAAAACTCGGTTGGCAACCCAAAGTTGGTTTTAATGAGTTAATCGAGATGATGGTGCGACACGACATCGATTACGAAACCAAGCGCGCAAAATAACGCAACTAATTTACTGCTCGACGGGCCGCTCTGAAATCGCTTCAGCAATTGACTCGACATCAATTTGAGCACCAGATCGCAAAAGCAATCGAAGACCAAAAATAAAATAGATCAGCGCAACAGTTGAGCTCACGGCAAGTGCAACTTCGACCCGCAAGAAAAGGTCATCGCTTACTGTCCAAGCCGAAACGACATAACTGATGAACGCCAATAGCCAACCTAAAGCAACATGACGGTGACCGCGTAAGGCGATAACTGCTTGGGCAATCGCTAAAGCCATCATGTAGATGGCGCTTGCAAGTGCCAGAAGTGTCAATGTCCGTCGGTCGATTCCGCCACCGTAAACCAAATCAAGAAAAAATGGACCAAACAAGAATGCACCGATGATGCCTATTATTCCGACGCCGATTACGAGTATTACGAGCCGACGAAACCCAACCTTGAATTCGTCTAAATCGCCTCGGGCAGCAAGACGAGTTAGTCGCGGCAGAAGCGCAGCCTGCACTGCTTGAAATAAAAACAGGGGCACTCGAGTTAAAAGCACAGCATTGCCAAATTGTGTAACTCGGATGGCATCTGATTTGTCGCCGAGTAAATCGACGGTGATTGGCCCCGCATTAACTAGCGCGGCCGCAAAAATTGAGCCGCCCAATAGCCAGACAAGATTTTCTGTGATTTCTGACCAGGCAGCAGGCGGGCCAGGGTCGCTGTGCAGTTGACCTGCAAGATAAACAATCATCACACCGATGATTGGCGTGATGACGATGATTATCGAATATGCAGAAAGTTGGGTAATTCCGGCAACTAACAGAATCGTGCAAGCGATTACTCGGATTGCTCCGTCAGATCCAACGATGAACCCATATGCAGGAAATTTGCCCAAACCAGACGAAAGTCCTTTGGTGAAATACAGCAAGCCATAGCTGACGATCGCGATTGCCAAACTGACTGTGATGATTGTTTGGCCATCGAAGAGGTTGTTATTTATGACCGGCGAGAGCACGAGAATGAGGGCGAGCAAACAAGCCACAATCACCGCGCATAGCAGGGCAACTTTTCTAATTACAGGCGCAGTGCCTTGACCGAGTGCTCGACGGTGGGCGATTGCACGACTGAGTTCTTGCTCGACCGGCAAAAAGAATCCGGGCGCAATTGCAAACATAACGAACCAAAGCGAAACAAGTGGTTTGAATGCTTCTTGCCCCAGTGCTTGTTGTCCGATTTTGAAAAATATGTAAATCGTCACACCGGCAATTAGTAGACCGATGCCAATAGAAATAGTGCCTTCTGGAATAGCACCCTGTTTCTGTTCTGCCGACGATGATTTAGCGGATTGTCGAGACATTCAGATCAAGGTTAGTAGTTTGTCTCGAATTAGTAGTCTTAGTGCATCGTGAGCAATGAGTCAATTGAAGATTCGCGAAACCAAACGGTTGCCGCACCACTGATAGTCACGGCGATGGTCGTGCACGAGCCGGGCGCGTGGTTTGATGAAGTTCTCGCTGGTTTGGCCAGTCAGGACTACCCGAACCTCAGCAGCGTTTTTTTCGTGACGACCAAGATGACCGACTCTGGGGCTGAAACGACCCATGCCAGTGCCGTTGCAAAAACAATCAATGAAAGTCTGCCAAATGCGGTAGTGAGAATTGTCGAAGGTAATCCTGGTTTCGGTCGTTTAATCAACGAGCTGCAACGAATTGTTGAAGGAGACAAGGGCCTTTTTTGCATCATGCACGACGACGTTGTCTTGCAACCGAACACTTTGCGAACGTTGGTCGAAGAACTTTTCATTTCAAATGCCGCTGTTGTCGGTCCAAAACTTTTGCAGTGGGAAAAGCCCACGCTCTTGCAATCTGTGGGTTTTGGAATCGACCGTTGCGGTGAAATAGATCCGTTCATCGAGCAAAACGAGAGAGACCAAGAGCAACACGATGCCGTTCGAGATGTTTTCTTTGTAAGTTCAGCGTGCATGTTGGTGCGCTCAGACTTGTTTCGTGAATTGAACGGATTTAATCCAGACATTTCATTCTTCGGCGAAGACCTAGATTTTTGTTGGCGAGCGCATTTGAGCGGCGCTCGAGTGCTCATATCTCCGACGGCTGTCGCGAGGCATCTAAATAGTTTCGAAACTCGATCGCCTAATTTGGTTTCGCGGGCGAATGTTGCGCGAAATCGCGCCCGCACCGTTGCCACGTTGACAAGCCGTTTGCGTCTGCCAATTGTTTGGCTACAGATGCTGCTGACTTCAGCGATTGAAACAATTCTTGGAGTATTCACCGGAACTTTTCGTGAATCAATCGCCAGTTTTCGTGCGACTGCCGCACTTGTCGTTGACACTTCATACATCTGGCAGCGAAGGCAGCAAGTTCGCCCGTTGCGTCGCGTTGCGGCAAGCGAAATCGCAAAGTTGCAAGTTAAGGGCTCGGCACGACTGACTAGGTTTATTCGTCACCGACGAGCATTGGCTTCTCGCGAAATTGCAACTTTGGTAGAAACAAAAAAACGTTTGAGGCAGAGTTCGTCTCGAACTGCTGGCATGACGTTGCTTGTGGTCACGGTGCTGATGTTGATCGGAAGCCGAGAGATCATTACCGACTCGTCGCGAGTGATTGGTGAGATGTTGCCATTCGAAAATGGATCAGTCTCATCTAGTTCGATCTTGGCGAACTTTCTATCGGGCTGGTGGTCGAGTGGTTTCGGGGAAGCTTCGGCCAATCCAACTGGACTCGGACTAACTGCCATCGCAGCGTTTTTTCTCTTTGGAAATCTTGCGTTATTACAAACATTGATGATTGTTGGTTCGTTGTTCGTCGGGCTGATCGGCATGTGGCGGCTATGTGCTGCGTTTGCCAAAACTCGAGTGTGTCTCGGTGCTGCGGTTGTTTATGGTGCGCTGCCACTCTCGTATGACGCAATTGCGCGTGGCCGATTTTCGGCTCTGCTTTGCATTGCTGCGGCACCTTGGCTATTCGACATTCTCAACCGATATCAAGATGGCAAAGACCAGAGTTTGGTACGAAGAACTCAGCTCGTGTCTGGCCTGTTGCTAATTCTTGGACTTGTATTCGCATTCACTCCGAGTATTGCGATCTTGTTCTTGGTGATTATCTGCTTATGGGTTTTTGCATCGTTCTTGGGAGGCGTCTCGGCAAGACAACTATTCGGCGTCTTACTCGTTGGTCTGACCGGATTAATTGGTTCAATATTCATCAATTTGCCGTGGTCGATGCACTTCGTTTCGGACCAATGGTGGCAACTTTTAGCCGGCGATCAAGGTATGGCCGACAGAAAAATTGGTCTCGGCTCGTTGGCCCGACTTGATTTCGGCAACATGCGTGGTGGGTTTTTAGTTATTGCCATTTACTTCTGCGTATTGTGCGCTCTAATTGTTGCCGACGGCTGGCGCAGACTTTGGGCGATTCGCTCATCTGTATTAGTCGTTTTTGGTCTACTAATAGTCGTGCTTGACGATCAAGGACGTTTGCCGTTCGCATTGCCCGAGCCAGCGGTGATGTTGGCTGTCGTGGCTTGTGGCTTGGCACTAGCCGTCGCAACTTGCCTAAGTGTTTTTGCCGAAACTAATTTGACCAAGGCATCCGATTGGCGACGGTCACTTAGTTTGTTGATGCCGCTAGCAGTTGCGATGATGTTCGCACCAACACTCTTGAGCGTCACGAACGGTCGTTGGAACCAGCCCGAAACGGTGGTGCCTCAGTTGCTCGAACAGTTGCCTGATAATCCAAGAGAGGGCAACTATCGAACGCTTTACATTGGCGATCGTGACCTGTTGCTGGTTGCAACAAACTCAGTAAATTCTGAGATCGCTTACGGCGTTGCCGACGACGGGGCAGTGAATTTCAGTTCTATTTGGGCGCCCCAAGATACTTCGATGAATTTGGCAGCACAGAACGCACTCAACTCATTGGTTGCTAATGACACGATTCGAGTCGGACGTTTAATTTCGCCACTTGCCATTCGATTTTTGGTTGTACCACTTGGAGACTCGCCATCTGCGGCGGCTTTAAGTCTTGTCGAGTCTTTATCAAACCAACTTGACTTGCGTCGAACTTATTTTGCCCGCGACTTGGTGATTTTCGAAAATGTCACTTGGTTGCCAATAATTAGTGTTTTAGATGAAGAGTCTTCTGTCGCGAGTCAACAGGCAAGCGACTTGAGTTTGATCAACCAAGAGCTGAAGTCTCAGACTGCCTTGTTGGTCGACAAGAACTCTGTTGCTGATAAAAAAGTTAGAGCGAAATTCGCCGGCGGAACTATTCACGTGGCAGTGCCATTTGATTCGCGATGGCAACTTGAGGTCGACGCAGCACAACTTGTGCCACGAGTTGCTTTCGGGTCGTCAACGGCTTTTGATGCACCGATTGCAGGCATCGTTGCTTTGCGATATCAGACGTCGCCGTTGCGGTATTTGTATTTGAGTTTGCAAGCAATTGTCTGGCTTTGCTTGATAATGCTTGCAGCTAACTTCTCTCGATTTAGACGACGAATTCGACAGATTGAGCCGAAAGAGGTCACTATCTTGGGTGCTTCAGCAGGGCCTGAGCAGAAGATTGATATGGCTTCGCGATGAAGAAGATAAATCTGCGGTTCGCCTTGGCTCTTGTGATTATTGCTCTTGCTTTAGTGTCAATGATTTTCGTCAATCAAATTAGTAATCCAAACATTGAGACTGAATCTGGGCAAACGTCAGAAAATGTCTTTGGGCTGTCGACTATGCCGAGCATCGCAGGCGATTCGCAGTCTTCGTCTTCGTGGTTTTGTCCCGGCGTGCCAGGCCTTGAGAAAACCGTTTCAAGCGAGATAATCATCGCCAACTTATTGGATGTTCCGATTACGGGTAAAGTTACGTTTTTATCAAGCGACAAACCTGCAGCAGTTGCACAACTAATTGTGCAGCCGTTTACTCGCAGCGTGATAGATGCGACTGGGGGTCGCAAGAGCAAATTCATCAGCGCAGTCGTCGAACTCGATAACGGTGCGGCAGCCGTCGAGCAGCGGATAATTCATCCTGCTGGCGACTCTGTTTCGATGTGTGCAAACAAGCCATCAGACCGATGGTTTTTCGCAGACGGTTTCACGGGTTCTGACAGCTTGTTCAACGTCTTGCTGAGCAACCCGTTTCGAGATGCAACAGTTGTCGATATCAGTTTCGTCACCGCCGACGGTAAACGCGAGCCAGCATCACTGAAGGGCATCATCATTGAGCCCGAAAGTGTTTATTCGTTGGCAATGGGTGACCAAGGCGCGCGCAACGAAGTTGTATTGGCAGTTTCGATTCGTGCATCTTCGGGCCGATTTGTAGCGGGCAAGTTGCAACACTTTTTTGGTCGCGGACGCTTGGGTTATTCAACTTCTCTTGGCGCCGCGTCAACAAGTCGACAGTGGTGGTTTGCGGGAGGCCAAAAGGATCTCGATACAGATGAGCAACTTGTTGTTTTTAACCCCACTGATCAAGACCAATCGGTGAGTGTGGCATTTTTGACAGGTACTGCCGAAGAGATTTTTCGTGAGCCACTTGTACTTACGATTCCTGCCGGACGTGTAACAACATTGGCGACATCAAAGCTGCCGGCAATCACCGAAGGCCGATACGGAATAGTAGTTTCAAGCATCACTAACGACTTTGTGACTAGTGATGAAAATTCGTCGGTTGAGTTTGTCGTTGTCGAGCAGGTTGTTACTCGTAGGGTTGACAAAAAAACTGGGACAACAACCACTTTGGGTGCACCAATTGGGGCACCGTCGAGAACCTGGACAGTTGTAAGCGGGGTGCCGGCGGCTGGTGGGGCGCTGGTTGTACTCAATTCGACATCATTAGTTACCAC